>NZ_DATMLW010000278.1:0-3351 GCF_035570375.1 Bradyrhizobium sp. | reverse complement strand
CCCAGCAGACATCGCGAACTCGATGGACACGCCCGGGTTTTGGCCCATAGACTTCCCCCATTTGCTACCCTGGATCGGAGCGGCTCTACATGGGCGAGGGGCGAGTCGAACGCCGGCTTGCTGCCATCCTAGCAGCCGATGTCGCGGGTTATTCGCGGCTGATGGGTGCCGACGAGGTTGGCACGCTCACGGCATTGAAATCGCACCGGCGCGAGATCGTCGATCCCGCGATCGCCGCCCATAAGGGACGAATCGTCAAGACCACCGGCGACGGCTTGCTGGTTGAGTTTGGCAGCGCGGTGGATGCAGTGACCTGCGCGATGGCGGTTCAGGAGAAAATGGCTGTGCAAACGGCCGAAGGGACCGGGTCGCATATCCAGTTCCGGGTCGGAATAACCGTCGGCGACATCATTATCGATAGCGACGACATCTTTGGAGATGGAGTAAACATCGCGGCGCGCGTCGAGAACGAATGCGAGCCAGGCGGGGTATACCTATCCAGCAGCGCCTTCGAGCAGGTCAGAGGAAAGACCAATTTTGCCTTCGACGATCTCGGCGAGAGATCGCTGAAAAACATCGACCGGCCGGTGAGGATTTATGCGGCGCGTCCACCCTTGTCATCGGCACCGGCCAAGTCGCCTGGCGCGGCCCGAAAGTCTCTTCCGCTACCTGACAAGCCCTCGATAGCTGTCCTGCCGTTTACGAATATGAGCGGCGATCCGGAACAGGAATATTTTGCCGACGGCATGGTCGAGGATATCATCACCGCGCTCTCGCGTATCCGCTGGCTTTTCGTGATCGCCCGCAATTCGAGCTTCACCTACAAGGGGCATGCCGTCGATGTGAAGCAAGCTGGGCGCGAGCTAGGCGTTCGCTATGTGCTCGAGGGCTCGGTGCGCAAAGGCGGCAACCGGATACGGATCACCGGACAGTTGATCGATGCGCTTACAGGCGTGCGTCTGTGGGCCGAGCGCTACGACCGCGACCTTAGCGACATCTTTGCGGTGCAGGATGAAATCGCCGCAAGTGTCACCGCGGTTATCGAGCCGGCATTGGCTGCCGCCGAGCAAGAGCGCGTGCTGCGCAAACCGCCGGAACGACTTGACGCGTGGGAAGCCTATCAGCGCGGCCTTTGGCACTTCCACAAATACCGACCGGAGGAGAACAAAACCGCGCTGGCTTTCTTCAGCCAAGCTATCGCGCTCGATCCGAATTTCGCTCCCGGCCACTACGGATATGCGCTGTCTCTCCAGTGGGGTATCTGGCACTTCTCGAATCGCCCCTTCTTGGAGGTTCAAGGAACCGCGCGTGAAGAAGCGCAAATCGCGGTATCGCTCGACGACAAGGATGCGATGGCGCATGCCGTGCTGGCACACATGGTGATGTGGGGCGGCGAATGGGAGGCGGCGATCGCCGAAGCGCGCACCGCAGTTGCCCTCAATCCAAACAGTGCCTTTGTCATCAGCATGCTTGGTTGTGTACTCGGGTTCGGCGGCTATCGAGAGGAAGCGCTCGAGAGGTTGCAGCAGGCAATGCGTGCCAGCCCACACGATCCCCTGATTTGGCTTTGGTCGATCTGGCGCGCGGTCTTGCAGTTTTTTTCACGCGATTTCGTCGCTGCGCTGCAGACATTGCGCCAAGTTGTTCGCCTGCGCCCGAGCTATGCTCCCCCTTACGAATACATCGCCGCGTCGCTCGCATATCTCGGGCGTTCGGACGAGGCGCGCGAAGCACTCGAACGTGTCCCCCCGCAATCGGCGGAGCAGCTTCAGCGTTGGCAGCAAAGGCCGCCCTGGATGCGGCCCGAGGATTATGCGCTACGGGTCGAAGGTGTCCGCCTTGCAGCCGGAGAGCGGGGTTGAGTGCGACGCCGCGATCCCAATCATCTCTGAACGACTTTCAGACGGCGCGCTAGTGATGGTTTGAAGTTCGCTGTTCTGCAACTGGCGAGCGATGCCATCGAGCGGGGCCGCCGACTTCCGTTGTTGGCACTAAGCCGACATGGCACGATGTCCGGACTTGAGTCCGTTATGCGGTCGAAAGCGAGGCGTTTTTTTTCATCGGGGCTACATCTGGGGCCACAAGATCGTTTTCCCAAGAAAAAAGCCCACGGGGTGTGAACCGGCAGGTTCGATAGGGAAACGGAGTGCGGTGACCGGTCGCCCGGACTAGCAAACCAAGCCGCGCCGCACGCATTCCGATTTGACCCGATCAATCGCTTGCGAAGCTGCAGCGTATTCGTATTTGACTTGAGCGCCGAACAATGCCGCCTCTTGAGCCTCGCTGCGCCCTCACTTCACCCGCAGATTTTCCGCACTTTCCTTGCCACGGTTCGCGACAATATCGAACGAGACCTTCGCGCCCTCGGCCAGCGAGTTGAGGCCCGCTTTTTCGACCGCCGAAATATGGACGAAGACGTCCTTGCCGCCGCCGTCCGGCGCGATGAAGCCATAACCTTTTTGTCCATTAAACCACTTCACTGTCCCGCTCGCCACGTCCGCACTCCCTTTGAAAATACAGCCGTTGCAGTAGAGCGGCGATCGCGGCACTGGGCAAGCAAAAACCCGCCGGCGTGAAGCGGCGGGCTTGAGGTCTGCAGGGGCGGTGTGTAAGCGGGGCCTGAGCCCGCGCTTAGCCCATGCTGCCGGGCATGAAGCACCGAATTTCAGTACGCGGAGGATCGGTCCCGCGAACGGCCGTGTTGGAGGCCCGCCTAGAGGGTTTATTTCGGGGGCTGAAGCTCGCTGTTAAGCCAACCTATCACTCGGTCCGTTTTCAGCGGATCAGGCCGGTCGCAGTCAAAACACTGGAACGCGCGCTGTCCCCTCCCATCGGGAGGTAGCGCTAAAACCAGAGGTGCCCCGCAAATGGGGCAAGTCGGTAGCGCTAGGAACGAGGTCTGGCACAGGGGCGAGACCTACCCCAAGAACCTGTAAGCCGGACCTCGTGACCTACATTTGCCCGAATGACTCCATCACCCGCCCCATCGCCGGATCGCGCGGTTCTTGATCTTGATCCAGTGCTTTGACCGACCGGCCTGATACGGGCGGTCGCGGCGCTTCGACACTAATCCCTCAAGGCCCATTTGGCAGGCGGTGCGGAAGAGGTCAGGACCAATTGGTGCTGTCACCATCCAGTGGCGGCTAAGGTGTGGTGACCCATAATGTCGCGACGTCGCGGCCAACTGCCGTGCTCATTAACCATAGCTGCTAATTTAAACTGTGGTTCTATCGCCTTGCGCACCGGCCAGAGCGAATATTGCTCGGGGTTGTGGTTGGGACTTCGCAACGACGCGAGGTAGCCCATGAAAGTAGCACCGTCTTCACCCGGCGAGGTGTATCTCACAATTGC
>NZ_DATMLW010000277.1:0-20901 GCF_035570375.1 Bradyrhizobium sp. | reverse complement strand
GGCGACTGTTCGGGTTCGATGGACTGACGGACGGGGCACCTGTCTCACCCACGGTCTGCAACGACCTTGGGGTCTGCGGACTCCCGTCCGTCACCGCACCGTCTACAATACCAGACGAACGGACTTTCGACTTACAAGGGGTAGCCTTCATGAGATATACAGTACCCCCTCACCCCAACCCTCTCCCAAAGGGATAGGGAGCGCACTTGTATCGCGGCTACGTTCAACCTGATTTCGTCCTGCGAAATCCCACGAATCGTGGGCGCGTTCAGTGATGCACGCTCGCGGTCTTGTAGCCGGGCTGCTCGAACGGATGTGAGGTTGCAAATTCCGGCATTTTTAAGCAGCGCTCGGCAAGCCCCGCCACGATCGGAAAGGCGCCGAGTTCAAGCTTGAGAAAATGCGCGCCAACCACCTGGCCGGCAATGCAGATATCGGCAAGCCCGGGCTCGGCACCAAGCGCGAACGGCGCCGGCACACGCCGCCCAAGCAGCCTTTCATACGTCGCCAGTCCTTCCGTGGTCCAGTGCTTGCCCCAGTTCTCGATCGCCTTGGTATCGGCGCCAAATGCCTTGGCCAGGTGGTTGCGTACACGCGGCACGACAAGCGGATGAGCATCGGCGATGGTCATCAGCGCCAATGACCGCGCATAGGCGCGTTCCTTCGCATCTTCCGGCAACAGCCGCGGCGCGGGCTTGATGTCATCGAGATATTCCATGATCGCCATCGACTGAAACAGCTGATAGCCATCATGGACGAAAGTCGGCACGACATGCTCGGGATTGACGGCGTCATAACCCGGTTTGAACTGCTCGCCGCAAAGGATGTCGATCGCAGTTTCCTCGAACGCGAGGCCCTTGAGCTTCAAGGCGACCCGCACCCGAAACGAGGCGATCGATCGCCAGAACCCGTAAAGCTTGATGCTCATGAAAGATCCGTCAGTTCCGGCTGGATATTACTCTGCTCATATCGTCTTATGGTTCTCGAGGGCTTTGGTCCTCGGCCTTGTCTCTATCAAAGCACAATGGCCTTATCTCCCGCTAGAGCTTAGGGGAGCTAACAGCCGCGCAAGAAAGCACGCCGACTTCGGGCCAAGCATCGGGCCACTTAATTCAGCATCTCGGCAAAGGTCTTTGCGAAGGTGTGAGCGTCGCCGGGCCACCTCGCCGAAACGTAGTTGCGATCGCGCACCACAAAAGCGGGCCCCGCATCGTCAAACGAATCGCGCTCCAGGCCGGACGTTTTCCGGCGGTACTGCGGATCAGCAGTTGGCACATCCACAAAGTCGGCAGGGTCCGCCAGCGCGCGCGTAACTTCCTGTTGCACCGACATGAAGCCTTCCGGCTGCCCGGGCTTTTCCAGATAAGTCCGATAATAGTCCGGATCCCAAAATCGCGTGATCCTGGCGACCTTCCATGCGCTGCGCTCGAATGTCCAGGTCAGCGCTGTCGTCCGGTATCCGCAGAGGACTGATCGGCCGGTGCGTCTTGAAATGCTGCGCGCGGCAAGCAGGACGCCATGGCAGATCGCCGCCACAGGCTTTTGTTCCTCGAAGAAGCTCGCGACGAGATGCTGCAGCGTTTCGCTCTCGAGGAATTCGCGCATGCCGCGTGCACGATGTCCGCCCGGCAAAACCAGGCCGTCGAACTCCGATGCATTGACGGAATCCCAGCGCCGTGGCGCAAAATATTTCGGATCCGCGAGCATGTCCGCATAGCCCTTGCGCGCGTCGACGTTGGCGCGCATCAGAAGTCCGATTAGCGGCAGATTCCGCAACAGCGGAATCCCACCCCAGGGATCAAGGCCTTTCCCTGTCAGCATCATGTCGTCGGCAGCCGCCGCCCGCCCGTCGGGCGTGGCAAAAGCGACGAGATGGCCGGCGTTCACAAGCACCTGCCAACTCACGGCGGCCTCGGTCGGATCGAAGTCGCGCGCCGGCAGGGGAATGAGAACGCGAGCCATGCCCGGCCAGCTTCAGATCAGCAGCACGGTCGAACCGGTCGTCTTGCGCGCGGCAAGATCGGCGTGGGCTCTCGCGGCATCCTGTAGTGGGTAGGTCTGGCGAACCCCAATCTTGACCGCGCCCGAGAGCACAACCTCGAACAATTCCTTCGCCATTGCGACGAGATTCTCGCGTTTGGCAGCGTAGGTGTTGAGTGTCGGCCGCGTGACGAACAGCGAACCTTTTTGGGCGAGAAGACCGAGGTTGAGCGGCTCGACGCTTCCGGACGATTGACCGAAAAGTGCGGCGACCCCGAGCGGAGCCAGGCAGTCGAGTGACTTCAGGAACGTGTCCTTGCCGACGGAATCATAGACCACAGACACTTTTTTGCCTTGCGTGATCTCCTCGACGCGTTTGACGAAATCCTCGCGCGAATAGACGATCGTGTGCGCGCATCCATGAGCCTTCGCGAGCGCGGCCTTCTCGTCATTGCCGACGGTCCCGATGACGGTCGCAGCGAGATGTTTGGCCCATTGCGAGAGGATCAAGCCGACTCCGCCGGCCGCCGCGTGGAGCAGGATCGTGTCGCCGGCTTTGACACGATAGGTCTGCCGGATGAGATATTGCGCTGTCAGGCCCTTGAGCATCATCGCGGCCGCGGTCTTGTCATCGATGCCGTCGGGCAGTTTGAGCAGGCGTTCGGCCGGAATCAGCCGCTCCTCCGAATAGGCACCGATCGGGGCAGCCCCATAGGCAACCCGATCGCCGGGTTTGAGATCAGTTACCCCAGGGCCGACTTCCTCGACCACGCCGGCAGCCTCGCTGCCAAGCCCGCTCGGCAACTGCAGAGGATAAAGCCCGGAGCGCTGGTAAATATCGAGAAAGTTGAGCCCCACGGCGGTGTGGCGGATGCGCGCCTCTCCGCTCCCCGGCTTACCGACTTTGACTTCATCCCAGACAAGAACCTCAGGCCCGCCGGTCTTATGAAAGCGGATGGCGTGCGTCATGGAACAACTCCTTAACTGGCAGAAGATGGAAAAACCCCACGGCCGTGATTTGATGCCGCGCCTCTATACAATATCCGCCGAAACGACAACGAGAAATAGTCTTCGAGAAGGATAAGCTTGGCTTTTGTCTTGCCGATCTCGGAATTTATCGAAATCGGCTTCCTGCGCGGCACCGCCGGCGAAAACTCATACGGCCCCGACCCGCTGGCCCATGTCAGACAGCGAAGCTGATGGTAACCCTTCAAAACAAAAAAAGCCCGGCGGCCAGAGGCCACCGGGCTTTCATTTCAATCCAGAATTTCTTGACGCGCTCGTTCGCGAAAGAGCGCTGCCGAATATCAGCCGACTTCGACTGTTGCGACCATCCCGAAGGCGCCAGCATCGGCAAGGGCGGCAATGTGCCCATCGTCATAGCCAAGCTTCTCGCGCAGGACCTGCCTCGTGTGTTGGCCAAGCAGCGGCGCCGCTATGGGGTCCATGACCGGCGTCAGACCAAGACTGAGCGGTGATTCGATGTTGGGAACACTGCCTGCGGTCGGATGCGGGATTTGGCTGAGGCGATGGCGCTCGCGAACCTCCGGTGAATTGAAGGCCTCCTCCACCGTGCGAAGATATCCAACGGGGATATTGACCGCCTTCATTTTCGTGACCCACTTCTCGCGAACATCCTGCACGAAAATCCCGGTAAGAATGGCCCGCAATTTGTCCCTGTTCGCGGTCCGCGACCGGCGGTCGCCGAATTCGCCGCTGGCGAGATCGGGTCGGCCAAGAACGTCGACGACCAAACGGCGATACAAGCGATCGTTGGCGCAGGCGATATAAAACGGCGCGTCGGAAGCGCTGTACACGCCGACCGATGGCGATCCGTTCGGCGAATTTCCCTGTCGGCTCGGATTCACGCCGCTCATCAGGTAGGCCATACCGTAGAATTGGGTCATCGCGAGCGCGATATCGAACAGAGCCACTTCGACATGCTGGCCACGACCAAGACGGTCGCGGGCGAGAAGCGCAAGCAGGATGGCGTTGCAGGCCGACATCCCCGTCAGCATGTCAACGGCAGGGGGGCCGGTCCGAACCGGTGGCCCGTCGGGAAAGCCATTGAGCGACATGAATCCGCTTTCGGCTTGCGTGATCGGGTCGAAGCCCGGACGCGAAGCGAATGGTCCTTTCCGGCCATAGGCTGAAATGGAGCAATAGACGAGCCGAGGATTGGCTGAGCCAACCGAAGCGTAGTCGAGGCCATATTTCTTCATCACGCCGGAGGAAAAATTTTCGACCACCACGTCGGCTCGCGCCATCAATTCGCGCGCGACATCGCAAGCCGCAGGCTTGGTGAGATCGAGCACGATGCCACGCTTGTTGCGGTTCAGACTGACATAGGCGGCGCTCTCACCGGCAAGATCGGCATGTTCGTAGTGCCGCGTATCGTCGCCGCCGTCGGGATTTTCGATCTTGATGACCTCGGCGCCGAAATCGGCCAGCGTTTGCGTGCAGGCCGGGCCGGCGACGACGCGGGTGAAATCGATGACCAGCAGACCGTCGAGGGCGATCGGAGCGCCCTTCTCTCTCGGCGTCCGTGCCGGTAATCGGGGTCTGGCGGTCATGATCAATCTGTCCCTTTCCTTGATTGGCGATCCGTCCCGCCAAACGGAGAATATGCCGGCTGCGGACTAACCATATACAGCCATTTAGCGCTCCAACCAAAAGACTAGAGCGACCGGGACCACAGACGTTACAGCCTTTTTGAATGGGTGCCATGAGGGGATGGGTCGGGCCGGATTGTTTTCCGCCAATAAAGAGTGTCTGAGAAAGCCCAAGGGTATTGCGGCTGATACAGCCGATAACCGGCGCGGATGAAATTGTTTGCTGAGGCAATATTCCGGGTTGTATCCGAAACCAGATAGCTCCAGCCGCTGCGCCGCGACAGCGTTTCTATCGCGCGCATCAGGCGCAATTGAAGGCCGTGCCCGCAATGTCCGGTCAACACGCCGACGCGACAAATATAGCCAGCGTTGCGGACATGGGTTGATGGCACGACGCCCGCAAAGGCAATCGGCGTTTCCTTGAAATACGCAAGCCACCAGCCGCCCCAGTCGAAAGATGGAACCTGTGCACCATCAAAGAACGTCAGGCGATGCAGCTCGGCCAGAATATCAGCGATTTCCTCATCCTGCCCATCGACCTGGCGAATCCGGTAGGGCGAGACTTTTGATCGCGAACCGCGCGCCGACGGCGAGCGCAGCAAGGTTAGGCTTGCCCTGCTTACTTGAGACATCGCCTCGCCTTCTCGATCTCCTTGTCGGAGACGCCATGCGAGCGCGCCCAGGCCTCAACCGCCGCCACGCCATATTGCGCGACGGCTTTCCTCACAGCCCAGCAGGAAACATCCTCGTGCGTGGGGAATGAGATCATTAACGCCGCAAGCAAGGTGAATATGTGAATCATTTGCCGACCATCACCTTGATGCCGAGCCAGATTGCCCCGAGGAACCCAGCGACGATGATCGTGATCACCGCCTTGAAGGTATAACTTTGGGCCTGCTCGACGCTTTTTCGCCATCGCCTGAGGTGCTGGAAATCCGCGCGCAGTTCGCGCCGATCCTCCTCCTCGATTCCGAACGAGGTCAGGATGGTGGCGATCGCGCGAAAGACCACGGCGTCGATATCGCTGTGATGGACTCTTTGCTGTTCGGCGAGCGCTTCCAGCACGACGGTGCGGATATCGTCGTGGCTCATCTCAGTCATGACGTGGTCGCCTTCCGCTCTTTGGACAAGGTCATCGCTTGACGATCCCGGGGGGTCATCGCCTGATGATTCTCGCCACATTCTCGAACCCGCGCTTGGCGAAGTAGGATGCGACGATGAGGTTCGACGTGGTCGAGGCGAAGCCCGCAAGGCCGTCGGTGGTGCCGAGCCCAAGCACCTTGTCCCAGATCGCTTTGCGAGATAGATCGCCACGCAATAGCCCATCAACTTGTCGGGTTCCCAGGGATGCCCAATCGCGGCGATATGGAGTTGCGTCTGCAGCTCCAGCTCACGTTGTTGCAACACGAGCTCCTTGGCGGCAAGTTCGGCTGCGATGCTTTCCGACGTGTTTCCGGCCGCAAGTTTCGCCTGATAACCTTTAAGGAGATCATCGAACACGGGGCCGGTCACGAAGCCTGCCAGCCACTTGGCGAGCACGAGCCACATGTCACTTGCCCAGGGTTCGCAGGCGTGCCCAGACGTTCACGAGCATGATCGCGATCGTGACGTAACCAACCATCTGCGGCGTGGCGTATTGCTGAATCTGCGCGGTCAATGTGGGATCCCCGGCAAGATCGGCGATCTTGTCCAGCACTGCGACAAGGCCGCCCGCTATGATGACCAGCTTGGCCCAGACGATGGTTGCCGAGTTCCGCCCCGCCTTCGATGTGCGCTGCCAGAATGAGCCGGTCTCAACGATCCAGGCGTGGGCAAAGGTGAAAGCAATCCAGCCAGCCGCGAGCAGAGTAAGGATGAAGACGCCGATCGACAGCGTGTGAAACATTTATTTTCCTTTCGATTTGAAGATGGCGGAGAAGATCGAGGCGACCCACGCTCCGATGGAGACATGGGCCGGTTTTGTGAGAGAAGGTTTTGCGATGGGCGTTTTCGAAGTATCAGGGGCCAGCGCGGGTCCGGAGAAGCTGATCGTCGGATCGAGCGCCGTCATCGCCATCAGAAGGCCGGCGCAGCCGGGTTGGCTGTCGACCGCATTCGGGTCATAGATCCCGTCACGCACGTATTTGCCGGATCGATACTGGTCCGTCCCGGACCACACGTAAGGTGATGGCACGCCGCGCGCGGCGTAACCGAGCCCGTTATATTCCTCGAGTTTCGTCAGCAGGGGGCCGATGGTCCAGTCCCTGTGCGTCCGGCATACGGCGCACAGTTGTTCAGCGCATCGATCGCGGCCTCTTCCCAGGATTTGAAGGGCCCCCTCCCGGCGGGAACGTGAACCGAAATCCGGTCCCACGGGTCTCCTTGCGCGAGCGACCCCGTCCAATCCTGCGAGCATTCCCGCTCGTGGATGACGGCGATGACGGGCCAGGGCACGCCCGTCTTCACGGCGACGGCCTGATAACGCGACCTGACGTCGGGCGAGACGAGATGTCTGGCCACGACGGAAAAATTGCGGGTCAACTTGGCTTTCGCCCAGCGCCGCGCATTCGCTGCCCTGAGGGCTGCGATGTCTGTCATTGTTTGATCCAGGAAGAAGAGCCGGAAGGCGGGATTAGGAGCGACTGGGGTGCTCGGAAATGGACCTGAGGCCAGACGCGAGTCTATACCTCTTTGCAGTATTCCGACGCTCGAAATGCGCCTCTATGCGGCGAGCAGGGTTATGTTGTCGAACATAAGTATGTGGGTGATTGTTTGACTATTTACGCCTTTAGGTTGCTATGTCATTTAAAAGCGATACAGCCGCGAGTAGCAATCTTGACAAGACATCAAGCTGTTTTTGTTTCTGCCATTGTTCTGATTTGTTTGGCCTTCGCGATCTTCGCTCCGGAGGATCGTCCCAATTGTGAAGAGGCCAGCGCGGTCGAAGTCCTGTTTGGCGCCTGCCTCAAATGATGCGCAATATGTAGTTGCATACAATGGTGGGCTGGACAACAGCATGAGCGCCACCGCTTCCCGCCCCGGCGGTCTGGTTGTCATTAGCAACACCGTTTACCGATCCGATGGTGATTCCAGTTGCCTTCGTATCCGTATTGACAGGAGTTGCGGGGGAGCCTTGACTACCTGAGCCTTGGTAATTGAATATGAGGCTAGGTACGCCGTTGGTCACCGTATGAAAGTGTCCTGGATCCTTCAAAAACACGCTGTGCTGATGCGACGGAATTTCCGCGATCGTCAGTGTGTGACTCTCAGCGCCGCCAACCGCCCCCATCAGAGTTGAATTGCCTCCGAAAAAGGAGGACGTCAGCCGCGTTGCCGCCGCTTCCTTCATCGCCGAGACACGCCCCGTTTTGTCCGGCAGATTGAACGTGGTCGAGCCGTCGCCGCTGCCATAGGTGGTCCCCATGATCGCAAACAGCGATGCGTAGGTCGTTCGCGAGATCGCCTGCCCGATCGGGAAGGCAAAGGATGAATTGGGCACCGTCGTTCCCCAATAATCCATGCCGCCGGCCAGCGGCACATTGTAGGGATTGCCGTAGAATCCCTGCAGGTAAAACGCACCGTCGCTGTTGTTGTAAATCGCAAGATCCTGCATGCCGCGGAAGATGATGATGCCGTCGCCGGGGGTTGCGATTTTGTCGCTGAAAACCTTGAAACCGTGACCGAGACCAAGCGTCGCGATCTTGCTTTCGATCAGCCGCTTGGAGGATTGCGCCAGCGTCCTTTGCGCCTCGCGAATGCACACCGCGAGCGTGCCACGCTCGGCCTGGCAGGTCTCGACCAAAAGCTCGCCGAAAAAATGCGATTTGCCCGAACCGCGACCGCCGTACACAGCCTTGTAGCGTGCACATTGCAGCAGCGGCTCAAATATTTTCGCGGTCGGGATTTTCAGGATGGACAATGACACGCTCGATGCGATGATGAGCTCGAGCGCGCTGCCATCGCCGTTGTCGATGGCTTGCGTCGCCTTGCCCCAGCCACGGTCAAGAATGGCGTTGGCGGCCGCGATCCGCGCCGGCGCCGGCGCCTTGGTGTTGCGCATCACGCCGACCAGCACGTTCAGCGCCGTGCGCGTATGGCTCCTCGCCAGAGAACGGATTTCGGTGATGGACCTGGACATTCTGGTTTCCGCATTGTCGCAACGCGCGCCCCGCTTTTCGGAAATCGGGTGGCGCGTTGAATTTTTTCGTATCAGAAGACCGGCACGGCTTGCCGTGAGCCCGCAAACTTGCCGACGCCGATCTGGCCGCGTGGCCCACTTCAAACGGGTGGAAATGAAATGACCGAGCTGACAGTGAACCGCCGCATGAATCGGGGCGAGTGGCTCGCGCTTCTGTTGTTGTCGGTGTTCTGGGGCGGCTCGTTTTTCTTCGCAGGCGTGCAGCTCAAGGCGTTGCCGCCGCTCACGATCGTATCCTTGCGCGTTGGTCTTGCCGCCATCATCCTCAATGTCCTGCTGACAGTGCTCGGAAAGAGCATGCCCCATGCTCCTTCGGCCTGGCGCGCGTTTTTCGGCATGGGCCTTCTCAACAACGCGATCCCCTTTTGCCTCGTGGTCTGGGGCCAGAGCCACATCGCTTCCGGGCTCGCGGCGATCCTGAACGCGACCACCCCGATATGGACGGTCATCGTCGCGCATTTTTTGACGCACGACGAGAAGATCACCGTCAACCGGCTTCTCGGTATCGCGATCGGCTTTCTGGGCGTCGTGGTGCTTACGAGTGCCGACTCGCTGCAAGGGCTGGGCGCCAATGTGCTGGCGCAGTTCGCGGTGCTTCTGGCCGCCGTTTCCTATGCCTTCGCCGGCGTCTACGGCCGCCGCTTTCACCGAATGGGGATCGAGCCGATCATGACCGCGACCGGCCAGGTGACGGCCTCCGCGATCCTGCTGGTCCCGTTGGCCATGCTTGTCGATACGCCGTGGACGCTCGCTGTACCGCCGTGGCCTGTGTGGGGTGCCGCGGTCGGCATCGCCGTGTTCTCGACCGCACTCGGCTATGTGCTTTATTTCCGCATTCTCGCCACTGCCGGCGCGACCAACCTCTTGCTCGTGACCTTCCTCATTCCCGTGAGCGCTATACTGATGGGGGCTTACGGACTGAGCGAGCACCTCGAGGTCAGGCATTTCGCCGGGCTTATCTGCATCGGCGCCGGACTTGCCGCGATCGACGGCCGGTTCTTCCTGCGCCGCGCGGTGGCGGCGAGTTGATGCATGGTGAAGTTGGACTGAGCCGGAGCGGCATGGAGGGTCTTACCTCTCCCCTTGCGGGAGAGGTCGGATCGCATCTTTAGATGCGATCCGGGTGAGGGGTTTGCCTCGGCAGCTTGGTGATAATACGCCTCATCCGGCGCGGACTTTCGTCCGCGTCACCTTCTCCCGCGAAGGGAAAAGGAACGGAGTTCGCGGCTCGACTGACCAAAAAAAATCAAACCGCGCCTCACTTACCGTCTTGGCCGCCTCGTTCGTGGCAGGACGAGACATATTCGCAAGTCGCGGTGTCGGCATGGTCCATGGCGAGATCGTCCTCGGCAAAGATTGATCGGGCTCTCGCAGAAGACGGCGAAAGGTGGCGTCTGCGGTTTGGTCGCAGGACGAACTGGATGATCTCGGCGCTCATGCAAATCTCTCCCCTGCTCTGGAATCGCGACTACGTTTGTTGCGTAACCTCTGCTGACAGTTGGGTTAAAAAACGCGGCATGACCTCGCAAACGTGCGCGGGTCATTTCGGGCGCGAACCCTGTTCTCTCCTTGAGAGCCGCGTGCCGGCGCGTTCGCGCGCGCCAGCGAAAGGTAAGAGCCGCCCACCCTCGAGACGGCGCTTTGCGCACCCCCTCGGGACGAGCTCGTCAAACGCTTACAGCCTCATGGGTGAGAAGCCGCGCGACTTGCGCCGCGTCTCGAACCATGAAGCCTCACGTGATCAAGCTGGGTTCGGACGGCAGCGCGCTTGAAAGGCGCCTTGCGGCACGCGCGTCGAAGAGATTGGTGCGCCCTGCGGCCACCGTCCGAATTTCGGAAAATGAAAAACCCGCGGGCCAGGTTCGGACCGCGGGCTTAATCATCAGTTCTTGCGATGTTGGAGATATGCCAGTGATTTGCCCGTCGAGGCAAGCGCGCCGCTACCACCGGTCGATTGGATAGGACAGGAGAAAATCCGGCGGGCCCCGGTTTCCGGCGTGTTGAATCAAACGATGGCGCTCAGGACTGGCCGAGGCCCAATCGCCTCAAATATTCAAGATAGGCGTCATTGAGGGAAAGCGGTCCTTGCGAATCCGGTGGCGCCGAGATCGGCGGAACAAGGCCATGGCTCGAATTGTTTGGCGAAGAAGCCGACACGTTTCTAAAGGCCGAAGAAATTCGGCGCGTACATCGGGAAAATCTTGCCCCGGTATTCGACCAAGCTCCTCGGCAATCTTTTGCTCACGCATTTGGGTACGAGTCTCGCTATCACGTGCACTAAGATTCCCGGTCTCGGCGAGAGTGCGCATAATTTGTGAGGGATGCAGGAACTCGTGAACGAGCGACAGGTCCCTCGATCCAGGAAACGTTTGTCCGTTGCTTTGAGTGAGATGGTGTTTCTTATTGGTAACTACAACAAAATAGCTGTCGCCTCCAGCTGGTTTTCCAAACGCGCTCTGCTTCTGTTCCGAGTCCGGGTTAAATCCAACGCCCTCAAAGCCTGGCTGATCTCGTATGTCGTCCAGCGAGCTGCCGACGTAAATATGTCTCTGCGTGCGCGCCGTTTCGGCCATCGCATCTCTAAAAGACGGCGATCCGGAGAACGAGTCGTCGAACGACTTTCCAAGCCGCGCCGCGTCGTCTCCCAGAAAGTGAATCGTCAATCTTCCAATCTGACGTGTCTCGGCCATTTTTTTCCTCTTATCTATTCATTTCCAGTGCGCGCATACTTGAAGTGTCTTCAGTGTCTCGGGCCCCGGCGAGTCAATCACAACCATATCGCCAGAACGAGGCAGGTCCACACTGATGAAAGTGTGTTCGGTCGTCACAAATGCCCAAAACGAATACTCGTCCTGCAAATCTTCCATCCACAGGCCCTGCGGAGACCCTAAAACCCAGGTTATGCCCGTTCCTCGAAAGGCAAAGACGTCCCTGACCACGCCATTCCGCAGGTCCAGGAGACGATGTTCGCAACGGGGGATGTCTTTGCAAAACCTACCCTCGGCGGTGACGATGAAGAGCGGCGGTCAAGACTTCTGATCCTGGGGTTCTTGAGGCCGGGGAGCCCCCTTACATGGGTTTCCAATTGATCCCGGATCGATGGATCCGAAACGGCAGGAAATTCATCGAACGGTATGCACGTTATCGACGCACGCGCAATCGACGCCGCAGTTGCAGAACCTGACGCGATAGAAATCGCGAGCAGACATCGGACCAGCTTCGCTAAAGGCAAGAACATCGATGCGATCTCCTTAGTATCGTGCGCTTGACGCTTCTGCAGTCGCAGACCGTACTGGCCTTTGACAGAGCTCGCGATGGGCGATTATGTACTTTACAAACCAGTCACTTAGGTTGAGTGCTATGGGGTGCATCAACCTGTGAATTGCTGCGGATAAAATCCCAGAGCTTCATGGCTGCCGCCAAAGTGTCATCGGCTGTTCCCATACGGGGCGCTAGCCGAAGGCACTCCAATCGCATTTCCTGCTCCGAAAGTTGAGGGGTTTTCATCTCTGATACCTTTAAGCCGGGTGACGTTGTGCAAGTGAAATCGGGAGGGCCCAAAATGACAGTGACTCAAGTTGGGCAAGCCTACTTGACCGGGAAGCCGACCATTTGGTGTGTGTGGTTTGAGGGAACAACGAAACTCGACGGGGGGGGTCAGGTAGATTTTCTCAGACATGTCATTTCTGCTCACGGCTTACGGGTGAATCCAGCGCCTGCCGCCCGGGACTTTCGCTCCGAGACGAAATAAGAGAACCAGGCTCCCAGGCCATCCCGTTCGAACAGGATGTGATATTCCTCGGGACGAGGACTATGCTGTATCGACCGAATGAAACGCGATTGTCTCACGACATCCAGCAAGGCCTCTGCCTCACAGTCGCGAAACGGAAAAGACCGTTCAGCCAGATCGGAATACGGCCGGCTGTGGTATTTTTCTTTCTCCAGCAGCTCATCCAGCTCCCTGACGAACAAAGCGACCTTCGCCAGGCATGAGGCCGAATCTGCGCGTGCGCCTGGTAGCTGGGCACATGCAAGAAGGAGCACGCTGATCGCGCCAAGGATTTTCGGGTATCTTCCATCGCTCACGGCTTGTTTATCCACCCGGCGCCGGCTAACTCCGACTTTCTCTCCGCAACGAAATAGCCGAATGAGGCTCGCAGGTTGTCCCTTTCGAACCTGATGAAATATTCGTTCCTGCGAGGAAAGTAGGATATCGACCTGATGAATCGCGAACTTCTAACCACATCCAACAGGCTTCTGCCTCGCAATCGCGAAGCGGAAAATATTCCTTCATGAGATCCTTATGAGGCCTAATTGAGTATTGTTCTTTCTCCAGCAATTCGTCCAATTCGGTAACGAATGACGCAGCCCTGGCAAGGCATGAGGCCGAATCCGCGCGTGCGCTGGAGGTGTTCATCAGGCATAGAAGAAGAAGCGCCAGAATCGCTGCCACGCGCATCGGTGCACTGGCTTTGACGTGCCCGAAAGCTCTCTCACGCTTCAAGAGCGCATCGACTACGCTCCGATTATCGGCGGCAACCGGAGTTGGCGTTCTTCGCAACATGACACTCGTTTCGTCGGGGTTATGCCGCCTGACAACCCCTAGAACATAACAAGAACGTTGTCAATTGCTGGTTGTGGTCGCCCTGAAGCCCGATCGGTTTATTGAATCAGGACCGAGACTCCAGATCTTTTGTTTTGACGCGTCTCTTTACGCGAACTCGAACCCGCTTCGCTCAAAACGCTTTGGCTGTCGGGCCGATGTGCTGGCGCAAGATCGGTAGTCGCTCGAACGCGCAACGCCGCGTGCTGATGTCGCGACGCCGTGAACGAACCTCGCATCAATATGAAAAAGCCCGCAGGCCGCTTTTGCAGCCGCGGGCTCAGTGATCAGTTCTCGCGAACTCTAAAGATATGCCAGTGATTTGCCCGACGGGGCAAGATCAAAAAAGCTGGAGGCCGCTTCGCAGCACTCAGATCATTCCAGACTCTGCACCGGTGGTATCTTGCCGCTCATCTGCGGCGCAATGCTGGCCTGCGGTTGGCCGGGCGGGTTGGCCGGCGCAGTAGGACTGACGGACGGATGAGCGGGCCTTGGTGTCGGCAGCGGCGCAGCCGCAGGGCCGGCGGCTTGTGGCTCGGGCGCGGCGTTCGATTGCGATGTCCGCTGGGCACGCGGTGCTGGCGATGACCGATACATGCCCCAGGAGCGTGCGATCGAAGGTCCGGCGGTGAAGCCGACGATCGCACCTGCCACCGCGCCGACAGGGCCAAGCACGACCGCGCCCGACACCGCACCGAGAGCCGCATCGCCCGCGCGCTCCTGCGCTCTCGCTTCGAGCGAGGCGAGCAGCGAGCCCGCGATCAGTGCAGCAACCAGAAACATCCTCATGGCAAGTCCCCCGCAAATCATGCGCCCATGGGACTGCGAAAATGCGGCGGCAGAAAGGACGACGAAGCGTTGGAACTCCACGAAAAAGCCCGCTTCCGGCATCGGATGCGGGCGTTTTGGTTTATTCGATGGTACCAAGGTGGCAGTGATTTGCCCGACGTGTCAACTTGCCCGACGTGTCAACTCGCCCGCGCGATCAGCACCGCCACGCCGAATGTTGCAGTCTAAGGCGACGCTTGGGAAACGGCTTCCTTACGGCAACCTTACAGGCGCTGAACGCTTGCACCCGCCGGGCATTCACGTTTGCATGGCCTGCGATAAACTGATCCGGACTCCCGGCGCGGATAACGATCGCGGACCAAGCGCTGATATCCGTTCGACGACAGGCAAGATCGCAGCCATGAAGAACAAAGCCATGATCAGGATGATGGTGCTCGTCATATCGATTGGCACGCTTTCGCTGACCGTCGCGCGTCCCTCTCTGGCCCAAAACGGGATCGGCGGGCCGGCCAAGACGAAGCAAAACGCGATCGGCGGCGCCTCAAAGCCGGCCCCCGTCATCGGCGGCACGGCCATTTCGGCTCCCGCAGTCACCAAACCGGCTGTGGTTGGCAGCATGACGAAACCGGCTTCGGCCGTCGGAGCGGGGAAAGGAGGTTCAATCGGCAACGCGACGGCGGGGCTGACCGCCGCCGCCGCAAAGCAAAGCCCGCCGGTCAATGCACCGAACAAGGCCACGACCGTAGTTACTACCTCTTCGAATCTGAAGTGCGGCGGAGGCGCATGCGTCGCCAGGGTAACGAAGCCGTAAGCCGAGACCGCTGCTCTTTGCGCGCGAGCGAACCGCGCGCCACGCTCAAATCGCAACCTGGCGCCCGATCTCGACCACCTGATCGTTGGGAAGGCTGAAGAAGTCGCTGACATGGGTGGCATTGCGCTCCATGACTGCGAAGAATCTCTCCTGCCAGGCCGGCAGGCCGTCGCCTTCCTCGCGGGAGATCACCGTCTCGTGTCCCACATAGTAAGTGACGTCGTCGAGGTCGACGGTGCAGCCGAGCAATTTGCCGGCCGCGAGCAGTTCCGGAATATGAGGACGCTCCATGAATCCGTAACGCGCATCGGCGCGCCAGAAATTCGGTGCGATTTCCGTGACCGTCATGCGGTCCCGCCCTGACACCCACGGCACCGACTGGATTTCCACGCGCAGCACCAACACATGCTGGTGAAGCGCGCGGTTATGTTTGATGTGCCAGACCAGCACCGGCGGCGTGTCGCGCTCGGCGCGGGTGAGAAATACGGCCGTACCGGGAACCCGCGGCACATTCGCAGCCGAAATCTTTTTCAAAAAATCCGGCACCGGGATCAGCGAGTCGCGCAGCCGCATCGTAACCGCGGCAGCACCGCGGTGCCAGATCCACATCACACCGTAAACGGAGACGGCAAGGATCAACGGCACATATCCGCCCTCGGCGACCTTGGTGAGGTTGGCAAGGAAGAAGGCGCCGTCAACAAGCAGAAAGCAGCCCGCGACGAGGCCTGCGGCCAATACGTTCCATTGCCATATCTCGCGCATTGCAATGAAAAGCAGCGCCGAGGTCATCAGCATGGTCAGTGAAACCGCGATGCCGTAGGCGGCCGCGAGATTGTCCGACCTGCCGAACCCGACAGTCAGGCCGACCGTCACGATCATCAGCACCCAGTTGACGACGCCGACATAAATCTGGCCATAGCCTTCCGAAGAAGTCTGCTTGATCAGAAGCCGCGGCAGCCAGCCGAGCTGGATCGCCTGCCTCGTCATCGAAAAAGCGCCGGTGATGATCGACTGGCTGGCAATGATGGTGGCAATCGTTGCGAGCACGACCAGCGGAATCAGGAGCGGCTGGGGGCAGAGCCGGTAGAAGATATTGCCGTCGGTCGGTGCGCCTTCGAGCACCAGTGCCGCCTGTCCCGCATAATTGACGATCAGGCTCGGAAACACGACCGCGAACCAGGCCAGCTTGATCGGCCGGCTGCCGAAATGACCCATGTCGGCGTAAAGCGCTTCCGCACCAGTTACGCAGAGAAACACCGCACCCAGCACCAGGAAGCCGGTCATTCCGTGCGAGAACAGGTACGAGATGCCGTAGGCGGGATTGACCGCGACGAACACCGCAGGATGACGCGCGATGCCCCAGACTCCCATCACCACCATGGCGGCAAACCATGTCAGCATCACCGGGCCGAAGAAATGTCCGATGGCAGCCGTCCCTCTCGACTGGATTGCGAACAGCGCAACCAGGATCACAACCGCGGCGGGCACGACGTAGGGCTGCAAGGCGGGCGTCACCATCTCGAGGCCTTCCAGCGCCGAAAGCACCGAGATCGCGGGCGTGATCGCGCCGTCGCCGTAGATCAACGCCGCGCCGAACAGGCCGACCGCCACGATGGTCGGCCGGTGATGCTTCTTCACGCCCAAGAGCGCCATCAGCGCAAGGATGCCGCCCTCGCCGTCGTTGTCGACGCGCATGGCGAACGAAACATATTTGACGGTGGTGATGATGAAGAGCGTCCAGAGCACGAGAGAGAGTGCGCCAAGGATCGTGGCGGTGTCGGAGGGGTGTTCGGCCGCCCCGAGCACGGTCTTGAATGTGTAAAGCGGGCTGGTGCCGATATCCCCGAACACGATTCCGAGCGCCGACAGGGCCAGAACGGGCAATTTGCCTTGCGGCGCCTGCCGCGCATCGAAGGTCGCCAGCATCGATTGTTCGCTCACGGATGTGCCGTCCCTTGCCAGAAGTGAGGTGTCGGCCGAATGTCCGCAACAATCCTGGCCGCCACCGACAACCGAAAACTCCTTTACAAACTATTGCCAGCGATTGCGACAGGGCGACGACCGCGCTCTTTCCCAAACGGCCGCCAATCGACATCCGCAAAGGCGGTGCGTATCCTAGTGTGGCGGTTCAGAAGTCCGTATCGTTGCAGCTCGCGAGTTCGTCATAGGGACTTCTGAACCAAAAGCCACACTAGAATCATGAATTTGCTAGTGTCCCTTCGATTCCGAAGTTCGTTAAACGAGTACGCCGCACAATGACATGAACTTCGGAATCGGGACACTAGGCTGCCATCGGCCCGTCCTGCCTGCTCGATCCCCGCCTGAAGAGAATGCCATGCAAGATCAGTGGAATAGAGCTCAACCCCTTCGCGGCTGCTTTTGTTGCAAGGCGCCGTCGGTTTCGCCGCGCGGCATGCCCCGGCGGAAGTTCCTCGCGAACCTTGCGGCCGCAGGTTTGTCCGCGGCCACGTCGATCGGGGCGGCACGAACGGCGCGCGCAGGAAGCCGCCGGCTGATTGACGTTCACAGCCACATCGTCCCGCCTTTTTATCTTGCGGAAAATCGCGAGCGGATTGCGGGTTCGCGCGGCGGCGAGATCAGCCGGGCGTGGCTGGAATGGACGCCGCAACAATCGCTCGCTGCGATGGATGAGCACGGTGTCGAAACCGCGGTGCTGTCGCTTTCGACGCCCGGCGTCTGGTTCGGCAATGCGGAGGAAGCGCGCACGACGGCACGCCGGGTCAACGAATATGGCGCCGAACTCGTGCGCGACCATCCCGGCCGCTTCGGCCTGTTTGCGGCGATTCCGCTGCCGGACACCGAAGGAAGCTTGCGCGAAATCGAATATGGGCTCGACGTGCTGAAGGCCGACGGCATCGGCCTGCTCACGAGCTATGGCGACAAGTGGCTCGGCGATCCCGCCTACAGGAGCGTGCTCGAAGAACTGAACCGGCGCAAGGCCGTGGTCTTCGTGCATCCGACGACCCCTAATTGCTGTCGCACCCTGATGCCGGGTATCGCGACGCTGATGGCCGAAGTCCCGCAGGACACCACGCGCACCATCATCAGCCTGTTGTTCTCGGGCACGCTGACGCGGCTGAAGGACATCCGCTTCATTTTCTGCCACGCCGGCGGCACCGTGCCGATCGTTGCGGCCCGCCTGACCCAGTACGGTCCAAAGGATCTCGGCGAAAAACTCCCCCACGGCGTCGACTACGAGCTCAAGCGGCTCTATTACGACGTCGCGGTCTCTGGCTATCGGCCGGCGATCGCCGCCCTCACCGGCCTTATTCCGACGAGCCAGATCCTCTTCGGCAGCGATTTCCCTTACCGTGCCCTTGGCGAGACCGCCGACACCATGCCGCAGATCGGCCTGACGGACGCCGATCTCAAGGCGATCGGCCGTGACAACGCGCTCACCCTGCTGCCACGGCTCAAGACCGGTTGAGCGCTTCTATGCCTCGGCTCACTTCGACCACCTCACCGTCGGTGGTCGCGATCAGCTCTTTGGGTACGAGCCACAGCGTCGGCAGAATGAGTGCGTAGACAAAAGTGATCGCGATGACGCAGACAGTAAACCCGCCATAGCGATCATAGAGCGTGGTTCCGAGAAGGTCGCCAAATCGCGAGATGACGAAATAAAGGCTGCTCGACATCATCAGTGTGGTCCCCTGCAAGCCTCTGGGACAAGAACGAATGATCAGATCCATGTAAGCGCCGGTGGCAAGGCCGCCCATCAAGCCCATCGGCACAGCGGCGACCAAGGCGCCCGTCACCGAATCAATGAAGAGCAGAGGGACCATCTGGGGCACGGCAATGACCGTCCCCCACAGCAGAAGCGTCCTTAACGGAAAGCGACGACACAAAAAGCCGTAAACGATGAAGGTCGGGATGAAGGATGCGGCAAAAATCGCGTTCCACTGCCCCCATTGGGCGTCGGTGGCGTGGAGATTGTTCTGCAGATGATACTGCAGCGGCGTGGTCGACCCGGGCGCGAAATTCCACAACAGCCAGATCGCCATCGCCGGATAGATCCGCCACTCGCCGAACAGCCGCTTGATGTCGGCAAGCGGATGCACGTCGCTTCCATGTTCGGCGTGAACATTTTCGAACACGTCTTTCGGCTTCCACAGCGCGAACAGGCTCACCGCCGCCATGATCACGGCGCCGGCGACGAACAGGACGCGTGTCGCGGAATCGGCGTTCCTGTCCTCGAGCAAACCCGAAAGCCAGCCGCCGGCCAACAAGGCCGCAACCAGCGGAATCGACGTAAACACGTTCCAAGCGGCGCTGATCTGGCCGGTCATCGCATGCTGCTGGCCGATGGTCGAGGCCAGCCCGTTCTGGGCACTGGCTACGAACAGGAACGAGGTCGTCAGCACGATCACCGCAACGAGCAGCGAGGCGTAAGTCATCGGCAGAAACGCAAAGCCGAGATAGAGCAACGCGCAAAGACCGCCAAACACCAGCATGAACCCGCGGTCACGCAGGCCAAGCGGATTCCACATGTCGCGGATGAATCCGAACGCAAACGACAGATAAAGCGGGATCGCCGCGATGAGGCGGAAATGGGCGACCTGATGCGCCTCCAGATGCAATCGGTTCTTGAGGAAGAAACTGATCGGAATATCGATCAGGCCGCCGGACGGGCCGCCGAAGGCCAAAAGGACGATCAGGATGCCGAGATAGAGAAAGATGCCCCGGCGAACCGACGGCGCGAGTCGCTCTGGCGCAGGCTCGATCGCGACCTCGGCGGTGGCACGTTCCATTGTCATTGCACGCGCGATCGATGCTTCCAGCAGATGCTACCATCACTCCCGCAAAGCAACGACGGGAAATTGCTTTCCCGCCGTTGTTTTTCGTGCCGGCCTGGACACTGCGATCAGCGTACCGGCTTGTAGACACGCTCGTCGTAAAGCGCACCGCTCATCGGCTGCAATTCCTCGCGGAAGGCCCGCGCGGTCTTGGTCGAGATCCAGGCGTTCTTGTCGGCGGGCTTTTCCCAGCTTTCGATCAGCGTGAAATGATTCTTCCGGTTGGCCTGGACCACGTCGTCGAAGCGGAGGTTACCCGGCGCGTTCCTGCCCTCCTCCGTAAAGCCTTTCACCTTGGCGGTGCCCGGCTCAACCTGCGTCGGCACGACATCGACGTGGGTCAGGATCACGATGGCATCACCCGAAATCGGCTTCGCCGAGCCGACCGAAAGAGCTGCATGAATGCGCTCGTCATAGGCCGCGCTCTGCAGGGGGTTGAGCGCAGCACGGAAGGTCGTGACCGAAGGCGTCGCGGCAAACGCCTGCTTGGCGGCCTGCGACTGCCATTGCTCGATCAGGGCGAAATGATTGGGGTCGGAAATGCGCTGCAGCGCCTCGGCCGCAACCGCGCCGGAGGCTTTTCGCGCCTCGTTGGCGTAGTTGATAATCAACTGCCGCGCATCGGCAACCGAGCTCGGCACGACCTCGACATAGGTCACGATATAGACGGGCTGACTGGCATCTTGCGCAAGGACCGCGTGGCCGAAGGACAACAGGCCGGCCATCACGAAGCCAGCAGCCAGGAAAATACGATGCATCGGGGAATTCCTCCAGAAAGCGACGGATGGATCCTCGTTCGAGGTCTCCTGTTGGTTACCCCGTCTGCGTCGCACATTCGGGGTATTTCAACTTAAGGCACGGCTAGTGTCCCGATTCCGAAGTTCGCATCATTTTGCCGCCACCTCGTTTGCGAACTTCGGAATCGAAAGGACACTAGTAAGTCATTGTTTTCTAGAACCTATCTCAAAATTGCTTGAAGAGGATAAGTAGGCAAGCGAGTTGAACGAAACCGAGAAAGTTTTGAGGATAGAACTCCCAGCGGACCAGCAGGCGCCGGCGCCACTGAATCCAGGCGAAGAAGCGTTCGACCAGCCAGCGCCTGGCATATCGGCGGA
>NZ_DATMLW010000276.1:0-9158 GCF_035570375.1 Bradyrhizobium sp. | reverse complement strand
GAAGGCATATTGAGCCGCCTTTTCGACTGCGGGCTTCGCGGCGCGGATCGTGTTCTTGCGGCGGCCATAATAGCCCTTGGCGGCCTTGTAGACTTTCTTGTGCTTGGCGTGAGAGGTCACACCGCGTTTGACGCGAGACATCACGGGTCTCCTTGACGGTGAAAAATGGGTGACGAGTAGCGGCGAGGGACGCGGCGCGCGATCAGGCGTTGGGCAGGAAATATTTCTTGACGTTGTCGCCGTCGGTCTTGAACAGCACCCGGGTGCCGCGCAACTGGCGAATCTGCTTCTTCGTCCGCTTGATCATGCCGTGACGCTTGCCGCGCTGGGCGTGCATCACTTTGCCGGTGGCGGTCACCTTGAAACGCTTTTTTGCGCCCGATTTGGTCTTCAGCTTGGGCATTTGGCTCTCCTGTTGCCGTGGAAAAACCCGCCCAGGGGGCGGCTTCCCGACTGAAAATGCTCGCTAGAGCGTTGAAAGTGCTAAAGATTATCGCGAAAAGCGACAATCCGCACCAGACATCGCCACGGCAGCCCTTGATCAGCCGGGCGATGAAGGTCGCGCTTATCGCAGAACTGTCAGGCCTTGGCAACGATGAACCGCGAAATTAGCTGAAGCGACGAATCGTAAATCGCCGGCAAGCGGCACTTCGAAAAAACGGGTGAAAACGACAATGTCGGTCCGATCATTTGCCATTTCCGCACGTCTTTTCCGTCGCACCGGCGCCTGGCTTCGGATATTCGCCCTGATCGTTCTTGCAGGCGCAGCCGCGGCGCCCAGTGCAGCGGACGCGAGGGCCGTGCGCTCGGCCGGGGCCTTTGACGGCAACTGGAACGTGGTGTTCGTGACGCGCGCGGGCAATTGCAGCTCGACCAACAGTGCTCCGTTCATCGTCTCGGGCAGACGGCTTATTTCCGCCGGAGGCGGCAAGGTGACCGGTGGCATCAGCGCTGCCGGCTATGTCTCGGTGCGGATCAGCCTCGGATTGTCCGCGGCCAGCGGCACCGGCCGGCTTGTCGGCAATGCCGGTGCGGGCAGGTGGAGCGGTATCATCTCGGGCGACCGCTGCAGCGGCATCTGGCAGGCAAGCCGAGGCTAGAGCATGATCCGGAAACGTGAAATCCGGTTTCCCCTCGCGACAAACGCGGAACGCATTTGCGCGGAGATCATGCTCAACAAAGATCTAAGGGTTCCTCCGCGAATCGTCCCCGCCAAAGCGGGGACGATTGTTCGTTCCGATCGTTCTGGTTGAATCAGAACCAGGGCCTCAATCGCTTTGCGAACCGGCATCCACTTCGCTCGAAAAACGCGCGCTGATCGGCCCGATCAGCGTGGCGCCAGAACCATTACCACCTGGCGGCCTTCGAAACGCGCGTCCTGTTCGACCTTGGCGAACTCCGCGACATCGCTTTTGACCTTGTCCAAAAGCTTGGTGCCGATTTCCTGATGCGCCATTTCACGGCCACGATAGCGCAAGGTGACCTTGACCTTGTCGCCTTCTTCGAAGAAGCGCTGCATGGCGCGCATCTTCACGTCGTAGTCGTGGTCGTCGATCATCGGCCGGAGCTTGATCTCCTTGATCTCGACGATCTTCTGCTTTTTGCGGGCTTCAGCCGCTTTCTTTTGCGCCGAATACTTGAATTTCCCGTAGTCCATGATCTTGCAAACGGGAGGATTGTTATTGGGCGAGATTTCCACCAGGTCCATGCCGGCTTCGAGCGCCATCCTGATGGCGAGGATCGTCTCGACGGTGCCCTGGTTGGTGCCGTTCTGATCGATCAGCTGGACCTGTGCGTTGCGGATTTCATCATTGGTACGCGGCCCGTCTTTGGTAGCAGCGGGCGGAGCTCTGTTGGGACGGCGAATGGGTACTTCTCCAAAGTTGTGAACGAAGATTGTAGTTTGAAGGATTAAAGCTTCGCGGGCAAGCCAAGTGGCGTCGCAGCGACAAAAAAAGCATCAAATGCGAGGCATTTTGGCCACGCCGACAACGCCGTTCCTCGTAAATGGTTCACGACCGCAGATAAAGCGAGCAGGTGCGCTCCGCAAGCGGCGCTAGCACGGGTGCCGTTTTTCGAGATTTGCTGGCCTCCACAGCGAGGCGGTGATTCCAGCCGGGCTTTATCGATCCGAAATCTCAAAGGAAAAGTCTGCCGCTTGCGGTAAAGGGATCAAAGATCGGCGGTATCGGCGGTGCTTCGTTGACGGACCGCTCCGGCTCACTCAAACAGAACAAACCGAAAGTGCCCATCCATGACCGGTTCCGCGACAATCGAACAAAATCCCGGCTTCATCGAGGTCGGAAACGCGAACGAAACGCGCCGAATCGCGGTCCGCGCCCGCGCCGGCGGCTCGCCGGGGTTGTTCTGGCTCGGCGGCTTCAAGTCCGACATGCAGGGCACCAAGGCGCTGGCGTTGGACGCGTGGGCGGAGACGCAAAATCGCGCCTGCGTCAGGTTCGATTATTCCGGTCATGGCGAATCCGGCGGCGATTTTGTCGACGGCACCATCGGGCGCTGGCTGGAAGAGAGCGTCGCGGTGTTCGAGGACTTTTGCGACGGACCCCAGGTGGTGATCGGTTCCTCGATGGGGGGCTGGATGGCGCTGTTGCTGGCGCGCGAAGTCGCCGCTCGTCCGGCCCCTCGCGCCTCGCTCGCCGGCCTCGTCTTGATCGCGCCGGCGCCCGACTTCACCGAAGAGCTGATGTGGAAGGATTTTTCGCCAAAAATCCGGCAGGAAATCGAAACAAAGGGAATCTGGCTGCGCCCCTCCGAATATGGCGATCCCTATCCGATCACCCGCAACCTGATCGAAGAGGGCCGCAAGCATCTCCTTTTGGGGAGCG
Source organism: Bradyrhizobium sp. (assembly GCF_035570375.1). Taxonomy (GTDB): domain Bacteria; phylum Pseudomonadota; class Alphaproteobacteria; order Rhizobiales; family Xanthobacteraceae; genus Bradyrhizobium. The sequence continues at coordinate 6,312 of NZ_DATMLW010000276.1, read as the reverse complement.
CCATCGAGGTCGGATGCCCGGTTCGCATTTTGCAGGGAGCGCAGGATCCCGACGTACCCTGGCGCCACGCTTTTGCGCTCGTGCACCGGCTGCCGGCCGATGATGTGGTGCTGACCATGATCCAGGACGGCGATCATCGCCTGTCGCGGCCCCAGGACATCGCGCGAATCATTGCGGCAGTGGCAGAGATGGGCTGAGTTTCTCTAAGAGAGATGCCATTCCGCCTTGACGCTCGCATCGATCTCGGCCGGCGCGGCCCTTGATGCAAGGCTCGCAAACTCGTTCGGCGGCAGTAATTGCGACAACGCCCACACGGCGGCGCCGCGCACCAATTCGCTTGCATCGCCGAGCAATCGTTCGGCTTCGGCTGCCAGCGCGCGGTCGTTGGAGTTGCCGATCGCAATCAGCACATTGCGGATGAAGCGATCGCGCCCGGTGCGCTTGACCGGCGATTTCGCAAACAGGGCGCGAAACGAAGCGTCATCGAGCCGCGCAAGTGCGGCAAGATCGGGCGCGCGCAACCCGCCTCGCGGCGCCAGTTTGGCCTCATGCGAGGCTTGCGCGAATTTGTTCCAGGGACAGACCGCCAGGCAATCGTCGCAGCCATAGATGCGGTTACCCATCGCCTTGCGGAATTCGCGCGGAATCGGCCCCTTGTTCTCGATGGTGAGATAGGAAATGCAGCGCCGCGCGTCGAGCTTGTAGGGGGCCGGAAAGGCCGCGGTCGGGCAGATGTCGAGGCAAGCGCGGCACGAGCCGCAGTGATCAATGTCGGCTTCATCGCGCGGCAGTTCGGACGTGGTGAAGATCACGCCCAGAAACAGCCACGATCCGAATTGCCGCGACACAAGGTTGGTGTGCTTGCCCTGCCAGCCGAGCCCCGCCGCTTGGGCCAGCGGCTTTTCCATGATCGCTGCGGTGTCGACGAACACCTTGACGTCGCCGCCACCTGCAGCGACCAGCCATCGCGCCAGCGCCTTCAGCCGCTTCCTGATCACGTCGTGATAGTCGTCGCCCTGGGCGTAGACCGAGATCGCGCCGCGCGTGCGCTGTTGCAGGATCGCGAGCGGATCTTCATCGGGTGCGTAATTGACCCCCAGCATGATCACGGAGCGAACTTGCGACCATAGGGTGCGCGGATCGCTGCGGCGTTCCGGATTTGCCGCGAGCCACTCCATGTCGCCATGGGCGCCTGAATCGAGGAATTCGCGGAAATGGCGGCCGGCTTGTGCAATCGCGCCGGGATCGGTCACGCCGATGCAGTCGAAGCCGAGCAGGGATGCCTGTCGAGTTAGCGACTCCTTGAGGATGGCACTCACCGGACGCTCCCCGAAGCGCAGATGTTTCGTCGTGTCCCGGACGGGGCGCAGCGTTCTCGCGGCGATGCGAAGCATCGTCCGCTACGCTGCTCCGCAGGGCCCGGACCCACAAGGTCGCCGCATAAAAGGATGGGCCGCAGATCGGCAGCGCACCACAGATGGCCGCAGAAGGTGCGGCCCCCTGCGTTGCGCAGCATCCGGGGAACGAGACCGGGGTTGTTCAGAAGTCGAGGTCCACGTAGGTCCGCGACGCCGGCACGCCTGCCAGCCAGTCGCTCAGAAGCGGACGGAACGAGGGGCGCGACTTCACTCGCGCGTACCATGCCTTTGCTGCGTCGTCCTCGACCCATGGAACGTCGCCCAGATAATCGATCGCCGAAAGATGCGCTGCGGCGGCGAGGTCCGCATAGGTGAGGCGCTCGCCGGCCAGAAAGTTCCGCGTCCCCGCCAGCCAGCCGATATACGCCAGATGATAGCGCACATTTGCCTTCGCCGCGCGGATCACATCCGCGGCCGGCGGGCCGCCGCCATGATCCTCTCTCATGAAGCGCTTGTAGATACGCTCGGTGACCAGCGGGTTGGAGGCCTCCTCGAAAAACTTTTCATTGAACCAGGCCATCAGGCGCCGCACTTCGATGCGCTCGCTCAGGGTGGATGGCAGCAATCGTCGTTGCGCCAGCGCCTCGCCATGGGTCTCATCGAGATATTCCGCGATGATCGATGCGCCCGGAACCGCGGGCCCGCCTTCGGCCATCAGTACCGGCGTCGTGCCGGCGGGATTGAGCGCCAGAAAGGCTTCGCGCCGTTCCCATGCTCGCTCTTCCACCAGACGCGTTTCGAGGCCAAGTTCGCCGACCGCGAGACGAATGAAGCGCGAATGCGGGCAGAAGGGGTGATGAAACAGCGTGAACATAAGGCCTTTGATAGATTTGTAGTCTTAATACTTCCTATGCGGCAGGCCGCCGACAGAAGCGCGCCAAACTACAGAAGCTCCAGGTCGAGGCAACCCACTGTTTTCGCGTTTTTTGACGTTGCGGTCGGGATGCGAATAAGCGAGAAGAACCCGGCTTTTTTCGGCCGAAATTGATCGCGAGGCATTGATTATGATGTCTGATTCGCTGCGGGCGGTGATTCTGGGAATCATCGAGGGCGTCACCGAATTCCTCCCCGTTTCGTCGACGGGCCATCTCCTGCTCGCCGAGCGCTTCTTCGATCTCGGACAGGGCAACTTCTGGAACACTTTCACCGTTCTGATCCAGCTCGGGGCTATCCTCGCGATCCTGGTGATCTATTTCGCCAAGCTGTGGCGAATTGCACTCGGGATGTTTTCCAATGCGGACGACCGCCGCTTCGTCATCGGCGTGCTGGTGGCATTTTTGCCGGCCGTCATCATCGGCCTGATCGCCGGCAAATACATCAAGGAGGTGCTGTTCAATCCGTGGGTGGTGTGTTTTTCGCTGATTGTCGGCGGCGCCATCCTGTTGTGGGTCGATCAGATCGATCAAAAGCCGCATCTGCACGACGCCACGAAATTTCCCCTGCTCACCTATTTGTGGATCGGTTTTGCGCAATGCCTGGCCATGATTCCCGGCGTTTCGCGCTCGGGCGCCTCGATCGTTGCAGCCATGCTGCTTGGCGCCGACAAGCGCGCGGCGGCGGAGTTCTCGTTCTTCCTCGCCATTCCGACCATGGTCGGCGCATTCGTCTATGATTTTTACAAGAACCGCGCCGACATGACGACCGATCACTTGGGAATAGTGGCGATCGGGTTCGTGGTGTCGTTCATCACCGCGATCATCGTGGTGAAGACGTTTTTGAGTTACGTCACCCGCCACGGCTTCACGTTGTTTGCGTGGTGGCGCGTCATCGTCGGCACGCTGGGCCTGATCGCGCTGGCGCTGGGGAAGTGAAAACCGGAAAGGCTGTTGCTGTCGGCGTCATGCGCGGGCGCGACCCGCGCATCCATCGCTTCTTCAAGAAAAACCTCTAGCGAATGAATGATTGCAGCACAGGCGAGCGAAAGCACGCCTGTCCTTTCGGATGGCTATGCCCGGCAATGACGCAGTCGGGTTATCCCGGGTGCCAGCTTAAGCAGCGCCGCGCGGCTGCGAGAACTGTCCCGCCTTTCGGAAGCGCCAGAGATATTGCGGCAGAACCGCTTCCATTGAATCGGGCAAAATTCCAAGCCCTTCCAGCGTGAGCCCTTCGGCCCGCGCGCTCTCCGACACGACGTTGTCGCTGCGCAACAGCTCGACCTGGTCGGGCGTCAGCTTCAGCGGCCCCGGCGCAAATTGCAAGAACAGCGCCTGCAATCTGGCGAGCCGGAACGGCAGCGACACCAGCATGCGCTTGCGTTCGGTGATCGCAAGGATCAGTTCCATGATCTCGCGCATGCTCAGCACTTCCGGACCGCCGAGCAGGTAAGTCGCACCGGATTTTGCCTTGCCGTCCACGGCCTCGGCAATCGCGGTGGCGACATCGCCGACATAGACCGGCTGCAGTTTGGTCAGGCCGCCGCCGATCAGCGGCAGCGCCGGCGACATCCGCGCCAGCCCGGCAAAACGATTGGTGAAATCATCCTCGGGCCCGAATACGACGGAGGGGCGGAAGATCGTGGCGGTTGGGGTGGCTGAGAGCACGGCTTTTTCGCCGGCCGCCTTGGAGCGCGCGTAGTGCGAGGGCGAATTCTCATCCGCCCCGATCGCGGAAACATGCACCATTCGCGCGCCCGCGGCGGCGGCGGCCTTCGCTACCGTGCCCGCGCCTTGAGCCTGCACCGAATCGAATGTCTGCGCGCCGCCCGGGGCGAGGATGCCAACCAGGTTGATCGCGATTCCGGCGTCGCGCATCGCCGCCTCGACCGAGGCCGGGTAGCGCAAATTGGCCTGCACCGCATGAATTTGGCCGACCCTGCCCAACGGCTGCAGGTGGCCGGCCAGTTCCGGCCGCCGCACCGCGACGCGGATGCGATATTCGCGCTTGCACAGCGCGCGGACCACGCTTCGTCCGAGAAAACCCGATCCTCCGAAAATTGTGACCAGGGTGTCCAGATTCGATGCCATGGGGTCGGTTCCTGCGGATCAAATTCGGTTTCTCGCCGGCATATTTAGCCGCCTGCCGATACGCCATCAAACCCCGGGTGTACAGCCTGTTTGAGGATGACGACGACCTCGAAAGCCGCGGGCTGCAAAGCGGGGCGTGCCTTTTCGCTGTCCGGCGCCGGAGAAGGCGCGCGTTTTGCGCCAAATCGTGCTTGCGCGAAAGGCGGCGTTTGCCGAATTTGACAACCGCGCGACCGATCCTTAACTAGCGGCCCCATGCCCAGGTGGCGGAATTGGTAGACGCGCTGGCTTCAGGTGCCAGTGGCCTCACAGCCGTGAAGGTTCGAGTCCTTTCCTGGGCACCACCTAGTGTTCTCCCTCGTTCTCCACCGTTCGTTTTGTGCTACCAAGCGATTGAAATAACGTCTTTTTACATGCCTGCCGGGTGTGTACGTTCGTTCCCGTTCGTTGACAGTCGCGAAAATTGTTGGCCTTTTTGTTGGCCTTTAGGCCAACACTCTTTGGGAAACGAACATGCTCACCGATGTTGCAATTCGGAAGGCTAGGCCAGGCGAACGGCTTGCGAAGTTGTCAGATGGTGGTGGGCTGCAGCTCTGGGTCACGCCCACGGGCGGCAAACTTTGGTATCTCGCTTACCGCTTTGGAGGGCGACAGAAGAAACTGGCCATCGGTGCCTACGGAACGGCGCCGGCGGGTGTCACGCTTGAGGCGGCGCGAGCCCGGCGCAATGAGGCCAAGGCGCTGTTGCGGCAGGGTATCGACCCGGCCGCTCACAGACGGCGTGTGAAGGCCGCGCAAGCCGAATCTCTCGCCAACACGTTCGGGACGGTGGCCGACGAATTGCTCGCCAGGAAGAAGCGGGACGGTGTGGCGTCCGTCACCGCCAGCAAGGTCGAATGGCTGCTTGGCATGGCCAAGGCGTCCCTTGGACCTCTCCCGATTGGCTCGATTACCGCCGGGGAAGTCCTGCGCGTGCTTCAACCGCTCGAAGCCGAAGGCAAGCTGGAAACGGCAAGGCGATTGCGGTCTGTCATCGGTGCGGTGTTCCGTCTCGCGGTAGTGACGGCACGGGCGCCGAACGACCCGACGCAAGCATTGAAAGGCGCCATTGTAGCGCCGAAGGTGAAGTCGCGGGCGGCTTCACCGAACCGCTGGCGTTCGGTGGCTTGTTGCGGGCCATTGATGGTTTCAAAGGCCAGCCCACAACAAAGGCCGCGCTGCAATTGCTGGCCATGCTGGCGTGCCGGCCGGGCGAGTTGCGCTGTGCGACATGGGCCGAACTTGATTTGGATAGCGCCGTATGGGGCATTCCGGCCGAACGCATGAAGATGCGTCGGGCCCACCGCATTCCATTGCCTGCGCAAGCCGTTGCAATCCTCAAAAAGCTGCATCCTATTACGGGGCATCTTGTCGGCGGGCTGGTCTTTCCAGGCATCGGCAGAACCACGCGGCCAATTTCCGAAAACACCATGAACGGGGCCTTGCGCCGGATTGGCGTCTCGCAGGATGACGCTACCGCGCACGGCTTCCGCTCGACGTTCTCGACGCTGGCCAACGAAAGCGGCAAGTGGAGCGTTAACGCTATCGAGGCGGCGCTGGCTCACGTCGAGCCGAACGCGGTGCGCCGTGCCTACGCGCGCGGCGACTATTGGGATGAGCGTGTGAAGCTGATGACATGGTGGGCGGACCATCTCGACACGTTGCGAAACGGTGGGCGAGTGTTGCAGTTCAAGGGGGCGTAGCTTGAGCAACGCCAATAGACAAACTGACTATCCACGGCTTCCGCTCGAGTTTATCGAAAAGATCAAGCGAACGTAGTCTCGCTGGGTCGCCGTCGGCCAGGTTAAGGAGACGGAATGACAGGCGCTTCCTCGAGGTTTGATGAGCACCAAATTCGGCTAATTCTTAACTCATTGCCCGACGGAGTTAGC
>NZ_DATMLW010000275.1:0-60103 GCF_035570375.1 Bradyrhizobium sp. | reverse complement strand
TTGCCGCTCAAGGTAGGTTTTGAAGTCGGCTATTCGCTCTTGATTGGCACCAGGAAAGCCTTGCATGGCCTTTTCAATCATATCCAAGCAGCTTTGACTGACGCCTTGCATCTTTTCGAGATTTTCAAGCATGAGGGCTTGGAAGGCTTCAAACGGGTTCTTCTCATCTGCCATGGGGCGCTCCCGACCTCGGCGTTAAGAAACGGTCCCGTCGCGGGAGGCTCCGGCGCCAGGGCCGCTCTAAATCAGAAAGTCTACGATCTTGGAAAGGATATACTCCATCGCCTGAATATGCGCCCCGGGTAGCCCGTTTGCCAGCCCGGAATAAGAGGCCCGCAGTCTTAGGATGACGAGGCAACATAGGAGTGGAGCGCGATGAGGCTGGTCAAGCTTTCTTTGATCTTAGCGACGGGGCTGATGGCTGCGCCAGCATTGGGCGGCGGCTTATCGAAGGAAGAAGCACTCCACGAGTTCTCTTTTGAGTGCGCGCGATGTGCTGCCTATTTTGACCTGACCAGTAAGTGTTTCGTTAGCAGTGGCCAGCTTCAAGGAGACGACAAAGCAAGTATCGAGAAGACCCGCAATTTCTTCTATCAGTTGCAGTACGCGGCCGGCAAAGCGGCAGGCATGTCCGACAAGGCCATAGAAGCCCATTTTGCAATGGTCCTGGATTCCATCAACAACGACATCGATAAGAACTGCTTCAACATATCGGTGATCATAAAAAGGTATGCGAAGTTCTGCAAAGCTCTCGCGGAAAATCCGGATCAACTGCTCGATCAACTCATGACGAAGGGCCCGCCGACGCTCGAATAGAAGGAGCGGGGTTTCATGTGGTTTCTGCTCCAGGCTTCTATCATTTTCCCCGTCGTGGCCTCCAACATACATTGGCACCGGACACCGAGCCGATATCTAACGGCTATTATTGGAGTGGGTCTTGCATGGCTGCTGAGTCTGTGCTTGTGGAAGCTACAAACGCCTCTCCGTGTCATACGTAGTAAGCGCCGATAACGTGCAAAATCCAACCCAGCCCAACGATAGCGGTTAGATAGCTGATGATCAAAATAAGTTCCTTCCTTGGCATCTGATTACTATGCGTCTACGGCGAGCCGGTTCAAGACAGAAACCCTGCCACTTGCCGACCGGTGACTCGCTGATGCGCCCCTCGCTTCCAAGCTAGGTGGGTAGCCACTTCCAGAAATAACGAATCCTGGGTACCTCCCTGAGTCATACAGAGGCCCTCTAGAGTAAGCGTCGCGTCGTTGCGTTTGTGTCCCATTCATTTCTCAAATCACAGGACCAGCATGACCGGCAACGCGCCCGTGCATCCCCGACTCACACCGAAGAAAACGCCCGACATTGATCTGATCCAGAGCTTTATCGCGAAAAACGGTGTCACCAAACCAACTACGGCCCAAGAGTTGCGTTACGCTCGAAAGGAACAGCGCGATCGTGGCCTGTTGTCGGCGAGCGACCCATCTTCCTATCGCTTCCGGCCCAGCAACGAGGCCTTCTCCCATCGTTCCACCTTGATGTCTGAGGGCTTTACGCTTGACCACAAGCCCGTGCCCTTGGAAAAGCTCAGGGGAGAATATGCCGAGGAGCCTGAGAAGCCTGCACCGAAACCCGCACCTGCACCGCCTGAGCCCGTCAAGGGCTACTGCGCGCATTGTCATAAGCAGTTGCCGCGCCGCTCACGAGCCGACGCCCTGTATTGCTGCGACGCTCATCGAAAGGCTGCGGCTCGACGGGCGGCAAAGTTTGCCGAGGCTAACAAGGCCTTCAAGACGGATCTGACGATCGCGGAGAACACGCATCACGCCGAGATCCTGGCCGGGGAATATTCCTGGTTCGCTAGGTATATGAACCGGGACGCGGGGCTGCACGGCATCGAGGCTACCTTCTGGGAAACGCCGCACGGTGTTCTTATCACCGAGGATTCCCCCGGCTCCGCCGCGCTGGCAATGTCCGTGAAATCCTTCTCCGATTTCGGTCGATTTGACTGGCGGTTTGACGTTAAGCCGGATCGATCCCTGACGGAGCACAGTTCCCGCGATCCCAAGGTGGTCGAGGCGATCGACGCTGCTGTGAGCGAGAACATGAAGGGTGCCTGTGAGCCCGATCTGCTTGGCGTTTCGGTCATGAAGAGAGAGGAGCACAAGCAGTTCAAGGAAGACTGCGCCGCATTCCTCTTGAAGCTCAATGGCCTGCTAAGTGGCCCCGAGCGCAAGGTGTGGATGCTCACCTGGTCGCGCTATTCGTTTGGCCACGCTTTGCACAAACAATTCGTTTGGCCACGCTTGCTCTGTCCGGGATAATTCGAGGATAACTTAACAACATCAATAAGTTGCGTATTTGGGTGATTTCTCAATCCTATATATAGGAGGGGGGAACGTAGGCTCCCGACACATTCGACCGCCCGCCCGGCATTCCGCTCGGCGGGTTTTTCTATGGAGCAACCGAAATGGAAAGTGTTCGACAGATGCTCGGCACCATGTTCATCGCCCTGGCGGACGCTAGCGGTGACGATGTGCTGGAGCGAGCCTGTGAGACGATAACCCGCGCCGTCGATTCCGGCGGGGTGGATGACATCTACGCCCGGAGCGCCCTCCAGGCCCTCGTTAGGTCTTGCAAGAGGACGGAAGTCGCCTGATGTCCGCCTCGGAGGTCTACCTAGAACTATCCACCAGTGGCGACGCCACGGGTCAAAAAGTGGGGAAATTGCCACGTTCTGTCCCGCTGAATGATCTCCGCGACCTTGGACACCCGGAAAGCCCGATCAAGGCAATTCGGGCGAAATGCGTAGAGTGCTCGGGCGGCAGAGAGTTAAGCCGGCTAGGGCGAGGGCGCCCATCCAGGAATGCGGATAGTGAAAAACAATCAGAGTCAATTCAACAGTCGGAGCGAGGACGCTCGCTTTCGAATGATCGGAGACCGTCTTGAGGAAAAAGTCTGAAATTGCAGGCAAAAAGCAGGATACCAGGTTCAAGCCCGGGCAGAGTGGAAACCCCGCCGGCAAGCCCAAGGGTCTTCGCAACCGAGCGACACTAGCACTGGAAGCATTGCTTGACGGGGAGGCCGAGGAACTGACCCGAAAGGCGATTGAGCTTGCGAAGGGTGGCGACATGGCTGCACTTCGTCTCTGCCTAGATCGCATCGTACCGCCCCGCAAGGATCGTCACGTAGCTTTCGCGTTGCCGGCGATGAATGCGCCTGTTGATGCGGTGAAGGGCCTTGCCTCGATCGTGGCAGCGGTGGCGAGCGGGGAACTGACTCCATCGGAGGCGTCCGAGTTGACGAAGCTGGTGGAGGGCTATGCGCGAGTCCTTGAAACAATTGACCACGAGGAGCGTCTCAAAGCATTGGAAGGAAGGATCAATGGCAACAAATCATGACAGGCGCTTGAGCCGCCTTGAGGAGCAGCACAGTTCTGAAAAACCGAGCGTGCACTGGATTAGGGGCGCATCGCAGCCCGAGATTGATGCCCGTGTGGAGAAGATGATTTCTTCAGGGCAGGCTAGAGATTCCGACCTGTTCGTACATTGGCAGGTTTGAAATGACCTCTAACCATGGCCGCCGATTAGATCGGCTTGAGGAAGCTCACGCTCCCAGCGGGCGCCCCGAGCGGTGGCATCACGTGATAGGCGATACGGAAGCCGAACTCGATGAGAGAATGGAAGAATTGATTGCTTCGGGGCGGGCGAAACGGGGCGATGGCTTTATCCGAAATTTGATTGTGGACCCGCCGCAACGAATTGAGGTTTGAGATGGCTATCAATCACGGCAGGCGCCTTGACCGCCTTGAAGAGACTCACCGGCCGAAGGCGGAATATCGCCGGGGCCATCGCGTGATCGGCCACGATGACAGGGAAATCGAGCGCGAGAAACAGAAGCTCATTGCTTCCGGGGTGGCGAAGCCCGGAGACTTCTTCATTGCTCGGCTGATCATTTCGCCATGACCGAGCTGAAAGCAATGAGCCGAGTGTTACAAGTATCAGAGGACCCCGCCAGGATTGCCGGACGCCTGACCCGCGAGGCATGGGCGAAGCAGGCGGGGGAACGCAATTTCAACAGGCCGCTCGTCTATGCTCCTCGCGGAATTGTTTAGATGAGTCAGCGGCAGCCTGTCGCATCTGCGGAACTTGTTTGTCAGCCGGCTATTGCTTTTCACCGTTGTCGAATTCAGGTGTGAGTTAAATGGTCCGCTATCAGGAACACCTTACCGCTCATACGGAAATGCTAGCCAGGCTGATTGCGGAACTGAACGAATTGAAGCGTCTTCGTGAGCGGGTCAAACAAGCAGAACTGTCTCTTCGCCCCTCGGAGCGGACAGAAGCCACAAAGCCTCGCTATCGCACAGGCGCCGATCGGTCGCCTTTGTCGCGTTGTCGATGAGCGATTAGGAAGTGCTCGATCCGCTTTCCGGAACGAAGCTGGGCAGTTAACCAGCGTGGTTGTTTGCCTCGACCGCTCCACGTTTCCGAGGGTCGGTCTGTGTTACGGTATTTTGGGAGAACTCTCGGGTACGGCCGGCGGGCGTGTTGCCCTATTCGAGTGAGGTCCCTCAAGCGTTTTTCAAGGACGCTCTTTTGATCGATAATCCTCTTCTTGAGCATCCCCGCTACTTCTTCATGCAACGTCCACAGCTCATCAATGGACATGCTCTCCAAATTGATGCGGCTCATTCAGCGCTCCAATGTCATTCAAAGACAACGGTATGTCCCATCACATGAATTTAAAGACGCATCTCGCGCATTTGATCTCTTGTTAAGGTTGGTCTTTTTGCGGTGCACGCATGGCCGTGGTTACGAGGCTTGCGATTGCCGATATGGGCAGTCTGACATGCCGATGGTTCCTATTTTTCCGGGAGGCAAAGGAAGTAGTCTGAATGCGCGGATCAAAAACCCTTGGTGAGGGCGCCCGGCTTATCCCATTTGAAATCGGGCCGACTTGTCCTTCGGCTTCGCCTTCAGCCCGAGCTCGACCAAACGCCTTATGGCCTCCGATTGATTAGGAACTGGCTTTTGCTTTGCTCGCCAGCGATCGACGGCATCGATCATGTCTTCAGAGAAACCAATGACCTTCTTTATGGGGTGGGTTTCAGGTCTACCTATCATTTCGCATATGCCAATTGACTTGGGTCTATTTCGCATATATCAAATAAGCGGACCGAGGGGAAGCGTCAACTTCCGCCCAAGTGATTGAAAAGTAATGTTGCGGGGTAGTTACATCCCACACAAAACATATGATTTGTTCGCGATCGCGGAAATCTAGCACAACTATTGCATTGCGCAGCGACGCAACTCACCGGACAATTCCAGTGTCGCAACATTGGAGTCCCCCTGTGTCCCTTGCGCCGGATTCATGAGTCGCCTTAGCGTTCTTGCTAATGCTTCCACTGTATTCGGGTCTTGGGGTGTGAATTTGTCGGGTAAGCGTCGCGAATTCCCGATGCCGATTGTTTGAATCGGGCAAAAGGCATCTCGCCACTTTTGTCTGCCCAAATCTGCCCTAGTTGCCTTTGATCTACTGACGAACGAATTCCCCCGCCTGCCAGCGGGTGGCGCGAAACCAGATCCCTCTTCCATTGGGCATCCCGGTTTCGCTTTTTGCGAACCATGATTTACGCGCCGTGGCCTGGCAGGCCGGGGTGCCCGATGGAGACCTGATGACAGCCTCGGCCGACACGAACCCTTCACAAAGCCCGGCGGTCGGCCGGGGCGGGGTAGTACCTCTGACCCCCCAAGAGACCGCGCTCCGGCTCAACATCACCACGGACCAACTTGCTGCGTTCACGGCAGACGGCGAGATCAGCTACATCAACGTGGGGCGCGGCAAGAAGCGTCCGCGCCGACGATACACCGAACAGGACATTCAGGAGTTTTTAGAGAGGCGCCGCAGGAGGGAAGTGTGTCTGTCTACAGCGACAAGCGTTCCCCGTACTACCAGTTCGATTTCCAGATCGAAGGTCATCGGTTTCATGGCTCAACGAAATGCACGTCGCGCAAAGACGCCTTAAAATTCGAGGCCGCAGAGCAGGAGCGGGCGAGGGCGCAAATAAAAGCCGCGAGACGCGCGAAAGCGTCGCTTGCGATCGACGATGTTGCCGACCGGCTGTGGAATGACCAGGCGCAATATGACGCGGAGCCGAAGGCCACCGAAACGAATCTTGCGCGACTTATCGAATATTTCGGCGAGGCGAAATCATTGACTGCAATCGACCATAGCGAGGCCAAGAAGCTGGTCGCATGGCGGCGAGGTCATCGCGTCTCAAGGCGCGGCAAGCTGACCAAGGACAAGAGGGAAGCGCTGCCCCTGATTTCCAACGCCACCGTAAATCGCTCGACCACCAAGGTTCTGCAACGGCTGTTCGCCTTCGCCAAGGCCGAGGGCGCGGTGTTCGACAATGAATCGAAGTGGGAAGAGTTGCTGTTGTCCGAACCTGTCGAGCGCATCCGCGAGCTACAGGACGACGAAGCCAGGGCCATCGATGACGCGATGCGCGCCGACTATGAGCCGTTCTTCGCCTTTGTGCGGGCTTCTGGCATGCGGCTGAAGGAGTGCGTGACGCTCAACTGGGCCGAGGTCAACTTCGGCACCAGGCAGATCGTCCGCACCGGCAAGGGCGGTCGGCGCATCACGTTTCCGATCACCGACGCGATCCGGGAGATTCTGTTTCCGCTCCAGCAACATCATGACGAGCACGTCTTCACCTATGTCTGCGCCAGCACCAACAAGCGCACCGGCAAGGTGAGGGGCGAGCGATACCCGATCAGCTACAACGGCACCAAAAGCGCATGGCAGCGCATCAGGGCCGAGGCTGGCGTCGAGGGCTTCCGCTTCCATGACTTCCGGCACGACTTCGGAAGCAAGCTGCTGCGCGATTCCGGCAACGTGAAGCTGGTGCAGAAGGCGCTCAACCACGCCGATATCAAATCAACGCTGAGATACGCGCATGTACTGGACGATGACGTTGCTGTCGCCATCGAGCGCGTCGCAAAGTCCCGGAAAAAGTCCCGGAAAGACAATAGAAAGGCAGGTTAAAATGTTGATGCTACAAACGAAACTGGAAGGGGCATACATCCTTCCAGATGTCGTTTGCGGCCACGCTTGGGCTGGTGGCGCTGGTGCAGATCGGCATGCCCCGCTTGTTTGCATCGCCCGACGATTCAACCACCGCCAAAGTTGCGCTATGGGGTGGAAGGGAAATCGTGATGCTGACGCTGACCTCGCTGGTGGCGGGGCTTGCGACCACGCCCTATGCCGCCTTCCACTTTCACCGGGTGACGCCCTATGGCGTGCTGGCCAACCTGGCCGCGATGCCGGTGGTCTCGGCCATTGTGATGCCTGCGGGCATGTTGGGTCTGATTGCGGCTCCCTTTGGCCTCGACGGCTTCTTCTGGTGGCTGATGGGTGTTGGCACCGACTGGATGATCGTGGTGACCGAATGGGTGGCGTCGCTCCCGGGCGCCGTCGGGCGCGTCACCGCGTTCGGATCGGGGACGCTGGTTCTGGCAAGTCTCGGGATCATCCTGCTTGGACTGCTGCGGACACCGCTGCGCTGGTGCGGCGCAGCCGTGCTCGTGCTCGCGGTGATCTCTGCATTCATGACGCCGCTGCCGGATATCCTGATATCCGGCGACGGCCACAATGTCGGCGTGCGTGGCAGGGATGGCCGGCTGCATTTGATGAAAATCGGCAAGGATACTTTTTTGATCAAGGAATGGCTCGCTGCCGATGCCGATGCGAGACAGGGTGGCGATGCTTCGCTGACAGAGGGTGTCTCCTGCGATGATGACGGCTGCGTGGTGCAGATGGCTGACGGCTCCTTTGTCGCGCTGACGTTCAAGCCCGAGGCATTCGCCGACGATTGCTCGCGTGCATTGCTGCTGGTGACCACGAGGCAAGTGCCGACGTCATGCGCTGCCACGGTCATCGCTGCCGAGCGTTTGCGGCAGCAGGGCGCAATCGCGCTTCGGCGCACCAGAGGCGGATTTGATGTCGATCCGGTCAAGCCGAAAGGCTTCGACCGGCCGTGGGCGCCAGCAAGCGCAGGCGACACCGACGCGGACTCCGGCACGCCTGGCATACGCCTGTCTGCGCCTCCGGCAGTGGACGCGACGCCCGCGGAAGCCGATCTTCAAGCGGAAGATTGAGAGCTCGGCGGCCTCGAACTGGCGCCTTGGGGTTGATCTTGCCGGCTTCGCGGAAGGCAAAAGCGCGCAGCCTCATTTCTCGTGACGCAACGAACTTTGTCGTAATTCGAATGCGCCAAGGTGGAATTCTTCCGCCTCGTCCGGCGCCGACTTTCCTGTCGTTTTGACGAGCGTAAACGTAGCGTCGGGAAACTGTTCCCAGACGGAGAGATCGTCTGCGGTAACGGAAAGCCAGCCAAATCTGAACATGTAGCGGCCGGGTTGGGTCACATGCCCCACTTGTTGCCATGTGACTTTATTGACCACCGGTCGGGTCATCCATCGGCGGGCCGGCGATCTCTTTGATACGCGGGCCCGCCATCGGCGAGAGGATTTTCCGTTACAGGCTGTTCGACCGCGAGCAATACTTCATGGGTCCGCTGCTCGAAAGCATCGAGCTGCAACGCGAATGTGGCCAGCGCCAGTTTCAGATGGCCGAGTTCTTCAGTGCGCCGTTCGTCGCCCGGTTTCATGGCAACTCTCGTACTGGCAAGTCCTGGATGTGGCCGGACGATCGGCATCAGCATCGCAGGATCTTGCTCCCTGTCGATCGGCTGTGGTGGCGCGCGGCCGACTTCATTCGGCGGAGATCGGCCTTGGCGCGGCGGTGCTTGCCTCTGCGGTGCGGACCACCGGCGACTGGGTCACCGGAAGCTGCAGCACGGTCGCACGCTGTCCTTCACAGAGCAGCGTCACCAGAACGTGGCTTCCGTCCGGAAATTCGATCGCATCATGGTGCCGATCAGGAATGTGCTTGTCGATGACGCCGAATTTGCCGACCTTGAAATTCACTTGCCGCGTCCAGATCCATCGGCTGTCGTATTTGACGTTGTCGGCGAACGCCAGCTCCGTTCCCGGCATCATGCACACCGCAACATCGGGCTCGCGCTCAGATGCAAAGCCTCGAGTTGAGGTGCCACGGAAGGTCGTCGTGATGAGGGTCTCTCCGACTTGTGCGGGTCGCGTCGCCACGGCGTGAAGACTATAGTCACACATCAGTTTGCTCCTCGGTCGAGATAGCCGACCGGCGCCGCCTGGAGCATGATCCGGAAAGTCGGATCCGTCTTTCAAAGGCTCATGCTCTAAAGAGGCGCAGGCCTCTATCAGAGTGGACATCAGTTGTCGCAGCCTCTTCCTGCTTGGCGGCAATTCTACGGCTTCCCGCAGCCAAACGGGATCACAAATATTTTTCGTGAAGGGAGCGGCGCGCGTGGAACTTTTTTGCCCCTGCAGGAGAGGCCGCGCTGACCTCGTCGCGCCAGAGACGGCGCCTTCCGCCGTCGCTCATCGTCTTTCGGTGCAGCTGCCTCAGTACTTCCGGTACAGGCCGACCAGCTTGCCCTGAATTTTCACTCGGTTCGGTGGCAGGATTCGGACTTCATAGGAGGTATTGGCGGGCTCCAGTGCGATCGAAGCACCGCGGCGGCGAAAGCGCTTCAAGGTGGCTTCCTCATCGTCGATCAGGGCCACCACGATGTCCCCGGTCTCGGCGGTCTCGTTGCGCTGAATGAGCGCCATGTCGCCATCCAGGATGCCGGCATCGACCATGGAATCCCCGCGCACCTCGAGCGCGTAATGTTCGCCCGACCCGAGCATGTCCGGGGGCACGCTGATGGTGTGGCTGCGGGTCTGCAAAGCCTCGATCGGGGTGCCGGCAGCGATCCGGCCCATCACCGGGACGGCTACGGGACGGTTGCCCTCGTCCTCCGCGCCGGCGCTGCCGCTGCTGGTGCGGACCCTGCCTAAAGTCCCCTCGATGACGCTGGGTGTGAAGCCTCGCCGGCTATTGCCGTTGCCTGCCGACAGCTCCGGCAGCTTGATCACCTCGATGGCGCGGGCGCGGTTGGGAAGCCGTCGGATGAAGCCGCGCTCCTCCAGCGCCGTAATGAGGCGGTGGATACCGGACTTGGAGCGCAGATCGAGTGCGTCCTTCATCTCGTCGAAGGAGGGCGGCACACCCGACTCCTTCAGGCGCTCGCTGATGAATCGCAGGAGTTCGTATTGTTTGCGCGTGAGCATCTCGTCCAGTCCCCGGTTTGGTGTCGTTCGATTCCGAGACGTCTAGATTTGAGACTGTGGAGCCTGAAACCCTAATCCGAAGCCGTCAGAAACAAATCATGAACGAACACTATCTGTTCCATATGTGTTCTGCAACCACTTAATTTATCGTCAACAAAGTCCGCGCTCGCGAAATCGGGCGGATCTGGCCTTTAGTCCGGCAGCCGCAGGATGTCGCAAATCGAACCGGCGGCGGCCGCGGGCGCGAAGGGGGCGCGGATCACAAGCGCCCGTGCCGCAGCGAGATTCCCAAGCAACGAGCTGTCCTGGTGATCGACGGGGTTAGCGAAAAGGGTGCCGTCGCTGCGCGTCTCGAGGCGGGCGCGCAGATAATCTTCGCGAAGGTCGTTGGCGACGACGTCGCGACCAAGCAGCGCCGTTTCGCGACGGTGATGGACGACCGAGCGTCCTGAAAGCTTCCGAATCAGCGGCACCAGGAACAGAAAGCCGCAGACATAAGACGACACCGGATTGCCGGGCAGTCCGATCACCCGCATGTCGCCGAGCCGGCCGTGCATCATCGGCTTTCCCGGCCGCATGGCGATCCGCCAGAACGCGATGGCCACGCCTTCGGCCTCCAGCGACCGCTTGACGAGGTCATGGTCGCCGACCGAGGCGCCACCGGTGGTGACGAGGACATCGGCACCCAGGTCGCGGGCACGGCGGATACCCTCGGTTGTTGCCTCGATCGTGTCGGCGGCAATACCGAGATCGACGGTTTCCGCACCCTCGTCGCGGGCGAGGGCCCGCAGCGCATAGCCGTTGGAATAAACGATCTGGCCGGGACCTGGGCTCTCGCCCGGCATCACCAATTCGTCGCCGGTGGCAAGGATTGCCACCTTCGGTGGCCGCCGCACGGCGAGGTGGGGATAATTCATGCCTGCGGCCAGGGAAAGATCGCGGTCGGTCAGGCGGCTGCCCGCGGCGAGCAGCACGTCGCCCTGGAAAAAATCGACGCCGGCGGGACGGATATGACGTCCCCGCTTCGCGGCTTCGGTGATGGTGATGCCACCACCCTCGGCGACGGTGTCTTCCTGGATGATGACGGCGTCGGCGCCGTCGGGAATGACGCCGCCGGTAAAAATGCGCACGGCTTCGCCGGGGCCAACGACCCGCCCGAACGGCCGTCCGGCAGCGACTTCGCCGATCACCTTGAGGCGGGCCGCCGGATGCGCAGCGTCGGCCGCGCGCACCGCGTAGCCGTCCATCGCCGACATCGCCTGCGGCGGCTGGGTACGCAGCGCTGCGACGTCGCGCGCCAGCACGCGATGGTGGGCGCAATCCAGCGCGACCATCTCCTCAGCCAGCGGTTCGGTGCCCGCGAGCACCGCGGCCAGGGCATCTGCGACCGGCATCAACGCCAAGACAAAGCTCCCATCGCCAAGGCTCCCAAAGCCAATCCCTTCAGATCCCGAGTGCAGCCAGCGCGCTTGTCAGATCTCCGGGCGAAGTCACGTGAACCGCAATCAGGCCGCACTCGCGCGCACCGGCGACGTTCTCGGCGAGATCATCGAAGAACACGATGCGTTCGGCGGGAATCCCGATCGCCTTCACCACGTGATCATAGGCCTCAGCGTCCGGTTTCCGAAGTCCCATCGAGGAAGATAGAAAAATTTCGCGAAAATGGCCGAGCAGATCGGCGTATTTTCCGGAAAAATATTCGACGTGAGGGTTGTTGGTGTTGGAAAAGGCATAAAGCGGCAGCCGCTGCGCGGCGCGCGAAAGTATCGGTTTGATGCCAGGCATTTCACCAACGAAAATCGCGTTCCAGCCTTCGACAAGCTGGGCGTCGGAGAGCTCGACGCCCAGCGTGGTGCGCAATCCGGCAAAGAATTCCGCATCGCTGATCTCGCCCTTTTCGTGGCGTCGATAGAGCTCGTCGCGCTCAAACCGCGCCATCAGATGTTCCGCATCACATCCGGCGTGACTGGCCCAAAAGGCGAGCGTGCGGGTGAAATCGAGATCAAGCACGACGCGGCCGAGATCGAACAGCAATGCATCGGCAGCGCCGGGAGAGAGCGGGGCTGAGGTCATCGCTTCGGTTTACGAAAATCGGGGAGGGGGAGCAACCGTGATGCGGTTTCGCTTTCGAGCGCAGCTTGCAACCTCACACCCCGTAAAACGCGAATTATTGCGGTTGGCGAGTTCGTTGGCCGGTTTCCATTCGAGCGACAAGACCAAATGAACGAGCAGCAGAAGGGCAGGGAGTACAACGCTCCAAGGCTCACCGAAATGGTCAGTGTCAATACCGATAGGGTTCGATATCGAGCAGGGGAAAGGCGGAAAAAACGTCCGGCAGGTTGGTCGGCGCTGCCGGGTGCAAATAGGATTTGTCCAGTTCGGCGAATTTGGTGACACCCAGGAGCCCGAGGCTGCGGATCACTTCGTCTTCCAACAATTCCAGCATTCGAACGATCCCTGTTTCGCCGGCAGCGGCCAGTGCCCAGCATTGCAGGCGGCCGATGCCAACGAGATCGGCGCCCATTGCAATTGCCTTGATGATGTCGCTGCCGCGGCAGAACGAGCCGTCGACCATGATCTTCGCGCGCCCCGCCACGGCGCTGGCGATTTCGGGCAGTACATGCATGGAGCCACGTCCGTGGTCGAGCTGGCGTCCGCCGTGGTTCGACACGTAGATCCACTCCACACCGTGATCGAGCGCAATTGTTGCGTCCTCGGCGGTGGCGATCCCCTTCAGGATCAGGGGAATCTTGTAATTGTCCTTGATCAGCTTGACGGTGCGCCAATCGAGCCCCTTCTGGAAGTCACCGCCGGTAGCGCGAAGGCGGCTTTCACGCACATAGCGCTTGGCGATGTCCCGCTCGCGCCGGCTGTAATGCGCGGTGTCGACGGTGAGGCAGAATGCGGCATAGCCATTGGCGATTGCGCGGCTGACGCGGTCTTCGACAAAGGCGTCGTCGCCGCGGACATAGAGCTGATAGATACGCAGCGCATCGGGCGCCGCCTCGGCGACCTTCTCGAGACCGGGTTCGGAGACCGAGCTCAGCATATGAGCGGCGCCGAACCTGCCGACGGCGCGGGCGACACCGGCTGCTGCGCCTATAGGATCGAAGATTTCGAGCGCCCCGACCGGCGCCATCATCACCGGCAGGCGCAATTTGCGGCCCAACACCTTGGCGGACGCATCGACCCTGGCGACATTGCGCAGCACACGTGGCCGGAACGCGATCTCGTCGAGTGCCATGCGATTGCGTCGCATCGTAGTTTCGGTCTCGGCGGCACCGACGATGTAGTCCCAGGCATTCTGGTCGAGATTGGCGCGCGCCTTGCGCACGAACTCGTGAAGATTCTGGAATTCTTCCGTGCTGGCGCCGAGTTCGCTTGCTGTCGGGATGCGGGTCGCTTCGTTCATCGTACTCTCCGGGGAATATCCGATCGCTCTTGCCAACGTTCAAATGTCAGCGAACTGCCGGGCAGGCGCATCTCGGCGCTCCTATGCGAGAAATGCTCAGCCGGCAACCAAAAAGCCGACTGATGCATTCAACGGAGCCAGTCGGTTACTTAACCTACCTGGCGTTCGAGGCGACCACGGACATTGGCCTGGCCTCCCGCTTCGCGACCATGTTGGCGGTGGTCGCTGCATATTTCTTGAAATGAGGGGTCTCCCGGTGCGCCTTTAGGGCGGCCTCGTTGTCGTAGATTTCATAGAGGAAGAAATGGTTCGGATCGCTTGCGAGATTGAGGATGTCGAACCGGCGGCAACCGGGCTCCTTCACCGACGCCGTGCCGTTCTCTGTGATCGCCGCCAGAAACTTCTCGCGTTCGGCTGGCACGATGTCGAGATCGACAGCGTTCACAAACATTCCGGCCGATTGCGCGGCTGCGTGCTGGCTCGGCAGCACCATCATCACGGTGCCGGCCATGCAAAGGGCAAGCGCGCCCGCTGCGATCGAAATTGACTTAAGCATCTGATCATCCTCCCTGCTTGTTGCCCCGGCATTGGCTCCGGTGGAAGGCGCATCAATCGCTCCCGAAGTCGCGAGCGTGGCTGGGCGCCGTGGGCCATCCATAACCGATTGCGCGGGGTCAGTTAAGTCCGCGGCTTGCGGGCGGCGAAGGCTGGCGGCGGGAATCCAACGCCGGAGCCAAGTTTGACCGCCGCGCAACCCACCTGCCATGCTTGGGCTCAGTATGTGCTGACAGTCAAGAACAGCCTGCGTTGCCGAGGGAGTGAGACCATGATCGGCACCATAATCTGCGCGCTAGTGGAGTGGCACCAAATTTCGCGTAGTGGAATTTCCGCCACTGGACGCCGCCACCGAAGCGAAAATGGAGCCGGCCTTTTTTGATGAAGGCGGTTGGCCCCATGGCGCCTGCCCGAGGACTTCCCGCAACCCATCCCCTGATGCATCGGACCCGCAGCGTCGATTACGCGGTGGTCTTGTCTGGTGAGATCGACATGATGCTTGACGACACGGTGGGTGCAGTTGAAGCCCGGCGATACCGTGGTGCAACAGGCGACCAATCACGCCTGGGTCAATCACGCAAAGGAGACTTGCCGGATCCTTTTCGTGCTGATGGATTCCAGGCAACCCTAGAGCTTTGCCGCCAGTTTTGGCGGGTTTTGTGGCCCCGATTACAAATTGGAAATGAGGGCGAATTCCTGCTTTTCGAAAGCCTCGGAGCGCGTATATTCGCTTCGAGGTCTGCTTCCGGTCCAAAGCGACTGGCCTTTGGCGGTTGGCGCGGCACCGGCGAGACGGTTTTGGCGCCAGCCGACGGTCACTGTTTGGCGGCCTCAATGATACCGAGTTATCGTGACCTGTTGGCGGATCGAATAAGCAACTTGTTATCGGCCCCCTCTGAACAGCGAGAAGGTTCGCCAATATGCGCAACAACTCCCGATTTTTTTTCGGCGCGGCCGTAGGTGTCTGCCTGACGCTTCTCGTCAGCGCGCCGCAGAGCGCGCAACTCGTCGCGACGGCCAAGGCCACACTCGGGAGCGGGGTCTATTCAAAACTCAATCTGTTCGGCGAAGTCTTCGAGCGCGTCAGGGCCGATTACGTCGAAAAGCCCGACGATGCCAAGCTGATGGAGGGCGCGATCGGCGGCATGATCACCTCGCTCGACCCGCATTCGCGCTACATGAACGACAGCGCCTGGCGCGAAATGCAGGAAACGACCCAGGGTGAGTTCGGCGGCCTCGGTATCGAGGTCACGATGGAAGACGGCCTTGTCAAGGTGGTCGCGCCGATCGATGGCACACCTGCGGCGAGAGCGGGCATCATGTCAGGCGATCTTGTCAGCCAGATCGACGATGAAGCGGTTCAGGGACTGACCCTTGAACAGGCCGTCAACAAGATGAAGGGACCTGCGAATACGAAAACCAAGCTGACCATCATTCGCAAGAGTGCCGACGCGCCGATCAACGTGACTATCACGCGGGAGATCATTCACGTTCGACCTGTCAGCTATCACATCGATGGCGGCAATATCGGCTATATCCGGATCAGCTCGTTCAACGAGCAGGCTTCCGATGAGCTGAAGAAAGCCATTGCCGACATATCGAAACAGGTCCCGTCTCAGAACCTGGCCGGCTATGTTCTCGACCTGCGCAACAATCCCGGCGGACTGCTTGATCAGGCGGTTTCGGTGTCCAGCGCCTTTTTGCCCCGGGGCGAGGTTGTCTCGACCAGGGGCCGTAGGCCGGAGGAAACCCAGCGCTATGCGGCCCATGGCGGCGACCTCACCAAAGGCAAACCGCTCGTTGTCCTGGTCAACGGTGGTTCGGCATCAGCTTCCGAGATAGTCGCGGGTGCGCTGCACGACCACAAGCGCGCGACGCTGATCGGCACTCGCTCGTTCGGCAAGGGCTCGGTGCAAACCATCATTCCGCTCGGTCCCGGCAATGGCGCGCTCGCGCTCACCACGGCGCGCTATTTCACGCCGTCCGGCCGATCGATCCAGGCGCAGGGCATATTGCCGGACATCGAAGTGCTGCAGGAGGTGCCTGACGAGTTGAAGGGCCGCGCGGAAATAAGGGGCGAGGCTTCGATGCGTGGGCATCTGTCGGCGGAAGGTGCGGAGCAGACGGGTTCGCAGTCCTATGTTCCGCCCGTAGAGAAGGACGACAAGGCCCTCGCGGCTGCGTACAATATGTTGCGCGGCGTCACCCTCAATGCGGGGGTGCCCGCGAAACTGCCGCGAGCGGCGGTCCAGAACTAGAGCCTTTTCGGTTCTGATTGAATCAGAACCGAGGCTCTAATCTTTTGTTTTGACGCGTTTTCTTCACGCGAACCGGTATCCACTTCGCTCGAAAACGCTATAGTGTCCCGGTTCCGACGTCCGTATGATTTTGCCGCACGCACTTTTGCGAATGTCGGAACCAAAGGGACGCTAGCAAGTGGAGGCGACGGAAACGCGTGGATTAAGGGGCGGCACCACGATGGCGTCCGCGGCGGCCGTCAGGCTACGGCCGCTGGCTTTAGGTGATGCGCCAAAAGCATTCTTCTAACCTCTTCGGCCGGCTTCGGCGCGCTGAACAGATACCCCTGCATTTCGGTGCAACCCAGCCCACGCAGGATTTCCTGCTGGTGTTGCGTTTCGACGCCCTCTGCGGTGGTCACCATCTGTCGTGCCGTGGCGATGTTCACCACGGCCTGAACGATAGATGATCCGCCCTGTTCGGCGAGGTCGTTGATGAAGCAGCGATCGATCTTGATCTTGTCGAAGGGAAAGCGCTGCAGATAGCTGAGCGAGGAATAGCCCGTGCCGAAATCGTCGAGTGCTATTCTCACGCCGAGGCTGCGAAGCTGGTGCAGGATCTGAAGCGCCGCCTCGTCGTCGCGGATCAGCACAGCCTCGGTGATTTCCAGTTCCAGCCGGCTTGCGGAAAGGCCGCTCGCCGCCAGCGCGGCGACGATCTTCAATGCCAGCGTGCCGCTGCGGAATTGAACCGGCGAAACGTTGACGGCAAGCCGGACATCGTCGGGCCAGTGACTGGCTTCCGCGCAGGCGGTGGCAAGAACCCATTCGCCGAGTTCGTTGATCAGCCCGGTCTCTTCGGCGATCGGGATGAATTCGGCCGGCGAGATCATGCCGCGTTCGCCATGACGCCAGCGCACCAGCGCCTCGCAGACGGTGATGGTGTCGTTCTGCAGCGAGACGCAGGGCTGGTAGTAGACCTCCAGCGCCTGTTCGCCGATCGCCTTGCGCAGATCGGTCTCCAGCATGCGGCTTTCGCGGACATGGGCGTCCATCGCCGGCTCGAAGAAGCGCCAGGTTCGGCGGCCGGCCGATTTGGCCGCGTACATCGCCATGTCCGCGTTCTTGAGGATCTGATCGAGATCGGTGCCGTCCTGCGGCGCCAGCGCGATGCCGATGCTGGCATCCGAACTCACCTGGTGGCCGAGGCAATCGTAGGGCGCGCGGATCGCATCGAAGGTCCGCCGCACGAGCTCGACGACTTCGCACGGATTCTTGACCGCGGTCTGGACGATGGCGAACTCGTCGCCGCCGAGCCGGGCGACGAAATCGCCGGCCCCGACGCAACCGTTGAGGCGCGCGGCCACCGATTTGAGCAGCTCGTCGCCGATCATGTGTCCGAGCGAATCGTTGACGCTCTTGAATTCGTCGATGTCGATATAGAGCACCGCCAGATGCCGGCCTTCGGCGATCTGGGCCAGCTCCTGCTTGAGCCGTTCGTGGAACAGCGCGCGGTTCGGCAGGTCGGTCAGCGCGTCGTAATGCGCAAGATGCCTGATCTGCTCCTCGGCGCGCATGCGCTCGGTGATGTCCTCGTGAGTCGTCAGCCAACCGTTCTTCAGCGGCTGATTGACGATCTGGATCAAACGTCCGTCCGAGGTTTCGACGATGTTGAGGGTGATCTTGCCCAGAGCCACGTTCCGCAAAACGGTCGAAACAAACGCATCGGCGTCGCCCTTGAAGGAGCCGGTCTGCTTTCGGTGCGCGACGAGATCGCGAAAGGCAAGGCCAGGCTTCACGAAATCATTTGAGAGTCCATACATCGAAATATAGCGCTGGTTGCAGACGACGAGCCGCTCGGATGAGTCGTACAGCAATAGCCCCTGGGTCATGTTGTTGATCGCGGTATCGAGGCGCTGCTTTTCAGTCTGGTGTTGCTGCAGCAATTTTCGAACGAAGAGGAACAGCATCGCCGCGATCACGAACACGGAAAAGCTGGCTACCAGGACCAGGAACCTGGTTTGCTCGCGCCAATCGGCAAGGGCTGCCGCAACCGTCATGCTTGCGACAATGGAGATGGGATAATTTTTCAGCGCATAGGCCGAAGCAACGCGCTGCTGGCCGTCGATCGGGCTGGTGAGGCGGATCGTCCCCTGACCCGAAGGCGACGAGATATAGTGATAGATCGGGCTGCTCCGGACATTGGATCCGATCATTCGTTCGATGTGCGGATAGCGCGCCAGAAGCGTTCCGTCGCGCAGATACATCGAAATCGCCGCGCCTTCTCCCAGCACCACCGAGGCGAAATATTTCTCGAAAGTCGCCGGTGCGATGGCCCGCGACACGACGCCGACGAACTCGCCGCTCGGTCCCGTCAATTTGTGAGCAACGATGGTTGCCCAGCCCGGAGCCGAGATCCGGGTCCGCGCCATTTCGATCATGATCGGAGTAGTCTCCGTTCCCGATTTGAAGGCGTGGAAATAGCCGCGATCGGCGATATTGACGTCGGGCACCGGCCAAAAATCCGAGGAATTGATCAGCGTGCCATTGGTGTCGAAGACGTTGATGCCGGCGAGATCGGAATAGGAACCGATCCTGCTCCTCAGCGTCTCGTGCCATTCCAGGGTAGCCAACTGGCCCGCGAATGCTTCAGGCGTCATTCGGTCGGACCGGATTTGCGCCGCGACATCTTTCAGGATGACGGTGAAATCCTCGAGCTGCTGGTCGAAATGGCGCGCGACCAGCAACACGGTGTTTTCCAGCTCGCGCTCATTGCTGTTCAGCGCGCGTTCGCGAAAATTGTCGACCATGATCGTCGTGCCGATGGCGATCGCCGCGATCAAAAAAATGCCGCCGGCGATCAGCCAGCGGATCGGAGCGCTGGAAAGGAACGCTTTCAGATCGAAAGAGCCGGTACCGTCTGCCGTCATTGTCGCAATTGTTGCCAAGGCTGCTGAACACTGGAGCGGAACGCCCCAGGCCAACATAGAAATACCTGGACGGTATGGAGGTGAGGTTAGGAAGTTGGGTTAAGCCTCGGTTAAATCGAGCCGGCCGCGGCATTTGCAACCAAAGGATGAATCCAACTTGGTCGTGCTTGACCGCAAAAAAAACGGCCTTCAGCGTCTTCAGAACGAGGCCAGAAGACGCGTCCGGCGGTGCTTTCATCCCGAAGGCTCAGTCTTGTGCGCGATAATGGCCGGACTTGCCGCCGATCTTTTCGACGAGGCGAATGCCCTCGATACGCACGCCGCGTTCGGCAGCCTTGATCATGTCGTAGATCGTCAGGCAGGCAATCGCGACCGCTGTCAGCGCCTCCATCTCGACCCCCGTCGGACCGGTCACCTTGACAACGGAGCGAACGACACAGCCGGGCAGTTTTTGGTCCGGCGCGATGTCGAGTGTAACCCTGGAGAGGGCCAGTGGGTGACACAACGGGATCAGATCCGAGGTGCGCTTGGCCGCCATGATACCGGCCAGCCGCGCGGTACCCAGCACGTCACCTTTTTTGGCATCGCCCGACAGGATCAAGGCCAGTGTCGCCTTGCTCATGACGACGCGGCCTTCGGCCACGGCTGTTCGTTCCGTCGCTGCCTTGGCGGATACGTCAACCATGCGCGCTTCACCCTTGGCATCGATGTGGGTGAGGGCGGGATCGGCTTTGGATGAACGGCGCGCCATGCCTCAGCGTGTCCCGCTCGCGTCGGCGCCGCTTGCCAGCAGCGCCCGTGTGGCTGCCGCCACGTCGGCCTGGCGCATGAGACTTTCGCCGACCAGAAACGTCGAGATGCCGACGCGTGCCAGTTGCGCCAGATCTGCGGGCGAGAAAATGCCGCTCTCGCCTATCATCAGGCGATCCCTCGGTATCAAGGGTGCCAGCGCCTCACTGGTCGCAAGCGTTGTTTCGAAAGTGCGCAAGTTGCGATTGTTGATCCCGATCATCGGTGATCGAAGTTTCAAGGCGCGGTTGAGCTCGGCCTGGTTATGCACCTCGATGAGGACATCCATGCCATGCGCGATCGCTGCATCCTCGATGTCTTGGGCCGCGGCATCGTCCAGCGCCGCCATGATGATCAGGATGCAATCGGCGCCGTGGGCGCGCGACTCCACCACCTGATAGGTATCGTAGATGAAATCCTTGCGCAGGACCGGCAAGGTCGCGGCGGCACGCGCCGCCACCAGAAAGTCGAGATGGCCCTGGAACGAAGGCGCATCCGTCAACACCGACAAGCAGGTGGCGCCGCCGGCCTCGTAGGCCCTTGCGAGCGCCGGAGGGTCGAAATCGGCGCGGATCAGGCCCCTGGAGGGTGAGGCCTTCTTTATTTCTGCGATCAGCGCGTAGCCGCCACGCGCGTGCCGCTGGCGGATGGCGGTGACAAAGCCGCGCGGGGCGGGCGCTGCCTTGGCCTTGGCCTCCAGGCTCGCCAGCGGACGGGAACGCTTGGCGGCAGCGATCTCGTCCCGCTTGTAGGTCTCGATCCTGGTCAGGATGTCGGACATTGCATCGACCTGCGCTCAGCTGTTGGAGACCGCAACGAGATGCTTCAGCCGCGACGCCGCCGCTCCGCTTTCGATCGATTGGGTGCCGAGCGCCACGCCTTCCTTCAGATCTTTGGCGCGGCCGGCGACGATCAGTGCCGCTGCGGCATTGAACAAGGCGACATCGCGATAGGGGCTCGGCATTCCGTCGAGCACGCTTTTGAGCGCAATCGCGTTGGCCTGCGCGTCGCCGCCTTTCAGCGTCTCACCTGCCACGCATTTGAGACCGGCCTGTTCCGGTGTCACCTCGAAGGAACGAATGTTGCCCTTTTCGAGGGCTGCGACAAAGGTCGGGCCGGTGAGGGTGATCTCATCGAGCCCGTCGGAGCCATGCACCACCCAAACCGATTCAGAGCCGAGATTTTTCAACACCTGCGCCAGCGGCTGTACCCATTGCTTCGAGAAAACTCCGACCATTTGCCGGGTGACACCGGCCGGATTGGAGAGGGGCCCGAGCAGATTGAAGATGGTGCGGGTGGCAAGCTCGACACGGGTCGGGCCAACGTTCTTCATCGCGGGATGGTGCGCCGGCGCGAACATGAAGCCGATACCGGCCTCGGCGACGCAGCGGCCGACATGCTCCGGCGAAATGTCGATCTTGACGCCGAGCGAAGCAAGGACGTCCGCCGAGCCCGAACGCGAGGAGAGCGCGCGATTGCCGTGTTTGGCGACCGGCACGCCGGCGCCTGCGACAATGAAGGAGGCGCAGGTCGAGACGTTGACGGAGCCGGAGCCGTCACCGCCGGTGCCGACCACGTCGATTGCCTCCGGCGGAGCTTTGACCCGCAGCATCTTGGCCCGCATCGCCGATACTGCGCCCGTGATCTCCTCTACGGTTTCGCCTCGAACGCGAAGCCCCATCAAAAGCCCGCCCATTTGCGAGGGCGTCGCTTCGCCGGACATCATTCTGTCGAAGGCTGATATGGCTTCCTGACGCGACAGCGTCGCGCCGGTGGCCACCTTGGCGATGATAGATTTGAAATCGTCCATCACGTGCTTTCAGGAAAACGCGACAACAAGACCCTCACGAGCCATTCAGCTGACCTGTTTTCTGGCGCCGCCCCGGCATTGTCGTTCACGATCAATTATTCGCGCCGGTCACCTGCGCGAAGGCGGTCTGGTTGACGCTGATACCGATATTAGATTGAAGCTGCGTGATGTATTGGGCGAGTTGCTCGTCAGTGATAGCCCGTTTGAGGTTTTCGCTCAATTTCTTCGTCTCGTCGGACGCAAGGTCGACGGGGGGTACGGTGATGTCGGTGACCCGGAAAACGATCCAGGCGTTGGCGGCTGGGTCGGGGGTTTGTCCCACGCCGTCCTTGACGGTTCGAAACGTCGCGGCAACTGCGGCGGCGGGCAGGCCGGGCACGGTTGCATCGCGCTTGAATCCGGAAGCCGTTTCAACGCTCAATCCCGCCTGCGCCGCCTCATCTGCGAGTTTGCCGCCCTGTTCCAGCTTCTGGACCATGTCGGTCGCCTTGGCGCGCAGCCGGCTCGCAATCTGGTCGTCGCGCCATCTCGTTTCGACCTGGTCCCTGACCTCGTCGAGGCTGCGTTCGCGCGACGGCGTAACACCGAGAACGTCGTACCAGACATAGCCGCCGTTGAACGAAATCGGATCATTGTCGACGCCGACGTCGCTGTTGAAGGCTTGCGAAACCACGTCAAGTCCGCGTGGGATGTTCATCGCCGGCTGTCCGCTGGGAAGGCGGCCCGAACGGTCGACCGCGTCGATGGTCACAGGCGCAAGGCCCAGCTTTTGCGCTGCTTCGATGACGCTTGCGCCACCGCCGCGCTCATCTTCCATCTTGTCACGCAGTTCGGCGACCTTGGTTCGCGCTCGCTCCTTCGCGATGTCTCGTTTGATCTCCGCGGCGACGCTCTCATAGTTGGGTGCGACCCCCGGCTCGATCTTGCCGATTTTGACGAGCGCAACGCCAAATCTTCCCTGGGCGGGCTGACTGAGCTCGCCGGATTGCAGCGAGAAGGCGGCGTCCGCGACGGCCGGATCCACTATCGCCGACTTTGCGATGACGCCGAGATCGACGTCGGCAGGATTGAGGCCGCGCTCCTTGGCCAGATCGTCGAAGGACAATCCGGATTCGACACGGCTGCGCGCGGCCTGCGCCTCTTCGGCGTTGGGGAACACGATCTGCCAAACCTGACGCCGTTCAGGCGTCCCGTACTTGTCGCGCCTCTGCTCGAAAAGCTTCTTCGCATCCTCGTCGGAAACCTCTGTCCATTTACCGATCTCTTCCGGCGTTATGACGACGAAGGATATCTTGCGATATTCCGGCGCGCGAAACAGCGCCTTGTGCTCATCGAAATAGGCCGCCAGCGCTTCCGGTGAGGGTGGATCGATTGTGCCGGCCTGGGCAGCGTCGAGTTTCACGTATTCAATCGTGCGCTGTTCGCTCTGATACCGCGCCAGCGCGTCCAACAGTACTTTCGGCGTCTCGAGCCCGGCAGCGACGGTTCCCGCGATCTGACGCCGCAGCGACACCCGCCGCTGCTCGGCGATGAAGCGTTGCTCGCTAAATCCGAGTTGTCGGATCACGCCCTGAAAACGTTGCGGGTCGAACGCGCCATTCACTCCCTTGAAATTGGGGTCGCTGAAGATCAGGCGCATCGTTTCCTCGGGCGACTGCGCAAGTCCGAGCCGCCGTGTCTCTTCGTCAAGTGCTGCTTCCGCGAGCGTCTGCTGGAGAACCTGCCGATCGAATCCGAGGGCACGGGCCTGATCCATGGTCAACGGCCGGCCGAACTGGCGGCCTATCTGTTGCAGCCTTTCGTTGTAGATCTGCCGGAACTGCTCGGTCGAGATCTCGGTGCGGCCGACCTTGGCCAGTGTTGATTGTCCAAAGCCCCGGAAAATGTCGGCGATGCCCCAAATGCCGAAACTGACAATCAGCACGCCCATCACGGTCGCCATGACAATTTTGCCGAGCCAATTTGATGAGGCTTTGCGCATTCCTCGAAGCATGGGATCCAACTTGTTGGCAGGAGGGAACCGGGTCCGCGCGCCCCGAGGAATATCGATAGCCGAATTCCCAAAAAGGGGCGTCACCGGATTGAGAACGCATCATAAAGTGGCAGGCTTGAGGTCGCAACCATGGTGCCGCGGGCCAATTGATGCGGTAAATGGCGAGAAATCCTGAAACTGGCGGTGTCTGGTACAGGTCGGCTTGGTTTGCTAGCGCTTGGCTCACCCAACTTATGAAAGTTTTGAGATGACCAACCCCATAAGGCAACTGATCGCCGGCAATTGGAAAATGAACGGCCTCAAGGCGTCCATAACCGAGTTTGACGCGATGCTGGCGGGTGCGTCCGAGGTGGCCCGGAAAGCCGACCTCCTGGTTTGCCCGCCGGCATCGCTGATAGCGATCTTTGCCTGGAAGGCACAGGGTTCGAAGAGCCTTTCTATTGGTGGTCAGGACTGTCACCCGCAACCATCGGGTGCCCATACCGGCGATATCTCGGCCGAAATGTTGGCGGATGCCGGCGCAAGGGCCGTTATTGTCGGCCATTCGGAGCGGCGGGCCGATCACGGCGAGAGCGATGGACTGGTTCGGCAAAAGGCGCAGGCTGCCTGGCGTGCGGGGCTCACGGCGATTGTCTGTATCGGGGAGACCCACGCGCAGCGCGATTCCGCTCAAACGCTTCAGATTTGCCATAGGCAGCTTGAGGGATCGCTTCCGGATGGCGCGCGCGCGAGCAATCTGGTCGTTGCCTACGAGCCGGTCTGGGCGATCGGCACCGGGCTAACCCCGACGGCCGAAGATGTTAAGCAAATTCATCAGTTTATTCGGGATTTTCTGATCGGCCGGTTTGGCGGGGAGGGGGATGCGATCCGCATCCTCTATGGCGGCTCTGTCAAACCCTCGAACGCCCGGGAATTGCTGGCTGTTGCCAATGTGAACGGCGCCCTGGTCGGTGGCGCGAGCTTAAAGGCGGCCGATTTTCTTGCGATCGCGGCCGACTGTCCTTAACTAACGACTGAGCGGGCATTCGTGTCCCATCTCGGCAGATACCCTTGCCAACGTTAGAATCGAGCGTTCGGCCAGGTGGGTAGCGAATGTCAAATCCACTCCACCAGGGGTGACAATGCCCGGTCCAATCGTGTAACACCCGCGCAAATTTGATCCCGCAAATCCGACCATCTGCCCGGTCGCAGCGCGTTGGTTTGTGACGGAAGGTAAAAATGCAGACTGTCATTATCGTAGTGCACCTGATGATCGTTGCGACCTTGATCGCAACCGTGTTGCTGCAGAAATCCGAAGGGGGCGGGCTTGGCATGGGCGGAGGCGCCGGCTTCATGTCGAGCAGGGGCACGGCCAACTTGCTGACCCGCACGACTGCCGTACTCGCCTTCGGCTTTTTCCTCACCAGCCTCGCTTTGTCCTGGATTGCCAGTTACGACCGCAGGCCAAGTTCCGTGATCGTTCCGTCGTCACAGTCCCAGCCGGCCAGCGGCACGACGCCCGTGGCGCCACCGAGCAGCGGCGGAGGGCTTTTGGATTCGCTGAAGAAGTCGGATGAGCAGCAGAATCAGCCTGCCCCGTCCGGTCCGCAGGCGCCGCAGTCGCAATGAGCAGGATGGCCATGCAGGATTGCAGCCACCGGCCTGCATCAAACATCCCCATCAAGCTACTGATAACACAATCGATTTAGCGTCACCCACAGCCTGGCAAAATGTTTGCTGAAGCGAGGCGATTCGCTTTGGAGAATCGTGCCGGTAGCCTTAAAGGTTAAGTCCCATGGCGCGGTATATCTTCATCACCGGCGGCGTGGTTTCTTCGCTCGGAAAAGGTCTGGCATCGGCAGCGCTTGGCGCACTTTTGCAGGCGCGCGGCTACAAGGTGCGGCTGCGCAAGCTTGATCCCTACCTCAACCTCGATCCGGGAACGATGTCGCCCTATCAGCATGGCGAAGTGTTCGTGACCGATGACGGCGCCGAGACCGATCTCGATCTTGGCCACTACGAGCGCTTCACCGGGCGCCCCGCCACCAGGGCGGACAACATCACCACCGGGCGCATCTATCAAAACATCCTGACCAAGGAGCGGCGCGGCGATTATCTTGGTGCCACCATCCAGGTGATCCCGCACGTCACCAACGCGATCAAGGAATTCATCCTCGACGGCAATGACGAATACGACTTTGTCCTGGTCGAGATCGGCGGCACCGTGGGCGACATCGAGGGACTGCCGTTCTTCGAGGCGATACGGCAGCTGAAGAACGATCTTCCGCGCGATCACGCGATTTTCATCCATTTGACGCTGCTGCCGTTCATTCCGAGCGCTGGCGAGCTGAAGACAAAACCGACCCAGCATTCGGTCAAGGAATTGCGCTCGATCGGCATCCAGCCGGACATCCTGCTCTGCCGGACCGATCGTGCGATCCCCAAGGAGGAGCGACGCAAGCTCGCGCTGTTCTGCAATGTGCGCGAAAGCGCCGTCATCGAGGCGCGCGACGCCGACAACATTTATGCCGTGCCGGAAGCCTATCACGCGGCTGGCCTCGATGACGAAGTGCTAGCGGCGTTTGGCATTGCGCCGAGACTTCCGCCGGCGCTGGAAAGCTGGCACGTCATCAATGAGCGAATCCGTAATCCGGAAGGCCAGGTGAACATCGCCATCGTCGGCAAGTACACCGGCATGAAGGACGCCTATAAGTCGCTGATCGAGGCGCTATCGCATGGCGGCATTGCCAACAAGGTGAAGGTCAATCTCGACTGGATCGAGAGTGAGGTTTTCGAAAACGAAGACCCGGCGCCGTTCCTTGAACATGTCAACGGCATTCTGGTGCCCGGTGGTTTCGGCCAGCGCGGGGCCGAGGGCAAGATCCGCGCAGCGCAGTTCGCACGCGAACGAGACGTGCCCTATTTCGGCATCTGCTTCGGCATGCAGATGGCGGTGATCGAGGCCGCGCGCAATCTGGTCGGAATTGCCGAGGCCAATTCCACCGAATTCGGGCCGACGGGCGAGCCGGTGGTCGGCCTGATGACGGAATGGCTGCGGGGCAATGAACTCGAACGCCGTTCGAAGAACGGCGATCTCGGCGGGACCATGCGGCTTGGCGCCTATCCCGCAATACTCAAGCGGGGCAGCCGGGTCTCCTCGGTCTATGGTGACGCCACCGAGATTTCAGAACGCCACCGTCATCGCTACGAGGTCAATACCGCTTACAAGGACCGGCTCGAACAGCATGGTCTGCGTTTTTCGGGCATGTCGCCGGACGGCGTATTGCCCGAGATCGTCGAATATGACGACCATCCCTGGTTCATCGGGGTGCAGTTCCATCCCGAACTGAAGTCGCGTCCGTTCGAGCCCCACCCTCTTTTCGCTTCCTTCGTGGAAGCGGCGATGGCGCAGTCGCGGCTGGTCTGACGTTATTCGCGGCCTTTGACGGACGCGTCGATTGTTGCGACATATCGATCCCCCAACCTCGTTACCAAAACAGATCAGGGAGCTACGCCGATGATTTACGAAAGCCGTGTCTATCGCTGTGTACCGGGCCGCTTGCCCGCACTCTTGAAGCGGTTTGAAACCATCACGCTCAAAATCTGGGAGAAACACGGCATCCGGCAGGCCGGCTTCTTCACCACCCTGATTGGCGAATCCAACCAGGAGCTGACCTATTTCCTGGCCTGGGAATCGTTGGCCGAGCGCGAGAAAAAATGGACGGCTTTCCAGGCCGACCCCGAGTGGATCGCCGCGCGGGCGCAAACCGAGGCGGACGGGCAAATCGTCGGCAACATCGTCAGTCAACTACTGGTGCCGACAGCATTCTCGGCGGTGAAGTGACGGAATGCCTTCGGGCTGAGGCTTCGGATGCCCCATGGTCTCGACCACATCGTTCACGCGGTCCGTGACCTCGACGCGGCCGCGGCATTCTATGGTCGCGCCGGGTTCACGGTCGGCAGCCGCAATCGTCATCCCTGGGGCACGCACAACCATATCGTGCAGTTCCCCGGCGTTTTCATCGAGCTTCTTGGTGTGGGTGAGCCTGAGCTGATAACCGCCGCCACGCCGGGCACCTTTTCCTTCGCCAGCTTTACGCGTGACTTCCTCGCGCGCGATCAAGGACTCGCGATGCTGGTATTGGAGGGCAGGGGTGCGGCGGCGGATGCCGAGGCGTTCCGCGCCGCGGGCATCGGAGATTTCGACGTGTTCGACTTCGAGCGCGAGGCCAAACGCCCGGACGGGTCGATCGTGAGGGTCGCGTTCTCCCTTGCATTCGCCGCGGACCCCAAAACGCCGGATGCCGGTTACTTCACGTGCCAGCAATACTATCCGGAGAACTTCTGGAATCCGGCATTTCAGCTGCACCCAAATGGCGTTTCGGGCATTGCTGAGATCATCATGGTTTCCGGGAAGCCGAAGGACCATGTTGACTTCCTCCGCGCGTTCTCCAGGGTCCGCGACATCGACTCGAACGCGAGCGGATTCTCCGTTCGGACCGAACGCGGTGACATCAGGGTCATGAATCCGGCCGCTTATCGCGCAGATTCCGGAACCGAACCCCCGAGCTTGACACGAGGCGCGCGTTTTGCGGCCATACGTTTTGTGATGCGCGACAAAAGGGCTGCGATCTCCGCGCTCAAGAAGGGAGGCGTCGCCTTCGTCGAGCGCGATTTTGGGATTGTTGTGCCGCCGGATGCGGCCTTCGGCGCAACCCTCATATTCGACGGTACGAAAGTGGGTTGATCCCGCAGCCCTCGCCCGGCATGGTTCACCGCGAAGAAAAGTGCCCTGAAAACGGCGGCTTGAAAGGTAAACGTTTTTGAACGCCAAGATCTCGCTCGTCTCGATCGGACCGGTCAAATTCGGCAATGATTTGCCGATTTCGGTCATCGCAGGCCCCTGCCAGCTCGAAAGCCGTGCGCACGGCCTTGAGGTCGCAACCGCGCTCAAGGAAATTGCGGCACGGTTGAAGATCGGCCTCGTCTACAAGACCTCGTTCGACAAGGCCAACCGCACCAGCGCCTCCGCCGCGCGCGGCATCGGGCTTGCCCAGGCGCTGCCGATCTTTGCCGAGATACGCTCCTGCGTTGGAATACCCGTGCTCACCGACGTACACGAGGCCGCGCAGTGTACTGAGGTGGCGCAGGCCGTCGATGTCCTGCAGATCCCGGCTTTCCTGTGCCGGCAGACGGATCTGTTGCTGGCCGCCGCCGCGACGGGGAAAGCGGTCAACGTCAAGAAGGGACAGTTTCTGGCGCCCTGGGATATGGCCAATGTCGTCGCCAAGATTACAAATGCAGGCAATCCGAACGTGCTGGTGACCGAGCGGGGCGCCTCGTTCGGTTACAATACACTCGTCTCCGACATGCGTTCGCTGCCGATCATGGCGCGCACGACGGGTGCGCCCGTCATCTTCGATGCGACCCACTCGGTACAGCAGCCCGGCGGCAAAGGCACCGCTTCGGGCGGTGAGCGGGAATTTGTGCCGGTTCTGGCGCGCGCCGCGGTCGCCGTCGGCGTCGCCGGCGTGTTCATTGAAACTCATCCCGACCCTGACCATGCGCCTTCCGACGGACCGAACATGGTACCACTGCGTGAGTTCGAAGGCCTGGTGCGGGCGTTGATGGCGTTCGACGCCATCGCCAAGAATCTCGACAAGAACGCAGCGCGCTGATGCCGCAGAAGGCACTGCGGGTGCATGAGCGCATGCCACCGGCGATCAATATCATTTCGATCGCGACCTTTGCCGCCAGCCTCTCGGCTCGCGCGCTCGATCCGGTGCTGCCGCATATTGCCGACGATTTCAGGGTCAGCATTGCGACCGCCGCGAGCTTCGCTGCGGTGTTCGCCTTTACTTTCGCCGTCATTCAGCCTGTGCTGGGCGCGGCGGCCGATCTGTTCGGCAAGGCGCGGTTGATGATTGCGTGCCTGGTGCTGCTCGGCATTGCGAACATTCTCGGCGCGATCTCGAGCTCGTTTCCGCTCCTGTTCGCAACCCGCATCCTTGCCGGCGTCGGCTCGGGCGGCGTGTTTCCGGTCGCGCTCAGCCTGACCAGCGAACTCGTCGGGGCCGAGAAGCGTCAGGTCGCGATCGGGCGCACGCTGGCGGGCTCCATGACGGGCAATCTCCTGGGCGCGTCGTTTTCCGGCGTGATCGGCGACTTCCTGGGCTGGCGCGGCGTCTTGGCGGTGCTAGGCCTCCTGGTGATCACAGCGTCCGTCGCAGTGGCGGCCGGATTTCGCAGTGCTGCGCTGACGCGCGGCCCGAAAAGCAGTCTTTCGACGCTTTGGCATGGCTATCGCACGATTTTTCGCAATCCGAACGCGCTCTGCTACGCGGCCGTCTTTATCGAGGGCTGCTGCGTGCTTGGACTTTTCCCCTACATCGCCTCGTTCCTGTTCGACCTCGGCGAAACCAGCCTGTCGATCGCAGGCATTGTGATCGCTGGATTTGCGGTCGGCGGGCTGCTCTACACCATGACCGTTTCCCGCTTTCTCCCCCGCCTTGGCGTCAACGGCATGATGATCACCGGTGCCACGCTGGTCGGTCTGCAGCTCGCGGCGATCGCCTTTGGTCCGGGCTGGAAAATCCAGGCGATCAACCTCGTCATCATGGGTTGGGGCTTTTACATGATCCACGGCTGCTTGCAGGTATTTGCCAGCGAACTGTCGGTGGAAGCCCGCGCGACTGCACTGGCACTCCACTCGTTCTTCTTTTTCATGGGACAGACCGTTGGTCCGATCGCCTACGGGTTCGGAATCCAGACTGTCGGCAAGGTAGCGACGCTGCTGACCAGCGCTGTCATTATCACCGCGCTTGGCTTTGCGTGTGCGCAGCTGTTGCGCCAGAAGAAGCCCACTGACGCGCGCCCGCACTAGGACGTGCACTCGTAAAGTCGACTGCAAAGTAACCTGGTGCCGCGGCGGCCAGTATCCACTGTTGGAGGTAAGGCAGACCGATACCAGGCGTGGCGCACAAACACGCTCTCTCCGCTGTGGTCGTCGTCGGCTGATTGAAAGGCCGCAGGCCGACAGCGAGCGCGATGGGATGTGGCGTAACGGCAACGCCCCGAAGGATTATTTGCGCTCCCCCCAAAAGCGCGGCTCGCCTGTTGACCGATTGCCCGCGAACGACGGAAACTTTCGGCGCGCGGTGCAATCGGACGAAGAGCCTTGGAGATCGAAATTAAAGGGGTAATTTCGATGCCGCTGACGCGTGACAAAATTGTTGGACATGACCGCGAACGATTGGCGTTTGCGTTTCTCATGCTGAACGGAAATGAACCCATCGAATGTCGGATCAGCGAAGCCGCCATGGACGCTCTTGCTGGCGAAAGAGGCCGTCAGACGACCGCCAGGCAGGAACAATTCTTGGCGCATCGCGACGCGATCGAGCAAATTGCATCCGATCTGTTCGACGTCAGCCCGAACGTAAAGGGATACGTCATTCGGATATTCACTAAACACATTCCCAAAAAGCGCGTTGCGCCCGATAGTAATGTGACGGATTGAGGTGCCCTGCGTCATTAGCCGGCCCGCACACAATGTCGCTTTCAGGTCAAAGAGGTGCCGAAATGAACTTTGCAATTGTTATGATCCTGGCGCTGTTGCTCTCAGCCCCTGCTGCCGCGGCCGAAACCGCCGCGATGTTCGCTAAAGGCGTCATTACCGAGCCCGGCTTGCATCCATGGACGATCGTTACATTTCCTGATGAATGCCTTGTGGTTGAGTTCAACCTCGATCCATTCGTTACCAAGCGGCGCGATTTGAAGACTGAGTTCGGCGCCATAGCGCGGACGGTTGTTCCCGCAGCGCTGGCCAAATTCCCAAAACTCAAGAGCGTTCAGTTGACTGGCTTGGTCACGGTCCGCGACAAGCGCGGCAACGAACACGAGGTCCAGGCAGTAGTGGTGAAGTTTTATCGGGCAAATTCGGCTTCGATAAAATGGGACACAGTCAATCCTGCGGACGTAATCGATATTTCTGACAAGAAAACCGTTTCGCCGATGCTTGCAACGATCGTTGCACGATGAACGCTTTACTGCCCATTGCCGACGGGCTGAACGTCGGCGCAGCGCGCTCGTCCGGCATCGCCATTCAGGCCGCAGCGTCCGGTTGCAGCAAGGTCCGCCGGAAAAACGCGATCACTTCATCTGCTGCCGCCCGCGTGGGTTGGCCGGCGGCATCGATCAGATCGCCGGTAAAGACCGAGTGCGGCGGCTTGCCGCGTGCTTTCATGCCGGCCGGGTTGCCGGCCACATCAGGCAATTCGGTGCCGGTGAACGCCGTGCCGAACGAGCTGCGCAGGGCTGCAAAACGCGACGCGGGACAGATCGTATCGCCTTCAAAACGATAGCCACGCAGCTCCAATCCATGGCGTGTGCGTTCACGCACGCGGTCAAGATCTTCCGGCGCGATGTCGATCGCCGCCGAATTCAGCGCCGGCACGCCTGGCTGGGCCAGAACCGGCGCGAGCACGACCGGATCAAGTGCCATCGAGAGCGCAAAGCCGCCGGTGACGCACATCCCGATCGCACCGACGCCTGGTCCGCCGCACTCGTGGTGCGCAAGTCGCGCCAACGCGCGCAGCCAATCGGTCACCGGGCTCGATCTGTTGGCCCTCAGAATCGTGAACTCACGTGAGATGCAAAGCGAGAGAATCCGCATCATCGAAGGTTTTTCGAGGTTGCTCGCGTCCGGCGCTCCGAACAGAATGGGAGCATAGACGCGCAATCCCGCATCTCCCAGCCAGCGGCAAAACCGCGCCAGCGTTGGGGTAAACCCGTAGATCTCGTGAATGACGATGACCGCGGGTCCCGTCGCGCCCGTCAACAGAACGGGTTTAGTCTTGCCGAGCAGGGTAAGGTCGCGTCTGGTAAAGTCGGAGATGTCAGAGTTTAATTCCATTCCCAACTCCTCTTTGGGCCAACGCGTCGATATTGAGTCCCTCGATTAATTGCAAGCCAAGGAGCTTTCAGCCATGCCCGATATCATCCCCGCTCGAATGTCGGCTCAGCTTGATGGCGACTTCGTTGTGTTCCTGATCGGCATGCGCGTCAACAAATGGTGGAAATTCTGGAAGTGGATGCCGGTGGCCAAGGCGATGCCGAAAATGCTGACCGAGCTTGCCGGACGACCCGAGCTGGGACTCCTGCACGCGCGAACCGTCTTCGGCTTTCCAAATCTCCTGGTGATTCAGTATTGGCGAAGCTTTGAACAGCTCCACGCTTATGCGTCCGATCGCTCGCTTCAACATTTGCCGGCCTGGCGCGAATTCAATCGCAAGATCGCATCAAACGGCGACGTCGGTATCTGGCACGAGACCTATCTCGTGCAGGTTGGCGCTTATGAGTGCCTCTACAACAACATGCCAATTTGGGGCCTGGCTGCCGCGGGTGGCCTGGTGCCTGCCGAGGGACAGCGCAAGAGCGCCAAGGGGCGCTTGCGCCAAAGCGATGGCACGGACCTCGCCGTGAAATGACCCTTTCGTCAACCCCTCCCCCGATAGGGGGCGACACCCTGGTCTGGAATCCACATTCCCTTCGGCAACTTGCCCGTCTGCCAGAAGACGTCGATCGGAATGCCGCCGCGCGGGTACCAGTAACCGCCGATCCGTAGCCATTTCGGCTTGATCTCCACGGATATTCGCTTGCCTATCGCGACCGTGCAGTCCTCATGGAA
This sequence comes from Bradyrhizobium sp., assembly GCF_035570375.1. GTDB lineage: Bacteria > Pseudomonadota > Alphaproteobacteria > Rhizobiales > Xanthobacteraceae > Bradyrhizobium. The sequence continues at coordinate 26,499 of NZ_DATMLW010000275.1, read as the reverse complement.
GGCGCCGTGGTTGCGGAAGCTGGCGACGTAAAGTTTCAGGGATTTCGATTCCAGCAGCCATTGGCCCGGTACATAGTCAATCACGATATGCGCGAAGTCCGGCTGGCCGGTGACGGGGCAAAGAGAGGTAAATTCCGGCACGATGAACCGCACCACGTAATCGCTGTCCTTCTGCGGATTGGGCACGCGGTCGAGTTTCGCAGCGTCAGGTGTGGTCGGCCATTCGACGGCCCGGCCGAGTTGCAGGTCGGGCGAGAAGGACGCCGACTTCGATGGCTTCCGGGGCTTCCTGGACATAATCTTGGTCTCCGTTCCCGCGTTAATAGCCGTTTCGCCCATCAGTGTCACCGGCAACGCAACCTTTTCCGCTGTGATGGCTTGCTGTAGAAGCAGCGCCAGCCGCTTACATCCGGATTTGCAAGAAGAGAGGCATTCATGACTGCAATCGTCGAGATCATCGGCCGCGAAATCCTCGATAGCCGCGGCAATCCCACCGTGGAAGTCGACGTGGTCCTGGCGGACGGTTCGGTGGGGCGCGCGGCGGTGCCGTCAGGCGCTTCCACCGGCGCGCATGAGGCGGTCGAACTCCGCGACGGCGACAAGGCGCGCTACCTCGGCAAGGGCGTGCAGCAGGCAATCGCGGCCGTGAACGGCGAAATTTTCGAAGCGCTCAACGATATCGCTGCCGAGGAGCAGATCCAGATCGACCAGATCATGATCGATCTCGACGGGACGCCGAACAAGGGCAGGCTCGGCGCCAATGCGATTCTTGGCGTCTCGCTTGCCTGTGCGAAGGCCGCCGCGACATCCTTCGACATGCCGCTCTATCGTTACGTCGGCGGCACCTTGGCGCGAACATTGCCGGTGCCGATGATGAATATCATCAACGGTGGCGTGCATGCCGACAATCCGATCGACTTCCAGGAATTCATGATCATGCCGGTCGGCGCCCTCACGTTTGCCGAAGGCTTGCGCTGTGGCTCGGAAATCTTCCACACGCTGAGATCAGAACTGAAGAAGGCCGGTCATAATACCAATGTCGGCGATGAGGGCGGTTTTGCTCCGAATCTGCCTTCGGCGGATGCGGCGCTCGATTTCGTCATGGGTGCGATCGGAAAAGCGGGCTACAAGGCTGGCAGCGACGTGATGCTGGCGCTTGATTGCGCGGCCACCGAATTTTTCAAGGACGGCAAGTACGTCTATGGCGGCGAGAAAAAGACCCGCTCGCGTTCCGAACAGGCGAAATACCTGGCCGATCTCGCCTCGCGCTATCCGATCGTCTCGATAGAGGATGGCATGGCGGAAGACGACATGGAAGGCTGGAAGGAGCTGACCGATCTCATCGGCGGTAAATGCCAGCTGGTCGGCGACGACCTGTTCGTCACCAATGTCGAGCGGCTTGCCGACGGCATCAAGAACGGCCGCGCCAATTCCATTCTCATCAAGGTCAACCAGATCGGTACGCTGACGGAGACGCTCAGCGCGGTCGAAATGGCCTTCAAGGCCGGCTACACCGCAGTGATGTCGCACCGCTCCGGAGAGAGCGAGGATTCCACCATTGCCGATCTTGCGGTTGCAACCAATTGCGGACAGATCAAGACCGGCTCGCTGGCGCGTTCCGACCGCACGGCCAAATATAATCAGTTGCTGCGCATCGAACAGGAATTGGGAGGTCAGGCCAAATATGCGGGCAGGGCGGCGCTGAAGGCGCTTGCCTGACGAAGCAGATACCTAGCCCTCTTTGCCCTTGCGTTTCCCCATCAAGGCGAGAACACTCCCGGCCAAATTCGATCAAGCCGGGAGGATGACGATGAGCGCCGATGGCAATAGCGGATTGCAGCTTCGTTCGCTGATCAAGAAGAGCGGCGAACTCGAGATTTCCCTGCTGAATGTGCCAACCAGGGAGCCCGCCGCAGATGAGGTCGTGGTTCGCATCGAGGCGACACCGATCAATCCATCGGACCTTGGGCTCTTGACCGGCGCCGCGGACATGACGACGGCCAAAGCGTCCGGAACCAGGGACGCGCCAGTGATCACGGCAAAGATCCCCGAAGCCGGCATGCGAGCCATGGCGGGGCGGCTCGACGAATCCATGCCGGTTGGAAACGAAGGTGCCGGCGTTGTCATCAGGACCGGATCGTCGCAAGCCGCGAAAGCGCTGATGGGCAAGACGGTCGCGATCATCGGCGGCGCCATGTACGCGCAATACCGCACCATCGCGGCCAGCGATTGTCTGGTGCTGCCGGAAGGCACCACGCCTGCGGAAGGCGCTTCCTGTTTCGTCAATCCGCTGACGTCGCTGGGCATGGTCGAAACCATGCGCCGCGAGGGTCACAAGGCGCTGGTTCATACTGCGGCCGCATCCAACCTTGGCCAGATGCTCAACAAGATTTGCCTCAAGGACGGCATCGGGCTCGTCAACATTGTCCGCAATCAGGAGCAGGGCGAGATCCTGCGCAAGATCGGGGCGAAATACGTGGTCGATTCCACTTCGCCGACATTCATGGCCGATCTCACCAATGCGCTGAGTGAAACCGGTGCGACGCTGGCGTTCGATGCGATCGGTGGAGGCAAGCTTGCCGGCCAAATTCTCACCTGCATGGAGGCGGCCATCAGCAGGAGCGCCAAGGTCTACAGCCGTTACGGGTCCAACGTGCACAAGCAGGTCTATATCTACGGCGGCCTCAATACGGGTCCGACCGAGTTGAACCGGGCGTTCGGAATGACATGGGGCCTCGGTGGCTGGCTCTTGTTTCAGTTCCTGCAAAAGATCGGTCCAGAGGGCGCGAAGCTGCGCCAGCGCGTGGTCGCCGAGCTCAAAACCACCTTTGCCAGCCATTACACGAAGGTGGTCTCGCTCAAGGAGGCGCTCCAGCTTTCCGAGATTGCGGTCTACGCCAAGCGCGCAACCGGCGAAAAATATCTGATCAATCCGAACAAGGGCTGATCGGGCGAGCGCCCTCCGAACCGGTTTCCAAGTGTTTTTTGTCGCCTGTAAGGGTGTTTTGGCGCCAAAATTGGCGTTGCTGCGTGACAAAGTGGCTTGCGTTTGGGACGCAACAGGGGAAGATTTGCGCCGAAATTTAATGCGCAAAAGCGCGAACACGAGGGGAGAGAACGTCATGACTGATCTGAGTCGCCGTCATTTGCTTGCCGGCGCAGCCGCTGTCGGCGCTGCGTCTGCCTTGTCGCCGTTGGGAGCCCTGAGTGTGCGCGCGGCAACGCCGCCCACAACCAGCCAGGCGCCCGGTTTTTATCGCTACAAGGTTGGCACCATCGAGGGCACCTCGATCAATGATGGTGCGCGCACGTTCCCGATGCCGGACAAGTTCGTGACCAACGTGTCGAAAGACGAGGCGCTTGCAGCCGCCGACGCCGCCTACATGCCGAAGGGCATGGTCACGGTGCCGTTCAATCCGCAGCTGATCAATACTGGTAACAAACTTGTCCTGATCGACAGCGGCAACGGCATCGCCAATTATGAACCGACCAAGGGAGCGGTCGGCCGCACTTTGCAGAACCTTGCGGCTGCCGGCGTCGATCCCAAGAATATCGACATCGTGCTGATGTCACACTTGCATCCCGATCACACCAACGGCATCCGTGCTGCCGACGGCTCGATGGCATTCCCGAATGCCGAAATCATGGTGCCGGCGAAAGACTGGGCATTCTGGATGAGCGATGAGAATGCCGCCAAGGCGCAGTCCGACATGATGAAGGGCTATTTTGCCAATGTGAAAAAGGTCTATGCCGGCATCGAGTCCAAGGTGACGAAGTACGACTGGGGCAAGGAAGTCGCCCCCGGCATTACCTCGGTGGCAGCACCCGGCCACACGCCGGGCCATACCGCTTTCGCAGTCTCCTCTGGCGGGTCCACCGTGATGATCCAGTCCGACATCTCCAATATTCCCGAACTGTTCCTGCGCAATCCGGATTGGCATGTGGTCTTTGATGTCGACGCGGACCTTGCGCAGCAAACCCGGCACAAATTCTACGACATGGCGGCGGCGGAAAAAGCCACCGTCGTGGGCTTCCACTTCACCTTCCCGTCCATCGGCCATATCGAGAAGGATGGTGCGAAATACCGCTTGATTCCATCGGCCTGGAATCCGGTGCTCTGAACTCAGTTTCCGGGCGTGACAGATCAGGCCGCCGCAGGGGCGGCCTGATTTTTGATTTGGCCACGGTTCCTTGATCGGCTCGTCGTGACGTTCGGCAGTTCATGCGCTTGCATCGTCTTCCAAGCTCGTTATAGGTGCAAAATCATCTTTTTGCGCTCCGCCTGACAAGGATATCCCATGGCTTCCCCTTTCAACATCGTCGTGATCGTCGGCAGCATTCGTAAAGAGAGCTTCACGCTGAAGATCGCCAATGCGCTGGCAAGATTGGCCCCGGCTTCGTTGCAGCTCGACGTGGTCACACTGCACGGTATTTCATTTTTCAATCAGGATCTCGAAGCGAACCCGCCCGCCGATTGGCTGGCATTCCGGGAGAAGATTCAGAAATCCGCCGGCGTGCTGTTCGTGACGCCGGAATACAATCGCTCAATTCCAGGCGTGCTGAAGAACGCGATCGACGTCGCCTCGCGGCCTTATGGCAAAAGCTCCTTCCTCGGCAAACCGATCGGCATTGTGAGCAATTCACCCGGACCGCTCGGCGGGGTCAATGCGGCCAAACACCTGCAGAACATCCTGCCAGGTATCTCGGGCCCGATTCTTGGACAGCCCGAAATTTACCTCAATGGCGTCGGCGATGCCTTCGACGATAAGGCGCAACTGACGAAGGAGTCGCTGCAGAAGGTGCTCGCGCAATATATCGATGCCTTTGCCGCCTTCATCGAGAGGCAGAACAGGTAGATATTCTCGAAAAAAGGGTGCGACTTGCGTGGACCGGCTCGAATGCCGGTATGTCGAAAAATTAGCGTTCCCTTAACCCGAGACGTCGCAAGCTCGACGTCATGGTCTCGCGCAATCGACTCAAATCCTTCCTCACCGGGCTTGCCCTCTATACGATGGCGGCGGCGATGATCGGCTATTTCGGCATCAACGCCTATACCGGCAGATATGGGTTGAACGCGCGCCAGGAGCTCGATCAAGAGATCATCGCGCTGACTGCGGAATTGGCGCGTTTGAAAAAAGAGCGCGCCGAAAGCGAGCAGCGTGTCTCGCTGCTCCGGTCAGACCGCGTCGACCCCGACATGCTCGACGAGCGTGCGCGTTATCAGCTCGACTACGCCAATCCGCACGATCTGGTTCGGATCATCAATCCGAACTGATCGTCAAATTTCAAATTCGCAAAAAATAGATTTCGAAAATGTCGTGTTGGGTTGCACTGCGGCATAGCGACCATGTTGCCGGCTCACGCAATCCTTCCACGGCGGTTTGAGTTGAGCTAGAGAGAAAGCCAACCGCTCTCGCACCTGGAAACGCCATGGCTGTCCCCAAGAAAAGCGTCGTGAAAGAGGCCACTCAGGAAAAAGGAAACGGTGCCGACGCCCCCCCGGAATTCACGAGGGAACAGGAACTTCGTGCGCTCCGTGACATGCTCTTGATCCGCAGATTCGAGGAAAAGGCTGGCCAGCTCTACGGAATGGGTGCAATCGGCGGTTTCTGCCACCTCTATATCGGGCAGGAAGCCGTCGTCGTCGGCATGCAGATGACCCTCAAGCAAGGCGATCAGGTTATAACGGGATACCGTGATCACGGTCACATGCTGGCCTGTGGAATGGAAGCCAAGGGCGTGATGGCCGAGCTGACCGGACGCCGGGGTGGCTATTCCAAGGGCAAGGGCGGCTCCATGCACATGTTCAGCATGGAGAAGAATTTTTTCGGCGGCCACGGCATCGTCGGTGCGCAGGTCTCGCTCGGCACCGGGCTGGCATTTGCCAATCGTTATCGCGGCAACGATTTCGTCAGCCTGGCTTATTTCGGTGACGGGGCCTCGAACCAGGGCCAGGTCTATGAAAGCTTCAACATGGCGGAGCTCTGGAAGCTTCCCGTCGTCTTCATCATCGAGAACAACCGTTATGCGATGGGCACGTCGGTGACGCGCTCGTCGGCGCAGACCGATTTTTCGAAGCGCGGCATCTCCTTCAACATTCCGGGGGAGCAGGTCGACGGCATGGACGTCCGCGCCGTGAAGGCCGAAGGTGAGAAGGCTGTCGCCTGGTGCCGCGCCGGCAAGGGTCCGTTCATTCTGGAAATGCAGACCTACCGCTACCGCGGGCACTCGATGTCAGATCCGGCCAAATATCGCACCCGGGAGGAAGTCGACAAGGTCCGCCACGATCAGGATCCGATTGAACAGGTTCGAAACCGGTTGCTCGCGGCGAAAATGAGCGAAGACGAGCTGAAGGCCATCGACGCCCAGGTACGTGAGGTCGTCAACGCGGCCGCCGATTTCGCTCAGCACGACCCCGAACCCGATCCGTCCGAGCTTTATACCGATGTCTACCGATGAAATGTTGGGGCGATCAAAACCGATCTGATGCGCTTGTGACAAGCGCGGCTTAAAGAGTGATTTTTCGGAGCTGATATGCCAATTCAAGTACTGATGCCTGCGCTCTCGCCGACCATGGAGAAGGGCAACCTTGCGAAATGGCTGAAGAAGGAAGGCGAGGCCATCAAGTCGGGCGATGTCATCGCCGAGATCGAAACCGACAAGGCGACGATGGAAGTCGAGGCGACCGATGAAGGCACCCTCGGCAAAATCCTGATTCCGGAAGGCACCGCCGACGTTGCCGTCAACACTCCGATCGCAACCATTCTGGCCGACGGCGAGAGCGCCGCCGATCTCGCGAAGGTGCCGACCCCGAAAGCTGCACCGTCTGCGCCTTCTGTCGCAGCGCAAGTCGCCGAGTCCCGCTCGCCGGTCGGCGAGGGTCAGCCGAAGATCGATTCTCCGCAGGCACCGGCCGCTCCCAAACCAGTCGCTGCGGAGCCCGATCCGGAAGTGCCCGAAGGCACCGCGATGGTGACCATGACCATCCGTGAAGCCCTGCGCGACGCCATGGCCGAGGAAATGCGTCGTGATCCCGACGTGTTCCTGATGGGCGAAGAGGTTGCAGAGTATCAGGGCGCCTACAAGGTCAGTCAGGGACTCTTGCAGGAATTCGGCGCCCGGCGCGTCATCGATACGCCGATCACCGAGCATGGCTTTGCCGGCATTGGCGTCGGCGCGGCAATGGCGGGCCTCAAGCCGATCGTCGAATTCATGACCTGGAATTTCGCCATGCAGGCGATCGACCAAATCATCAACTCGGCGGCGAAGACATCGTACATGTCGGGCGGGCAGATGGGATGCTCGATCGTGTTCCGCGGCCCGAATGGCGCGGCGGCGCGCGTCGCCGCCCAGCACAGCCAAGACTATTCGGCCTGGTATTCGCAGATTCCGGGTCTCAAGGTGATCGCGCCATTTTCGGCCGCCGATTACAAGGGATTGCTGAAAGCCGCGATCCGCGACCCCAATCCGGTGATCTTCCTCGAAAACGAGGTGCTGTACGGCCACTCCGGCGAGGTCCCCAAGCTCGAGGATTATGTGATCCCGATCGGCAAGGCTCGCGTGGCGCGCACGGGTGGCCACGTCACCATCGTCTCGTGGTCGATGGGCATGAGCTACGCGTTGAAAGCCGCCGAGGAACTGGCGAAGGAAGGCATCGAGGCCGAAATCGTCGATCTCCGCTCGATTCGTCCGCTCGATACCGACACGATCGTGAAATCGGTGATGAAGACCGGTCGCGCCGTGACGGTCGAAGAGGGCTGGCAGCAAAGCGGCGTCGGCGCTGAAGTCGCCGCGCGCATCATGGAGCATGCGTTCGACTATCTGGACGCCCCGGTAACGCGGGTGTCCGGCAAGGACGTGCCGATGCCCTATGCTGCCAATCTCGAAAAGCTGGCACTGCCCTCGGTGGCCGAGGTGGTCGCGGCCGCCAAGGCCGTTTGCTATCGCTGACGAGGCAAAAGCGGTGGCCGCTGAACCCTATCATTACGAATTCATGGCCGAGGCCATTCGGGAAGCGGAGATCGGCATCGCCGAGGGCGGGCTTCCGATCGGCGCCATTCTGACGCTGGACAGGAAGATCATCGCACGCGGGCATAACCGCAGGGTGCAGGAGAAGAATGTCATTCTCCACGGCGAGATGTCATGCATGCGCGACGCCGGCCTGATCTCCTTTCATGACACCGTCATGTACACGACGTTGTCGCCATGCTCGATGTGCGCGGGCGCGATCGGGCTTTTCAAGCTTTCGCTTCTCGTGATCGGCGAATCCGTCACCTTCCCGGGAAGCAAGGACATCCTGACCCAATTCGGCATTCCCTATATCGATCTTGAGGACGAGCGATCGATCAACATGATGAAATCGTGGCGGTCGAACCCGGCGAACGAGCGCCTCTGGCAGGGCGATATCGGAAATTGATGCGGGCCCTGGTTCTTTCATCGGGTGGCCTGGTGCCCACTTTCCGGAGTTCGTGCTACGCCTCAGCACGCACCTTTCGCGAACTTCGGAAAGTAACGGGCACCAGCAAATCTATGATTATAGTGCCGCTTTTCTATTTGAAGTTCCTGGATAGAATTCGCCGCCTGCGGTGCAGGAACTTCAAAAAGGCGGCACTAGACACCCGGACGTTTTTTGGTTGGCTTTCGAAGGCACGGAAGACAACGAGCGAAGATATCCTGTGAGGTCAGTATGCCGATCAACATTCTGATGCCCGCGCTTTCGCCGACGATGGAGAAGGGCAACCTTGCCAAGTGGCTCAAGAAGGAGGGCGACAAGGTAAAGTCCGGCGACGTGATCGCTGAAATCGAAACCGACAAGGCAACCATGGAGGTCGAAGCGGTCGACGAGGGAACGATCGCGAAGATCCTCATTCCGGAAGGCACGCAGGACGTCGCGGTCAACGACGTGATTGCCGTGCTCGCCGGCGATGGCGAGGACGTCAAGTCGGCCGGCGCAACCGCGCCCAGCGCGCCGCCCAAGCCTGCTCCGGCTGCGCAAGCCCCCGCCGCGGCAAAGCCCTCCGCCCCACCGCCGCCACCGGCGGCCGCACCAGCGGCCAAGCCCATGCCGCAGGCCACGGCGGCTCCCGCCGGCGCAAACGGACATGACCGGGTGTTTTCATCGCCCCTTGCTCGCCGCCTTGCCAAAGAGGCCGGCATCGAGATTGGGCGCATCACGGGCACGGGGCCGCACGGCCGCGTCATCGCGCGCGACGTGGAGGAAGCAAAATCCGGCAAGGGACTGAAGGCGCCGGCGCCTCCCTCGGCACCGGCGATCGCGCCGACGATGTCGGACAAGCAGATTCTCGCGCTGTTCGAGCCAGGCAGCTACGAGATCGTGCCGCATGACGGCATGCGCCGGACCATTGCACAAAGGCTCACCGCCGCGGCCCAGACCATTCCCCATTTCTATCTGACGATCGACTGCGATATCGGCAAGCTGCTCGCCGCGCGCGAGGAGATCAACGCGGCAGCGCCCAAGGACAAGGAAAAGAAGCCGCTTTACAAGCTGTCGGTCAACGACTTCGTGATCAAGGCCATGGCGATCGCGTTGCAACGCATCCCGAACTGCAACGTGAGCTGGACCGAATCCGGCATGGTCAAGCACAGGCATTCCGATATCGGCGTTGCCGTGGCGATGCCGGGTGGCCTGATCACGCCGATCATCCGCAAGGCCGAAACCAAAACGCTGTCGACGATCTCGACCGAGATGAAGGATTTCGCCGCGCGCGCTCGCGCACGCAAGCTCAAGCCGGATGAATATCAGGGCGGCACCACCGCGATCTCCAATCTCGGCATGTACGGCATCAATCATTTCACCGCCGTCATCAATCCGCCGCACGCGACCATCCTTGCGGTCGGCACCAGCGAAGAGCGAGCGGTGGTCCGCAATGGCAAGATCGAGGCGGCGCAGATGATGAGCGTGACATTGTCGTGCGATCACCGCGCCATCGACGGCGCGCTCGGCGCCGAGCTGATCGGCGCATTCAAGATGCTGATCGAAAATCCCGTCATGATGATGGTGTGAGCCATGGCCGACGCATCCTTCGACATCGTCATCATTGGCTCCGGCCCTGGAGGCTACGTCACGGCGATTCGCGCAGCCCAGCTCGGCTTCAAGACCGCGATCGTGGAGAAATCCTATCTCGGCGGCATTTGCCTGAACTGGGGCTGCATCCCGACCAAGGCGCTGCTGCGTTCGGCCGAAATCTTTCACTACATGCAGCACGCCAAGGACTATGGCCTCGCGGCGGAGAAAATCTCCTATGACCCGAAAGCCGTGGTGCAGCGTTCGCGCGCCGTCTCAAAGCGTCTCAATGACGGCGTCGGCTTCCTGATGAAAAAGAACAAGGTGACCATCATCTGGGGCGAGGCCGCTATCGATGCGCCCGGCAAGATCACGGTGAAGAAATCCGCCGTCGAGGCGCCGAAAGGCGCGCTCGGCGAGGGCGCCTATCAGGCCAAGCACATCATCATCGCAACGGGCGCGCGGCCGCGTGTGTTGCCGGGGCTTGAGCCCGACAAGAAGTTGGTCTGGACCTATTTCGAGGCCATGGTGCCAGACAAGATGCCGAAATCGCTTCTGGTCGTTGGCTCCGGTGCGATCGGCATCGAATTCGCGTCCTTCTTCCACACCATGGGCTCGGACGTGACGGTGGTCGAGGTGCTGCCGCAGATCCTCCCCGTCGAAGACGCTGAAATCGCAGGCCTGGCGCGCAAGCGCTTCGAGAAACAGGGCATCAAGATCCTGACCGATACCAAAGTGACCAGATTGGAGAAAAAGACCGATAGCGTGGTCGCTACCATCGACGACGGCAAGAAGCCGCAGACTGCCGAATTCGATCGGGTGATTTCGGCCGTGGGTGTGGTGGGGAATATCGAAAATCTCGGGCTGGAAAAACTCGGGGTGAAAACCGAGCGCGGCACCGTGGTGGTCGACGGTTACGGCAAAACCAACGTGCCCGGTATCTACGGCATCGGCGACGTCGCCGGTCCCCCGATGCTCGCTCACAAGGCCGAGCATGAGGGCGTGGTGTGCGTGGAAGCCATCAAGGGTCTGCATCCGCATGCAACCGACAAGAATCTCATTCCCGGATGCACCTACTGCAATCCGCAGGTCGCTTCCGTCGGCCTGACCGAAGCGAGGGCGAAAGAGGGGGGTCGCGAGATCAGGGTCGGCCGATTCCCGTTTGTCGGCAACGGCAAGGCGATCGCGCTCGGCGAGGATCAGGGGCTGGTCAAGGTGATCTTCGACAAGAAGACGGGCCAGCTGCTCGGGGCGCACATGATCGGCGCGGAGGTAACCGAGCTGATCCAGGGCTACGTGGTGGCCATGAATTTGGAGACCACGGAAGAAGAGCTCATGCACACCATCTTCCCGCACCCGACATTATCCGAAATGATGAAGGAGGCGGTGCTGGATGCCTATGGACGGGTGTTGAACATTTAGGCCGCTTCGGCGTTGTAAGGGTGGCTTTACCGCAACGAACGTTGCTTGAACGTCACACTTCCGGAAGATTTAACCCTTTCCCGGGGTCCCGCGTGGTCGCGCCGCTTTTTTGCCACACCCTCCGTGAGATCATGTCCTCGTAGGCTGAAGGCCGCGGCGATCGCGAAGACCGAGGGAAATTTCTTCTTTCCCGGGCTCATAAAGGGATGCTGGGGAGAACAGGTTCGCGATGGACGCCAAGACCAACATCAAAAAGAGGCTGCCAAGCCGTCACGTGACGGAAGGCCCCGAACGGGCCCCCCATCGCTCCTACCTCTATGCCATGGGGCTGACGACCGAGCAGATCCACCAGCCCTTCGTGGGCGTGGCATCCTGCTGGAATGAAGCGGCTCCCTGCAACATCTCGCTGATGCGTCAGGCCCAGGCGGTCAAGAAGGGCGTTGCGGCGGCCGGCGGCACGCCCCGCGAGTTCTGCACCATCACCGTGACCGACGGTATGGCGATGGGCCACGACGGTATGCGCTCGTCATTGCCGTCCCGCGAATGCATCGCCGACTCCGTCGAGCTGACGGTGCGCGGTCATTCCTACGACGCGCTGGTTGGCTTGGCCGGCTGCGACAAGTCCTTGCCCGGCATGATGATGGCGATGGTGCGGCTCAACGTGCCCTCCATCTTCATCTATGGCGGCTCGATCCTTCCCGGCAATTTCCGTGGCCAGCAGGTCACCGTGCAGGACATGTTCGAGGCCGTGGGCAAGCACTCCGTGGGAGCGATGTCTGACGCAGATCTCGATGAGATCGAGCGCGTCGCCTGCCCCTCGGCCGGTGCGTGCGGTGCACAATTCACCGCCAATACCATGGCAACGGTATCAGAGGCCATTGGGCTGGCATTGCCTTATTCGGCCGGCGCGCCGGCGCCTTACGAGATCCGCGATTCGTTTTGCATGGCCGCGGGTGAGAAGGTCATGGAGTTGATCTCGCAGAACATCCGGCCGCGCGACATCGTCACGCGACGTTCGCTGGAAAACGCGGCGGCCGTTGTAGCGGCTTCCGGCGGCTCGACCAATGCTGCATTGCATCTACCGGCCATCGCCCACGAATGCAGCATAAAATTCGACCTCTTTGACGTCGCAGAAATCTTTAAAAAGACACCTTATGTCGCGGATTTGAAGCCGGGCGGTCGTTATGTCGCCAAAGACATGTTTGAGGCTGGCGGAATACCGCTTCTGATGAAGACGCTGCTCGACCACGGCCATATGCATGGTGACTGCTTGACAGTCACGGGCCGGACGATGGCCGAAAATCTCAAAAGCGTTAAATGGAATCCGCATCAGGACGTGGTGCGCCCTGCCGACAAGCCGATCACCGTCACCGGAGGCGTTGTCGGCCTGAAGGGCAATCTCGCGCCAGAGGGTGCAATCGTGAAGGTCGCGGGCATGTCGAACGTGAGATTCAGCGGACCCGCCCGCTGTTTCGACTGCGAAGAGGATGCGTTCGAAGCCGTCCAGAAGAGGACTTACAAGGAAGGCGAGGTCATCGTCATCCGATATGAAGGGCCGCGCGGCGGTCCTGGCATGCGGGAGATGCTTTCAACCACCGCGGCGCTGACCGGTCAGGGCATGGGAGGTAAAATCGCCCTGATCACCGATGGCCGGTTTTCCGGTGCGACCCGCGGCTTCTGCATCGGCCATGTTGGGCCGGAGGCGGCGGTCGGGGGGCCGATCGCGCTGTTGCGGGACGGCGACATCATCGAGATCGATGCCGCTGCCGGAATTCTTAACGTAAAATTGACTGACGCAGAGCTCGCCGAACGTAAAACCAAATGGCAGCCGCGTGAGACTAAACATACGTCAGGTGCTCTGTGGAAATACGCCCAGCAGGTCGGTCCCGCGCTTGGCGGTGCCGTCACCCATCCGGGCGGGGCACACGAGAAATTGTGCTATGCGGATATTTGAGCGAACCATATTTGCGTTGATTTTGGGCGCCATTCCGGTGGCTACGCAGTCACTCGCCTTTGATGGAGCCCCCGTCAATCAGGATACGGCCATCCCGGTGGTTTCCGGCCCGGTTGGTGCGGCTGCGGCGTTGAAGAAGGCCATTCCCCCGTCGACGACGGATAGCTCGCTGACCTCGTTGCAATACGCGGCCGAAGGCGGCCATCCCGTCGCGCAGTGGAAGCTGGGTCGGATGTACGCCGATGGCGATGGCGTGGTTCAGGACGACCTGCGCGCTTTCGAATATTTCAGCCGCATCGCCAACGCCCACGCCGAAGACAGCCCGTCGGCCCCGCAGGCGGCGATCGTCGCCAACGCCTTCGTGGCGCTCGGGCGGTACTACCTCAGCGGCATCCCGAATTCGAAGATCACCGCCGATCCCGAGCGGGCGAGGGAGATGTTCTCCTACGCGGCCTCTTACTTCGGTAACGCCGATGCGCAATACGATCTCGCCCGCCTCTATCTGAAGAACGCAGGCACCTCGCGTGACGATTTCCGTTATGGCGCGCGATGGCTCGGCCTGGCCGCGCAGAAAGGTCAGCACCAGGCGCAGGCCTTGCTCGGACAGATGCTGTTCAATGGCGACCAGTTGCCGCGTCAGGCTGCGCGCGGCTTGATGTGGCTGACGCTGGCGCGCGACAGCGCGACAGCGGATGAAATCTGGATCAGGGACAGCTACAACAAGGCGATCGCCAGAGCGTCCGATGACGACCGCGCGATGGCGCTGCAGATGCTCGAGCACTGGGTGCAGGGCCGCAAGGACTGATCATGCGGCCGCACCCGGAGTGGCGACACGTTTATGCCGCTTCCAGATCGAGATCGATCCAGACCGGCACGTGATCCGACGGTTTCTCCCAGGCCCGCACATAGCTGTCGATACCGGTATCGATCAGGCGGTCGCTGGCTTGCGGCGAGAGCAGGAGATGATCGATGCGCAGGCCCTGGTTCTTCTGCCAGCAGCCAGCCTGATAGTCCCAGAAGGTGTATTGGCCCGCCTCATCGGTGACCGCGCGCAGCGCGTCTGTGAGGCCAAGCCCGAGCAGGGACTGAAAGCTCTCGCGGGTGGCCGTTCGAAACAAGGCGTCGTCGACCCAGGATGCCGGGTTGTGGACGTCTTCTGCCTTGGGGATGACGTTGAAGTCTCCGGCCAGCACCAGCGGTTCTTCCGCCTTGAGCCGCTGTCTTGAATACTCAAGCAGGCGCGACATCCATTTGAGCTTGTACGGATACTTCTCGGTGTCGGGCGGATTGCCGTTGGGCAAATAGAGACAGGCGATGCGAATGACGCCGCGCTTGAGCGTGACCACGCCCTCGAGAAAGCGTGCATGCGTGTCTTCGTCATCTCCGGCGAGCCCCGATCTGGTTTCGTCGAACGGGAGTTTCGACAGAAGCGCGACGCCGTTGAAGGTCTTCTGGCCGTGGGTGACGACGTTATAGCCGAGCGACTCCAGCTCAAGCCGCGGGAATGCCTCGTCGGTGCATTTGATTTCCTGCAGGCAAACGATGTCCGGCGAGCAATCCTTCAGCCAGGTCATGAGGTTCTCGATCCGCTGCCGGATCGAATTCACGTTCCAGGTGGCGATGCGCATCGGCCGAGCGATCTTAGATGGAGAAGCTGGTGCCGCAGCCGCAGGACGCCGTGGCGTTGGGATTGACCACGCGGAACGAGGCGCCAATCAGGTCGTCGACGAAATCGACCTCGGAGCCGGCCAGAAACGGTACCGATGCCGGATCGACCAGCACCACGGCACTGTCGCGGGCGATCACGAGGTCGTCTTCGGCCCGATCATGTTCGACGTCGAATTTATATTGAAAGCCGGAGCAGCCGCCGCCCTCGACGCTGATCCGCAGCATGGCGCCGTCGCCCTCCTTCTTGAGGATTTCGCCAATGCGGCGGGCGGCCCGTTCACTGATGGTGACCGCTGTGGTCATGCGAAAAAGTCTCCGAATCCGCTTCTCCGGGCCAATTTATCTGGCATCCGGCGCAAACCATAGTTAAGTGCGCCGGGCGGCGGAATCAAACCTTTTTGGAGATGAATACATCGTGTCGGTAGGAATGGCTGCTCCTCGCTCGGCCTATGCCTGTGACCCCGACCGCAGTCGTGGACGGCAGTTCTCGGAACCGCCGAGCAGGACCCGCAGCCCGTTCCGGCGCGATTGCGATCGGGTCATTCATTCCACCGCCTTTCGCCGCCTGAAGCACAAGACGCAGGTTTTCGTCTTCCACGAGGGCGACCATTATCGCACCCGGTTGACCCACTCGCTGGAAGTAGCGCAAATCGCCCGTGCGCTAGCCCGCCAGCTCGGGCTCGATGAGGATCTCACCGAAACGCTCGCGCTCGCCCACGACCTTGGCCATCCCCCATTCGGCCATGCCGGCGAGCGGGCGCTGGATGATTGTCTGAAGGCCCATGGCGGCTTCGATCACAATGCGCAGACCTTGCGCGTGATCACCTCGCTCGAGCACCGCTACCCCGAATTCGACGGCCTCAATCTGACCTGGGAATCGCTGGAAGGAATCGTCAAGCACAACGGTCCCCTGATGACCCGCGACGGCTCGCCGATCGGACGTTATCGCGAGCGCGGCATTCCCGTGGGGATTTCCGATTTCGTCAGCGCCTATGATCTCGAACTTTCGACCTTTGCCTCGCTGGAGGCGCAGGTCGCCGCGATTGCCGACGATATCGCCTATGATGCCCACGATATCGACGACGGACTGCGCGCCGGTCTGTTTGAGGTCGACGATCTCAGGGCTATTCCGATCGCCGCGGAGATCATCAACGAGATTGAAATGCACCATCCCGGTCTCGACGACCACCGGCGCGGCGCCGAACTGGTGCGTGAGCTGATTTCCTGCCTCATCGTAGCCGTATATTCCGAGGCGCGGCTTCGTCTGGAGCGCGCCCGTCCCTCCAGCGTCGAGGAAGTCCGCAACCAGGCCGAGGCGCTGATCGCCTTTCCGGCCGAAATGGCCCAGGCAGAGGTCGCGATCAAGGCGTTCCTGTACGAAAGGATGTACCGGCATCCCCGGGTGATGCGGGTCATGGGGGAGGCGGAGCGGATCTTGTTTGATCTGTTTGCGCGCTACCACAAACATCCCGGCGACCTGCCGCCGGAATGGCTGCCGATGGAAAACAGCGGCGAGACGGAAACCGAACGCGCCCGCCGGATCGGCAATTTCATCGCCGGAATGACCGATCGCTTCGCGCTCACCGAGCATCAGCGGCTTTTTGACTTAACCCCGGATTTGCGTTAGGCGGCGACCATGGCCGGCAATGCCCCACCGCAGCATCTTTTCGCCGACGTGCTGACGCGCGTACGCGCCGTCTGCGCCGCGCAACTCGGCACTGGCGCCGATTTGTCGCGCGTGGTCGTGGAGCCGCCGAAGGAATCATCCCATGGCGATATGGCGACCAACGCCGCCATGGTGCTCGCCCGGGAGGCCAGGACAAAACCGCGCGAGCTTGCGGAGAAGATTGCAGCGGGTCTGCGCGCCGACAGCCTGATTGCCTCAGTCGAGGTCGCAGGACCCGGTTTCATCAATCTCACCTTGAAGGTCTCGGTCTGGGCCGACACGCTTCGTAACGTGTTGCGCCAGGGCAATTCCTATGGCCGAAGCGCGATCGGAGCCGGCGAGAAGGTCAATGTCGAATATGTTTCGGCCAACCCGACCGGGCCGATGCATGTCGGGCATTGCCGAGGCGCGGTGTTTGGCGACGCGCTCGCAAGCCTGCTTCAATTCACGGGCCATGATGTCACCCGCGAATATTACATCAACGACGCTGGCGCCCAGGTCGACGTGCTCGCCCGTTCGGCCTTTCTTCGCTACCGCGAGGCGCTCGGCGAAAACATCGGTGAAATCCCGGAAGGGCTTTATCCCGGCGACTATCTCAAGCCGGTGGGGCAGGCGCTGTCGGCTGAATATCGCGACAGGCTGCGGGCGATGCCCGAAAGCGAATGGCTTCCGATCGTCCGCGCCAAAGCCATCGCGATGATGATGGATGCGATCAAGGGCGACCTCGCCGCGCTTAACATCAAGCACGACGTATTTTTCTCCGAGAGATCGCTGATCGAGACTGGCAACAACCGTGTCGCCGAGACGATCGATTTTCTGCGTTCCAGGGGAGACGTCTACGAAGGCCGGCTGCCGCCGCCAAAGGGTGCGCCCGTCGACGACTACGAAGATCGCGAGCAAACGCTGTTTCGTGCCACCGCATACGGCGATGACGTCGATCGGCCGCTTCTGAAATCCGATGGCTCCTACACCTATTTCGCCTCCGACATCGCCTATCACAAGAACAAGTTCGATCGCGGGTTTCACAATCTGGTCGATGTCTGGGGCGCCGATCACGGCGGCTACGTCAAGCGCGTCGAAGCCGCGATCAAGGCGGTCACCGCAGGCAAGGCCACGCTCGACGTCAAGATCGTCCAGCTCGTCAAGCTGCTCCGCGGCGGTGAGCCGGTGAAGATGTCGAAGCGCTCGGGCGATTTCGTCACCTTGCGCGAGGTAGTGGATGAGGTCGGCAAGGACGCCGTGCGCTTCATGATGCTGTTCCGCAAGAACGATGCGGTGCTGGATTTCGACCTCGCCAAGGTCATCGAACAGTCGCGCGACAACCCCGTTTTTTACGTGCAATACGGCCATGCCCGCGGCCACTCGGTGTTTCGCAACGCGCGCGAGGTGATCCCGCATTTGCCCGAGGAGGCCAAGGCGAGAGCGGCCTTCCTGGCCGATGCGGCGATCGAACGGCTGAACGATCCTTCGGAACTAAACCTTTTGCGGCAGCTGGCACTCTATCCGCGGACGGTCGAAGCGGCGGCGTCGGCACATGAGGCCCACCGAATCGCTTTTTACCTATATGATCTTGCCAGCGAATTCCATGCGCTATGGACGAGGGGGCGGGATTTGCCCTATTTACGCTTTATTATCAATAATGATGCCGAAATGACGAAGGCCCGGCTCGCCCTGGTGCAGGGGGTCGTTTCGGTGCTGGCGTCCGGCCTGGCCGTGCTCGGCGTTGGTGCCCCGGACGAGATGCGTTGACAGGGGTGGTCGCCATCCGGTCTTGGGGGTCTGGGAATTTCTAAGTGGCATCCGGCAAACGCCGGGTCGGTTTTGGGGAGTGGGTTGGCGGCTTTCCCGCGGGGGATGCATCATCACGATGGCTGATCGATATCCGGAAAGACCCTTTCCCGCCGACGACAACTATGATCGCGGTAGCCGGTCCCGTGCGCCCTCAAAGGCAGATGGCGATCCTCTGGCGGAGCTGGCGCGTCTGATCGGTGCATCCGATTTCGCCATGGGACGTGCCAATCTGCAGGTGCAGCCGCGGACCAAGCCGCGCGATCAATACGACCAGCAGCACTCCGACCAGCAGCACTCCGATCAGCAGCACTCCGATCCCTACGAATTGCCTGCGGAAGCAGAGGAGGGACCGCCGCCCGGCCCACCCTCGTGGATGAAGCGCGTGGCGAGGCAGGAGCAGGCAACACCGCTGCCGCAGCACGAATATCCAAGCGCCGTCCACCCGGTGCATCGGTACGCTGCGGCAAATCCCGCGCCTGAGGCGGACTACGAGGACGAGTCTTACGCCGATGCCGATCAGGAACACGATCTGTCGCGTTACGACGATGCGCTGTATGGCGAACTTGATTCAGATGCGCAGGATGCTCAGCACGGTGAGAGCTACACTGAAGACGCCTACGCCTTTGAGGACGAATATAGCGAAGAGACGGAGCCGCCGAAGCGCCGCCGCGGGATGATCACTGTTGTTGCCGTGTTCGCGCTTGCCTTTTTCGGTGTCGGCGGGGCCTATGCCTATCGTACCTATGTCGGATCGGCGCGCAGTGGCGAACCGCCGATCATCAGGGCCGACAATAGTCCGACCAAAATCATCCCGGCTCCGACGGACGGTGGTGCGAAGCTGCCTGATCGCATGTTGTCCGCCGACACCGAGAAGATCGTTCCGCGCGAGGAAGCCCCTGTCGACGTCAATGCCCGGTCGGGCGCGCGCGTGATCTTCCCGCCGCCGAACCAGACCGGCGCGCAGCCATCGACCGCAAA
Source organism: Bradyrhizobium sp. (assembly GCF_035570375.1). Taxonomy (GTDB): domain Bacteria; phylum Pseudomonadota; class Alphaproteobacteria; order Rhizobiales; family Xanthobacteraceae; genus Bradyrhizobium. The sequence continues at coordinate 6,996 of NZ_DATMLW010000275.1, read as the reverse complement.
CGCTGCGCCGCCGACGGCGGTGGCCAACGCCGCGAACGGAACGCTACCCAATGGCGAGCCGCGAAAGATCAAGACATTCACGGTCCGGGGGGATCAGGGAGATGCTGCCGCAAACCCGGCACCGGCCACCATCCCGGCGCCGGGGTCTGCCAAGCCGGTTGCGAATGCGAAGCCCGCCACAGCTGCGGCGCCGCCGCGGTCGCCGGCTTCCGTGGCCAACGCGAATGCCAATGCGCCGCTGTCGCTTTCGCCACAGACCTCGGCACCTGCGAGCGAGCCTGCCACGAGGGTCGCGGCGACCAGTCCCACGCAGGCCGTGCCCGGCGCAGGCGGCGCGAGCGGCGGATATCTCGTGCAGGTGGCCTCGCAGCGGAGCGAAGCCGACGCCCAGGCGTCATACAAGGCTCTCCAGACCAAGTACCCCTCGGTGCTCGGGTCCCACTCGCCGCTGATCAAGCGCGCCGATCTCGGCGAAAAAGGCGTCTATTACCGGGCTATGGTCGGCCCCTTCGGTTCGTCGGACGAAGCCTCTCAGTTCTGCGGCAACCTGAAGTCAGCCGGCGGCCAATGCGTCATCCAGCGGAATTGACGACGGTTTCCTCGACCCTGGTTGATCCCTAGGGCGACGCCGATGCAAGCCCGCGCATTCGTCACCGGCGTGTCCGGACCAGAGCTGACTGTTGCGGAGCACGATTTCATCCGCGCTGAACGGCCCTGGGGCTTTATCCTGTTCAAGCGGAACGTCGAAACGCCGCAACAGGTAAGCACGCTCGTTGAGGAATTGAGGAACTGCGTCGGTGTTCCGGATGCCCCGGTCCTGATCGACCAGGAGGGAGGCCGGGTACAGCGCCTTGGCCCGCCGCACTGGCCCGTTTATCCCCCTGGCGCCCTGTTTGGGGCCTTGTACGACCTTGATCCGGCCTTGGGTCTTGCAGCCGCGCGGCTGTCGGCGCGATCGATTGCGGCTGACCTTGCCGATCTCGGCATCAGCGTAGACTGTCTACCGCTGGCGGATGTGCCCGTTGCGGGTGCGGATGCGGTCATCGGAGACCGGGCCTATGGAGACAGGCCGGACAAGGTCGCCGCTATTGCCCGTGCGGTGACCAAGGGGTTGGAGCAGGGTGGTGTTTTACCGGTGCTCAAGCACATTCCCGGCCATGGGCGGGCAACGGCGGACAGCCATCTTCGGCTTCCGGAGGTGAAAACCCCCAAAAAGGAGTTGGAACGAACTGATTTTGCTGCGTTTCAAGCCCTTGCGGACTTGCCGATGGCGATGACCGCCCATGTTGTGTTTAGTGCCCTGGACCCCGTTCATCCGGCTACGACTTCTGCGACAATCATCGAGCAGGTGATTCGCGGCGTAATCGGGTTCCATGGTTTGTTGATGAGTGATGACGTGTCGATGAATGCGCTCTCCGGATCGATCGCCGAGCGGACGGGGGCGATCTTTTCCGCGGGTTGCGACGTTGTCCTGCATTGCAATGGCAAACTCGAGGAAATGCGCCAGGTCGCGGCCAAGACGCCGGAATTATCAGGAAAAGCGCTTGAGCGCGCGAAGCTCGCGCTGGCGTCGCGTCGAGCGGCGGAGCCGTTTGATCGGATGGCTGCGCGCAGCGAACTCGACGCGATGAAGAGCAAGGCTGGGACTTTGGGCGCATGACCGCGGAAATTCTATCGTTTGAGACAGGGCGGCCTGCCGAGGTTGCAGACGGCGAACTTGCGCTGGTGGTCGATGTCGAAGGCTATGAGGGGCCACTCGACCTCCTGCTCGCCCTGGCGCGCCAGCAGAAGGTCGACCTCGCCAAGATCTCAATCCTGGCGCTGGCGGACCAGTACCTCGCCTTCATTGAAGCCGCGCGGAAGATCCGCCTCGAGCTTGCGGCTGATTATCTGGTGATGGCGGCTTGGCTCGCTTATCTCAAATCGCGACTCTTGTTGCCTGAGCCGCCGACCGCCGAAGGGCCTAGCGCGGAGGAAATGGCGACCGCGCTTGCCAACCGGCTGCGCAGGCTCGAAGCCATCCGAGAGGCTTCGAACCGGCTGATGAACCGCCCGCAATTGCTGCGCGATATCTTTCCGCGCGGCAATCCCGAGATCATCGCCGAGATCAGGCATCAAAAATATACGGCAACCCTGTTCGATCTGCTCACCGCCTATGCCGCCCAGCGCCAGCAGCGGGTGCTGGCTTCGGTGCATCTGGCCAAGCGCACGGTATGGTCGCTCAGCGAGGCGCGGGCATCGCTTGAACGCCTGATCGGAATGGCCGAGCACTGGAGCTGTCTCGACGAGTACCTGATGAGCTACGTGGTCGACCCCTCGCAGAAAGCCACGGTTTTCGCGTCCAGTTTTGCCGCAGCGCTCGAACTGGTCAGGGAAGGCGAAGTCGAATTGCACCAGAAAGAGCCGTTTGCGCCTTTGTATTTCCGAAAGCGTCCAGTGCAATCACCACCCGAGGCGATGATCGCGCCTGACTTGTCGACCGAATAAGCGGAAGAAGCCGAGTAAGTGGAAGAAGGAGACCGTGCCATGGCAAGCCTGGCGGAACGACGCAAAGCCGATGCCGAGGAGCACTCTGTGGACCCGCAATCGCGCCCCGAAGAATTGCGGCTTCTGGAGGCGCTGTTGTTCGCGTCCGCCGAACCGCTCGACCAGGCGACGCTCGCCAAGCGGATGCCGGAGGGCGTCGACATCAAGGCCGCGCTGATACAGCTGCAGGCCGACTACGCCTCGCGCGGCGTCAACCTTGTTCGCGTGGCGAACAAGTGGACGTTCCGCACCGCCGGCGACCTTTCCTGGCTGATGACCCGCGAGAGCACCGAAACGCGGCGCCTGTCTCGCGCGGCCATCGAGATGCTTGCGATCATCGCCTATCATCAGCCGGTCACCCGCGCCGAAATCGAGGAGATCCGCGGGGTGGTTACCTCGAAGGGAACACTGGATGTTCTTCTTGAAACCGGGTGGATCCGCCCGCGCGGACGCCGCAAGACGCCCGGGCGTCCGCTTACCTTCGGAACAACGGAGGCCTTCTTGTCGCAATTCAGCCTCGAGGCCTTGAGCGATCTGCCCGGCCTTGAGGAATTGAGAGGAACGGGGTTATTGGATTCGCGGCTGCCTTCGGGCTTCAGCGTACCGACGCCCTCGGATGACCCGGCCTTGCGCGAGGACGAGGACCCGCTCGAGCCGGGCGATCTGGAACTGTCGCTGGCGCCTACGGTCGAGCCAGAACCTGGCGACAGAATGTAGCAGGAAAACCTGTTCCAGCTCGATTGCCGCACATTGTCGCGTTTGAACGACCAAGCATTAACGCTTGGCCGTTTAACGCGGATTTGCGTGGCTCAAGTCCTTGTTTTTGACACCTCCCGAGCCTACTTTGCGCTCAGGTTAGGCCGGGTTTCCAGGCCTCGTGTTGTTGGAGGATCGCAGGATGGGTTCGCTTAGCATTTGGCACTGGATCGTCGTGATCGCAGTCGTCCTGCTGCTGTTTGGTCGCGGCAAGATTTCCGACCTGATGGGTGACGTTGCCCAGGGCATCAAGGCCTTCAAGAAGGGCATGCAGGACGATGAAAAGACTGCAGAAAAGACCGAGCCCGTAAAGTCGATCGATCATAACGCCACCCCTCAGGCGGCGAGCCGGTCGGATGTCGGCAGCAAGGCTGTCTGAGCTTTCAGTGCCAGCTTTCGATAAATCTTGAGCGGCGCGTTGATCTTGCCCCCGACGTGCGGCAAGAGCGTTGGAGGAAAATCGCGGGCGGCCCGGTGAGCGATGCGCCGTGGAAATGTCTCGCGTGAGCGGAATCTTTCATGTTCGACATCGGATGGAGTGAATTCGTCGTCATCGCGGTCGTCGCGTTGATCGCCATCGGCCCGAAGGAATTGCCGGGCGTTCTGCGCATGGTCGGCCAGTGGATGGGCAAGGCGCGCAAGATGGCGGCCGAATTCCAGAGCCAGTTCCAGGAAGCGATGCGCGAGGCCGAAATGGCCGACCTCAAGAAGAGTTTTGACGAGGTCAAGGAAGCGGCAAGCGGATTCACGTCGGGCAACGTCATGACCTCCCTGCAAAAGGACGTCAGCGCGGCGCTCAATATCGAGGACGTCGACAAGCCGGCAGCCAGCGCGGAAGCGGCGCCCACCGCTCAAGCCGCCAGCATGGACGCCGAGGCCGGTCAGGCGGAGGCGACTGCGCCGCAGCCGTTGGCGATTGCGGCTGAAAATCATCCAGAAGGCGCTGCGCCGGAGACCGCCCCGCCGCCGGCCGACATCGAACTCCCACGGGACGCCAAAGCGTCATGAGCGACGAAGATATCGAGGCCAGCAAGGCGCCGCTGATCGACCATTTGATCGAGCTGCGCTCACGCCTGATCAAAGCGCTGGTGGGCTTTGGCATCGCCTTTATCTTCTGTTTCTTTTTCGCCAAGCAAATCTACAACGTGCTGGTATGGCCGTTCGTCTGGGTGGCCGGCGCGGAAAATTCGAAATTCATCTACACCGCGCTGCTGGAATATTTCATCACCCAGTTGAAACTGGCGCTGTTTGGCGCGGGCTTCATTTCGTTTCCGATCGTAGCCACGCAAATCTACAAGTTCGTCGCGCCCGGCCTTTACAAGCACGAGCGCAACGCCTTCCTGCCTTATCTGATCGCGACCCCGGTCTTTTTCGTGCTGGGATCGATGTTGGTGTATTTCGTGGTGCTGCCGATGCTGGTGCGGTTTTCGCTCGGCATGCAGCAGCTCGGCGGCCCCGGGAGTGCCGAAATCCAGCTCCTGCCCAAGGTCGGCGAGTATCTTTCGCTGATGATGTCGCTGATCTTTGCTTTCGGCATCGCGTTTCAGCTGCCTGTCATCCTCACCTTGCTGGGGCGGATCGGAATCATCACGTCGAAACAGCTGCGCGAGAAGCGGCGCTATTTCATCGTGATCGCCTTTATCATCGCCGCCGTCCTGACCCCGCCCGACGTGCTGAGCCAGGCCTCGCTCGCCATACCGCTTTTGGCGCTCTACGAAGGCTCGATTCTTGCGGTGCGCATGGTCGAAAAAAGTGCCACTGCCGCAAAGACAGCCACAACGGCCACGCCGCCTCCGGCGAGCCCGCCGCCAAGTCCGTCGCCGGCCGAGTAAAGACCAAACGCACGCCTTCGCGAGCGATCACGAATATGGTACGGGGTGCCCACCGTTAAATGTCAACATAGCGCGTTATAACGCACGCACCCTGGGACCTGACGACAATGCACGACATCAAATGGATTCGCGATAACGCTGCAGCTTTTGACGCCGCGCTGAAACGGCGCGGGCTTGCGCCGATGTCGCCGAAACTGCTCGCCATCGACGAATCCCGTCGCGCGGCGATCGTCAAGTCGGAGCAGGCGCAGGCGCGACGCAACGCCGCCTCGAAGGAGATCGGCGAGGCCAAGAAGGCCAGAGATGAAGCTCGCGCCGCGAAACTGATGGCGGAAGTTGCCGAGCTCAAGGTCACATTTCCGCAGCTTGAGTTGGCCGCGAAGAGCGCCGACGAAGAATTGTTCCGAGAACTGGCGGCGATCCCCAACTTGCCGCTCGACGACGTCCCCGACGGCACCGACGAGCACGGCAACGTGCGGCATCATTTGTTCGGCGCGCCGCGCAGCTATGACTTTGATCCCAAGCCGCATGACGACCTCGGTGGCGCGCTCGGCTTCATGGACTTCGAGGCTGCGGCGAAGCTGTCCGGCGCTCGGTTTGTCGTTCTGAAAAAGGGGCTCGCACGGCTCGAGCGCGCCATCGGGCAATTCATGCTCGATCTTCACACCAATGAGCACGGCTATACCGAAATCAATCCACCGCTTCTCGTGCGCAACGAGGTGATGTTCGGCACTGGACAATTGCCCAAGTTCGAGGACGACCAGTTCTGGGCGATCAAAGGTGAATTACTGACGGCTGGCGAGGGGGCTGCGGGGCACCCCGAAAGATTGAGAGGCGAACGTCTCGGCCTCATCCCCACCGCCGAAGTATCGCTCACCAATCTCGTTCGCGAAGCCATCGTCGGCGAAAAGGAATTGCCGATGCGCATGACGGCGCTGACGCCGTGCTTCCGCGCCGAAGCTGGAGCCGCCGGGCGCGACACCCGCGGCATGATCCGCCAGCATCAATTTACCAAGGTCGAGCTGGTTTCGATCACGACGCCGGAGACGAGTCGCGACGAGCACGAGCGCATGCTTGCCTGTGCCGAGGAGGTCTTGCGGCAGCTCGATCTTCACTACCGGGTGATGACGCTGTGTGCCGGCGACATGGGTTTCTCGGCGCAAAAAACCTACGACATCGAGGTCTGGATGCCCGGGCAAGGCGAGGGCGGCGCTTTCCGCGAAATCTCAAGCTGCTCGGTATGCGGCGACTTCCAGGCGCGCCGCATGGATGCCCGCTATCGCGGCGGCGACGGCAAGCCGCGGTTCGTGCATACCCTCAACGGCTCGGGCACAGCCGTAGGCCGCGCCTTGATTGCGATCATGGAAACCTACCAGCAGGAGGACGGCTCGATCGCAGTGCCTGACGTCCTGCAGCCCTATATGGGCGGGCTAAAGGTAGTTGATAAAGACAAATAGACTAACAAAATAAACGTATTAATATATTTGGTTCGTTGAGTGTCCAACCCGTGTCTAATATCTGCCCAAACACACCGGCGGACAGCCCGACTGCTTCGCGCGCCCGCCATAGAAAAAGCCCGCCGTTTGACCGGCGGGCTGGAACGAATACGCGGCTGAATTGTTGGGCGGGCAGTTCAGGCGTTGACTTTGGCCCCAGCCTCTGCTGGGGCCGTTTCTTTTTGAGAGATCCGCCGGCGAACCGGCGGGCTACACACTCGCGACACGAGCGCCTGCTAACTCCGGCGAAAGCAGGAGGAGCACAATGGCCAACGATCTCGACGATTTGACAAACGCGCGCAAGGTTCTCACCGAGGTGCGACTCAACTGGGCCAAGGCCCTCGCGGCTGGTTACAAGCGCGGAGAGACTGAAATCGCGCTTAAGA
>NZ_DATMLW010000274.1:0-25959 GCF_035570375.1 Bradyrhizobium sp. | reverse complement strand
CGCATCGTCGCGGCGTTTTGTGAACCCCTTATCCACCATACGCTGCGCAACAAGGGCCGGTTCGCTCACACACAAATCCGTCGCCCGAAGCATGGCGCGAACCACACGTTTGGTAGCCACGGGATTTTTCCGGACGAATTCGCGATTTCCCGCCAGCATGCAGCAAAAGTACTGTGACCACGGACGGTCCAGGGCGCTATTGACGATGACGTGACCGATGTTCTGCGCACGCAAACGCTGTGGTTCTGGAGGAAATCCGAGGAAAGCGTCGATCTTCCCCTCGGCAAACAGCTCGATCGGTTTGACCTTCTCGCTCGTCACCCACTCGATATCCTTGGCGGGATTGAGTCCAACGAGCGTCGCCATCGCGCTGAGGAAGATGTGCGTGCTGCTCCCATATCCCTGTATGCCGGCCATTCGACCCTTCAGATCGGCGACGCTGCGTATGCCCTCCTTGGCGAACAGCTCGAAACAGCCGACATGAATCCCGGCCAGAAGGGTAATGTTCGATCCCCGATCGATCTCAAGAAGAAGAGGGCCGGAGAATTGCAAGGTGAGGTCGACATCGCCTTTTGCGATTGCTCTGGTTCCTTCAACGCCTGGGTCAGATTCGACGTAAACGACGTTTGTGAACCCTTCGGCATTGAGCAGGTCGCTGACCACATACTGCGGGGCGATGCAGATGCTCGGAATCTTCGCAAGGCGGATCGTAGTGGTTTCTGGCGGCGGATTGGACTCCTCAGCCCCGAGCCGAGCCGCGGCGCTCCAAAACAGAGCGGTCGAAGCGGCGCATGCTCCAGCCAATAGCAGGTCGCGGCGGTTCGCATGCATCGAAACCTCCCCGAGATCATTTGAGACAGGGGCGCTTCTGCGGGAACGTCGGGCGCCGTTTGCGTTGACCTCAATGCCCGCCGGCACGAAGATACCACGGCAGCAGAATATCGAATACGACACGGCCGCGGCGTTTCGACACATTTTTTGACCGCTTCGTGTCATTTTCGACCGAATTAACGCGGATTTTGCGATTGTCCGATTATTCCCGAAAGCGGACATCGGGACCGCCGGCATTCAAGAGTACACGCCCCAGTGTCCCGATTCCGAAGTTCGCGTCATTTTGTGGCGACCTCTTTTGCAAACTTCGGGACACTGGCAATTCACCGATTCTGGTGTGGCTTTGGGTTGGGAAGTCCGCATGGTTGACTCGCGGCAGTAGTGATGCGGACTTCTGGACCGCCACACCAGACCGTCGCCAACCGGCTTGCCTGCGCTCTATGATCGGCACGTCCGATCGACAGGGAGGTTGGCATCATGATCGAGGGGATCAGCGCCATCACACTGGGTACCCACGCCATGGCGAGCGCCGTCGCCTTCTACCGCTCGCTCGGATTCGATATCCTGTATGGCGGCGAATCCGCTTCCTTTACCAGCTTTCGCGCCGGCGCCGGCTATCTCAACCTGATCGCCCAGCCGGACGACAAGCATTGGTCCTGGTGGGGGCGTGTCATCTTCTATGTCGACGATGTCGATGCGCTTTATCACCGGGCGATTGCCGCAGGCTGGCAGCCCTCGACCGTGCCGCGCGATGCCGAATGGGGTGAGCGCTACTTCCATCTCACCGACCTCGATGGCCATGAACTCAGTTTTGCGCGGCCGCTGCGCTCTGCCGGCTAGAGACGCGCGCGAAGCATCGCATTTATGCCTCGTTCAAGGCCTGCGCGATGTCCGCGATCAGATCGGAGGGGTGTTCGATGCCGACCGACAAGCGGATCGTGGAGTCGAGAACGCCTATTTTTTTGCGGATTTCAGCCGAAACGCCGGAGTGGGTCATGCTTGAGGGCAGGCTGGCGAGCGACTCCGTGCCACCCAGGCTGACCGCAAGCTTGAAGATCTGCAGCGCGTTCAGGAATCTGAATGCGGCGGACTGGCCGCCTGCAATGTCGAACGAGAAAGTGGAGCCCGCGCCCGTGCATTGTCTTGCGAACAAGCGGCCGGCGATCGAATCCGCATCGTGGTGAGCAAGGTAATGGACCTTCTCCACCTTGGGATGGTCGCGCAAGAAATCCGCCACGAGGTGCGCATTCCCGTCGGCCTTTTCCATGCGCATGCCCAAGGTTTCGAGCGAACGACTGATCATCCAGCAGGAATGAGGGTCCAGTTGCGTGCCAATGGCGCCGCGCAACGCCTTGATGTCTTTCATGAGGGCTTTTGCGCCGAGCGCTGCGCCCGCGATCAGGTCGGAATGGCCGCCGACATATTTGGTCAGCGAGTACAGTGAAAGATCCGCGCCCTGTTCGATCGGCCGCTGAAACACCGGCCCGAGCAACGTATTGTCGCAGGCCACCAGCGGAACGTGCCCCTGCAGCTTTCCGATCATTCCGGCGATGCGGCGCATCATCGCGATATCGACCAGCCCGTTGGTGGGATTTGCCGGCGTTTCGATGAAAATCATCACGACCCGGCCTTTGCGCATGGCGTCCTCCGCCGCCAGGCTGACGGCGGCTTCGTCGAGGCCGTCGGCAAAGCCGACTGCGCCGATGGAGAGGCCGGCAAGCGTCTTTGCGAACAGGGTTTCGGTGCCGCCATAAAGCGGTTGGGAGTGCAGAATGACGTCGCCAGGGCGAGCGAAGGCGAGGATCGTGGTCGTAATCGCCGCCATGCCGGAGGAGAACAGCGCGCAATTCTCGGTGCGCTCGTAGACGGAGAGCCTGTCCTCGACGATCTCGCTGTTGGGGTGATTGAATCGCGAATAGACCAGGCCCGCGCCCATCCCCTCGGGAGGCTCACGCCGACCCGAGACGAAATCAAAGAAATCCTGTCCGTCTTCAGCGGTTCTGAACACGAATGTCGAGGTCAGAAAAACCGGTGGTTTGACGGCTCCTTCCGAAAGCTGCGGATCATAGCCGTAGTTCAACATCAGCGTTTCAGGATGCAGCATGTGGTTGCCGATGTGGGTCTTTGACGGAAAGGGTTTGACCATGGCCTGCCTCGCTGTCTGGTTTCGCAAACGTCGACGCGTTTGCGGGAATTCCGCAAAAACATGATGCGATTAAGTGGAATCGCATCATGATCTCAACTTTTGTTTGAGCATGATCTTTTCGGAAAACCGGTTTCCACTTTTCCGGATCATGCTCTAATGACGATTAGGTCAGCGGCGACAGATGCAGCGGCATCCAGCGGATTCACTTGCCTTTATTATCGCCACTGATTTGATCGCGTCCCGCGCGGATTTCGGAAGCCGCGCGGGCCGGATTTACCTGTACTTGCAAAAAACTACAGGAACCGTGTCGGCCACAGCATCGTGCGCCACATATGCGCCGACGGGCTCGAGTCGAGGCCGAGCCCTTCCTTCGGCTGCTTGAAATTGCGGCCGATGATGTCGGTGAATTCGTCAAGGTCGACCCTGGCATCGGGGTCGAATGAATAGAGATCGTGCAGCGTGATCAGGCGTGCCGTCATGTAGTGCTTGTGATCACGGGCGCGCCTGTACTCATCGACGATATAGGGTTCGGGGGTGTAATCGGGACCGAACCATTTGGTGTAGGCTTCCGGATATTGATAGCCGACCGATTCGTCCGGAAAGAAGCGCAGCGCCTGATGGGTGCGCACCGCCCAGCTTATTTCCTCGTCCACATAGGGCTCGATCATCTGCGCGCCCCAGTAACCGTGGTCGCACCTGATGAAACCCGCTACCGCGACGTCGTGCAGGAGACAAGCCATGATGACCTTTTCGCTGTGACCCGCCTTTTTGGCGAGCGCTGCGCTCTGCAGCAAATGCGAGGTCGAGGCGAAGCGGCATTTGAAATAGTCGATCAGCGCGGGCTTCTCAGGCATTTTGGGAAGACGCGGGTCCTCCTTCATGACCAGGTATTTGCCGGGATTGCGCGCCAGCAGGGCTGCCGTTTCGTCGCTCATCTTGCCGTCGGCCAGGTTGAACAGCGCGGACTTGACAACGATGCGCTCGAGTTCGTGCATCATGTGCTCTTCGAGCGCATCGGCGCGTTCGGATAATGTCATTGCTGGCACGTGATCATTCATCTCGACCTCCTCGCGCGTCGCGGCGATCGGCCAACATGCCACGGCATTTCCGGCCACGGCCGAATCGAAGCTGCGTCGCAATGAATTCATTCTATCAGAAATGCTCCGACAGGCTGGCAGGTTTCAAACGAATTTGCGTTTGCGCCCCGCATTTTTTTGCGCCCTCCGGTTCCACTGCGCAAATGCGTTTCGCGATTGTCGGCGGCTGGAGGGTTCCCACCTTTGCGTCAACGCGGCGGCTCCGGCTGCCGTATCACGCTCCGCTCGCGCGTGCCCATTCGCCGACCACGCGATGCACCTCGAAAAGATGCTCCCGCAGCTGCTCGAGCGCGAACCCGAGCGCAAAGAACCGCTCCGCCGCTTCGATTTTCATCTCCCGCGTCAGCCCCTCGCGCCGAACCGCGCCGAACTCATCGATGTATTGCCGGAACGCGATCTCGATGGCATCGAGAGCCGGCGGGGGCGTTTGGGTGCGCAACGCGGCGCCGCTGGCGCGGAGGAAATCGCGTCCCGCGGTCTCGACATTCCTGAGCGGCTCCGCCAGCCGCGCCGCGACCTCCTCGGGCAACTCGCATCCGACCGCGCGGCCCAGCATCACGATGTCATGGCGCAACCGCAACAGCGTGCGCAAAAGTGGTCCGGTGTCGGGACCGGAGGTGAGGCGCGCATGGCGCTCATGCTCGGCCTCGATTCCAATCGTGTTCAACCGCAACAACGCAGCGGCAATCCCGTCTTGAATTCGCCGACGATCCGCCTGGTCGAGCTCGCGGGTGTGGTCCTCCAGAAACTTCGAGAGTGCATCCGCCATCAGGTCCAGCATATCGGCGGCGGCCTGGATGGTGATCGCATGCGCGCGGGAAGGAAACAGCAGAAAGGAGACGATGAAGCCGACAGCGCCGCCGACGGTCACCTCCAGCACGCGGTCGAGCGCAGATGCGGCGGGGCTGACATGTTGCATGCCGGGGACCAGCAGCACGATGATCGCGGTCACCGGCAGCACGTTGAAATTGGGGCGGAACGAGGCGATGAAGGCGAGCGGCGCGACCGCAAGCGCAAGCACGGCGAGCAGGGCCCATTCGCTGTCGTGCGGAATCAAAATCGCAAGCGCGCCGCCATAGGCGACGCCTCCGAACGTTCCGATCAGATAATCGCTCGCCACCTTCACCGAACGGCCCAGACTCATCTGGGTCACGATCAGCGAGGTCAGAACCGCCCAGAGCGGCAGATGCAGGTGCAGGGCTTGCGCCACCGCCAACGCCAACACCGCCGCGACCGTGACCCGCAGCGCCAGGATCAGCTGAAAGCGGTAGCGGTGGACGCGTTCGCGGATCTGCGTCACCAGTCGGGCAATGCGGTTTTCTTTGTGCGACATGCGGCTGGCGTCGCCAGGCAAGGGTGAGATGCCGATTTAAGCCAGCTTCCGCGCGAAGACAATCTCAGGATGCCGCTCGCCCCGTGTGGCATGACGCGCGAATGGGCGACCGACTTGCGACGGGCCGGTCGGCCCGCACCCTGGCCGCTTCGCCCATCAAGGCGGCCTTGTTGCGCGTCCACATCTGCCCACGATCCCTGTGCTGGTGGTGCGGACAAGGTGTCCCGAAGCGGATCGCGCATGGTCCGGGTCGGGAAAGTCGGGAAAGGGGAAGCTCGTCTTTCGGTATGCTTCTACCAATCGGATTGGTTCGGATGCGACGCAGTCACGGAGATTGCGATGCTCCGCATCCAGGAGGGCGTGCACCAAGTTCAAATCGTGCGCTGCATCGACCCCGCCCTGTGTGCTCTTCCGGTGACATTGATTCAGATTCTGAGGCGCGATCAAGGTTTGCCATAATCGTGGTTGGCACCGGTTGCTAGGCTAGTTGACGACAATCATTGTGCGACTCGCCCACGGATGCAAATGGCGGAGTCGAAGGAGGTACAGTGAAGGCAACGATCAAGCCGGTTGCAGTACGCGCCGACTCTGACGCCAGCTCCATCGCCGCAGCGGTGGGTTCGCTGTTTCGGTCCACTCTTGTCGTCGGCTCGATTGCGGTTGGATCCGTTGCGGCCCTACCGGAGATCGCCCGAGCCGACGAAGGCGGCGTCAGCTTCTGGATACCTGGATTTTTCGGCAGCCTCGCAGCTGTGCCGGGGCAGCCGGGCTGGTCGGTAACCGAAATCTATTACCATGACTCGGTTTCCGCCAGCGGCAACGTGGCGCTCGCAAAGGCGATCGAGATAGGCCAAATACCCGGCAGTCTCAACGGGACGGTGAACGCCAATGTCAATGCCAACGTCAATTTGGGCTTCGTCGCGGCGACCTATGTCTTTGCAACGCCGGTGCTGGGCGGTCAGGCATCTGCAAGCCTGTTGGCAGCCTACGGTAATAATTCCTCATCGCTGGCGGGATCGTTCGCGGGAACTGTGACGGGACCGGCCGGTAACTCATTTCCCCTTTTACTCTCCAACAATATCAACAGCTCGCTGACGGCTTTCGGCGACCTGGTCCCCCAGTTTGCGCTGAAGTGGAATTCGGGTGTCAACAATTACATGACCTATGTCACCGCGGATCTTCCCGCCGGCGCCTACCAGTCGACCCGTCTTGCGAATTTGGGAATCGGGCACTGGGCGGTCGACGCCGGCGGCGGCTACACCTACTTCGACCCCAAGACCGGGCACGAATTTTCCGCAGTGCTCGGATTCACATACAACTTCGTCAATCCCGCGACCCAGTATCAGAACGGCGTCGACATGCACCTCGATTGGGGCGCATCGCAATTCCTGACCAAGCAGTGGCAGGTCGGCCTCGTCGGTTACGTCTACCAGGAAGTCGGCTGCGACAGTGGGTCCGGCGATCGCGTCGGCTGCTTCCAGTCACGGGTGCTCGGCGTCGGGCCGCAGGTTGGCTACATCTTTCCGATCGGCGACAAATTGCAGGGATATCTCAATCTGAAAGGCTACGGCGAATTCGACGCGGCAAATCGGCCCTCGGGCTGGAACGTCTGGTTGACATTCAACCTTTCGCCCGCGGCGGCAACGCCGCCGACATCCTCAAGGCCGATGTTCACGAAGTAGGATAGCCCGCCTTCCGAGAGAGCACTGACTCCAGCCTCTGTCGCTCGCATCCTGATTTTGATCTTGCCAAGGCGGCGGCTTATGCCGCAAAGATCAACCCCGGCGATTGGCTGCGGATCAAGATCAACAAGGTCCACGACGCCGCCTTCACAGCAGACCGAGGCGAGGGAACAGGATGCTGGGAATCTTGGGTCTGGGCTTTCTGCTCGGGATGCAGCACGCGCTCGAGGCCGATCACATCGCAGCCGTATCCAGCATCGCCGCCCGGCGCACTGAGATCTCCGACATCGTCAAACATGGCCTGACCTGGGGGTTTGGTCACACGCTGACGCTGTTCGTGTTTGCCGGCGCCGCCATCCTGCTCGGTCATGCGATTCCCGAACAGATGTCGCGGCCTCTGGAGACAGCCGTCGGTTTCATGCTGGTTGGCTTGGGCACGCATGTGCTGTGGCGCCTGTGGCGTGAAGGAGTGCATTTCCATGCCCATCGTCACGATGACGGTGTCTTGCATTTCCATGCCCATGGGCATGCCAACGAGACGGTTCCGCACGCAAACAGTCCACACCGGCACGAGCATGGCTTCCGATGGCGCTCTCTTCTTGTCGGATTGATGCACGGCATGGCCGGCTCCGCCGCGCTTTTGCTCCTTGCGGTGTCGCAGGTCTCCAATCCCCTCTCAGGCATGCTTTATGTATTGCTGTTCGGGATCGGCTCGATGCTCGGGATGGGAGCGCTGTCGTCAATCATCGCGGTGCCGCTGGCCATATCTGCGCGCGGGCTGACCAGGGCCAATCGCGGCGTGCAGTTCTGTGTCGGCGTGATCACAATCGCCATTGGCGCCATGACGGTACACACGACGCTGCTGGCGTGAGAATGCAAGCGAGCCCCACCTGGCTTGCCGCACCGGTGATGATCGCGATCTTGTCTTGCAGCCGGGGCATTTCATTCATCCTCTTGCAGGGCGGCGGACCGATCGGATAGGACGGCCCTGCCCAGAGGCATGGCAAATGCCGTATTCCTCACGTCTTCGCCTTTCATGGGCTAGTGCGCCGATTCCGAAGTTCGCAAATATTCGCGGCGACCTCTGATGCGAACTTCGGAATCAAAGGAGAAGTTAATGGTTGCTAGTGCGGTTTTTGAATTTGAAGTTTCTATGTCAAGGTTGCAGCAGTCCTGATAGGAACTTCAAATTCACCGCACTAGCCCTTTTCGGAATGCGGCGTTTGCAGCAGGCTTTGGGAGTGTTCGACTGGATTGTGCCTCAGCACATCGAAGGTGCGCGCGCCGACCTCGGGCGGCATGGGCGCGAGCCAGGGCGAGGCGAGAAGCGTCGTTTGTGCATCAGACAATCCCTGCGCCCAACGCGAGCGCATGGTGGCGCGACTGAATTCGTAGTCCTTCGAGTAGCCCTGGGTATCGGCGGGCCTGTAAATCAGCTGCACGATGTCCATCGTGGTTACGCATCCGAAATTATACAGGAACTTCGCCTCCGGCGTGGCCCGAAGGTTCTCGGGCAGTTGATCCCAGAGATTATTGATGTTGTGGCGGACGTCATGCATCAAGCGAAGCGTGTCGGTAGCCGCACGGGTTCTGCTGGAATAGCGGATGTCTTTTTCGCGCTCGTTGACTTCCTCAAGATTGGTAGGCCGTTGCCCGCTGGCGTGAAACAGGTCGACCTGGAACGTCAACCGGCTGCGGCGCGGGATGTACTCGATCACGTATTGCAACGGGGTGTTGGAGACCAGCCCGCCATCCCAGTAGAACTCGCCATCGATCTCCACAGCGGGGAAGCCGGGCGGCAAGGCACCGCTGGCCATGACATGCTCCGGCCGAATGGTGATATGGGCGTTGTCGAAATAGGCGAAATTGCCGGTACGCACATTGACGGCGCCGACGCTGAAACGGATTTCGCCTGAGTTGATGCGGTCGAAGTCAACCAGCTGTTCCAGCGTCTGCTTCAGCGCGGCCGTATCGTAATAGCTGGTCGATGCCGCGCCGAGCACCCAGTGCAGCGGCGGATGCGGCGAGAAGAATCCGGGCTGCCCGAACATCAGCGCATTGAGCGAACTGGCGCGGCGATGATCGCCTACGGCGCTCGAGAGGATCGGCCATAACGACGATGGCGCGGTGATCCCCTCCCAGAAATCCTTCAGACGCTCTACCCGGTTTTCCGGTGCGTTGCCGGCGATGATCGCGGCATTGATCGCGCCGATCGAAATCCCCGCTACCCAGTCAGGCAGATATTCCGACGTCGAGAGCGCCTCGTAGACGCCGGCCTGGTAACTGCCGAGCGCGCCGCCGCCTTGCAGCACGAGCGCAACCTTTTTGTCGTAGGACGCCGGACGCGCGGGCACCTGCTGTTCAGCCATGTTCTTTCCCCGATCAGGATTTTTTGGAGTTTACAGCCTTGCATGCCCCGTGTGCGCGATATCTCGCCTAAGGATCGCGGCCGGCCGTCACGTTCATCACTCGCATTTCCGATACCAAGGCCTCCTCGACGTGACTGGTGCGAAGGTATTTGCGCCCCGTCGAGGAGATCGATCAAATCGTCGGTTTATTCCGAAAGATGGGAAAATTTTGCGTCGCCTCGAGGCCCCGCCGCCGGTGTGCGCGAACGGTGCAGTAACGCTTTTTTGCCTTGGCTGCTCTAGAGAGCAAGCGGCTGAAGATCCACCCCCTGCTGAGCGGCGAGAAGCACTAGTGGAGTGGATTTGACATTCGCTACCCACCTGGCCGCAAGCTCGTTAAGCGAACTCCACCAGAATCCTGTTTTTGCCAGTGGTCCTTTGATTCTAACATTCGCAAAAGTTCCTGCTGCAATGGGAAGCGAATGTCGGAATCGGGCCACTAGCGCTTTTGCGCCTGCTTCTTGCGGCTTTTGATCCGGTCGAGGTTGTTCTTTTGCTCGGACTCGGGCTTGGTGATTTCGACGGTTTTTCCCGATTGGTTGCCCGGGTTGAAATGGTACTTGCCAGGCGGCTTTTCGCCCGGCTGCTTCTGGTTGGGGTTCTTGTTGTTACCCATCGAACGCTCCCTTGGATCTGCGACGATAACGGTGTCGCGGGGGAGGTGGTTCCTTAGCGCCCTGCCAAAGCTTCAGGACGCGCGGCGCTGGCGCAGCAAATGCCCCAGCAGCCGGCGTTTGCCCTTGCGCGGTATGAGGTCGACGTCGCGCACGAGCTTCGCGCCACCCTTGCGCCGCTCCAGCACGATCTTGCGGCTGTGAAACGCCTCCAGTTCCGCGCGATGCGCGACGCTGACGATGGTCGCATTCGGCAGTTCGCGCGTGGCGATCTCCATCATCTTGTCCTGGCTCTTTTCATCGAGCGCGGACGTGGCTTCATCGAGCACGACGATGTCGGGGTTGTGCAAAATTAGCCGCGCGAAGGCCAGGCGCTGCTTTTCGCCGCCGGAAAGCGTCTGGTCCCACGGGCCTTCCTCTTCGATCTTTTCCTTCAGGTGATTAAGGCCGACCTTGTCCAGGGCGTGAGCGATCTCTTCGACCGTCCAGCTATCGGCCGAACCGGGGTAGGCGACGGCGCGGCGCAGGCTGCCCGAAGGCACGTAAGAATTTTGCGGCAGCATGAAGAGACGTCGATCCGTATGCAATGTCACGCTACCGCCGCCCCAGGGCCACAGGCCAGCGATGGCGCGCACCAGCGTGCTCTTGCCGGTGCCGGATTCGCCTGCGACCAGAAGGCGTTCGCCCGGCTCGATCACGACTTCGGTTTCCGACAGCACCGCCGTTCCGTCGTCGAGCGTGACCGATAGATCGTTGAGCTCGAGCATGGCATCGCCGCCGCTTTCGCCTCGCTTGATCCGGCCGACGCCATCGCCCTGTTCGGCGCGCTCCAGGGCGTCCAGCGACATCATGAGCGAAGCGATGCGCCGGGCACAGGCGTTCCAATCCGCCAGACCCGGATAGTGGTCGACCAGCCAGCCGAAGGCACCTTGCACGATCGTAAACGCGGATGCTGCCTGCATCACTTCGCCAAGCGTCATATGGCCTTCGAGGAATTTCGGCGCGCAGAGCAGGATCGGCACGACCGGGGCGACCAGGCTCGAGCCCTGCGACACCAATGTCGTGCGCATATGTTGGCCTGCGAGGCGCGCCCACTGCCGCAGTACTCCTCCAAGCGTCTTGTCGATGCCGTCGCGCTCCTCTTCTTCTCCGCCAAGCAGCGCAATGCTTTCACCGTTTTCGCGTACGCGGGTCAGCGTGTAGCGAAACTCGGCCTCGGCCTGGTTCTTGTCCTCGGATATCTGGACGAAGCTTCGCCCGATCGCCATGATCGAACCGGATGCGATCGCAGCGTAGAGGACGGCCGCGATCACGAGGAAACCCGGTATTGTGATCGAACTGCCGGCGAGCGAGAGCGTGAGCGCGCCGCCGATGGTCCAGAGCACGACGATGAACGTCGCGGCCGACAGCAACGCCGAGGTCACGCCAGCCAGGAAATCCACCGGTGAATCGGTCGCAACCCGCAAATCCTCCGCGATCCGGTACTCCGGGTTCGTGTGGTCGCCGCTGACGAGGTTGAGCTGATAGTATCTGCCGTTGGCGAGCCAGCGCGTCAGCACCGCATGGGTGAGCCAGCCGCGCCAGCGGCGCTGGATCGTCATCCGCACGAACACCTGCGCCACCCCAAGGGCAACGCTGCCGATCGCAAGCGGGAAAAAGATCCCGGAGAGATGGAAGACGGCTCTCGCATCGTGCTTTTCGATGGCATCGAAGATCGCGCGATTCCAGACATTGATCCCGTACTGGAAGCCGACGGTCGCGACGATCAGCGCGGCGAGGCCGACCGAGAGCGGCCATGCCAGGTGGTAGCCGTTCTTGCCCCAAAATCCTTTCGCGCTGAGCCAGAAACGCGTCAGCAGATATTCCCTGCGTGCCGCCTCGGCTTCGTCCGGCGAAAGACCCGGCTCCGGCTCGGGCAGCTGCGGCGGCGGCTCCGCCTCGCCACCTGCCTCGTTTTCGATCTTGGTGACGGGCGGTTTGACCGAAGGTGAAATGCGCCTGCCGACCGACTGGTTCATCGATCGACAACGTAAGTCAATTCAGTTGGTTCCCACGGGGAACCAGGCGGCTATTTCGTGGGCGAGGATTTGTTTGATCCGCCTGCAGCGATCGGTTCGAGCAGCGCGTGCATCTCGATCTGCAATCGGCCGATCTCCCTCAGGGCCTCTCGACGTTGCTTTCCAGGGGGCAGGCCACGGACCGCCGCGACCAGTTGCGCAGCGATTTCCTTCAGGTCTGGCGCAGGCGCGAATTGGCGGGGCGAGCGTCCCGACAACCAACTCACGGCGCGCCGCTGCGACTTGCCGTTGAAGCCGAGCTTGATGAGATCGCCCGGACGAGCGCCATCGAATTTCAGACCGGGCGGAAGGCGCCGGCCGGACAGTTCGGCGCGATGGGTGGAGGGAAACAGATGCTTGACCGCCGCAACGGCCTCCCTGTGCGAAACCGAATAGGCGGCCCAGAACGATTTGGTTCCGTCCGGAGCGGTGACTTCAACGACGGGAATCGACAGCCGGGGCATTGCCGACAGATGCCAGCAGATCGTTCGCGCGGCTATGCCACTTCGGTCCCATGCGTCAATAGGACACGGGAATTCGTCCGGGTGCGTGTCCGGTCATTGCAGTGGTGGTTTTTTTCTCTCCCTGTATCCGCAGGATCTGATACATCCTCTTTCTTCGGCCACTTCTTATTCGGGCGCAGCAGCCTTTTCATGCAGAAGAGGGCGGCCGATGATCCCAGCCGCCCTCTCACCGGAAAGCCGGGACTAGGCTGCTCGCCGATGCATTTTCTGTGTCATGTTCCTTGCGGTGTCGTTGGTCACCTTGAGCGACATGTCGGCGATTCGCTGGCCGCTCTCCATCGCGCTTTCGACCGATTCCCGCATGAAATCGCTCTGCAGGGCCGCAACATCCTGCGGTGTCCGGCATTGCCACAACTCGTTCATGCGTTCCATGCTGTTTTCGATCTGATGCCGGACGAAGGCGAAATATTCCTGCGACATTCCCTTCATCCCCTTGGCCAACGCGGTCGAGGACTGGAGGATGGTTGCCGCATTGCGGGCAGCCCGTTCGGTTGATTGCTGCACTTCATTTCCCGAAAGGCCGAACGCGCGGCTGACGTGGTCCGTGGAGCGGCCCATCATCGCTGTCGCCATGTCCAGACCGAAGCGCAAGGTGGATTGCAAGGTCTCGGCATTTTGCTGAAACAGATCGGCGCCGGCCCGCGCCACCTCCTGACCGGCCTCAACCGCCGTATCCCCGATGCGCCTGGTCTGATCGGCCGTCTTTTCGCTCGTTTGCCGAACTGCGTCTGGGGCGGCTTCGTTGGACTTATCTTCGTGGCGTGGGTTTGCCATTTTGTGGCCTCCGCTTGTACCGGTTGTGGTGATGAGAGTTCGGATTCCAGTGCGGACGATCTAGCTGAGCGCAGGTGCAATCCATCAGGTCAAACGCGTCCCCCGCAAAACCGTTCCGGTATGGAGCTGATCAGGTTTGCTGTCACGGGAACCGTGGCGCGAGTGTATGATTTTGAACCTGTGACGAGAGGCCACGACGATGGAAACCCTGTTCGCGATCATCGTCATCTTTCTGATTGTCTTGTTTGCCGCCAATCTTGGACTCGCGCGATTGGCGGAGATGAGGAACCCGCCGATCGGCAAGTTCCTCGAATGCGACGGTGTCCGACTCCATTTCATCGATCGTGGCGATCCCGGCGCCTTCATCGATCGTGGCGATCCCGGCGCGCCATGCGTGGTGCTGTTCCATGGCAACGGCGGGATGATCCAGGATTTCACGATCAGCGGGCTGGTCGATGTTCTGGCGAGGCGCAACCGGGTCTTGTGCTTCGACCGGCCGGGTTTCGGCTATAGCGAGCGGCCGCGTCTGCGGATCTGGACGGCAACGGCGCAAGGTGCGCTGTTTGCGAATGCGCTCGATCAACTCGGGGTACACAATCCCGTGCCGCTGGGTCATTCGTGGGGCACGCTGGTCGCGCTTGCGCTCGCCCTACGCAACGATCGCAGAATTGCCGGTCTTGTGCTTGCGTCGGGTTACTACTTTGCGACCCCGCGATGGGATGTCTGGATCGCCTCGAGCCCGGCGATCCCGATCCTGGGCGATATTTTTCGTTACACGATCGCGCCGATCATATCATGGCCGATCATTCCCGGAATGCTACGCAAGCTGTTTGCGCCACGAGCGGTGCCTGAGGAATTTACGGAGAATTTTCCGGTTTCGCTGGCGGTTCGGCCCGAACAATTGCGCGCAACCGCAGAGGAAAGCGCCCTCCTTTTTCCAGCGGCCACAGGCTTCCAAAGCCGCTATTCGAACCTCCGCTGTCCGGTCCACATCTTCCATGGTACGCAGGACAAGGTGATCGAAGCGGAACAGGCGCGGCGTCTGGAACGGGCGTTGCCTCATTCTCTCCTGCATCTGGTGCAGGGCGCCGGCCACATGGTGACTTATGCCGATACCAAGGCCATCGCGCAGGCCGTTGCCGAGTTGAACGCCGGTTCCGAACAGCAATAGCGCGCGGGGTGGCCCTGCAGACTCGGCGTCCGCGCACGGTTTGCAGCGAGGTCCTTCAGGAATTTTCAGGGTTGCCCTGGTGTGATAGTGATACTCTCGCCTTTTCAGGGGTATCCATCGGTGGACAAGGACATCCTGCTTGAACTGGAGAAGCGTCTCGGACCACTTCATGCCAGGCAACGCTTGGGGATCGAACGGGACCACGAAGCGCAGGTTTTTGGCCAGGGACTGATCTTCTTCAATCTCGAGAACGCTTGGCTGGCGCCCTCGATCATCGAAGGCGCGCTCAAACTGTCAGGGCTTTATTGGCGCGCGCGCCGCAATGCGCAGCGAGTTACCGTCAGGCAACAGGAACTTAAATTTTCCACGCTGCCAAAATCGTTCGACGGCTACACCATCCTCCACATCAGCGACATGCATGTGGAGATGAGCGAAGCCGCGATGGCGCACCTGATCAAGATCGTCCACGGCATGAGTTACGATCTCTGCGTGCTCACCGGCGACTATCGGGCCAAGACCTATGGCCCGTTCAATGCGGCGTTGCAGGGCGTGGAACAGGTAAGAGCCTATCTGAGGCCGCCGATCTTCGGGGTGCTCGGCAACCACGATACGGTCCAGATGGTACCGGCGCTGGAGGCCATGGGCATACGCATGCTCATCAACGAATGCGAAGCGCTGGCGAGCGGCGGCGAGCGCATCCATCTTGCCGGAATCGACGACGCGCATTTCTACCGGGTCGACAACATCGAAAAGGCCACCTCGCAAATTCCGTCAGACGAGTTCTCGATCCTGTTATCGCATACGCCGGAAATCTATCGCCAGGCCGCGCATGCCAATTTCAATCTGATGCTGTGCGGCCATACGCATGGCGGCCAGCTCTGTCTTCCCGGTTCGATCCCGATCAAGCTTGAAGCCGTCCTGCCGCGACGCATGGGCGCGGGCGTCTGGGAGTATGGCGGCATGATTGGCTACACCTCGCGAGGCGCAGGATCGAGCGTCGTTCCCGTGCGTCTGAACTGTCCGCCCGAAATCACCCTGCATTGCCTTCGGCGCGGCTGAGCCGCCTAGGCAGGATCCATGCCCTTGGATTTGAGCACGGCAGTGCCGGTCGGGCCGGTCAGGAGCTCGATCAGCGATTTGGCTGCCGCCGGGTCCTTGCTCGCGGCCCCGATGCCGACCGCAAAGACGATTGTACTGTTCAAATCGCCGGGCAGGGGACCGACCACCTGAGCCCCCGGGACCGCAGCAATTTCCGATGCCTGTGCCACGCCCATTTCGACCTCGCCCTTGGCGACGAGCTCGCCAGCCTGGGCGCCGGGTACCAAAACGGTCTTGGACTTCATCTGATCCGCGATGCCGAGACGATCGATGACTTTGGCGAAATAGACGCCACTGGCGCCGCCCTTCGCCGGATCGGCATAGGAGATCGATTTGGTGGCGAGAAGCGCGGCTTTCAGCTTTTCGGCCGTGCTGATATCTGGCTTGGGCGCGCCGGCACGTATCCCGATGGCGACATAAGAGCTCGCCACGTTGGCGATGCTGCCCTGGGCAACCTGGCCCTTGGTCTGGAGATCCTCGAGCGCAGGGCGCGACAGGATCATGACGTCAGCGGTTTCGCCCGCCTCGATCCGCTTCCTCAACTCCGCGATCGTGCTGTAGACGATCGTCAGCTTGTTGCCGCTGCTGCTCTCATACTTCGGTGTGAGCTCCTCAAGCGTAGGAGTGAGCGCGACCGTGCTCATGACCTTGAGCTCGACGGCACGCGCGGCGGGTGTTGCAGGTCCGAGAGCCAAAAGAAATGAACATCCGACCGCTGCTGCCAGCGCAGCCCGTCGCGAGAGAAATCCTCCTGCCATGGTTTTCCTGCCTCCCGGTTGGCTTGATCCCGAGCATAACCGAAGCTCGGTCAGAGTAACAGGCTTGACGCGCGCCCTGGCATTTCAATCGGGCTCCTCGCGACAAAACGCGAAACGCGTTTGCGTGGAGATGATGCGACCTCTCAACCACATGGGGTCCGAGATCTGGTTTATGCATCAGGAAAGGCGTGTTGACGCATTGTCGTCCCGCCATGGCCTTGCGCAATGTGCTCACTATGGGCGAGAATGACGCCCCATTTGCAGGTGCCGGCCGATGGTCCCTACGACTCGCTACGCCAAAAGCGGCGATGTTCACATCGCCTACCAGGTCGTTGGTGAAGGGCCCGTTGACCTGGTGCTCATTCATGGCTGGATTTCTCATCTCGAGTATCAGTGGGAAAATCCCGCGCTCGCCCGGTTTCTCCACCGTCTTGCCTCTTTCAGCCGCCTGATCGTCTTCGACAAGCGCGGTACCGGGCTGTCGGATCGCGTTGCCGAGAGCGCGTTGCCCACCCTCGAACAGCGGATGGACGATATCCGTGCGGTTATGGACGCGGTGGGTTCAAATCGCGCAGCCATGTTCGGCCTTTCTGAAGGCGGGCCTCTTTCCACGTTATTTGCAGCCACCTATCCCGCTCGAACCGCCGCGCTGGTCATGTACGGGGGATACGCCAAGTGGATTCGTGCCGACGATTATCCGTGGGCTCCCACACAGGAGGAGCACGAAGCGGCGTTCGAGGCCTTCGAAAAACATTGGGGGACGCCGATCGGCCTCAGCACGCTGGCGCCGAGTCTCGCCAACGACGAGGGGGCGCGTCAATGGTTTGCGCATTCGCTTCGCGTGTCGGCGAGCCCTGCCGCCGGCGTGACGCTTTACCGGATGAATGTCGAGGTCGACACCCGCGCCATCCTCCCGACCATCAGGGTGCCCACTTTGGTTCTGCACCGGCAGGGCGATCGACTGATACCCTGCCAGGCTGGTCGCTACATGGCCGAGCGGATCCCGACCGCGAAGTTCGTTGAGCTTCCTGGCGATGACCATCTTGCCTGGATCGGCAATGCCGATGCGCTGCTGGCGGAGGTCCAGGAATTCGTGACGGGGGAACGTCCCATCATCGAGGCAGACCGTGTTCTCGCAACCGTCTTGTTCGTCGACATCGTCCAATCGACCCAGCGTGCAACGGCAATCGGAGACTCGCGCTGGCGCGACCTGGTCGACGATTATCAGCGGCAGGTCGGCAAGGAAGTCGCGCGTCTCGGCGGCCGGGTAGTGAACACCGCGGGCGACGGAGTCTTTGCGATCTTTGAGGGCCCGGCACGCGCGATCAAGTGTGCCTGCGCGATCAGGGACGTGGTTGGCACGCTGGGATTGGTGATCCGCTGCGGTATCCACACGGGCGAATGCGTAGTCGAAGGCAACGACGTGGCCGGAATCGCTGTTCACATTGGTGCCCGCGTGGCCGCGCGGGCCAATCCGGGGGAGATTCTTCTTTCCAGCACCGTCAAGGATCTGATCGCCGGCTCGAAAGTCGAATGCTCGGATCGAGGCTCTCATGTCCTCAAGGGCGTTTCGGGAAGGTGGCGGCTTTTCGCCGTCAAATCGTGAGCCCCGCCAGTGTTGCGAATTAATACGGCCGGTCGCGCAGACGTAGCCAATAGAGAAAGCGCGACAGGACCAGCTCGCCGACAAAGAAGATCGCGACCCCAAGCACGATGTCGGTGGCCGTCAATGAAAGGGCGTTGGCGCAGGCGAGCATCGGCAATAGCGATTCGGGAATCTGGTCGAGACCGAGAGCCTGGCTGCTCGGAGGAAAATTCAGCCGGCGTTTTGCGAAACTGGAAATCAGGTCGCCTGCCATCGCCGCCGCGGCCACCGTCGCGCCGACGCTCGGGTCAAGACCCAGCAGCGGCGCCGCCGCCGTCGTCACGACAATCGAAACCAGAATGCCGCGAATGGTCTTGGAGGGGCCGAAGAGTGGCCATCCATCGGGCAGCTTTGTGCCGCCATCGAGCGGGTATGAAAATCGCGGGCCAAGTATTTTCTTCGCGACGATCGGCGTGCCATTGGCGAGCGTCAACAGCACCAGAAGCGTCACGACCGGCAGGAAATGCATGACCGGAAGCCTATTCTCACCTTGCCATCGCCGTAATATGTTCGTTGATCCATACAAACCTGTTCGAAAGAACGTGGCAAGCCACGGAGAGGAAAGCCATGCCGGCAGAAATCAACATTTACAATCCGGAGCAGCTCGGCGCGCCGATGGGGCAGTACAGCCATGTCACGCGGGTGAAGGCGAACGAGTTTCTGTTCGTCGCCGGCATGCTGTCGGGCGATGCCAAAGGCAATATCATCGGCGAGGGCGATTTCGACGCCCAGACGGCACAGGTATTTCGCAACATCGAGGCGGCGCTGAAATCGGCGGGCGCCTCCTTTGCGAACGTCGTTCAGTTCACGACCTATCTCGTCCATTCCCAGGACATTGCGAAATTCATGGCCTTCCGCCTGCGTGAATTTCCAAAAATGTTCCCGAACGGCAAGTACCCACCGAACACGCTGCTGATGGTCGACCGGCTGGTGAAAGAGTCTTTTCTGGTCGAGGTGCAGACGATCGCGGCGATATAATCGCCAGCCGCGGCGGGCGCCCTGCTCGAAGATCAATGACGCATCTCAACCTGCGTCCGCGGCGTAGCTCAGATCGCAGTATCTCTCCGGATCGTTCAAACTTCTGGATGGAAGACCATATCGGCTGCGCAATTGAAGGACGCAGGCAAGTCCTGCGCGGTCGATATCGCAATGGCGGAAAAAGCCTCTCGCCGGATCAAGCAGCTCCGCGTAGCTTGCCTGCGCGATTTCGCCCGTCATCTGCGGAAGTGCCCGGCGCAGGATTTCGATCGCCTCCGCCCGGTTCACGGGCTCGTACAGCCAGGCGATCGAGCGGCGGTAGGCTTTGATGAAGCCGAGAACTTTCGGACGGTTTTGCCGCGCCCAACTGCGGCGCACCGCCGCGACATTGCCCTGATAGGGCCCGATCACGTCGGTGGCTTTCGCCAATTCGGTGAAGCCGGCATTTTTCGCGATGATGTTATAGGGAGCGGATAACAGCGTGGCCGCGTGCTGGCCCCCGGCAAGGGCGTTCCAGCGCTGGACCATGCCGCCGGCGCGGACGATACCGTAATCGCCTTTCGCCTTGTCGAGTCCGTTCCGACGCATGATCTCGTAAAGCACAAAGGCGTAACCGGTGGTCATCGCGTCGACGGAGAGAGTTTTGCCGGCAAGTCCCTCGATGGCTGTGATCGAAGGCGAGGTGACAAGGCTGAGGAAACCGCTGTCGCTTCCCATCACCGCCATGAAATCGGATTGCGGCCCGATCGCCGCCTCGCCCTGTCCCTCGACATAGGCGACGATATTGTCGACGGCAGTCATCGCGATATCGAATTTGCCTTGCGAAAGATCCGTCATTTGGGTGACGGAATTGGGCGTGCCTTGCATCTCGATGGTGATGCCGTGTTCGGCGAAGAAGCCCTTGTCCCGACCGACATATAGCCCCCAGTTGAAGCCGCCGGGGAACACGTTGACGGTGACGACAGGCAAATCTTGATGCGGCATCGCTTGCTTCTATTGAGGTGGCGTGGGTGTTAAGCCGAGCGATTTTGGCTAAGACGCTTCGTCAACATACTTCGTTCACCTCTCCCCGGTGGGGAGAGGTCGGCTGCGCGGCAGCCGGGTGAGGGGGTAGCCACGACAGACAGACCGTAACCTCTCACCCTGACCCTCTTCCCCACCCTAACCCTCTCCCACCGCAAGCCGGGCTTGCCCGACTTGCGCAGCTTTACGAAGCCCAACTCGGGTAAACCCGAGTTGGGCGGAGAGGGAACAGACCTTCATCGTTGTTATGGTTCGAATGATTTCACCATGCTTTAGTCGGATCGCTTGGCCATCCGCTCCGGCTTCAGCAGCAGCGAAATCGCGGCTCCGATGAGGCAAAGCAGAACGAGCTGGATATTGCCTGCAACCGTCCAGTCCGAAACACCGACGATTGCGCCGATGAGATAGCCCGCGATCGTCGCCGAGCCATAAACGCTCGTGACGAACAGCCCGGAGGCGCGGCCCGAAAGGTCGGCGGAGACCGATTTCACGTGACAGGCGGCAAGATTGACGAAGATGGTGCCGCTGAAAATGGCGCCAAGCGCGAGAGAAAAGCCGGCCTGGGTCGCAAAGCCGGCCGGACCGTTGAACAGCATCGCCGCGATCGCGCTCGCGAGCAAAAAACTGGTGCCGAGAACGAGGCGCGGCGAGAAGCGGTCGCCGAGCCATCCCGAAATGACCGACACCAGGACGCCAAGCCCGTAGATGCTCATCACGCGCCCCGCTTCCGCCGGCGCATAGTGAAGCTGCTCGCGCAGGAAGGTCGGATACATGCCGAGATAGCCGTAGAGCGCGAGCCCGAAGATGATGCTCAGGATGGCCAGCACGATGGTGTTGAGATTTTTCAGTGTCGCAACGCCGCCGGCGGAAATCCGCTGGTCCGGCTGCCTGACGGTATTGGTCTCGCTCAGGCCTGGACGCACCACGGCCGCGATCAGCACCATCATCAGAAACCCGAGGAGGCCATAGATGATCATGGGGGCGCGCCAGGTGCCGTAGTCGACCAGAAGCCTGCCTCCGAGCCAGGGTCCGATAAAGGCGCCTCCGGCATAGGCGTAATTGAGGATGCCGACGCCTGCAGCGCGGTAGCGCGAGAAGTAGCTGGAGAATACTGCAAGCAGCGCGGTGAGCTGCATCGCCTCGCCGACACCCGTGATCGCGCGATAGAACAGCATGTCGGTGAATGCGGTGGCGACCACGGTGATGATCGTCGTCGCCGAATAGATGAAAATGCCGACCTGGATCACCGTCTTTCGGGTAAATCTCGACATCAGGTAGCCGGTCGGAATTCCGGCAAGCGTCATCCCGATGGTGAAAACGGTCGACATCAGCCCGGCCTGGGGCAGCGTGAAGCCGAATTCCTTCCGCACATCCGCGAGTATCAGCGGGAACAGCGTGCGGTCCATCGCATTCACGCAATAGGAGAGAATCAGGATGGCGATGGCGGCAACCGCGATCGCGTTGTCGGTGATGCGCGAGGTGTCTTCGACGCTCGACAGCGCTGAAGCTTTTTCCATGGTCTTGACCCCCGTATTCCGCCCGACAGTGTCCGTCAGGTTCCCACCCTGCAATGCAGATCGGATGGTTTCCACCTACGCGATTGCCGAGTTGGCTGTCAAATTGTTGCGGTGGGCCTTGTGAGCAGCGGACGTTGCGGACCGCCTGCGAGATGGCAGGCTTGCTCGCGACAAGAAAGCGATGACCCAACAGGCACGACACCGCCGACGGCAAGCTCAAGCCCGCGCCCATGCCGGCTTGGGCCGTCGCGCCATCTCGCCTCATGCGGTCACGAGCTTCGAATGATCGCGAGTTCTACTGGTCGCTGGAGAGCATGATCCGGAAAAGTGGAAACCGGTTTTCCCTTAGCTAACAAACGCGGAACGCGTTTGCGCGGAGATCATGCTCAAACAAAGAGATGAGATCATGATGCATTCTACTTGATCGCATCATGATCTAGAGATCGGGGTCGTCGAAGTGGACGAACCGTTTGTAGATCCAACGTCGTCCATCGTGACGGCGCCAGACCTTGCCGCACACGAGCTTTCCCGTGATCGTTCGGCGCGGAACCAACACCGTCCACAGGTGCCAGACATTCGCCCAGGCCGGCTTTGGCCTTGCGCCCCACCAATCCCCAATCAGGCTTTCGCGTGTTTGCATTGCAATTTTTCAAAACCATGAATATCCGTCAGGCCGAGCACAAACCCCGGACCGCCAGCCAACCGGCTGAGACCGACAAAAAATTTCTCGGCACGCGCAGACATATCCGGTCCGTGCGAACACACAATTCGAATCGCCGGTTAAGCTTGATGTTCGCGCAAGACGTTAAATCGGGAACGCCCACTTGAAGAGAATGACGGACCTCGCTTCATTCCGGATGAGCGAGGTCGCCTCGCTTGAGGAGAGCGATTTTAACCGGAATTCACCCATTGCGTGACGAGGCCGCCCGAAGAGACGGCCTCGCTGCTGTTATGGGGTCGCGCAGCCGCGCGCGCGGCCGGCAACAGCTTACTTTTCGGTTTCCACGACGTATCTGCGAACGACCTTGGTTGCCTTGGCGCGCTGGGGTGCGAGGTCGGTCCAGGCTTTCGATTTGTAGAACGCCACCGCGTCATCGGCGCTGTCCCATTCGACAATGCCCACACTCTTGGGAGCGGGCGCGCCCTCTATTTGCACAACCCGCCCGGTTGCCGTGCGCAAGGCCCGGCCATGGGCCGCCTCCAGCGCCTTGCGGGCAAGAGGCAGGTAAGTGGCTTGCGCCGAAGCATCGAGGGTTTCGAACTCGCTTACGGAGTAGGCCTTTAGTTTGGCTCCCTGGGCATGGAGGCCCTGAAGCGCGAGAGCACCGATTGCAACGCCTGCGAGCAATGTCATGACAAAACGAACTTTCATGAATGCCTCCCGGTTACATGCCGACAATCCGGCGGCCGATAGTACCGCTGTTTCAGGTCCTGCGCTGGGCAATCTGGGGGGCGCCTTGGTTTCGCGGGTGTGAAAATCGCGGCGAGGCGCCGAGCAAGTGGCGGCGCGAGCCGCTCCTTGATGTCCGCCCCCCGCTTTCTACAAGCCTGGCTGCGATGCGACCTTTGCGTGTATGAGGTAAGACCGTCATGCAATGGCTGTGGAGACCGCGGGCTTAATGAATCGTAAGGGGCAGGGGTAAAATTCGAGCGATCTCACAACCCTGTCTTTAAAATTTCTTCCTTAATGCTTGAAGCAGACATTTTCAGTGGCGGTGTCGTGGGGATCCTCGATGACGGAAGCCAGAAGTTTATTGCAGGAGTTGAACGAAGCCATTCTCCGGGGTTCGCCGGAGAGCCGCGCCCGAGCGCTCTGGCACGCCACCGACCTGTTGATAGAAGGCCGTTACACCGAAGATCAGATCTGGATATTCGGGGAGGTGATCGGACGCCTTGCGGAGGAAATCGAGCACGCCGCCCGCGCCAAGCTCTCCAGGCGGCTGGCTCACTCCAACAATGCGCCTTCCAGGGTGGTCATGAACCTTGCGTTCGATGATTCGATCGACGTGGCGGGCCCGGTGTTGCAGCACTCGCGGCGGCTCGATTCCAAGGCGCTGGTCGACAACATCAGGACCAAAAGCCAACCGCACCTTCTGGCGATCTCGAAGCGAAACTCCATTCCTGTCGAAGTGACGGACGAGCTCGTGACGCGGGGCAACCGCGAAGTCGTACAATCGGTCGCGTCGAACAACGGCGCATCTTTCTCGGATTTCGGCTTCCTGCAAATGATCAAGCGGTCGGAGACCGATTCCATTCTCGCCGAGCATATCGGGCTGCGGAAGGAAATTCCGCGGCACATGTTCCAGCAGCTGATCGCCAAGGCATCCGACGACGTCAAGCGCAAGCTGGGGCGGGAGCGCCCGGACATGGCCGACGAGATTCACGCGCTCGTCACCGATGTCACCGGCAAACTGCACTCCAAGTTCGGTCCTGCAACCAAGACCTATTTCGACGCCAAGCGCCAGGTCACCGGCTTGCATCAGCGCGGTCGATTGAACGAGAAGACCATTCTGGAATATGCGCTCGCGCACAGGATCGAGGAAGTCACGGTCGGGCTGTCACTGCTCTGCGCGTTGCCCGTCGATGTGGTGGAACGAACGCTGGTTCACAACAACACCGAGATGATCCTGATCCTGGCGAAAGCCCTCGACTTCGACTGGGGAACTGCAATGGCGCTCTTGTTCCTCGGCGCAGAGAACCATCGCATCGGTTCGGGCGACCTCGAGGATCTGAAGCGGGAGTTCGGAAGGCTCAAGACCGAGACGTCGCGAGGGGTTTTGAAGGCTTACCAGTCGCGCAAGAGTGCGCAGGCGGCGGAAATGGACCAACGGCGTCTGCCCCAGCTTTACGCTTGACCTGTGATGCGCGGGGTCCCACCCGACTTACCCGTCATATGCGGGCTTGACCCCGCGTATCCATCGCTCTGACAAAAGGCCTCTTCACGAAGTTGATGGTTGCGGGTCAAGGCCCGGCGCCTTCGGCGCCCGGATTGATGAAACTTGCGGCAAAAATGCAACATCTGGTTGTCCTCATGCGCCAGACGCCATTGTAGCCCGTACACAAGGCGCGCGCCGCCAATCGGTCCCACGACAGAAGTGGAGGCATTCCGGGGCGATGCTCACTATAGAACCCCGAAGATCCATCACTGCCATCGCGAGTACGGATTCCCTGATGTGCAATTGCACATCAAAATTCGCTCGTTTCACTCGCGCCCCGGAATGACGACCCTCTTGACACCATTTCGCGCCCTGTCGGTGATTTGCCCGTCGTGCCAATTGGTCGCAGCCGCAAGTGCTTGCTGCTTGACCCCGAAACACCTCACGGTTTGCAACGTCCCGCCTCACAGAGGGGCGTTTCGCGATCGTCACGAACGTAGAGCGCGGGATGCGGTGGACGCGGGCTGCGCAACTGACGAAGGTGCGGATCGCGGACGGCGAAGTCGTGTGGTCTTGATGCCTCGACGCTGGCATCAAGTTGGCGAGAATGCTTACGCATCGCGTCGACGACGGTGACAAGAAAGCCCGATCACCGGAGAGAGCACGAAGGAAACCGTTAAAACCATTCGCGCGGGGGAAGCCGGATTTGCCGGCTCGAACCTGTGGTGACTTTGCTCGTGTGCTTTTTTGTTTTTGCGCACGAGGCTGCGGGTGCGCAATCGGCATCCGGCTTTCCCTGCGCCCTCTGCTCTTTGAGGGACGAGGACAATCGCAAAGCTCGGGCGAAGTTCGTCGCGAGAACGTGGGATCGTGTCTCGATGAGCAAAATGCCTTCACTGAACCGCCACCGCGACAGAAATGTGCCCCTGATTCGTCGCGGACCCTCGTCCGCGCCCCGCAAGGGAAGCAAGCGGAGTTCGCGAGTTGACTGATTCAACCGAAAATCATTCTGCCTTGAAGCCACGGCCCCGTGACGGTATTGACTTATTGCTGACGTGTTGCTCCCCGCGCGCGATCATGAGCGCTGTGCCGGTCAGTTTTTGGCCTTGTCGGCCAACGGGATTGCGGCCGAAAAGTCGATTGTGGGGAAAACACCGGGCATTTATACTTCTCGGACCAAATCGGGGGCGCGCGCATCATTTCAGGCGGCGCAACGGGATTGATTCAGGGGGAATTCGATCAATGTCAAAGATGACTGCGATACTGGCCGGCTGCGTGGCGGCCTCGGTGATTTCCTTTGGCGCGCAGGCATTTTCGCCGGCGCCGATGCCGATCCGGGCGGCGGTTCCCGACGTCACGCCGGTTGCGGATTATTGCGGACCCGGCTTTCACAGCGTGCCTTATGGCGGCTGCGAACCCAACCCCGC
>NZ_DATMLW010000273.1:0-7404 GCF_035570375.1 Bradyrhizobium sp. | reverse complement strand
TAAAAATGACGGAGGCTGTACAGAGTATATTTTTCGCCAAACCCGTTTCGCTGCACTCCGGCTTCCTTCAGCGCTGTGTTGAACTGATCAATCAGAGTAACGACCTTGGAGCCGTCAGCCATTGCGAACAGAAAATTATTCGCGGCTTCACCGTCCCGTTTTGCCAACAATTTGTCTAACCGGCTTGCAGCAGCCGATCTTAGAATCACGTCCCGCTCGCCGGTTTTGCCTCTAACAATAAACCTGAAGTTCCGGCGTCCCTTGTCATCCTTGAAAGGGATCAGATCACGCAGTCGTAGATTGTTGGCCTCACCAACACGCATGCCAGAATTGGCCAGTATCAGGACATAGTCACGGAGCAGCTCTCTGGACCGCCTTACACGGTTGTCCTTTGCATCTCTGATCCGTTTGAAAATCGTACGCCACAGACGGCGATACTCCGATAACTCAAATGCTGGCCTCGCACGCTTCTGCTTTGGCGTGAATGTGACTGTTGGAAGCGACTGCTTTCCTCGCAGTCCCTGCTCGTGCGCCCATTTCACAATGGCCTTGCCCAACATCATATCCCACTGAAGCGTCTTATCAGTTGGATTGAGCTTGGCGTTTTTCGGCAGCTCGGCGAATTTTGAATAGTAGTCACGGCGCCAAGGGATAAATTCTCGCATCACCTTGTCATCGATGGCTTCGATAGGCACGGCCCCAGCGTACTCTCGCCAGAACTTCGCAACACGAATGATCTGCCTCAGCATTCCAGCTGAAGTTCTGCCTTGTTTGTGATCTCGTTCCCGAAATCGCACGTAGTCATCAATGACGGCCGAAAATAATTTTGATTTTGGCGGAAGGCCCTGATCAGCTCTGTGTTCCAATTGGAACAGCAATCTGCGACCAGCTCGAATGGCGGTCTGCTCGTCAGTGGTCTTCAGCGACCGCCAAGTATATTTCCCCGGTGAAATCCGAATGCGTGCGTAGAAAGTCCCAGAGCGCTTGAAAATCGTCAGCCTGCCATCTTCAAGATAGCGAGCGCCGTCCATCCCGGATGCCCTTGGGAATCAGCAAGCAGCGTTAAGGAATGAAATAATTTCAAAGGGCAGCGACGTGCCTAGGCATCAGAGTCTGCAAGCCTATAAGCCATTGAAATTATTCACCGAACGTACTTGCCGTGGCAGTGTTTGAACTTCTTGCCCGAGCCGCAGGGGCAATCCTCGTTGCGGCCGACCTTGCCCCAACTCGCCGGATTCTTCGGATCGCGGTCGGCGGTGGCCGCGGGCACCAGCGAGACGTTGGCGAAGGCCATCTCGTCCTCGCCGGTGTTGGGATCGAACTTGTGCGCCTCCATCGCCGGCAACACCGGCTGCTGGGATTCCGGCGGAACGATTTCGACGCGCATCAATTGCGCCGTCACCGCCTCGCGCAGATGCGCGATCATCGCCTCGAACAGGCTGAACGCTTCCGACTTGTACTCCTGCAACGGATCGCGCTGACCGTACCCGCGCAAACCGATAACCTGGCGCAAATGGTCGAGCATTACCAGATGCTCGCGCCAGAGATGGTCCAGCGTCTGCAGCAGGATGGTTTTTTCGACGTAACGCATCACGTCGGGACCCCACTGCGCCACCTTGGCCGCCATGTGCTCGTCGACGCGTTTCTCGATGCGCGTCAATAGCTCCTCATCGGCGATGCCCTCTTCCTTGGCCCACTCGTCGACCGGCAGGTCAATGTCGAGCACGCGCTTCAACTCGTCCTTCAGGCCGGCCGTATCCCATTGCTCGGCATAGGCGTGTTCGGGCACGTGCTTGGCGACCACGTCCTCGACGAAGGCGTGGCGCATGTCGGTGACCGTTTCGGCGACGCTTTCGTCCTTCATCAGATCGACGCGCTGATCGAAGATCACCTTGCGCTGATCGTTCTGCACGTTGTCGAACTTCAACAGGTTCTTGCGGATGTCGAAGTTGCGCGCCTCGACCTTTTGCTGCGCCTTTTCCAGCGCCTTGTTGATCCAGGGATGGATGATGGCCTCGCCATCCTTGAGGCCGAGTCGCGTCAGCATGCTGTCGAGCCGGTCGGAGCCGAAGATCCGCATCAGATCGTCTTCCAGCGACAGGAAGAATTTCGAGCGGCCGGGATCGCCCTGGCGGCCGGACCGGCCGCGCAGCTGGTTGTCGATGCGCCGCGACTCATGGCGTTCGGAGCCGACGATGTAGAGGCCGCCCGGCTTGGTCACGGTTTTCGCCGGTTTCGCGCCCTTGGCCGGCTCGACCTCGATCGTCTCTTCGGCTTTCAGCACGATGTCGCGGAAGCGTTCGACGTCGGCCTTGATCTGCTCGATCTTCGCCGTCCGCTCGGCCTCGTCCGCCAGACCTGCGGTCTCATGCTGGATGCGCATTTCGAGCGAACCACCGAGCTTGATGTCGGTAC
Organism: Bradyrhizobium sp.; assembly: GCF_035570375.1. Lineage (GTDB taxonomy): Bacteria > Pseudomonadota > Alphaproteobacteria > Rhizobiales > Xanthobacteraceae > Bradyrhizobium. The sequence goes on along the minus strand of NZ_DATMLW010000273.1, from coordinate 4,989 downwards.
CGCGGCCGGCCATGTTGGTCGCGATCGTGATCGCGCCGGGCACGCCCGCCTGCGCCACAATATAGGCTTCCTGTTCGTGGAAGCGCGCGTTCAGGACCGCAAACAGCTTGGCCGGTTTGCCGGCCCGTGCGGCGGCATAGAGCTTTTCCAGGGCGTTCGGATTGCCGAAATCGATCTGCCTGTAGCCGTTCTTCTTGAGGTATTCGGCGAGCACCTCGGATTTTTCGATCGAGGCGGTGCCGACCAGCACCGGCTGCAGCCGCGTATTGGCGCGTTCCACCTCGGACAGGATCGCGGCGTATTTCTCTTTCTGGGTACGATATACCTCGTCGTCTTCGTCGAGACGGGCCACCGGAAGATTGGTCGGGATTTCCACGACCTCGAGCTTGTAGATGTCGAACAGTTCGTCGGCTTCCGTCGCCGCGGTGCCGGTCATGCCGGCCAGTTTTTCGTACATCCGGAAATAGTTCTGGAAGGTGATCGAGGCCAGCGTCTGGTTTTCCGGCTGCACCGGCTGATGTTCCTTGGCTTCCAGCGCCTGGTGCAGGCCTTCCGAATAGCGCCGGCCCGGCATCATGCGCCCCGTAAACTCGTCGATGATGATGACCTCACCGTCGCGAACGATGTAGTCCTTGTCGCGGGTGAACAGCGAGTGGGCGCGCAGCGCCTGGTTGATGTGGTGAACGACCGAGACGTTCTCCACATCATAAAGCGAATCACCCTTGAGCAGCCCCGCGTCGCGCAGCAGCGTCTCGATCTTTTCCATGCCGGCTTCGGTCAGCGTCACCGTGCGCTGCTTCTCGTCGACGTCATAGTCGGTCTTGTCGAGCCTGGGAAAGAAGGTGTCGATGGTGTTGTAGAAGTCCGAACGGTCATCGAGCGGTCCGGAGATGATCAGCGGCGTGCGCGCCTCGTCGATCAGGATCGAGTCGACTTCGTCGACAATGGCGTAGAAGTGACCGCGCTGGACCATGTCCTCGAGGCGGTACTTCATGTTGTCGCGCAGATAATCGAAGCCGTATTCGTTGTTGGTGCCGTAGGTAATATCGCACGAATAGGCCGCCTTGCGCTCGGCATCGTCAAGGCCGTGGACGATGACGCCGGTGGTCAACCCGAGGAAACTGTAGATCTGCCCCATCCACGCCGAGTCGCGCCGGGCGAGATAGTCATTGACGGTGACGACGTGGACGCCCTTGCCGGCGAGAGCATTGAGGTAAACCGCCAGTGTTGCGACCAGCGTCTTGCCTTCGCCGGTCTTCATCTCGGCGATGTCGCCTTCGTGCAGCACCATGCCGCCGACCAGCTGCACGTCGAAATGCCGCTGTTCTAGCGTGCGCTTGGCCGCCTCACGCACGGTGGCGAAGGCGGGAACCAGGATGTCATCAAGCGTCTTGCCGTCGGCGAGTTGCTGGCGGAATTCGTCGGTGCGCGCCCTCAGCGCTTCGTCCGAGAGCGCCTCCAGTTCCCCCTCCAGCGCGTTGATGGCATTGACGCGGCCCTGATATCCCTTGATCCGCCGGTCGTTTGCGGAACCGAAAAACTTGCGGGCGAGCGCGCCGATCATGCCAAATTCCTGTTCTTCCCGGTCGGCAGAACTGCCGTGAGGTTGCCAATCAATCAACTCATCGTGACGCGGTAGGTGAGCCCCTGGCCGGGGATTTTCCGTCGAATGAGTGGGAAATCAGCAATCCAAGCTTCAAGGGCCAAAAACGCTTCCAAAAAACGCGCTATCGCCATTGACTTAGGTTCGGTAGAGATATGGCTGGGCTTCAGCCTTGTCAACGGCAGGCAGACCTTGCGATTTCCAGCTCGAACGGGCGGCCGAGGCACGCCCATACCGGGTCTCAATCCTGCGCTCTGCGTTGCAGAAAACAAACATTTTGACCCAGGCCGGATCGCATCCAAAATCCGTGTCCGGCCAGGCCGGATCACGTCCAAACTCCGTGTCCGCGAACGTCAAAAATGGTTCGCAAAGGCTTGAAAGGGCGCCCGCGCCCCTCAAGGATTTCATGATTTTGACAGACTTTTCGCGTTGCCAACGCCGCTTGATTGGGCGAGTGTCGCGCGGCATCCGAATAGCCCCTGCCCCAAACAAGCCAATTGGCTTTGAAGATAAGGATTATCCATGACCGCCTCGTCATCCCCCGCGAAATTTGGCACGCGCGCTCGCCTCGCCACCACCGCTGCGGCTGGTCTTGCGATGGTTCTGCTCGCCGGCCTGCCGCTGCGGGCGGAAGAAAGCAATCCGGTGCTCGCCAAGGTGAACGGTTCTGAAATCCGTCAAAGCGATGTCACGCTGGCCGAGGAGGAACTCGGGCCGAGCCTTGCGCAGATGGATCCGGCGACCAAGAAGGAAAACGTGCTCGCCTTTTTGATCGACATGAAGATTGTCGCCAAGGCAGCGGAAGCCAAGAAGATCGAAGATCGCGACGACTTCAAGGCTCGTCTGGCATTCGCCCGCAACCGCCTCCTGATGGACAATTTGCTGGCGGCCGAGGGCAAGGCCGCGACGACGCAAGAAGCCATGAAGAAGGTCTATGACGAGGCCGCCAAACAGATCGAGGGCGAACAGGAAGTTCACGCCCGGCATATCCTGGTCGAGAACGAGGACGAGGCCAAGGCGATTGCGGCCGAGCTGAAGAAGGGCGCCGATTTCGCCGAACTCGCCAAGAAGAAGTCCAAGGACCCCGGCGCCTCCGACGGCGGCGATCTCGGTTTCTTCACCAAGGACCAGATGGTGCCGGAATTTTCCGCCGTCGCCTTCTCGCTCGAGCCCGGCAAGATCTCTGATCCCGTGAAGTCCCAGTTCGGCTGGCACATCATCAAGGTCGAGGAGAAGCGCAACCGCAAGGCGCCGGACTTCGATCAGGTCAAGAGCCAGATCGAGACCTATGTAGCGCGCAGGGCGCAGGCCGAATACGTGGCGAAGCTGCGGGAAACCGCCAAGGTCGAGCGCATGGATCAGCCGGCGGCAGCGAAGACCGAGGCCAAGCCAGCCGATTCCAAAATGGCGCCTGCGAAGAAGTAATCGACTTCTCGATCCAACTTGAGTATTCGACGTCATGGCCGGGCTCGTCCGGGCCGGGCATGACGATTTCTTTTGTCGATAAGGCGCTCGCCCATGTCATCCGCCGTCTCCCCGAACGCCCCGACCAATGTCCCCGAGATGCCCGCGATTTCGGGCGTCAAGCTTGCAACGGCCTCAGCCGGCATCCGCTACAAGGACCGCACCGACGTCCTGCTTGCGATCCTGGACAAGGGGACGGCTGTCGCGGGCGTCTTCACCCAATCGAAATGCCCCTCGGCGCCGGTGGAGTGGTGCCGCGCCAAACTCGGATCGTCCAAAGCGGCGGTGGCGCGCGCGCTGGTGGTCAATTCCGGCAACGCCAACGCCTTCACCGGCAAGACCGGACGCCAGGCGACCGCGATGACGGCCGCGATCGCAGCCAAGGCGGTCGGATGCCGCCCAAACGAAGTGTTTCTTGCTTCCACCGGCGTGATCGGCGAGCCGCTCGACGCGACCAAATTCGATGGCGTGCTGGCCGCTCTCGCGACGAAGGTCGCGCCCGACGAGTGGATGAGCGCGGCGCGTGCCATCATGACCACCGACACCTTTCCCAAAGTGGCCACCGCCACCGTCAGGCTCGGCAAGGCCAGGGTCACCATCAACGGCATGGCCAAGGGCGCCGGCATGATCGCACCCAACATGGCGACCATGCTGGCGTTCGTGTTCACCGACGCCCCGATCGCATCAGGCGCCTTGCAATCGCTCTTGAAGGCTGGCGTGGAAGACACCTTCAATGCCGTCACCATCGATGGCGACACCTCGACCTCGGACACATTGCTTGCCTTTGCGACCGGCACCGCCCTGGCCGACGGCGCGCCAAAAATCAGCCGCGCCAGCGACCCGCGCCTGAAGGCCTTTACAACGGCCTTCCAATCCGTGCTGGCCGACCTCGCCGAACAGGTCGCGCGTGACGGCGAAGGCGCCCGCAAGCTCGTCGAGATCATTGTCGAGGGCGCCGTGTCGAAGGCCTCGGCGCGCAAAATCGCCATGTCGGTCGCCAATTCGCCGCTGGTGAAGACCGCAATCGCCGGCGAGGATGCCAACTGGGGCCGCGTCGTGATGGCGGTCGGCAAGGCCGGCGAGCCAGCCGATCGCGACCGGCTCTCGATCTCGTTCAACGGCATTCGCGTAGCAAGCCGCGGCGCGCGCGATCCGTCCTATGACGAGGCCGAGGTTTCCGCGGCGATGAAACGGCCAAAGATCCAGATCAGGATCACGCTTGGGCTCGGCAAAGGCCGCGACCGAGTGCTCACCTGCGATCTCACCAAGGAATATGTCACGATCAATGGCGATTACCGGTCGTGATCTTTCGCGACCAGTCACCGCCTGCACAAGGTGGCCGTGACAAACAAGTGGGTTGACCGCTTGGCCGGCTGCTTCGAAGCGAAACTGGATGCAGGCGCCGGTGCCTCGAATCAATCGAGGCCGAGGAAACTATTCATTAACCGATTTGGTGCCGCCATTATTCAATTACAATAACCCGAACTTAATTTCTCAACTTTAGAGCGATCATTGTCACAGGTTGTGGTGTGTCGCTCATGATTACCGTTTTGCGTTTGCTCGACCGTTTCCGCAGCCACCAGCGCGGGCCTCTGCCGGGGCCAACGGCGACGAAGATCGAGCTCCGCGCCTGGTTGTGTCGCTTCAACGGAAATCGCAAGGCGAACGTCGCCGTCATGTTTGCGCTCCTGTTGGTTCCGACCATATTTCTGCTGGGCATGGCGCTGGATTATACGCATGCGCAGCATATGAAGGTCGACCTCGACGCCGCCACCGATGCTGCCGCCGTCTCCGCGGTCACCTCGGCGATGATGCAGCAGAGCCCACAGGTGGCTCAGACCACCGCGCGGCAGGTTTTCGGCATAACCGCGAACACTCTGGTGAACAACAAAAACCTGGGGGGACAGCCAAATTTGACGGTC
>NZ_DATMLW010000272.1:0-6075 GCF_035570375.1 Bradyrhizobium sp. | reverse complement strand
CGATCGACTGGTGGCTGCCGGAAAGCCCAAGCTGGTCGCCTTGATCGCCGTCGCTCGCAAGCTGCTCACAATCCTCAACGCCATGCTCAGGACCAAAACGCCATGGCAACCCGCTTGACAGCCAACACAGTCGCTCACCCGGATCACATCTTCGATGCGACGTAGCCGAAGCTTTGCTTCGGCGTCCCTTAAAGGACGGCCGCCTCAGGCGGCCTATGCCTCTCCCGCGAGGGGAGAGGTGACACCTTCGATGCCGCTTCAGCTCAACCTAACATGCTGTAGCGGCGCTCAGGCCGCCCGGCTCGCGTTCAGGCGATCGAGAACGGGCAACAATTCGGACGGATCCGGACGCTTGGTGTAGTCGGGGTTGACTTCCGCATAGGCGATGATGCCGTCGGTGCCGATCACATAGCGTGCCGGCATCGGCAATACCCAGGACGGATCGTCGTTAACGACGGACAGGTCGTTCCCGAACCCCTTATAGACCTCGACCAGGTAATCCGGCAGCGCGAAGCGGATGCCGAAGGCGTCTGCCACTTCGCTCCTTACGTCGCTCAGGATCGGAAATTCAAGCTTGTTGTCGCGCTGTGATTTGCGGCTGTTGGGCGCCGTTTGCGGCGAAATCGCAACCAGGCTCGCGCCGCGCCCCACGATCTCCGGAAGGACCGACTGCAATGCTTGCAGTTCGAGATTGCAGTACGGGCACCAGACGCCGCGATAGAACGAGACAACGAGCGGTCCTTTTGCGAGCAGGTCGCGCGATGACACCGGATTGCCGTCGGGATCCCTCAGCGTGAATGACGGCGCTTTATCGCCGGCTTTTTTCGCACCCTGCGCCTGAGCGCCGTTGATGAGCTCGGCGGTAGCGCGACGCATCTTTTCGATAACCTCCGCGGTCGGCTTGCGGGCAAGCCGGCCGGCTTCGAAATCGGCTTTGAATGCATCGAGGCGGTCTTGCAGGGCCATTTCTGTCTCCTTCGTTTGATTGGCTTGACCCAACTCTGGTTCATTTGCCTCAAAAGGGGTATACGGCAGTCTCGAACAACATTTATTCGCATTTCAAATGAGCGATCGGCTTCAGGAATTGTCGGTTTTCGTCCGGGCTGCGGAAAGCGGGAGCTTCTCGCGTGCCGGGCGCGAACTCGGGCTGTCGCAGCCGTCGGTATCGCGCATTATCGGAGAGCTTGAAGCGCGGCTCGGCGTCAAGCTGCTCCTGCGCACCACCCGCCGCATCACGATGACGGACGCCGGTGAATTGTTTCTCGACCGCGCGCGCGAAATCCTGGCCGAAATCGAGGACGCCGAGAATGCCGCGCGCGGCGTCGATTCGTTGCGCGGCACGCTGCGTCTGGCGTTGCCGGTCATCTACGGAATGCGCGAGATCATTCCGAGGCTGCCAAAGTTTCTAGCCGCACATCCCATGTTGCGTGTTGAAATGGCGGTTACGGATGCGCGGCAGGATCTCATCGCGGAAGGCGCGGACGTCGCCATTCGCCTGGGCGAACTCACCGATTCGGCATTTGGCGCACGCAAGCTCGACACGCTCGAGCGAATGCTGGTGGCGTCTCCGGCTTACCTCAAGGCGCGAGGCACGCCGAAAACTCCGGCCGATCTCGCCTCCCACGACTGCATCTTCGGCCCGGGCAATTACGGACGCGAGAGCTGGTCGTTCACCGATGAAGGTACGCAAATCTCGGTCGATGTCCGCGGCCAGATCCACACCGATTCAGGTCCCGGGGCTTTTGCAAGCGTGCTGGCCGGACTTGGCATCGCCATGGCATCGACCGTCATGTGCGGGGCTGAAGTGGAGGCAGGTTTGCTGGTGCCGATACTGCGGCGCTACAAGCTGCAACCGGTGGAAGTGCACGCGATTTTTCCCGGCGGTCCGCGCCCGTCGGCAAAAGTCCGCGCGCTGGTGGACTATCTGGCTTGCGAAATCAAACGGAGAAACTGACCGTCGCGATCGCAGCCATCCGCGATGTGGCGACTGCATTCTGTTTTGCGTGTCCAATGCCAGCTTCCACGGCACAACCCGCGCAAAGCCATCAGAGACGCTTGCGGTCTGCATTAAGGTGCGGGTCGGCCGCAAGTGCGGTCTATGCCGGCCACGCGCTCCGATGAGGTTTCATGATACCGAACGATTGTGATTCTGGCAGACAATTAGAGCTTCAAATACATGGCTTCGCACACTAGATCAGGCATGCCGAAGCCCCACCACGCTGCGCTGTCAATAACAGCCGTTCCGTGCCCCGAATGTCGAAACTGATGCGGGCGGGACGCTCTCTACGATTTTGTGAGCACTTTGGCGTTGCGTTGGAGGCTGGTTGGATCTCTGCATAATTGGGAGACAGGATATTAACATCTGTTGTTGTCGCCGTTCCGCGCCGCCTGGATTGGCGAAGCGGTGGGATGAGTCACCGTCGGATTACCCGGAATGACCTGTCGCGGCGGAGTTGGTAACCGCCTTCTGGCAGGATTGCCGCCAGAGGACATTGCGCTGCTGGCGCCTGACCTGGAGACGGTCGCGATCGATCCGGAAACGGTGCTGTCGCACGCGGGTGACCGGATTGAGCATGTCTTCTTCCCTCATAGTGGCGCCATCTCGCTCATGATCGATATGGCCGGCGGACAGACGGTTTCGACTGCCGCAGTCGGGCACGAGGGGGCAGTGGGCATTCTTGCCGTGTTGGGGCCGTCACCTTCGGCGGCTACCGCTATCGTTCGTGCGGCGGGCACCGCGTCGCGGATCCCCGCATACCGATTTCACGTTGCCTTCAACCGGAGCCCCCCGATCCGGCACGCCGTCCAGATTCACGTCAGGGCGATGCTCATGCAGTTTCAGCTCGGCGCGGCCTGCAATGCGCTGCACCCGGTCAGAGCCCGCATGGCGCGCTGGCTGCTTTATCTGCGAGATCATGTCGACGACGACGTCCTTCCGCTCACCCAGGAGGCGCTATCGCAAATGCTTGGCGTGCGACGAACAACGGTGACACTTCTGACACGTGATCTGCGCGCGTCCGGAGCGATCAGATCGGTTCGACGAGGTCAGATCGAAATTGACCGCTCTCAGCTCGCGGCGGCAGCCTGCGAGTGCTACCGCACCATGCGTCACGAGGTCGAGGAGATCTTCTCGACGCATCCGGCCCGCCCCAGCGTTCTGCCCGTGCCCGATGAGGCCTCTCGTTAGCTGAACCGGGCGATGCCGTGCGAGATCATTTCCGCGCGGCCGCCTGGCTAAGTGTAATGCGAGCTCACGCACGGCGTTGCACCAAAATGATGGAGCGCAGAAGCCTTGCGTCAACGCCGATCTGCGGCGGTTCGTCTGCCGTCTCGCTCATTCTCGTAACATGACGATTCTGTGTATTGAAAATCTCAAAAAAGATTCAAAGCGAGAGTCGCAAAGCGAACGGACAGCATCGCTGTCGTGAGACATAGTGGTACCGGGGTTGGACTGAAGGCTCATCGAAATAGCTCGAACATGGAAGCGAGATACCGTCCGCCTCCACGAATTTTCATGACGCAAACAAGCATCCGGGAAACGATGTCGCCTGAAAAGTGAGGATAGTGCCGTGAATGAAAGTGAAGTGAAAGCGGAATGGAACGGAACGAAAGCTTTCGGAATGCCTCTGTTCGGATTCCCGAAGATCGCGCTGCCCGGCGTTTTCGCCGAGCTTGCCGAGCAGGGCGTTGCCCGCGCGCAGGAAGGCTGCGACAAGCTCAAGACCACTTCGGAGGAGATCGCGGAAGCGCTGCGCGAAACATATTCGGATAGCGCCAAAAGCGCGACCAACTATGGGCTCAAGCTTATCGATTTCTCGAACGCCAATACCGTCCTGGCAATTGATTTCTTCGCCCGTTTCATGCGCAGCAAGTCGATGACGGACGTCCTCACCCTGTCGGCTACGCAAGCGCACAAGACCTTTGATACCGCATCCGCCCAGACCAAGGACCTGTGGGAGCTTGCCCAGAAACTCGCCACGGAAACGGCCGAGCCGATCAGGAAGCGCACTGTCAAGGTTTTCCAAAAAGCAGGCTGAGAAAGCGACACTGAATTCAGGTTGAGGATTCCTTCAGGAAGGAATTCGGCCGGTTGGATCAAGCTCCGCGTGTGGCCCAGCATTGCCCCAAGCACCGCACACCGACAAGGCGCGCGATCCAGCCGGCCGGGTTCTTGCTTCGATAACCAACAAGACAAATCCAAGAGAGCCCCACATGGGTATGGTCATGATCAAATGCCCGCAAACCGGGCGCGCGATCCCCACCGGCATCAAGGCCGATCGCGAGAGCTTTCAGCGCAGCCCGGTTTTTTTCGGGCACACCCATTGTCCGATCTGCCGCGCCAATCACGGCTGGTTCGCACGGGACGCCTGGGTCGACGAGCCGGGCACCCGGGCGCGACGTCGCAGCGACCTTAGCGTCAATGCAGGCTAGTGATCTCGCGATGGAGGAAACCTCCATTTGGGCGCTGCAAGCCAAGGCCGTTCTCGACCTTTGCTTTGGGGCTCAAGCTCGCATGCGCCTGTTCCCAAGCCGCCGGCTGCGGCCTGAATTCGGGCCGTTGCCATGCCCTCAAAGGTATCCATATTTCCGGGCCCGCCGTTTCTGATGGAAGCACAGGCACCTTTTGAGGTAGCGATCAGCCCGAAGCGCAGGCTTTGGGAATGGTGCGTGCGTGACCGTTCCGGAAAGGTAATTATGACAGGACGGGAAATATCGCGTGCCCGCGCGAGATACCAAAGCGCGCGCGCCTTATTTTTGCTCTTGCTGACCGTACGCGCGCGAGTGTGAACGGGATTTTTGGGTACGGAGACAGGGCCACCGAAAGCCGGGGAATGCTCAGCAGCGTTTGCGACGTCTCGTCCCAGGTCGGACGGCGTGCGGAGCTGGCGATAGCCGTGCGTTCAGCCGTGATAGGCGAACAGCTCGATCGGGTCGCTGAAGCCTCGCACCGGATATTCGCCGACGTGTTCGAGAGCGAAATCGCTTTGGACGAAGTCGGCGAATGCGCGGGACAGAAGCACCTTTCTACCCAATTGTTTGGTCAGGGTTTCGAGACGCGAAGCCATGTTAACCGCGGGACCGATGACGGTGAAGTCAAGCCGGGTTCGCGACCCGATATTTCCGTACATGACGTCTCCAACGTGGACGCCGATACCGTAATTCAGCGGCACACGACCGGTTTCGCCGTTCCTTTGGTTCAGGGCAACCATGGCCTGGCGGGCTTCGGTCACGGCATGCAGCAAATTTGCGCAGGCCGACGGCCGGTCGAGCGGAAAAATGGCGAGCAGACCGTCGCCGATGAATTTCAGTATTTCCCCGCCATGTCGCGCGATCGGCTCCGACATCGCGTCGAAGTAGCTGTTCAGAAGATCAATGACAAAATCGCGCGGCCAGTTATCGGAGATTCGGGTGAAATCCCGCAAATCGCAGATCATGATAGCGGCGCGTACCGTCATCCCACTTCCGCGCCTTATCGCGCCGGCCAGGATAAGCTCGCTGGCATGCGAGCCGACATAGGTTTCGAGTAGCGTTCGCGCCAGCCGATTCTTGATACGGATTTCGCTCACCAGCGCCAAAGCTGGCAACAGTTTCAACAGGCCGGAGATATGCGCGTCGTCGAAACCTTTGGGCCGGTTGGTTGCAAAGGTCACGATATGCCGCTTGCCGAGCGTATGGTACAGCGGCCATGCCACATAGTCGGTCAGACCTTTCGCCCGCATCTCGTCATAGAGGGCGTGCTTGCGGCCAAGCGATGGATCGCGTTCGAGATTCTCGCGTACCTCGATGGCGCCGTCATGGGTTTCGTTGGCGGGACTGCCGATGTATTCGGATCGCTTCGTGACATCGTAGTCGACTCTCGCAATCTCGGCTTCGCGCATTCCGTCGGCCCACATGATCCGGGCGCCAAGCCATTGCGGATGGTTGATCCGAAATTGAAGCGTCGCCCGCGTGATGGGAATGCCCGCTCGCTGGAGCCGGACACACAGTTCTGCGAAAATATTGTCAATGAAGCGCTCATCGCGCGTGTCATTTGTTAGCCAGTGCACAACGTCGCCGTCAGAATTCGCGGTGAGG
>NZ_DATMLW010000271.1:0-8686 GCF_035570375.1 Bradyrhizobium sp. | reverse complement strand
GCGCGGCAGGCCGATCTTCATCCCGGCGATGCGCCGGAGGGTAGCGTCACCCACACGGTCGCCGAAGACGACGCCTGGATCGAAGGCCAATCCCTGATCTCGACTGTTGAAGACGTCGAGCTGATCGATCCGGACCTGTCGGGCGAGCGGCTATTGTATCGTTTGTTTCACGAACGCGGCGTGCGGGTGTTTCCGCCGCTGCCGCTGCGCGCGCAATGTTCCTGCTCGCGCGACGCGGTGGCGGGCATGCTCGCGAGCTTCGCGCCGCAAGACCGCGCCGACATGGTCAAGGACGGCAAGGTGGTCGTGACCTGCGAGTTCTGCTCGTCGGTGTACGAGTTCACGCCGGACGAAGCGGGCGTGGAGTAGGGGGCCGGCTCAAGCCACAAACGAGCTCGTCATGCCCGGGCGGACGAGCCCGGCCGCTGCGTCACCGGAGCGTCGTTCCCGGGTTCATCATTTGCAATTGAGACTCCGTCATTCCGGGATGGTGCGTTAGCACCAGACCTCAGATGTGCCATTGCACATCGGGGAATCTCGAGATTCCGGGCTCGATGCTTCGCATCGCCCCGGAATGACAAAAGAAGGAAAAGAAAAATGTCAGACCGCCTGAAGGGCAAACGCGCCTTCGTGACCGCTGCCGCAGCGGGGATCGGCCGAGCATCGGCGATTGCCTTTGCGCAGGAAGGCGCAATCGTTTTTGCCACCGACATCGACGAAAAAGGTCTCGCGGCGTTGGCGAGCGAAGGCGTCAAGGATGCCGCAAGGCTCGATATTCGCGACAGCTCCGCCGTCGGCGCGCTCGCCAGGCGCGTGGGCAATATCGACATCCTGTTGAACGCGGCAGGTTTCGTGCACCACGGGACGGTGCTGGACTGTTCCGACGACGACTGGGATTTCTCGTTCGATCTCAACGTCAAGTCGATGCACCGGACGATCCGTGCGTTTCTGCCCGGCATGCTGGAGAAAGGCGGCGGTTCGATCGTGAACATCTCCTCGGCTGCCGGCGTGTTCAAGGCCGCGCCCAACCGCTACGTCTATGGCGCGACCAAGGCGGCGGTGGCGGCCATGACCCGCGCGGTTGCGGTGGATTTCATCACCAAGGGCATCCGCTGCAACTGCATCTGTCCCGGCACCATCGAGACGCCGTCGATGCTGCAACGCGCGGCAGCCGCGGGTCCCGGTGGGCGCGAGATGTTCGTGTCGCGGCAACCGATGGGACGGCTCGGCACGGCAGAAGAGATCGCTTTGCTTGCAGTTTATCTTGGAAGCGACGAGAGCGCCTTCACTACCGGCGTTGCGCATATCATCGACGGCGGATGGACGCTGTGATTGTCGACCTCAGGTCGTCATTCCGGGACGCGAGTGCAACGAGCGAACTCTGATGTGCAATTGCACATCAGAGAATCCATGGCGCCAATAGAATGTCGAAAGAGATGGATTCCGGGTCTGGTCCTTTGGACCATCCCGGAATGACGGCAAGGACAATTTGATTCGGACCGAGGAAACGGCGATGAACAAGATTGATCTGAACGGCCGCTGCGCCATCGTCACTGGCGGTGCGCAAGGGTTTGGGCGCGCGATCACCGAACGCTTTGTCGCTTCCGGCGCTAGCATCGCGATCTGGGACAGCGACCAGCCGTTCGCCGAGCGGACTGCAAAGGAAATCGGCGGCGCGGTCATGGCCTTCAAAGTCGATGTGTCCGACCTCGCCGCGGTCGAGAGAGCCCGTGACGAGACGCTAAAAGCGTTCGGTAGAATCGACATTCTGGTCAACAATGCCGGCATTGCCGGGGTCAACAAGACGGTGTGGGAAACCGATTTCGACGAATGGCGCAAGGTGCTGCGCATCAATCTCGACGGCCCCTTCGTCTGCTGCAAGGCGGTCGCGCCTGCCATGATCAGGCAGAACTATGGCCGCATCATCAACATCGCTTCCATCGCTGGCAAGGAAGGCAATCCCAATGCGGCGCATTATTCAGCCTCCAAGGCCGGCCTGATCGCGCTGACGAAATCGCTCGGCAAGGAGCTCGCGCAGCACAACATCATGGTCAATGCGGTGACGCCGGCCGCGGCGAAGACCGCGATCTTCGACCAGATGACGCAAGCCCACATCGACTTCATGCTTTCCAAGATTCCGAAAAACCGCTTTGTGCTGGTGGAGGAACTGGCTGCGATGGTGGCCTGGCTCGCCTCGGAAGATTGTTCCTTCTCCACCGGTGCGGTGTTCGACATTTCCGGTGGAAGAGCGACATATTAGACCGAGGCCGGCGGCATGATGAGGTTAGGTTGAGTTGGAGCGGCATCGAAAGTGTCACCTCTCCCCTCGCGGGAGAGGTCGGATCGCATCGAAGATGCGATCCGGGTGAGGGGGTTTACCACCGCAGAAAATATCTAACTTAGCTTGCGTTCTCCGATAGTGTGCCCCCTCATCCGGCGCCGACTTTCGTCCGCGCCACCTTCTCCCGCAGGGGGAGAAGGAATGGAGTTCGCGGCTCGACTGATTCAACTAAAAATCACCGCGCCTTAAAGGTCCGAAGAGGAGAGCCGATCCCTTGAACATCACCCTCTACGACGTATCGGTCTGGGTCTTGCCGCTCGTGATCGCCATCACCTTTCACGAAGCCGCTCACGGCTTTGTCGCGCACCGCCTTGGCGACGATACCGCCTACAAACTCGGCCGCGTCAGTTTTAACCCGCTCCGGCATATCGACCCGTTCGGTACCCTGATCTTGCCGGCCATCCTTCTGTTTTCGCATTCGCCGTTCCTGTTCGGCTACGCCAAGCCGGTGCCGGTGAATTTTCGCGCGCTTCGCAGCCCCAAGATCGACATGGTCTGGGTCGCGCTCGCCGGACCTGCTACCAATATCGCGCTCGCCTTGTTTGCCGCGGCCGCGTTCCACATCCTGGGCAATGTGCCGCCGAACGCCGCGCAGTGGCTGGCCGACAATTTGAAAAACGCGCTGGTTATCAACGTCATCCTTGCGATCTTCAACATGATGCCGATTCCGCCGCTGGATGGTGGGCGGGTCGCGGTCGGACTATTGCCGAAGCCGCTGGCGCTTCCCCTCGCCCGGCTGGAACCATTCGGGTTGCTGATCCTGATCGGACTATTGATCCTGCTTCCGCTCGCTGGTTCGCAGTTCGGTCTAAATCTTGATGTTATTTCGGCGATACTGCGGAAGGCGACGGGCTTTTTAATTCAGTTGATACTTGCGGTCACAGGAAACACCTGATCGAAGAGTTAGTGCATGATCCGGAAAAAGTGGAAGCCGGTTTTCCCTCGCGACAAACGCGGAACGCGTTTGCGCGGACATCATGCTCAAACAAATAGATGAGATCATGATGCGATTCCACCTGATCGCATCATGATCTGGTAATGGAAAGTCAAAGCAAGGCGCCGGAAAAAGCAAAGGCCATTTTGATCAAAGCAGCCAACATGATGATCGCGCGACGCGCCGATACCAGGGCGAAGGCGGATTTTGCGACCTGGAAAATGATGGCAAAGCTCAATGGCGCCTCCTCCCTTCCGCCGGAGGCCCAGAACTTCCTGGAACGCTACAAGGCGCTTCTGCAGGAAAAGAATGAAGCCGAGGCAACCGACGCCGTCGTCCATCTCATCTACAGGGCCTATTATGAGGAGATGGGAGGTGCCGGCGAACCACCGGATGTCAAGGCCCAGGTCAAGCCCCAGCAGTCGGCGGCTGGCCGGGCGGCGAACGTAACGGCCTTCAAACGCCCGTCACCGCAGCGGCAGCGGGCCGGCTCCGCTCCGCAGGCAAGGGCAAAGCCGCGACTTCCCGTTGCACTGATCTTTGTCTGCCTCGTCATCGTCTATACCGCGTTCCGATATTTCCTCCGCTGAGGTCGGAGCACGCCTGAAGACGTGGCGAACGAGTCTTGCTTCAGCTTCGTCCTTTGAGGCGGAAGATCACCGGCAGCGTAAAATTCAATCCCTCGTCGGCGACCGCCGGCGGAGGCTGCGGTACCGGATCGGACCGCCTGATCATGGCGAGTGCCGCTTGGTCGAAGACCGCATCGCCCGAGCCCTTCACGATGCTCGTCGAAAGAACGTGGCCCAGCCGGTCCAGCACAAAACCCACCACGATCTCGGCACTTTTCTGCACGCGCTCGGCGGGGTAGCGCTTGTGCCGGTCCAGATGGGCGATCAACTGCTTCTGCCAGGTCGCGCGCAGGCGCTGCGCGCTTTCGCCGGTGCCTTGCGCGGGCGCAACCGAACGCGTCGCTTGCGGGACCGCTTCCGTGCTCGGCCTTGCGGTTGCTTCCGCCGCGACCGACTCGATCGAAGCGGTGGTTTGCACGGCGGCGATTTTCGTATCTTCTTCCTTGGGCCTGTTGTCGCTGTTCGGCGTCACCACGCGGTCGGGATTGTCGTTTTCGCTCGGGATGTCCTTTGGAAGATCGGTTTCCTTGATCTCCGCCCGCTGCTCGGCAAGCGCAGGTGAGGCAACCGAGGCTTCCGCATCAGGCCCCACCGGCAGGTCGGTCGGTTCAAGATGCGGAGAAGTCAATTCGAGCCCGATCTCGATCGCCGGCGTGCCCAAAGTATCGTCGGGTTCGACGATACGCAGATGCGCCACCGCAAGCGCGGCACCGCCGACATGAAGCGCAAGCGCGGCCAGGCCTGCGGAAAACCACAGCCGCCGCGAAGGTGTCGGTTCGGCATCAAGATCGGTCATCGCCATGGACCACCGGCTCGGCCTTTTCAGGGTTTCAGCTCGTCAGGCGCCGAAGCTTGCTCTGGAACGCCCTCCAGCGCCACCAGCTTGATCCTGGTGTAGCCGCCCGTGCGCAGGATTTCGAGCACGTCCATCAGCTCGCCATAGGGTACCGCGCGATCGGCGCGCAGGAAAATGAAACGATCCTTGCCACCCTCGGAGTCCGCGTCAAGCCGGCGCACCAGTTCGGAGCGCCTGACCCGGGTTTCGCCGATCGCCAGCGAAAGATCGGGCTTGATGCTGAGATAGGTCGGCTTGTCGGGTTTCTTTTGCGCCGTTGCGGTCGATGTCGGCAGGTCGATCGGAAGGTCGACGGTCGACAGCGGCGCCGCCACCATGAAGATGATCAACAGGACCAGCACGACGTCGATGAAAGGCGTGACGTTGATTTCGTGCGCCTCCGCGAAATCGGCGTCGTCGTCGTCAAGCTCGGTGTCGGTGAGTGAGGCACCCATCGCCTACTCCGCCGCGCGCGAATTCGCCGCCCGTATCGAGCTGACATGGGTGCGGTCGAGATCGCGCGACAATAATCGCCCCGCCGCGCCCGACGACCGGCCGACCAGTTCGAGATAGCCCTTCGTCATTCGCGCGAAATGATTGTAGATGATGACGGCAGGAATCGCCGCGACGAGTCCGAAGGCGGTGGCGAGCAAGGCCTCCGCGATGCCGGGCGCCACCACCGCGAGATTGGTCGTCTGCGATTTCGAGATGCCGATGAAGCTGTTCATGATGCCCCACACCGTGCCGAACAACCCTATGAACGGTGATGTCGCTCCGATGGTGGCAAGTAGGCCCATGCCAAGCCGGATCCGCCGCGCTTCGGCCCGCACGATCTCGGAAAATCTCGAGGCGGCGCGTTCCTTGATCCCGGCATCGCTGGAAATGCCGGCCGACAGCCGCGCCTCGCGCATGGCCGCAGCAAGCAATGACGATAATGCGGTGCGGCTGGCACCGAGAGCGAGTTGCGCTTCGGCAAGCGATCTTGCCTCGCTGATCTGGGTGAGCGCATCGCGCAGCCGGCGCGTGACGAGCGAGAGTTCGATCATCTTGGCAATGAAGATGGTCCACGTTACCAGCGAAGCCAACGCCAGCCCGATCATCACCGCCTTGACCACGATGTCGGCCGACAGGAACATCGACCAGGGCGACAGCTCGCGCAGTGCAACGGTCGTCGATTTCACCGAACGGCTGACGCTGTCGGAGGAGGCTGTCGCTGCATCCGCCGGCGCGCCCGCAACGGTTGCCTGGGATGGCGCGATGGCCGGTGCGGGAGGGAGCTCAGACGGAGGCGGTACCAGCGCCTGCTGTGGAGCGGGCGCCTGCTGCGCGAACGAGGCCTCGGCCATTGAAAGCATTGCCAAAGCGATGGAGAGGCCAAGGATCGCTCGAAAACGTGGTGCACTCATACTTCAACCCGGTGGCGGAAATCACAGGCGACACATACCGATCAATTTGATCGTTTCAGGGTCGTCCGCCGGATCATTTGGCCGCGACACTACCAGATGGTTCGGCAAACGTCTTGATCCGCTCCTTGATATCTCTGAGCGTCTTGAGACTGGTTTCGATCGCTGAATCCGGCAGATCCTGCAGCACATCGGTCGCAATGGAATCGCGCAGGCTGTCGAGATCGTCGGCAAGCTGGCGGCCGGCCGGGGTGAGGAACAACCGGTTGGCGCGCCGGTCGCGGGGATCGTGCTTTCGCTCGACAAGACCATGTTCGACGAGCCGGTCGAGAAGGCGTACCAGCGAGATCGGCTGCAGTTCGAGCACGTCGGCGAGATCGACCTGGGACAAGCCCTCTTGGTCGCGCAATCGAAACAGGACAATCCACTGTGCGCGCGTTGTGCCGCGGCCCTTGGCGCGGTGATCGATATAGTTGCGCAGAAACCGCGAACTTTCGACGAGCTGAGTAATTAGCTGCTTTTTAAGATCGAGAGACATGCGTTTCAAAGTCCCCCAGATTGCAGAATGTTTAGATTTCTCAAGCTATAGTGTGTTTGCACATTAATTGCACGCGTACTATATGTGGACTCCCTAGGAACGGTTGTGAAGACCGGCTACTTCTTATTTTTTTGCACGGGTCAAAATGAACAAATCGCGGGTAACGCGTTGGATTTTGCTGATCCTGGCCGTGGGTGGGCTGGGATATTTTGGCTGGCAGCGCTTTTACGGCGACAGCCACGAAACGGCGGCGAACAATGCCCAGAAGGCGGTTTCCCGCAATCCTGTCAGGGTCACTGTGGATCCGGTGGAGAAGACCGACTTTCCGGTCTATTTGACCAGTCTCGGCACCGTCCAGGCCTTCAACACCGTGGTCGTTCGCTCCCGCGTCGACGGCCAGATCGACAAAATCGCCTTCACCGAAGGGCAGCTGGTGAACCAGGGCGACCTGCTTGCCGAAATCGATCCGCGGCCCTACCAGGCGGCGCTGGATCAGGCCAAGGCCAAGAAGGAGCAGGACGAAGCCAATCTGGCAAACACCAACCTTGATCTGCAGCGTTTCCTCAAGCTCGGCGAATTTGCCACCCGCCAGCAGATCGATACCCAGCGTTCCAACGTTTCGCAATTGACGGCGCAGATTGCCGCCGACGCCGCTGCGATTTCCAATGCCGCAACCCAACTCGATTATACCGCGATCAAGGCTCCGATCTCCGGCGTTGTCGGATTGCGCCAGGTCGACATCGGCAACATCGTCAATGCCGCGACGCAGACTGGCATTGTCACGATCACACAGATCGAACCGATTACCGTTATTTTTACCGCGCCAGAAGAGCAGCTACCCTATATAAACGAGGGACAGGCCGCTCAGCCGCTCAAGACGATCGCGATCACGACCGACGGCAAGAAACCCCTCGCGGAAGGAACTCTGGCGGTGGTCAACAATCAAGTCGACTCGACCAGCGGCACCGTCCGTCTCAAGGCGGTGTTCGCCAACAAGGATCACGCCTTGTGGCCGGGTCAGTCGGTGTCGACGCGCCTCCTGGTGAAGACGCTCAAAGATGCCACAGTCGTTCCCGACGACGCGGTCCAGCACGGCGCTGAAGGCCTCTATGTCTACACCGTCACTGGGGACAACAAGGCCGAACTGCGCAAGGTGAAGGTCAGCCAGTCGATCGACGGACGTTCGGTGATCGAGCAAGGTTTGTCGCCGGGGCAGCAGGTCATCACCTCGGGCCAGTTCAAGGTTCAACCCGGCACCCTCGTCAGCACGGCTGTTGCGAGTTCGAACCCCGCGCAATCCAAGGTCCGGCAGGAATGAGCGACGGGATTTCCGCACCCTTTATTCGCTACCCCATCGGCACTTCGCTGATGATGGCCGGCATTCTGTTCGTCGGCCTCGTGGCCTATCCGCTGCTACCGGTCGCGCCGTTGCCCCAGGTGGACTTCCCGACCATCCAGATCACGGCGCAGTTGCCGGGCGCGAGCCCCGAAACCATGGCGTCCTCGGTGGCGCAGCCGCTGGAGCGGCAGTTCGCGCAGATTCCCGGCATCGCGCAGATGACTTCGACAAGTTATCTTGGAACGACCGCCGTCACCATCCAGTTCGACCTCAATCGCAACATCGACGGCGCTGCAAACGACGTGCTGGCGGCGATCAATGCCGCGGGCGGCCAGTTGCCGAAAAATCTTCCCTCGCCGCCGACCTACCGCAAGGTCAATCCGGCGGACTCGCCGATCCTGTTGTTGTCGGCGACCTCGGACACGCTGCCGCTGATCGGCGTGAGCGATGCGGTGGACGCCCAGCTCGGGCAACAGATCAGCCAGATTTCGGGCGTCGCCCAGGTGTTCATCGGCGGGCAGCAGAAGCCCTCGATCAGGGTCCAGATCGACCCTGCGAAACTGGTGGCCAAGGGCCTGCAGCTGGAAGACGTCCGCAACCAGATCGCGATCACGACCGTCGACGCGCCCAAGGGCAATATCGACGGCGCGACGCGGGCGTATACGAT
>NZ_DATMLW010000270.1:0-50161 GCF_035570375.1 Bradyrhizobium sp. | reverse complement strand
GCAAAGCCGACAAGCGTATTGGGCGAGAGCAGATAGTCGGCTCCAACCGCGGTGCCGGCGATGCTGCTCGTCGTGTTGTTGGAGCCGAGCGCCACGTTGCCGTCGGTGGATTGCGAACCGCCGAAGCCGGAAGCCCACACGTTCCAGCGCGGCCCCCACCCTTGCTGCCCCCACCCTTGGGAGGGGGACGCCTTGGTGAACATCGCGAACGCGTCGGTGCTTTTGCCGCTCGCCGCGTAAGCGTTCGTCTCCTCGGCAAAACCCAGCGCGCCGGACGAGCCATTGAAGCCGCCGCCGCGGCCCATGAACGGATCGGTCATCACGCCCATGAACTGGGTCATTGCATTGAACGTCGTCTGCTGCGCGCCCGTCGCGGTCTCGCCGGAAATCTGCGTCAGCGCATTTGAGAGCGAACCCCCGGAAAGCTGGAACAGATTGAAGAAGCCTGGCGGCAAGGTGCCACCGGAATTGAAGACGTTGTTTATCGTGTTCGCGATACTCTGCTGATTGGTGCCGAGGACCGCCACCGCCACCGAGGTCGGCGGTCAGGTTCAGGAAAGCGTCCGTGCTGGTATAGCTCAGGGTTTCCGTAAACCCCGGCGTCAGGCTCTGAACGCCAGCAAACGTCGTACCATTGAACCCTGCGGCGGCATGTAGGATATCGTAACTCTTCACGCCCTCAGCACCACCAATGACGGCGACCCGCACTGTGCCACCAGTCAGGAATACCGTTCCTGAACTAACATTGGTCTTGCTGGCGTTCGCGCCCGACACCTGCACCAGATAGATCGCGCCAGACTCGAAGGAAAGGCCGTTAAAGATAGTGAGTGTGCCGGTCGGATTCATAGCGCTGCCGGGCATAAGTGTCCCAAAGTTGTCGGTAAAGTTGGCGGCGCCAGTACCGGAGAGTGTACCCGCGGGATCGATGGCAACCTCGATGGAGTTTGTTATCGAACCATTAACCTCCAGCTTCCCGCCGTTCACGATGGTTAGGCCGGTATATTGGTTGTTACCCGTCAGCGTAAGCGTGCCCGCACCGACCTTGACCAGTGAACCGCCGAAACCGGCATTTTCGAGCACACCGGAAACGGTGGTGGAGAGATTGTTGCTGCCGACGGTGAGCTGATTGGAGAGCTTAAATATGCCAGCGCCCTCGATCGAGCCGGCGCTGAGCTTGCCATCATTATTCGGCCCGGCACTCAGGGAAAAATCGACGATGCCCCCTGCCAGATTGATCAGGCGCGCATTGCCGGCGTCACTGTTGTCGCCAAAATTGACCGAGCCACCATTGGTGATCGTGGCGCTGCCGGCCTTGCTGGCAAAAGTGAATGAGAGCAGGTTGTTGTTCGATATATTGGCGTTGCCGGCGGTGGCGTTATTGAGGAACTGGATGTTTCCGCTGTTCGAGATGGTAGAGTTACCGGCAGTGCTCCCCGACGTGAAGGTTATGTTGCCGCCGCTGTTGTTCGTGATGTTGGCGTTGCCGGCCGTGCTGAGGATGCCGAACGTGGTGAAACCGCCGCTGTTATCGATGATGGTGGCACTGCCGGCCGTGCTTCTGGACTGGAATTCAGTGACGCCGCCGCCGTTATTGATGATGGTGGCAGCGCCGGCGCTAGTCGTGTTAATGAAAAAAAGGTGGCCGCTGTTCTCGGTGGTGAAGCTGGCGCTGCCGCCGTTGACGAGAACGCCGGCACCCTCCAAAAACAAAGTAAAAAAATTGACAGAGAACGCGTAGTTCGACGCGGCTGGCGTGAACGTAAATCCGCCGATCTGGGTGTTGCTGGAAAAACCGATGCTGGTGCCATTGGATTGACCGAAAGTGGCGGTGCCGTTCGGCACGCTGCCCGGAGTCCAGTTCGTGGCGGTATTGAAGTCGGAACTTCCGGCCGCTATGGCTGGATTGCTGATCCAGGTCGCGTCCTGCGCGCCGGCGGACGATGTCCACGGCAAAACGATCAACAGACATAAGACGCCCGGCCCGGCCGACCGCCAGCCGCGTGCATGGCTACGTCGATCGCGTGACACTTGTCCCCTCGCCCCATCGCGGCAAGTTCGTGACAGGAACTTCAAATTCAAAGCCGCTACCCACCCCGGCTCGCTTCGGAGCGCAAGAGCGCTCCCAAGCTCGCCGACCTCGAGAGCGAGCTTCGCTCGCCTCGGACCCCACAAGGGGGAGGGAAAAGAAAGTCCGGCGCGTTCACCACGCGTAGCGCACCACGCCCTTGCCGGCGTAGCTTTGCGTGACATTGGAGAATTCGCCTTCGAACGTCGCAGCCGCCGACCATCCGTTTCTCCACTTCATCTCAACGGAGGCAGTGGTGAGCGCCGAGTCGGAAGCCTGCGCGGCGCCGTTGACGACGAAGCTTGCGCCGGGCAGCGCCTGGAAGGTCGCGGCGATCGAACGATCCGGATCGAAATCATGCGCCCAGGCCAAGCGCCCACGCAGCGTCAGAAGCCCATCGGCAAGCGCCCAGGATTTGTCGGTGCGGATGCCGATTTCGCTGCGCGGATCGGTCACGTTTCTGGCGCCAAAAGCCTGCGCAAAAGTGTTGGTGCCCACGATCGCCTGCTCGGCATAAGCCGGCAGGTTGAAGGTCACGAACTGCGCCGCCGCGTAAGGCGTGATGCCAACGCCGCCGGTGATGGGGGAAACGAAGCGATAGCCGCCTTCGAGCCGGCCGGAGAACGCATTGGCATTGAACTCGGCGCGCAACTGATCGAAGCCTGCCGCCGTGACGGTCCGGTTGGTGGTGATGTCCTGCCAGCCGTAGGCGAGCGCGGCGGAAATGTAGGCGGGACCCTGGTTGTGACGAATATAGGCGCCGGCCTGGAACAGATCCGAGCGTCCCGTGCCGCCATTTGCCACCGAAAAACTGGTGCCGCCGCCGCCGAGCGCGAAGCCGAGAAGCGTGTTCGGCGAGAGCAGATAGTCGGCGCCAACAGCGGTGCCGGCGATATTGCTCGTGGTGTTGTTGGTTCCCGCCGCCAAATTGCCGTCGGTCGATTGCGAACCACCAAAACCTGCGGCCCATACGCTCCAGCGCGGTTCATAGGGGGACGGCGCCTTGGCGAACATCGCAAACGCATCGGTCTTCTTGTTTGCAGCCGCGTAGCCGAGCGCGTCTTCCGCATAGCCGGATGACAATGCCGCGCTGCCAAAGCCGCCGCCCCGGCTCATGAAGGGATCGGTCATCACGCCCATGAACTGGCTCATGGCGTCGAAGGTCGTCTGCTGCGCACCAACAGCGGTCTCGCCGGAAATTTGCGTCAGCGCGTTAGCGAGCGAAGCGCCCGAGAGGCCAAACAGATTGAAAAAGCCTGGCGGCAATGTCCCGCCGGAATTGAAGAAATTGTTGATGCTGTTGGCGAGGTTTTGCTGATTGGCGTTCAATCCGCCACCGCCACCGAGGCTTGCCGTCAGGCTCAGGAAAACGTCGGTCGTGCTATAGCTCAACGAGGGCACAAATCCCGGCACGAGGCTTTGCACGCCGCTGAACGTCGTGTTGTTAAGGCCACCGGCCGCGTGCAGGATGTCATAGTTCGTGTTGGCTTGCGCGCTGCCGATGACACCCACGTTGACGGTGCCTCCGAGAAACCCACCTCCGGCGACATTGGTCTTGCCGGCATTGGCGCCCGAGACCTGCACCAGATAGATCGCACCGGAGGCTAACGAGAGGCTGCCTGTGACGGTCAAAACGCCGGTCGGGTTCGCGGCGTTGCCCGGCGCAAGCGTGCCGCCGCTTGCGATCTGGGTCGAAGCCGGATCGACGATGCCGGTGCCGCTCAACGTACCGCCCGCGTTGATAAACACCGCGCTGGCGGCGGCAATCGAGCCATCCACCTCCAGCGTGCCGCCGTTCACGGTCATTGCACCGAGAAACGTGTTGTTCCCCGTCAGCGTCAGCGTGCCGGTGCCGACCTTGGTCAACGTTTCGAACGTGCTGCTGCTGGTGATCACGCCGGAAACCGTGGTCGAGAGATTGTTGGTGCCGACCGTGAGCTGAGCGCCGCCGGTAATATCAAAAGTGCCTGCCCCCTCGATCGAGCCGACGGTGAGAATCGGCCCATTGGCGTTAATATGGAAAGTGCCACCAGCATTGTTGATCAGGCGCGCATTGCCGCCGGTGCTGGAGTCGGTGATTTCGACCATGCCGCTATTGATGATCGTGGCATTTGCAGCGGTGCTGTTGCTGGCGAATATCAGTTGGTTGCCGCTGTTGTTCGTGATGGTGGCGTTGCCGGCGCTGCTGGAATTGAAGAATTCGATGATGCCACCGCTGTTGTTGGTGATCCTGGCGTTGCCGGCGGTGCTGTTATTCTGGAACGCGGTTTCGGCATTCGTGTTGGTGATGGTGGCGTTGCCGGCGGTACTATTGTCGACGAAAAACGTGGCGCCAACGTTTGTATTGGTGATGGTGGCATTGCCGGCCGTGCTGTGGGCGAAGAAGAAGGCGGTGCCGTGGTTGTTGGTGATATTGGCGTTGCCAGCGGTGCTGGTGTCATTGCCTCCTGACCGACCGAACTGGGTTTGGCCACCGAGATTATTCGTGATGGTGGCGTTGCCGGCGGTGCTGGTATCGAAGAACCCAACCGTGTTGCTGTTGGTGATATTGGCGCTGCCGGCGGTACTGGTCGCGAAGAATGAGGTGTTACGAGTGTTGGTGAGCGTCGAACTTCCAGCACTGGTGCCGTCGAAGAATTGCAGGAAATCGTTGTTGACAATCGTGGAACCTCCGGCGGTCGCTGAGTTATGAAATGCCAGGGTATTATTATTGTTGATCGTGGCGGTGCCGGCCGTGCTCGCGTTGTCAAAGTTGACGATAAAGGCGTTGGTGAACGTGGCGCTGCCGCCATTGATGACGATGCCGGCGCCAACAAAGGTCAGATCATGCGCGGTGAAGAAGGTGTAGTTCGACGCCCCGGTGTTGAAGGTAAATCCGCTGAGGGTGGTCGAATTGGCCGAAAAGCTGATATTGGCGCCGTTGGTGGCGCCGAAGGTCGCCGTGCCGGTCTGGGGTGCTGCTGCCGGGCACAACGTTCGGCATCCAGTTCGCGTTGGCGTTGAAATCGAACTTGCCATCGGCGGGGTTGGTCGCGGTCGGCATGCCGACCCAGGTCGCGTCCTGCGCGAAAACCGGCGATGTCCCCGCCAAAGCCCCGATCAGACTGGCGGCGATTGCCGCCGCCCGCCACGCAGCGCCTCTCAATTTCCCAGCCACTTTCCCCAACGCCCCGTCGTCCAACCGCTCCCCGACCACCACCACGCAATCGCTGGATTCCCAGGTTGGATTCTCAAGACTCTATGACCGATATTTTGCTGGCCCGCCACAACATGATCTCAAACATGATCGTTGCGCGCTTGAAAGACGTTTCGGTGTTGCGCTTCAGTATCGGCGGTGAGGGTCGGTGGTTGAGATAACGGCGCTCGTGTCCCGGACGCGGCGCGGCGCGCATGCGCTGCGTCCGGGAAACGCGGGCAGATCGTAGGGTGGGCAAAGGCGCCTCTCGCGCCGTGCCCACCATCACATGCAATCGGTGGGCACGCTTGCGCCTTGCTGCGTTGAGCCTACCGCCGACCTGGCCGCTTTGCCCACCCTACAGACTGGATTGCTTTGCGGAGCCTGTCATCGGGCGCGCATTCGCGCGACCCGTTGGCTGGCAATGACGGGTGCCCTCGCGACAAACGCGAAACGCGTTTACGCGGAGATCATGCGCAATCAAAGAACTAAAGCCCGTAGGATGGGTTGAGCCCTTGCGAAACCCATCAACGCCATGGGCAGAGAAATGATGGGTATCGCTTCCGCCTTCGCTCATAAAGAGCTACGGCGGACGCGGACGCTCCACCCATCCTACGAACTGGGTCTGTCGCCGTGTTTGCTCAGTATTTGGCGACGATGGTGTTGCCGCCGGCGAAGTGATAATTGATCCCGACCTTGACCAGGCTGTCCGATACGGACTCGCGCATGATGCTGTTACCGGGAATTCCGGTGAACAGCAGATCCCGTCCGACATAGTCGATGTGGTCATATTCGAGTTTCGCGCTCCAGTTCGGGGCGAAGGCGTATTCGATGCCGCCGCCGAGCAAGACGCCGGTGAAGGTGCGGCTGGCATTCGCGAAATTGCCGGTGCTATCCATCGAGGAAAGCGCAAAGCCGCCCTGGGCGACACCGGCCTTGCCGTAGATGAGCGCACGATCCACCGCGATGCCGCCTCGCGCCGCGAGATCGGCGGTCCAGTGGTTACGGATAGCACTTTGCTGGAAAGAGCCCGCTTGCGCGAAATCGTCCTTGTCCTGCAACGAAGACCATGCCGCCTCGCCTTCGATGCCGAACACGATTTGCCCGCTCTGGTAGTTGCAGCCGGCCTGGCCACCGGCGAGCCCGCCGCCGCCATTGACGCCACCGGCGAACTCGCCATTCTGGACCCCGCCGCCCGCCTGTGCGCCAGCATAGCATCCGCTCCAATTATAGCTCGGAGCGAGGCGCGAGGCACTTGATAGCCAGGCTCGATCCGCACCCGTGAAGCGATAGTCCAGTCCGCCTTTCACCACATTGGCGGTGGCGGAATGGCTTACGACGGCGCTGGGCTGGGAGACCCCGTTAGAAGACTGAGTGAAGGTCAGATCCCGGCCGACATAATCGATGTGGTCGTATTCCAGCCTGGCGCTCCAGTTCGGCGCCAAGGCGTATTCGAGCCCGAGGCCGAGCAGGAGACCGCTCAAGGTGCCGCTGCCGACGGCGCTCACGCCTTGTATCGTCGAGTTGAACGCGAACCCGCCGCCCTCGGCCAGGCCAGCCTTGCCATAAATCAGCGCGCGATCGAGCGCGACACCGGCGCGCGCGGAGACGTCCGCGATCCAGCGGTTGCGGCTGGCAAATTCCTCCGAAAAGCCCATGAGCTTCAGGTGAGCATTGTTCGTCACTCCAGACCATGCCGCCTCGCCCTCAGCGCCGAGGACGATTTGACCGATCTGGTAGTTGCAGCCGATTTGACCACCGGCAAGGCCGCCGCCGCCGTTATTTTGTCCAGAAAAGGAATCCGTCTCGGTGCCGCCGCCGGCTTGCACGCCGCCATAGCATCCCGTCCAATTATAGCTGGCCAGCGGTGGCGCCTTGGTGATGGCTGATCCTGCTTGCCATTCGATGGCCGGCGCGACATCGGAACCCGCGAAGCGATAATTGATCGCGGCCTTCACCAGATTGGCGGAAGCCGATTGTTTATTGTCCCCTGTTCCATTCAACGGGTTCGAGTCGTCAAAAAGCAAACTGCGGCCGATATAGTCGATGTGGTCGTATTCGAGCCTGGCGCTCCAGTTCGGCGCGAAAGCGTATTCGAGACCGGCGCCGAAAACGACGCCCGTCAAGGCGCCGCTGGCGTTTGTAGAGTCGGAGATAAAGACGTTGACGCTAGCCTTGGAAAACGCAAAACCGCCCTGGGCGACGCCAACCTTGCCGTAAATGAGCGCGCGATCGATCGCGACGCCGGCACGCGCCGCGAGATCGGCGGTCCAGCGGTTGCGAGCGTTGGCTTCAACAGAAAGACCCGGAGATGATGAGTCGAAGCTATCCGTCAGGGCCGACCATGCCGCTTCCGCCTCGAGGCCAAGGACGATCTGGCCACTCTGGTAGTTGCAGCCGATCTGGCCGCCGGCGAGACCGCCCGCTCGGTTGGTCGTCGTAAGGGGGGTAATCTCGGTCCCGACGGCGCCTTGCAGGCCGAGATAACACCCGGTCCAGTTATACGCGGCCTGGGGTGCGCTACGTGCCTTGGTGGGCATGCTTGCCGGAAGTTCGGCGGCGCTCGCTGACCCGATTCCAAGAACGATGACCGAAACCGCGCCGGTTCCGAACGCCCGTTTTTTCATGTTGCCCCCGAAGCTCCGCAGGCCCGGCCGGCTCGCGAAGCAAAAACAACCCCCGGTTGGCTTACGTTATTCCGAGACGGCATACAACGTCTGGCTGCGCGATTGCCCCAGCCGATTTGAGTTGTATTGTGGCCAAAATGCACCAGCCGCGGGCGCTCGCAACGAGCCGCAGGATGGGTTGAAGCCGTTGCGAAACTCATCACCGCCGCGGGCAGAGAAGCGATGGGTATCGCTGACGCTCTACCCATCCTACGAACTGCTTCGCGGGCATCCACGTCTTGCTTTCGTAGTTTGGAAATAAAGACGTGGATGGCCGGGACGAAGCCCGGCCATGACGAAGAGGAGTCATTCCGGGGCGATGCGTCAGCATCGAACCCGGAATCCATTTCTCCTGACGCTCCGGCGGCACGATGGATTCCGGGCTCGCGCCTTCGGCGCGCCCCGGAATGACGGGTGCGCAACTGCCGAGTCCCGGACGCGATGCAGCCTGTAGGATGGGTTGAAGCCGTTGCGAAACCCATCAACGCCGCGGACAGAGAAGCGATGGGTATCGCTGCCGCTCTACCCATCCTTCGAACTGCTTCGCGGGCATCCACGTCTTGCTTTCGTAGTTTGGAAATAAAGACGTGGATGGCCGGGACGAAGCCCGGCCATGACGAAGAGGAGTCATTCCGGGGCGATGCGTTAGCATCGAACCCGGAATCCATTTCTCCTGACGCTCCGGCGGCACGATAGATTCCGGGCTCGCGCCTTCAGCGCGCCCCGGAATGACGGGTGCGCAACTGCCGAGTCCCGGACGCGATGCAGCCCGTAGGGTGGGTTGAAGCTGTTGCGAAACCCATCAACGCCGCGGGCAGAGAAGCGATGGGTATCGCTGACGCTCTACCCATCCTGCGAACTGCTTCGCGGGCATCCACGTCTTGCTTTCGTAGTTTGGAAATAAAGACGTGGATGGCCGGGACGAAGCCCGGCCATGACGAAGAGGAGTCATTCCGAGACGCGAGTAATGAGAGGTGTTAACCTCGCCCCGCTTGCGGGGAGAGGTCGGATTGCGCCAATGCGCAATCCGGGTGAGGGGGACTGGCGGCATGCGAGGTGCCGATAAATCCAGGAGCAACCGGGCTCGGCGTTTGCGGAAGAATGCAACGGACGCCGAAGGCGCGCTTTGGCGCAAACTTAGGTCACGGAGTCTCTGCGGATTCAAATTCGTACGGCAGGAGCCGATCGGACCTTATACGGTCGATTTCGTTTGCCGGGAGATACGCCTGATCGTCGAAGTGGATGGTGGGCAGCATGTGAACAGTCCACACGATGCCGTTCGAGACAGATGGCTAGCTAGTCGCAACTATCGCGTGATGCGGTTCTGGAACAATGATGTCCTGACAAATATTACGGGAGTGCTTGAGGCCATCGCCAACGCGCTTGCCGAAGCTCCCCCTCACCCGGATCGCGCTGGACGATGCTCCGCATCGCCAGGAGCGATCCGACCTCTCCCCGCACGCGGGGAGAGGTGAGTCTGGCAATTGCCCGGGGATGACTGTCGCGTCTCACCCCGCCGCAGCCGCCGGCACGTCGCGCTGGCGCTTCATCACGATCTTGTTGAGCGCACCGAGATACGCCTTGGCGGAAGCAACCAGCGTGTCGGGATCGGCTGCGCGTGCCGTCATCGATCTCCCCTCATGGGCGAGCCGCACCGACACCTCGGCCTGCGCGTCGGTGCCTTCGGTCACCGCGTGCACCTGGAACAGCTCCAGCGTTGCCTCGTGCGGCACCAGCGCCTTGATGCAGTTGAACACCGCATCAACCGGACCGTTGCCTTCGGCTTCCTCGATCTTGATCTGTCCGTCGACGTCGAGCTTCATGGTGGCGCGTTGCGGCCCGTGGGTGCCGGCGATCACCGTGAGCGAAACGAGCTTGATGCGGTCGTGAGCGGCTGCGATCTCCTCATCCAACAACGCCTCGATATCCTCGTCGTAGATGTCCTTCTTGCGGTCGGCGAGCGCCTTCATCCGCACGAAGGCGTCCTCGATCTGGTTTTGGCCGAGCTTGTAGCCCATCTCCTCGAGCTTGTGCACGAAGGCGTGGCGCCCGGAATGTTTTCCCAGCACCAGCGAGGACTGCTTCAGGCCGACCATCTCGGGGCGCATGATCTCGTAGGTCGCGGCATCCTTGAGCACGCCGTCCTGGTGGATGCCGCTTTCATGGGCGAACGCGTTGCGGCCGACGATCGCCTTGTTGTACTGCACCGGGAACGAGGTGGCCGCCGACACCAGTTTCGAGGCGCGCGTCAGCATCGTGGTGTCGATCTTGTTCCAGTACGGAAACTTGTCGTGGCGCACATTGATCGCCATCACGACTTCCTCGAGCGCGGCGTTGCCGGCGCGCTCGCCGATGCCGTTGACGGTGCATTCGATCTGCCGCGCGCCGCCGGCGATGCCGGCCAGCGAATTCGCCACCGCCATGCCGAG
Organism: Bradyrhizobium sp.; assembly: GCF_035570375.1. GTDB lineage: Bacteria > Pseudomonadota > Alphaproteobacteria > Rhizobiales > Xanthobacteraceae > Bradyrhizobium. Next base: position 39,826 of record NZ_DATMLW010000270.1, on the reverse strand, counting down.
GTCGTTGTGGCAGTGGACCGAGAACACCGCCTTGTCCGAATTCGGCACCCGCTCGATCAGCGTGCGCATGAAGTGGGTGTATTCCTCGGGCACCGTGTAGCCGACGGTGTCGGGAATGTTCACCGTGGTGGCACCGGCCTTGATCACGGCCTCGACGATGCGGCAGAGGAAATCCATCTCGCTGCGCGTGCCGTCTTCGGCCGACCATTCGACGTCGTCGATATGGTTGCGGGCGCGGGTGACGTTGGCGATCGAGGTCTCGATCACCTGCTCCGGTGTCATGTTCAGTTTCACGCGCATATGCAGCGGCGAGGTCGCGAGCACGGTATGGACGCGGCCGCGGCGCGCGAATTTCACCGCTTCCGCGCAGCGGTCGATGTCCTTCGGATGCGCACGCGACAATCCTGCGATGACGGCGTTTTTGGACCGGCGGGCGATCTCGCTCACCGCCTGGAAATCGCCTTCGGAGGTGATAGGGAAGCCGGCCTCGATGACATCGACGCCCATGTCATCGAGCATCTCGGCGACCTCGAGCTTCTCCTCGAAAGTCATGGTGGCGCCGGGGCATTGCTCGCCGTCGCGCAGTGTGGTGTCGAAAATGATGACGCGGTCCTTCTCGGACTTGTTCACGGGGGCCATTTTAAAGGTTCCTCTAGGTAGTGCGCCGCTGCTCCTTAGGGCGCTGAAGGGGTTCTGTTGATCTCACGCAACCCCTGAGTGCCCAGGCTTAAAACCGCCCAGACGGCCCTCAGGGGCCGATAAGAAGCAGAAGCCCGCCGAGAAGGAGGGTGGGCAAGGTCGCGGCCGGAATCGAAGGATGAGGGGCGGCATGGGCCCCTTCCCGCAAAATTCCACGCGTTTCGCCGCGAATCATCATTGCCAGACCCTCGCGCATGATCCACCAAAGTGTAAGCGGTTTGGTGAAAAGATCATGCGCTCAATCAATAGTTTAGAGCGCGACCGGACGCAAAACCGGATTCCACTTTTGCTGGTCGCGCTCGTCAGGCGCATCCTGGGCCAAAACCGTTGACGGTTGGTTGCCTCGAGGTAAGCACTTCTCGCCGTCGTTCTAGACGAGAAACGCTTGCAGCCGCAACGGCAAAAGATGGTCAACCCGGCTGACCTAATTGGCTGCCGGTTTGGCCTCGGGAGAGGATTGTGACGCGACGCGAGTTCATCACGCTCCTCGGCAGCGCCGCGGCAATCCAACCGCTCGCCGCGCGCGCACAAAGCCGGCCGGAACGTGTCCTCTATTTCACATACTCGGCCGGCTATCGGCACGACGTCATACCGCTTTCTAGGGAAATCCTGACGCAGCTTGGAAAGAATTCCGGCGCGTTTGAAGTCATCGCCACCGAAGACTTGTCTGAATTTTCGCCCGCAAACCTCGAGCGCTATGCCGCCGTGATGTTCTACACAAGCGGTGAGATTCCGATGAGCGGCCTGCAAAAGATGGCGCTTCTCGACTTTGTGCGCTCGGGCCGCGGCTTCCTCGGCGTTCACTCGGCCACGGATACATTCTACACTTGGCCGGACTATCTCGATCTGATCGGCGGCTACTTCAATGGTCATCCCTGGCATCAGGCCGTGACGATCGAGGTAGCTGACGCTGCAGATCCGCTGGTGGCGTTTCTCGGGGGCTCGTTGCAGTTGAATGATGAAATCTACCAGATCAGCGACTTCGACTATCGTGGATCACGCGTGCTCCTGCGCCTCGACCCAAGCTCGGTGGACCTCGGCAAGGCCGGTGTGCACCAACGCTTCTATGGTTGGCCGCTCGCCTGGAAACGATTTTTCGGCGAGGGGCGAGTATTCTATTCGTCGCTCGGCCACGAGGCCTCAGTCTGGCAGGACCCGCGCTACCAGAGAATCCTCACCAACGCCATTCTCTGGTCCACGAGAAGATCGGCTTGATGCCGCCGCCCGCCTGGCCATGACGTTCAGGCGGTCCAACACCGGTTTCGGCTGGCCAGCCGAGCCGCAAGCCGATCCGGGATTTGCGGCGCTCGCTTGCGTCTTTGTCGTTGGAACCCTAAGCTATTCCATGGCTGAGGGATTTTTTATGCGCATCTGCTGGCGAGCGGTTGCTATCGTTGTTTCCCTTTCAATTACTTCCGTCGCCCTCAGGGCTCAGGAGATCGAGAGCGACGTGTTCGCCACCATGGCTGGCAAATGCAGCACGTTGAAGGTCGCCGAACGCGATTTCGCATGCACCTCTATCGCCTTTTCGCACAGCCCGGGAGGCCGATCTGCGTTCACCGTTCCCCTGAACGATCCGGACGATGAAAGTCACATCATCACGTTTTCGGGTGAGAGCGGGAATAGACAGCAGGATAACCGTTACGAGCTGCCGATAGACCGGGTGCTCCTGAAGTCCAAGGACAGTCCGAAGGCGGAGGGATTGCCGATCGCCTCCGTCGAGCCCTCATCCGGGAGATGCACGCAGATTGGAAATCTCGCGTTGCAACAGGTGTCCAGCGTGTCCTGCGCAGCCACCGACGAGAAAGGCAGGAATTATCAGCTTCAATTCGAGTCGGATGGCTCACCGATCAAGGTGAAGATTATCAGGGTAGTCGACCCGGAAACGGAGGAGCGAAGGACCAAGATCCTCGCCGCACATGTCGAACAGGTCAAATGCCGTCACATGGCCGATGCTCAGGGGGTCCTGCCCAGAGACCGCACGGAATTCATTCTACGATGCATGGAACAATAGAGGCCAACCCAAGCATTTCGGCGATGTTTCGCCATCTACACGAATTCGAATCTCGACCGGAACCATTCTCGTCAAGCCCCCTGATTGCAGCCGGTAGCCCGGGTGGCGCCTTTTGAGGTGAAGCATGCGATTATCGTTAGCTCTCTGGGCGCTGTTGGGCTTGGCGGTAGTTTTGCTGGCCGGCTATGGTCTCAATCGCGGAATTTTGGTCGGGTCAAGGATAGAGGCTGCTCGTCTGAGTGAGCAATACCCGGTGCCTTTCTACAAGAAGCATTGTCGTTATCTGTTCTTCACCGGCGTCCAACAGGTATGGACCAGTGCCGAATCGACCCGAGAAGACGCGGAAAAGAGTTCCTGTGCTCCATTGAAGAGCGAGGCCATCATCCGCCGGCACCACAGACCTTCCAATCCTTAGAGCCTTTTCGGTTCTGATTGAATCAGAACCGAGGCTCTAATCTTTTGTTTTGACGCGTTTTCTTCACGCGAACCGGTATCCACTTCGCTCGAAAACGCTATAGACCGGTCGGATTTACCCACCGCACGAGCGAGCAGCACCGATTTGCTGCGCTTTGTTGCCGGCTATCGGGCGCAGAGCCGACTGGTGGCAAGGGCCAACTCGAAAAAAGCGCTGCAGTTCGGCTTTACTGGGGTGAAAGCTCGCGCAACGCATTCTTGATTTCCTTCAAATCATTTAACGCTTTGCAATTCTTCAGAAGCGGACCCACTTCCTTGTCGCCTTGCACGTTGATGGCGCGCAACATCACCGCCACTGATTTTCGCGCTTCTTCTTCGAGTTCCAGTCTCTTTCCCGATTGCAATGGCTTGGCAATCGTCGATTCAACTTCCATCGTTGCGATCTGGGATTGAACGTAATTCTTTTTGGCTTCGGCATTGGAGGTCAGCGTTGAAAGACCCCCATACATCAGCGAGCATTCGGAAAAGCGGCGCACTATCTTTTCGCGCAGTTCGACGCCTTCCTTGCTTTCCTCTATGGAACGATTTATCGCCGCGGTCACGTCAATCACGGTCCATTTGCTGGTTCCGCCGGTCGATTGTGCGCTGGCCTGCGGCGAGATCAGCAACGCTGAGAGCACGCCAAAGGCGAACAGTAAGCTCATCCTGGAACTATCGGTTATCACTGGCTTCCCCAAATTTGCGAACAATTACGTATCGGATTCGATGTTGACCAAAACTTCTCCGGCGACGATTTCGGGGTCTCCAAGATTATGGTCAAGCAGGCTCGCTTGAACAAACTCCAGTACCTTGTTGTTCGCCGCATTGGCACTTTCGCGGTCCTCAAAGATCATTACGGCGATGCCGACGCCTCCGCCCCCATCCAGTACATAATACGATCTAAATCCGTCCGATTCCTTCAGGATTCGACCGATGCCGCTTTTGGCGCGGCGAGCAGCATCTGCAACCGAAGGAACCTTGCTGTACTTTCGAATGAACATGTACATGAGGCCACCATGCGTCCCGGTTCCAGTCCCACCGCATCAAAGTATATCCGGCCGCTGCGGGACTAGGCTACTTCCGAGATGGGTCCATTTACGATTCCGAGCCGGTTCATTCAGCCCTGCCCGCGCACATCGATGTCCGCCTGGATGTCCGCTTCGCTCAGCCAGCCTTACAAACCACGGCACTGCGAGCTCGAACTGGCGCTTGCTGCCTGATCGGAACGGCCTCGCGTCTTCGACGCCAGACCCTCAAAGCTCATTTCGCAGGCGGCACGAAAGAGAGGAGATCAGCCCTTGATCAACCTCAAGACGTCGCACGCACCGATCCGACCACATTCAACAAGTTGATCGGCTAACGCTAACGTCTTCTTGCGATTGGCTTCCAGTATCGCTTCAGCAATTTTGCAACCCTGACAGCGCACGGCCAGGGCGCCGCTTTGCTCTCGGTATAGCCGTGCACCTCCAATAGCTTCATGACTTCGAAGTTGTCTTTGAAGGTTGCAACCTCATTGCCGGGACATTCAAAGATCGCCTGTGCAATCCCACCGGCGCAGCGAACCGCGATTTGCTCCGCAAGCGTCAAGCGATCAGAACAGCCGATCTGTGTTTCGCCGCCTGAATCTCCGGCATCGATCCGCATAGCCCCTAGAGGCAACCCAAAGAACCACGCCACGATGGCGTGGCCGGCCTCGTGAACGGCAGCGGATCGCGAAAATTTCTGTTCGGTAACACCCATTCACTTGCGCCCGGTCAAGTGGATTGATCAGGAGTGTGAATTATTTCACAGATCCGGGTGTGAATTACTTCACACTTCAGACTTCTTTTTTTCCAGTGCCCACTGCTGAACCGACGCCGATATGTTGCGGTCTGCGTACATGCACTATTTGGCAGCAAACAAGGTGTCGACTCGAAACGAATAACCCACACCCAAAGTGTAGCTTGGCGAATTGTGGTTCAGGCCAAAGGCGACGTGGAAATCCACCTGTTGGTTGTGCGTGAAGCGGTACATGCCGCCAGAGTTCAGCAGGACAATGGGACCAGTTGCTTCGGGATAGTCCCCAACATACTCCGTGAACAGACTCAGCTTTTCAGTCATTTTCCTTTCGATGACAAAAGTGGTCTCTGTCACGCGCCTTGTAGTCAATTCGGTCGGGCGGAAGAATTCGGTGAACATGCCGCTCAACCCCCAGCCGTCGTGCAATTCCCATGACCACGGCAATTGCAGGTATGGCTGGGCACCACTGCCTGCTATTTGAGCATTGCCGCTTGGAAGAAAGATTCCCGCAGTCACCGACACATCGAATTTCCCGGGCACCGGGCTTATCTGCCATTTCACAGCAGGAGCCACATCCGTCCAACCCGAATTTCCTGGAGCCTTGATGTTGGCAAAATAAGTGGGGACGTCGACGAAAATCTCGAGGCACTGAGCAATCCCCAGCCGCCATCGGGTGTTTGTGCCGTCGATCTCCCGACCGCCGTCTCGCGAGTAAGTGTTGATGCCGTTTTCGCTTTGAAAGCTCCCGAAGGGCACGACCACACTCGAGTTCGTTACGTCCGGACGGTCTGTGGCGATTTCATCCTTCGGCGTCGGACAGTTTTCTCCCTCTGCGCGGGCGTGCCCCGCGATGATCGTCATGAACCCCGTGACAACAAGAGCACGAGAGACCCGACTACCTTCCCACAGCATGACAGACCACTACGCCAACTTACTGAGCCGCTTGCCGCGCTTCGCATATCTGATGTCGGCTGGACCATTTGGTTCCGGCATTTTCAACCGTCCCCCGCTGCAGCGGCCAGCGGCATCGCGTTCAGACAGGCTTGAGCAATGAAATGCGGATGTCGGTATCGTCATCCGGCCAGTCACAACCTTCGGGAAAGGTCGCCTTGGTATGAAATGGCCTGCAGTTTTGAGCACTACCGCAGCTCACGTCGGCCACGAACGGCGCAAAGCGTGATCCAGCCAGCGTTGTCCTCTCAGCCACTCAAAATCCCCTAACCCGGGAGCCGAGCGGTCTGGTGGCAGAACGATGTCGAGGTGCGGCCGGAATTTGACTTGAAGATGGTGGCCAGACGGGCTGATGGATTTCGATGCCTGCAACCGGCGCATCACGAAGTCCGAAAGGCGAGCCCAGCCGCGAACGGGATGATAACGCCGAATGACCCCCGGCAGGCGGGGCGCTACACCGAACCAATACCCGATCGATTCAAGAACTTCTGGCGGTGACGTCGCCGCACAATTGTCTGGCGCAAGATCACAAATATCTTGCGTTGACGTCGACTCGCTCCTGATCCACAACGGAACCCCCTGAGACCACCAGACGTCTGGCCCGGCGCAAATGTCGGGCCTTTTCTTGCCGTTCGCATTAGCCGCTTGACCGTCAAGGGGACAGTTTCCATGCGCTATGTATGTTCGCAGGCCGACCGACACATCGGAGAGTCATCTCAGATAATTACCTTCATGAGGTCGTCGGCCGCAGCGTTCGCGCGGACAACGCATTGAGCCTCTCGGACAGCACGATGACGGATCCGGCCCTCCTTCAGGTTTTGGCGGCGTACTACCGCGCCCAGGCCGATGTGTGCCATCAAATGGCGCAGCAGGCGTCGGAGCGTTTCTCACAGGATTGGCTGGACCTGGCGGAAAGATGGATGAAGCTGGCGCGACAAGCCGAAGTGGGGACGTTTCCAACCTCGCGCACGATGTCCTGATGTGGAGATGTCTTCTGCGCGGCCACATCACTTCCTCGGCACCGGCGAGATGATCCTGATAGGAACGCCACGCTTGGACTAGCCACCTTTTCCGAAGCTGGCCCACACCCGATCGGTTGAAGCACGCCGGGCGGTGATCAAACTACCGCGGGACAGGTTGCCCTCGGCTCGCTGAAGGTCAGCGCGCCATCGCATCATCCGAATCCGGCGAGGGCTTGTCCACAAAGCCACCTCAAAATCAGCGGGATTGCATGTTAGGGGTTCGCGGAACTGCTGTGCCGCCTACGGAACAATCTACGGAACAATGAATCGCTGGAGAATCGTACCTCCAACCGGCGCTTTCGATGGAACCTAATCATGAGAAATCCGCTGATCATCGGGCTTATCGTGTACGCGCTACTCCTGGCCGGGGCGTTCGCCGGCTGGAAGATGAGAAATCGCCTGCCGGCGCATCATCTGACAGACGAGACCAAGGGCCTTGTAAACATGTCTACGGCTGTCGTTGCCACTGTTTCGGCGCTGGTGCTTGGGCTTCTCATTTCAAACGCCAATACAACATTCACCCGGCTCGGGGGCGAAGTTACCGGTCTGTCAGCCCAAATACTCCGACTTGACCAGATTCTGCGCCGATACGGCTCGGCTGCAGACCAGGCTCGCGGGACGCTGCGCCAATACGCCGAACAAAAGACTGTCGATCTGTTCCCCGAAGATGCCACAAATATAGATCTCGCCGATTCGACGACGTACGAACTACTCCAGCGGCTCGAAGATACGCTGCTGGCCCTGAAACCTCAAACCCCACGCGACCAATGGTGGCTGGGGCAGGCTATGACACTCGCCGCAAAGATCGGTGATACACGCTGGCTTCTCGCCCAACAGGTTGGACAGGAAACTCCAAAGGCGTTCGTTGCTCTCCTGGTGTTTTGGCTGGTCTTCCTCTTCGCCAGTTTCGGTCTATTCGCGCCCCACAACTTGACATCCGCGGTCGTGTTGACGCTTTGCGCCCTCGCTGTAGCGGGCGCTGTCGGGGGGTTTCTCGAATTGGAGCAGGGCTTCGGGCGACTGATCCGTATCTCGCCGGAACCGATGCGCCAAGCCGTAAGAGTGCTGCAAGTCGAGCAGCAAAAGCGCACCTCAAGCGTATCTGAATCGCGCGCGGCTGATGATAGTCGCTTTGAGCACGGCAGGGCCTTCTAGGTGCTGATAATCCAGTGTCCTGATTTACGAAGTTCGCATCATTGCGCGGCAACCTGGTTTGCGAACTTCGGAATCGAAAGGACGCCAGTAACATATTGGTTCTAGTGTGGCTTGGGTTCAGAAGTCCGCATATTGACTCGCTGCAGTAATGATGTGGACTTCTGAACCGCCACACCAGCGCTTCGAACCAGGACTCTGGAGTTGTTCCCGCGAGCGACGGCGCCGAAAGCAGCGATCTCGGTCGGCGAGGTTGTCGTGCGCCGGGCCGCGAGCCGACTACTGATCGCCGCGACCGGCCTCCTCACGCGGCGCTGATGGGGTTTCCCAGGAAAGCCGCTCGATATCGACCAGCGGCATCGTTTCATCGGAGAGGAATATCACGGCGCGCAATCCGTCGGTGTAATAGGGATCGCCGGTCAGGTTCGGGCGCGGTGCGGAAGCCGGGGCGGCGCCAACGCCATCGACGTAGCCATATCGTTCGACAAATTCCGACATTACAACGTCTTGCAGCAAATATGTCCGGTCAAAATCGACGTCGGGCGCAATTTTGTGCGTGGTCAAATTCCATGTCTGAGAAGTGAGCCGTACTCCGATATCCCTGCTCACCTGCCCGATCCATATCCTTCGTCCCTCAAAGGTGTATGGCGTAAGCCAGAATCGTGCATGAATGCGTTCATTTATCGTGGATCGGGCCTTTTGCAGAACGAAGTCTTCCCTGCGATTGAAGACGTAGAGTGGGCTCACCGGAGAAGTCAGAAACTCATCCCGAAAGACGAAGGCGCGCGCGGTTTCGATGGCACTTGCAAAATCAAGTTGCCTGGCAAGATGCCAGCCACGGGAGATGAAAGGAACGATCGGACTTTGCCGGCTTTCAATGATGACGAGATTGAGTGGATCGCCGTTGCGCGTTCCTTCGGCGTTGCTCGTGCAGCAGACCTGCTTCGCAAACGTCGCCCTCAATGAACCAAGGTCGAGATCCTCGATCTTCTTGCCGGGATAGAGGGTATCAGCGCCAATGTCGGTACCGACAAACTTCGGTCCCGGAACGGGCAAAGCGAAATCAAAGGTCTCCAGGCGCTTCCGCCCGGCAATGACGATGTGGGCAAATTTGATTCCGGCATCGGAGACGCCATACACAAAGCCGGTCGTTGTCGAGTGAGCCGGCAGGATGCTTGCAATTTGATGGCTCAGAAAGAACTCGTCGCGCGCTCGATTGGCTGCAAAGGACATGAGGCCATGAAATCGATAAGCAACCTCGTAGGGCGAATAGTAATCAGGGTCCATAGCAATGGGAATAGGTGCGAGTTGATCGTCGGTCTGGTTTTCGATGGAGAGCCAGACGGGTTGGATGTTATATCTGGCAAGATTTTCCCCGAAAAACCGGAGACTTTCGCTTGCGCCGAGAGCGCTGGCATTGACCTTGATTCCAGCGGCAGACTTCTGCTGCGCCCGGGCCATGAAAGTCGAGGCGTCACTCGAGTGAGGATTGAACTCGAAGGAGTTGAGAACGGCCAGTACCGCAGCCAACGCAATCACCGCGATCGCGGCGATAAGGATTTTACGCGTGCGAGAGTTTTTCATTGCCATCAACCGCCATCGCATGTCCAGAATGTCCGATTTCCAACGCCGAGCCTGTCATCGCCGAACGGTCCTCGATTCTTGATCAAACCACCTTGGCACTCACAAGCACCTAAAGAAATCCGAAACGCACCGAAATCGCCACGGCCCATACCAGGATGGCGACCAGCAGCAGGCAGAACACGGCCGCAGACGCTGCATCCTTGATGATGCCGATTTCGACGTGGTGCTCGGGGGTGACGTGGTCGGAGAGCTTTTCGATCGCCGTATTCAACAGTTCGACCGCGAGCAGGATAAGGAGCACGCCGATCATGGCCACGTACCAAGCCGGGCCAGGTGAGAGGTAGAAGCCGAGTAGAATCGCCAGACCCAGCGTGATCGCCTCCTGGCGCACCGCGGTTTCATTGGCGATCGTGTATCGCAGTCCCCGCAGCGAATGGATCGTGGCGATAACGAGTCGGTTCACGGTGTCCTTCCCTCCACGGTTTTCGGCATCTCGTCCCGCTCAACTCCGTGCCGGTCGGATGAAAAAAGCTTCTTCCGTGGGGCGCACTCTTGATCTAGGCGCTGATTGGAGCGCCAGGTTGATCTAACGCAATGCTTTTGAGGCGGCCGAGGGATATGGTTTGCAGCAAGGGGCACACTAATGGAGAAAAACCATGAAGCTGATGTCTCCAGGCAAAATCGCGATCGCAGCCACGACCTTCGCGTGTACGGCACTCCTCTCCTTCGGCTGGTCTGAGCAGCGCGGCGTCTCGCTGTCGATCGAGAGCGCCCAGGCGCGCGTCGGTCGCCCGCTGACGCCCGTGAGCGTTGCAGGGGTTGCGCGCCGACAAAACCGGCGCGCCGCGTACGGCTACGGCGCAGGCGTGGTGGGTGCCGGTGTGGCGGCCGCCGCTATCGGCACGGCCGCAGCCGCAGCCACCTCACCTTGGGGTTACTATGGTGGCGGTTATTATGGTGGCGGACCTTATGCCTATGCCGGTGGGCCTTACCCAAATTCCGGCTACTTTGCCGCCAGTACCTGGGGTGACTATGAATGTCGTAATCCCCACGGCTATGCCTGCAATCCTCATTCATCCAAGAATTGGTACGGCACTGGCACCACTGCCGGCTATGTTGCCCGTCCTGTGGCCAGGGCGGCTTACTATCGCAACTACGGTGGCGCCTGGGTCGGCTATTGATGAGGCGATGCGCAACGGCACCGGCTGAACGCGCCGCTCGTCGCTCAACTGCGGCGACGATCGATGTAGCGTCGTAGCGTCGGCAGATACAGCAGGAAAGAAAGAGGCGGCCCAACAGCCGCCTCTTTCTGTGATTGAGCAAGAGGATGAGGAGGTGCGACGCACTGCCTCAACCGCAAGATCACAGTGTCAGCAATAATAAACGCCGGCGGCACAGCGCCGGGCGGTGCGCCGGGCCACGCCGGCGACACTGACGGGGGTCAACGGCCGTCCGACCCTGGCTTGTGCGGTTGAAGCCAGCTTGTCCGCTCCGGGGATCGGCAGTTGGCCAGCGAAATCAAGCGCACACAATGCGACCAGCGCAACAGCGATGGTCAGGAAGAGACGTCTTGCAATCTTCATTTTGCAACTCCCACGGTAAAGTTGGCCGGCAGATCACTGAATTTTTCGCGAACCTCCACGACCTCGACCCTGGCGGCGTTGCTGGCGTTCTTGAAGGTGAAGTCGGCCTTTTCGGCGTCACCGCCGGTCTTCCAGTCGCGAAACTGAATGCTGTATTGCGGGCTTGCCGGCACCGTGCGCGAGGTGATGCTGAACCGGCAGGGATAGGGCTTATTTCCTTGCGCAATCCAGACCTGGAAATCGACCTCCTTCTTGCGGAACGCCAGGTAGTCACACTCGACACCGCCGATCACGCCGCTGCCGAGATCCTGGATGTCGATCACGTCGCTCATTAGCTCGTCATAGGAATTCGTCAGCAGCAGATCGGCACCGGGCAACGGCCGCTGAACCTTCTCCTGGAGCTCATTGACGAGTTGATCGAAGGTTCCGGGAGCGTCTGCCTGGAAGTAGATATTGGCGTTCTTGCCGAGCAACGTGAGCGTCTTTCCGTCAAACAACCCCTCAATGTCGGCAAATCCGCCCGCACGCGTGAAGCGGACCTTGTCGGGCCGATTGAGCACGACACTTCCGGAACTCATCAGCGCAAGCTTCTGATCCTCTTTGGTCACCACTTCGAGGCCGGCATCGTAGTTGAACGAGATCGCCTGCTGCGAGCCCACATAGTCCGACATCCCTTTTAGCAATTGCTTCGCGTCGGCCTCGCCCGCGCTGGCACTTGCGCACGCGCCGGCGCACATTGCTGAGGCGAGCAGCGCGCGCGTTATCAGGCCGAGCGAGCCTTTTTTTATCGCATCCTTGACCATGAATACCTCCTTTTTGCGAAAACAGCAGCGAGGCCGTCATAAAGATCGCGTAATCGCGCGGCCATCGGAGGGGTTGTTAGTACGTAAAGGCCGCCGGCATATTGAGGCAGATCATTGAGCCGCGCTTTTCTTCAATCGGCCGCAATCAACTCCCGCCACGGGAACCGCCGCTTCAACGGCCATCCTTTGGGGATCCCACCGAAGTTCCCGAACAACATTTGCTTTATGCGGCTTTCGCCGACTTCATGACTGATATGCCTGAAGGCGAAGAACGGAGCAGTGCGATCAAAAAGATTGTGGCAACACAAGCAAGCCGTGCCAGACCTCCGCCGCCGATATGCGGAATGCTCGCCGTAATCTGCCCGACACGATCACAAATCTGATCCTCGATGCGACGGAGCAGAGCTGGATGTGCATTTGCAGATTGCGAGCCGCGCTGTCCTGATGTGCCATCATGCAGAAAGGCATTCGGCTTTCGCCCGGAGTTATCGCGAAATTTGGTGAGATCATGGCCGCACCATTCGAAGCTTCTGCGCCGCGCTCTGCAGGCGCGCTCCTATTTTGTCCGCGACCGCCGATTGCGCATGAACGTTGGCCGCAACGCCGAGGATAAGCACAAAAAAAACCCGGAAATTGCCTTCGAGCGAGCCGTTGCATCGCACACTCCGATGGCAAGTAACTCGGGGTCTCCCGCCCGATTTTTTACGCCAATTTTTTTCATGATCATGAACTCGGTTGCGCTGGCCACCAGAAGCGTGCTCAAGTTGGGACCAATATTTCAAAAACAATAATATTTGGAGTCGCGTTATGTTTGAGGTGGGAAGTCAGCATTCAACCAGCGCGTCGGAGTCTCAGGTCGTCATCGGAGAAAGAGCCTTCTGGAGCGAGTTCAAATATCGCGCAGGTACTGAGGTTTTTGCAGAAACAGAGACACCGCAATACGTATACCGGATCCTTTCGGGTGCCGTCCGCACGTTCAAGCTTCTGCCCGATGGTCGTCGTCAGATCGGAGCATTCTATTTGCCCGGCGACATTTTCGGGATCGAAAACGGCGATGCGCATCGGTTCACCGCGGAAGCAATCGTCGATACCGATGCTCTGATTGCCAAATGCACGCAAGTGTTCGGGGAATCAGCCGAGGGCCTCACCGGCACCAGGCAAGCGTTGAAATTGATCGCCGCCAACCTGCAACACGCTGAAAACCATGTGCTGCTCCTGGGTCGACAGACATCGATCGAGCGAGTCGCGGCATTCCTGCTCGAGATGGATCGGCGATTGCAATCGCAGAAGGAAATGCTCCTTCCGATGACACGACGCGATATCGCGGACTATCTCGGTCTGACCATTGAGTCGGTATCGCGCGCCCTGTCGATCTTTCGGCGCGAGGGATTGATAAGCTTCCGAGGATACGCCCACCGACAGGTTGTGCTGCACGACAGGACCAAACTTGCCCAGTTAGCCATTTCATCCGAAAGCTGGCCCGCACCCGATCCGTTGAATCACGCCGGGCGCTCCAAGGTCCGCAATGGTCGGACGCAGACAGGCAATCTCGAACGCAACGAGTCCACGTTACCTCACTCCGACGGCCCGCTGCCGATCGTCCCCCAGGGCCAGGCCGACTAGCGGATGACCTGTTGTTCCAGCTTCGGGTCCGGCCTGGAAGAGCGTGTTTAATAACCTTTGACGGAAATCAGTGCCGGCAAAGGCCGTATTGCGCACCCGTTTATCGCTACCTGACCGTGGAGACGCTTATGACCAGACTTGGGCTTGTTGTCGCCATGCTCTCTCTTTCTCCCCTGCTCGCAGGGCATGACGCAAACGCCGCCGGCGGATGCGGTGCCGGTTTGCATCGCGACTCCCATGGCCGATGTCAGTACTATCGAGCCGGACCAGCCGCGAGCCACGTCTGCTCGGTCGGCTTCGTCTGGCGCAATGGACGCTGTCGCCAGAATGTCGGAAACGATCCATTTGTCTCAACCTGGCCCAACGCTCCGCGCTGATGCGTGCCTGCCAGGCGGCAGGGTGGCCATATCAAGGCGGACATAGCGCTGAGCTGCCTCGAAGCCGAGCCAACCCGAATTTCTCGCTAATGCGCGTTTTACAACCACGCTGCGCGCGGGATAGGTGCCATCCTACCATGGCGATGCACGGTGTGTTTACTGGCCGCAGTCCTTCCGGGTATTCTGCGGGCTTGGATCGTGATGGCGAAAGTGCCGAGTTCATCAAAAGCTTCCGAGGTGATTCTGTTCGCGCAGCAACCCGCTGTGCAGCAGATCTACGACACGGCACCGATCGGGCTCGCCTGCCTGTCCCCCGACTGCCGGTACCTGCAGATCAACCAGCGCCTCACCGAGATTTGCGGGATTTCGGTGGAGGATCATCTTGGCCGCTTTGTCCGCGATTGCGTGCCGGCACTGGCGGATTCCGTCGAAGCGATCGTGCGCTCGATCATGGAAACCGGCGAGCCGGTGATCGGGGTCGAGGTCGCCGGCCAACGCGCCGACCAGGTCGAGGAACGGCACTGGGTGACGTATTGGCATCCGCTGCATGCCCCAAGCGGCGAGATCGTTGCGGTCAACGTTGCCGCCGAAGAAATCACCGAGCGCAAGCGCGCCGAGCGGCAGGTCCGCGACGCCCGCGACGCGGCGGAGGCCGCCTTGCGGCATCTGCAGGAGACCCAGGCTTCGCTGATCGAGGCTGAAAAACTCGCGGCCCTTGGCCGGATGGTGGCTGGTATCGCGCATGAGGTGAACAGCCCCGTCGGTATCGGTCTGACGGTTGCCTCCATGCTGCAGCACAAGGCCGCGCAATTTGCGGCGGAAGCCGCGAGCGGCGACCTCAGGCGTTCGAGCCTCAACGCGTTCCTGGATCTCGTGCAGGATGCGGCCTCCCAGCTGGTGAACAATCTGGGCCGGTCCGCCGAACAAATACAATCCTTCAAGCAGGTGGCGCTCGATCAGACTCAGTCGAATCGGCGCAGCTTCGACGCGAGCGCACTGACCGAGCAGGTCCTGTCGCATCTCACAGGGGATTTGAAGCAGCACGCCATCACTCTCGACATTCAATGCGAGCGCGGTCTCGTGATGGACAGCTACCCCGGCCCGTTCGGACAGGCGCTGACGCATCTCGTCGTCAACGCCATGACGCATGCATTCCCGGACGAGCTCGACGGAACCATCGATATCAGGATGGTTGCGTCCGGGCCCGACCATGTCGAACTGCTGATAGCCGACAATGGCTGCGGCATGGCGCCGGAGATCAAGCGGTTGGCGTTCGATCCGTTTTTCACCACCCGCCGCCATTGCGGCGCAACCGGCCTTGGTCTGCACATTGTCTACACCATCGTCACGGAGCGGTTAGGTGGCCAGCTCAACCTCAAGAGCGAGCCCGGCGGAGGGACCGCCGTTTCGCTCATCCTGCCGCGGACAGCGCCACGCCCGGACTAGAGGAAAATCGAGGGGCATCGATCATCTCGCAGGGCCGCGCGCGTTCATCCGGGTCGTGGTCGCCGCGCCTCGGTGACGGGCGCTTCCCGTCTCGCCAGGCGGCGCGTTCGGTGTTTACGATCCAGTCAATCTCGATCGGTGAAAGCAGGTTTTGGGGACGGCCATGGGGATCAAAGGCCACGGTGTTGCGGCAGCTCTTGCTCTTGGATTCTTTTTCATGCCGCCGGCCTCGGCTCAGCCGGGCGCGTTTGCAAAAAAACCATCGGACGCACTTGAGACCTACAATGGTGCCGTGAAGAATTTCGAGCTCGTCCTCGGCCAGCGGCGCGCGCAGATCAGTTCGAAACAAGGACTGCCGAACCTGCCGGGACAGGCGCTCTATCTTGCGCGCATCCACATGATGAGCGCCTACAAGGACCTCACCGACGCGCTTCCGTCCAGAATCGGAAGGCCGAATAAGTTCAAAATCCCTCCGGCGTACTTTGACGCCGACAATGAGCCGCTCATCGATGAGTACAGGAAACTCTTCGACCTCATGGAAGCGCCGCCTGCGGATGCGCAAAAATCGGATACGCCGTTCAAGGACGTCGTCGATCTGGGAACGGCTATTGCACGAGCCAGGGGCCTGGATGCGACCCATGCCGAAGCGGCGGGTCGCGTCAGCCTGGGCATCTTCTTTGCCGAGACCAACGGCAATCAGAACATCGGCAATGCGCGCTCGAACAAATACAAGGGCAGCATGCAAACCGACCCAAGCGAAGATCAAAAAGGCCGAAGGAAATGGGCGGCGATGAAACAGTCGATCGCAGCCTTCGATCCCGCTCTGAGCCTTCGCGACGACAGGGAAGAGGCACGCGCCGGCGGGCTCGACCATCGCTACAACCACTGGACCGCCGTGCGAGACGGCCTGATGGGCGCACACGCCGATATTTTCCCGCATTTGCCGGCGATCGTGAAGACATTGCCGGATCCGATCGACCAGATGAAGTTCTTCGAGCTTATCCAGATCATCCCTACTCCGACCATCTCTGCCTTGAAGTCAGGCAACCTGGTCGACTACAGGATTTCGGGTGCGACCAACATGGGATATCTGCGCAACAACAGCATCTTCGCTTTTGGTCAGGCCGACAGGGCGAGAACGTCCGCAACCGTCCGCGAGATCCTCGATGCAATGTGGCTCTTCAACGCCAAATTTGAAAAAGCGCTCACCCGGTTCGACGAGATCAGGGCGCGGTAAACAACCGAAATCAGCGATCGGTTATCGGACTGCCGTTTCGACCTGATCTGTTTCCAATCCCCTCACTGCGCCATCTGAACGGAGCGGGATTCGCAGAATTGCTTCACGGCCGTGGTCACACCGCCAGCGATCATGTCCTGGCGTTCGGGCGAGGCCATCTTGAGTTCCTCGTCCCGGTTGATAATCGAACCCGCCTCCAGCAGCACGGCAGGCATTCCTGTCGATTTCAGCACGATGAGCTTGTCGTAGCTGTAGACACCGGTTTCCTCGTTCAACAGCGGGTGCTGGTACCGGCCCATGACGGGCTGGCTGTATTGTTGGGCATATTGCAGGCCGAGCGCCTTCATTTCCCTGGCGATGAGGTTGGCAAACAGAAGGCTCGCCCTGAAGTCGGCATTGTTACGGGAGACGAAGACGGAATAACCGCTGAAGCGGTCGCTGAAATGGCTCTTCTTGCCCTCGAATTCCCAATTCTCCAGAAACGAGTCGGGCACTGCGTCATGGTGGATCGACAGGAGGAGATCCGCGTGCAGACGGTTGGCGGCGGCGACACGCCTGAAGAGGCTTGGTCGCGCCCTGCCCTCGGTCACGAGCAATTTGGTCTCGGCAAAACCTTCCGTCTTCAATTTCTCCTCGATCCGCCGCGCAAGGCGCAGATTGAAGACGAACTCCGCGACGTTGCGTGCGCTGATCGCGCCTTCCGATTCGGCGGTATGACCGACATCCAGGACGATCTTGAATTTCGCGGGATCGCACGGATTTGCCACCAATTTGAGGGCAGACGGATTCAAGCCGTGCGGCCCCAGGGCGGCAAGCTTGACATGTTGGGACTTTGACGAGGCGACGTGCTTAGGCGACTTGCCATGTCGTGACGAGCTTTTGGAGACATGTGAGCGCGAGCCGGCATCACTGACCCCGATCGGCAGCAGCACCAACGCGGACATCGCCGCGATCATGGTGCGGCGGCGGGACCAAAATCCAGCAAGGATGCCGCCGGGCACACGAATAGAGTCGCAGCGCATTGTGCTCGCCCTCCCGAACGCCAGCATAGCGGCTGACATGGTGATTCCGGAAGAGGCCAGCTTCTTCACAGAAACGGCGATTTGGAGACTTTTGGATGTCCGCTTCGCGCCCAACGCCGAAGTACCCGCCTCATTCGATCACCTCGTCGGCGGTGGCGAGCAGGGCAGGTGGAATTTCGAGGCCCAGCGTCCTGGCCACCTTGAGATTGATCACCAGCTCGTACTTATTGGGTGCCTGTACAGGAAGTTCACTCGGCTTCGCCCCCCTGAGGATGCGATCTACATAGATCGCAGCGCGCCTGTAGACATCAATCGTATTCGGGCCATAGGAGGCAAGGCCCCCGCTTAAACTGGAATACCGGAAAGCATGAATCGCCGGCATGCGATGACGCATGGCGAGCGAATTGATTGAATCGTGATGGCTCGTCGCAGACGCGGATGCGGTGACAATCAGACCGCCGTTCGGCTCCCCCGCGAACGTATCGAGCGCGCGTTTCAGCTCGCCAACGTCGCGCGGGTCGATCGCGCTCGGCTCCAGCGCAGGTGATAAAGCGGCAGATTGGATCGCAGCGAATTGGCCGATCCCGGAGGCGATGGCCGGATCGCGAATGACGGCTATCCGCGTCACGCGCGGTGCAATCTGTTTGAGTAGTTCGAGCCATTTTCCTCCGATGCTGTATTCGAACGCAGTAAATCCGGTGACGTTGCCGCCCGGACGTGCCAAACTAGTGACGTAACCTGCACCGACCGGGTCAACAATATTCGCGAACACGATTGGCACGCTTCGAGTGATCCGTTGCAGCGCCGCCACGCTCTGGCTGGCGGACGCGAGGATGACATCCGGGTTCAGCCCAACCAATTCTTCGAAATATTTGCGATAGCGCTCGACGTCGTCTCCGGGCCAGCGGACCTCGGTGCGAACGTTGTCGCCCTCGTTCCAGCCCAGCTTTTGCAATGCCTGCATAAACGCGGCGACGCGGGCCTGCCCTTCGGATGCGTCCGCGCCAAAATTCATCAAGCACGCCGATCCGCCGCGTCGGGGTCGGCTGTTGCGCGCGCCGCAAGCGACCACGCCACTGCTGCGCCGATAAGCGTGATGAACTGCCGCCGTCGCATGCATCACCCCCTCGAGGACCACGCTCGTTGGCAATGGGGCCTTGGCGAACATAGCACGGCAGACGGCGGCGGTCGCGGGCGGCTTTCCTGACGGGCGCGGTCTTGCTCCGCACCCCACCGGCCACCGCACGCAATGTCGAGGGGAGCCGCAGCCCCGAATGTCTTGGCGGTCACCTCTCGAAGGTTTAGCTTAAAGTCGGTGCCGTTGGGCCCGATTGCCCTGCCGTTCCTTGCGACGAGCGGAGGAGTTGATGATGAAGACGATTTTGGTACCCACCCAAAATATCCCGGCCATGAATTCCACGCTCGAGACCGCTGTGCTGCTGGCCAAGCGCACCGGCGCCTATGTCGAGGGCATCCCATTGTGGTTCGGCGTTCCCGAGTTTGTCGTGGCCGAGCTCGCCAGCACCTTTTCGATTGAGATCTATCGAGCGCGGCGCGAGGAAGGAACGGCGGGAGCGCGCAAGCTGTTCGAGACCTTCATGCAGGAGCACGGTGTTGCTGCGAGGTCGACCGCGGAGGGACTTGCCTATGGCTGGTTCGCCGAGGTGCCGCCGGGCGAAGGCCTGGTCGGCAGTCTCGGCCGCGCGTTCGACGTGATCGTCATGAGCCGGCCTGACGCTGATACGGTAGCCCCATATAACCGGGCGATCGAGTCGGGGCTGTTCGAGAGCGGCCGGCCCGTCCTGCTGGCGCCTCCCACCGCTCCGAAACGGATCGCAACCAACATCATGGTTCACTGGAACGGCAGTACGGAGCAAGCCCGTGCCAATGCCTTTGCGATGCCATTGCTGCAGCTCGCCGAACGCGTGACGGTGCTGACTGTCATCGATGGACAGGACGTGCCGGGCCCGTCGGCCGATCAAGTGCGCAATCAATTGCGCTACAACGGCATTGCCGCCCAGCTCAAGAGCATCGAGCGCGAAGGCCGCAGCACTGGCGAGGCGGTGCTCGCCGCGGCCAAGGACGAGGGGTGCGACCTGTTGATCAAGGGCGCCTTCACAAGGAACAGGTTGCGGCAGACGATTTTCGGCGGCGCGACCAGCCACATCATGCAGCACGCCGAGTTGCCATTATTCATGGCGCATTAGAAAGCAGGCGTTACGTGCCCTGGGCTTCCTCTACTGCTTCGTTTTGCTCGACGAAGCGAAGGCATTTTTCACGGCGGTGGTGATCTTCGACCAGCTGCAGGACAGTGAATCATCGCTGCAGAGCGGCTTTGGCTTGTCGCGCCTGGCAGCGACCGAGGGCGAAACGGCCGGCGTCAACACGGTCGGCGTCAACACCATCGGCGGGCCAACCGTCTGACGCGCGCGCTCCATCTCTGCCCAGAGCCGTTCGTTCTGACGTCTCGCCAGTTCGGCCGAAATGGCTTCCTGTCGCTGGGCATCGAGATAGACGATATAGGCGCGATCGATCGCCTTTCGCTCTTCAGGCGTTGGATTGGGGCCCGAGATGTCGAAATTCCGATCCATCATGAAGTCGTAATAGCTGTAGCCGCCGCCTGCCTTCCGCCGTCCCGCAAAGCGCGCGTTGCAGTTCGTCATCAAGGGCCGGGTTTCTCCGTCCGTCATCCGGGCCTGAACCAGCTCGACGCATTCTTCGAAATCCCTGGCGAATTCGGGCGAGGAATCGCGAAGGGCCAGCCAGAGCAGCGGCAGCGCAAGCAAAGCTCCCGCGAGCCCCACCCAGAAGCGATTGCTGATGCCCAACTCCCACAAATAACGCATGCCCAGAAGTCCCCAACCGATTCGCTACTAGAGCTCCGATTCCGAAGTTCGCAAGCTACCGTGGCGAACCTCTTATGCGAACTTCGGAATCAAAGGAGCTCTAGCAACTTGATGATTTGAGTAGCGGCTTTAAATTTGAAGTTCCTATCACGAACTTGCCGCGATACCGATAGGAACTTCAAATTCGCCGCACTAGTGGTCCGATTCTAACATTGGCTTCCCATTGCAGCAGGCTCTTTTTGCGAATGTTAGAATCAAAGGACCACTAGCAAATACAGGATTCCAGTGTCCTTTCGATTCCGAAGTTCGCAAACGAGCTCGCCCCAACAATGGCGCGAACTTCGGAATGTGGACACTAGGGGCAGCGATTGCGGGTTTTTCCGGGCAAAGCATTTCTGTTGCCGCACGGCCACAGCCATCGCGTTTTTTCGTTGCGGCGAATTCTCGCCATCTTTGGGCAAAGTTCGTTGGACAGAGTTCCTTTCATCGCACTACTTGGGGATTCTCGTCATGTCTTCAGCAAAAGCGCTTGCCACCCTGGCGCCGGTCAAAGCGCTTGCTACCCTGGCGTCAGTCGCAGCGGTCGTATGTTGCCTTTTTGCATTCGGCTGGGTGGGCCTTGCGCTCCTCGGCTATTGATTGCGGTATCGAAATGGCCCCGGAAAACCGGGGCTTTGGCTATCACGGGAGGAGAGAGAAAGCGCCGGCCAAGTGGACACGTCAGAAGGCGCTCAACCAAGGCGCACGGTCATGTCCGCTTTCAAAGCTTCGCAGCGCGCATTTAGAAACAGTTAAACCCTTACCATCATATTGGAATTCGAGGACGCCAAGAATTGGCACGGCGGTGGCCAGGCGTTTTCTGGACGAACCATCCAGGCTCTCGAACAGAGCAACGCCCGAAAGACCAGCGCGACGATCGAGGCCGCAAGGCCTGGCCCCTCTTGAGGCGAGGACGCGCAATCAATGAGACGAGACGTACGAAAATCCCTGATCCTGGTGGAATGGGATCGTTGGCTTAGAGATCAGCACATTGATCCATCAGTGCCGACTGCCAGAGACACGTTGAAGTTCTTCTACGATCTTGAGGACCAGCGATCTCCGCTGCTGGACTTCCGGCCAAGCCGGGGCGACAAGTGGCAGGTCATCCACACCTGGCTCCTCAATGAAGGCCGCGTCCTGGATTGACGTCTTGCCTCCGCCACAAAAAAGCCCCGGAAAAACCGGGGCTTTTTCGCTCGGCCGGCCATCACCGGCCATTTTTTCTTCCGCCGCGACCTCAGCTGATCTGGCGCCTGAACTGCGTAATCATGCTGGCGAACCCGAGCGGCCTGAAAATCTGCCGGGCAAGGTCGCCATAGAGTTCGCAAATCTTCTGCGATTCCGCGACGAAATTCGTGTAAGCCACTTTTGCGAACTCGGTCTGAATCTCGATGGCCTGTTCTAATGACCGCACGCCCATGAGCCTTTCGACAAAAGACCTGTTCTCCTGAAACGATCGCCTCGCGTATTCGCCGTGCGCCATCGCGATCGCGTAAACGGTGACCGGAAAACCTTCCGTTGGCCGCCCCGTGGCAGCCGATGGCGCATCGGGCGGGATGACTTCGCCGGTCAAGGGTATTTCTGATCGCCTCGCCGCGCCGCTCGCGGCAGCTTCCGCCGCCTCCGCCGCGCCATTGGCGAGAACCTCCACCGGCTCGGCCGCGCCGTTTGCGAAAACGTCTTCAGGCTCCGCCGCGCGGTTTGCGATAATCTCCGCCGGCTCTGCCGGATCATTCGCGGGGATATCCACCGGCAGTTCTATCCGAGCGTCCGCGGGGATCGCCGCCAATGCGGCGATCGGGGGTGCCTGACCCTCTTGTTGATCATCGGTGCGGGAAACGGACGCCGCGGTCTGCGGTCGGTCGCCCTTCGCCGCGCGCCGATCGGGTTTGGGGCTGCGCTGGCGGCGTTTGCCGCCCGGTTGGTCCTCGCTTTTGGTCGCCATTGAATTTCAACTCCATTGAATTTTCGTCGTTGCAACAACAAGGCAGATGTCAGGGACTCCACCCCTGTTAGCGTTAGAATCGCGGCGCTGAATTGTTCATGGCGTGGCGATGATGTGATGGGTAGGGAATTTGATGACGGAAAAAAGACAGGCACGCCAAGGATCAAAAAAGCCTCCCGAACCGGAGTACGGGAGGCTTGCAGATTGCCGTGCTTTCGCCGGCCCGCCGGCGATCAACGTCGAGCGTGAGAGGCCCCTTCCCCTGAGCGCTAGCCTTCCGCCTCGGCCCGCTCCAGTGAAGCGCGGATTTC
Source organism: Bradyrhizobium sp. (assembly GCF_035570375.1). Lineage (GTDB taxonomy): Bacteria > Pseudomonadota > Alphaproteobacteria > Rhizobiales > Xanthobacteraceae > Bradyrhizobium. The sequence continues at coordinate 16,940 of NZ_DATMLW010000270.1, read as the reverse complement.
GGCGACGACCTGAATGTAATAATCGTTCAGCCGCTCCGAAATCAGCAACTGTTCGCGAAATCTGTCCTCGCGTGTGACAATCTCTGCGGAACCGGCGGCATCCTCCTCGTACAGAAGTTCGTCCACAGGCATCGATTGGGGATCATGACGTACCATTTTACTAACTCGCATGATTTGCCGTAAGCGTTGGGATATACATTGATGGTGACGTTTTGAGGACTTATTTGGGCAGTTCCGCGCCGCTTCGATGAATGAAGAAGGCCAACTTTGGGCCGGCAGCTTCCGGCCCCGGGTGCAGCGCTGTACCGCCCCCCTGCAAGCCCAAAAAGAAAGCCGCCCAAAGGCGGCTCTCATTTCAGATGCGCGGTATTGCGTCGATGGCGCGCGCTTGCTTCGTTGAACCTTGACGCGTGACGGCGGATCTCAAGCGCCGCCCTTCTCGCACTTCTTCATGAAGCTCGTCTTCGCGGCGCCGGAAAGCGGCTTGCCTTCCGCGCTCACCGCCTTGGCGGCGCAGGAGTCGGCCATGCATTTCTTCATAAATGAGGTCTTGGCCGCGCCGGCGAGCGGCTTGCCGTCCTTGCCCATTGCCTTGGTCTCGCAGCTCTCCTGGGCCAGCGCGGCTCCGCCGGCAAACGTTGCAACGAACGCGGCTATCAGCAATTTCCTGAGCATTTTTTTCTCCCTTTAAAATTGAACAATCGGCTCGTAGCGATCCAATTTGATCCCAGACCTCCGGACTCGGCAAGGGGGATCAGGCCTCTTCAGGATGGGCCAGGCTCTTCAACGGCCTCACCCTGTCTCGCCAGTGTGCGGTGGCGATCATTCCGATCAGCATGGCCGCGACAAAGACCAGCACCTTGGGCTCAAGCGTCATGAGATCGGTGATCGCCGGCCCCGGGCAAATGCCTGCAAGACCCCATCCGATGCCGAACAGCGCCGAGCCGCCGACCAGCCGCAGGTCGATCCGGCGCTGTGTCGGCAAACGAAAGCTTTCGCCGGTCAGGGTAGAGCCGCGGCGGAAAATCACCCTGTAGCCGATCGCGGTGACGGCAAGGCCGCCGGCCATGACGAACATCAGGGTCGGATCCCAGTGCCCCGCGAAATCGAGGAAATTGAGCACCCGCGCCGGGTTGACCATGTCGGAAATCGTGAGCCCGGCTCCGAAAACCACTCCAGCCAAAAGCGAATAGATGAGCGTCATGGCGTGCCTAGAGCAGGTGACGGACGATGAAAACGGTCGCGGCGGCGGTGGCCATGAAAGTCACGGTGGCGACGATGGAGCGGTAGGACAATCGCGACAGGCCGCAAATGCCGTGACCGCTGGTGCAACCTGATCCGAGCGTCGTACCGACGCCCACGAACAGTCCCGCGACGGCCGTCATCATCGTGCTCGTCGCGAAGGTGACGTTGCTCCAGTCCTTGAGGCCAAGGGCCGTGACCAGGATGCCGCCGAGCGGCAGGCCGAGAATGAAGGCCAGACGCCATGGCCTGTCGGTCGCGTCAGTCGCGACCATCGCGTTCGAGACGATGCCGCTGATACCGGCCAGGCGCCCGATGCCGAGCATCAGCATGACCGCGGAAAGGCCGATCAGAGCGCCGCCGATCAAGCCTGGGATTGGAGCAAAACTCGTCATGACCCGCCTCGCGATGTGCAGCGCGCCGGCAGGATATCGCGGGTCGCGACGTCAGAACATCAGGAACCTGAGATCAGAGTAGACGCGACGACAGAGAACTCCCTCTCTGACCCGACTCGAAGCGGTTTCACACTTCGTTTTTGGGCACGTACTTGCCCATGACGCACTTGTAACTCTGCAATTTCCACTCGTGGTAGGGTCCCTTGGCGAGCCAGTCGGCAATACCGATCTGCGCATTCACCGCGCAGGCACCCATGGTAATGCCCGACATCTCGCTGTTGGTGACGACTTTCTCGAGGCATAGCTGGCCGTTACAAAGCACGGCGACAAGTGTGATGAGCATGGCGACCTTCTTGGTGAGGAATTACCCGGTTGCCTTAAGGCCATGCAGGGTTCGTGCCAGTCTTCCTCCCGGTGTTGCGAAGGGCCGAGCTTATTTCGACGACCGTGTCTTTGCGGTCATACCGGAACGCGCCGTCTTGGCTTTCCTCCGCCCCTTGCCCTCGTGCTGAAGCGCCTCGCGCACCTTTTTGAATTCGCGCAGCGAGGCCTTGTCGGCGCGCGGAAAGTGCAGGTCGAGGGATTCGAGCGCGCTGACGATCGCAGATCCGATCACCACGCGCGCAAACCATTTGTGGTCGGCCGGCACCACGTGCCATGGCGCGAAGGGCGTCGAGGTATGCCGGACGATCTCCTGGTACACGGCCATGTATCGCGGCCACAGCGCGCGTTCGCTGATATCGTTCATCGAAAATTTCCAGTTCTTCGACGGCTGCTCCAGCCGGTCGAGAAACCGCTCGCGCTGCTCCTGTTTCGAAAGGTTGAGGAAGAACTTCAGAATCACGGTGCCGTTGCGCGACAGATAGCGTTCGAACGCGCAAATATCCGCAAACCGCTCGCGCCAGATATTTTTGGTCACGAGCTTTGGCGGCAGCTTCTCCTGGGCAAGAATTTCCGGGTGAACGCGGGTCACCAGGCACTCCTCGTAATAGGAGCGATTGAAGACGCCGATGCGGCCGCGTCCGGGCAGCGCAATCATGGCGCGCCACATGAAATCGTGGTCGAGTTCGTGGGCGGTCGGCTGCTTGAACGAGGTGACCTCGCAGCCCTGCGGGTTGACGCCTTCGAAAATGCTCTTGATGGCGCTGTCCTTGCCCGACGCATCCATCCCCTGCAGGATCACGAGCAGCGACCAGCGATCCTGCGCGTAGAGCTTTTCCTGAAAATCGCTCAAATGTTTGCGGTTGGCCTCGAGGATCTTCTCGGCCTTGTCCTTGTCGAGCCCGCCCTTGTCGTCGGTCTTATAGGACTTCAGATGGAATGTGCCCGATCCGTCGTGGCGAAAGGGCGCGACAAACGGCTTCAACTGTTCGGCGAGCGTTTGCGAAGACTTCCTGCTCATGATCTCGACGACGGCATGCGTTGCGCTTTTAGCTTCTCAACGACGCTACCAAGGATACCCTTGGGAAGGAAGATGATGAACAGCACCAGCAGCAAGCCATAGACGAGGTTGTCCCAGCCGACCGCATTGGCGCCAAAGGAAATACGCAATCCCTCCGCCAGCAGGATGGTGATGACGGCACCGACGGTGGGGCCGAGTGAGACGTAGAGGCCGCCGACGATCGCGGCAAAAACCATCTGCAGCGACACCGAAATGCCGCTGACGGTGTCGGGAGAAATGAACATCTGGTACTGGCAGTAAAGCGCGCCCGCGAACGCCGTCATCAAGGCGCTGATCAGGGTGATCTTGAGTTTCTCGGCGGTGACGTTGACGCCGGCCGCGGCGGCCGCATCTTCATCCTCCGAGATCGCCTCCATCGCGTAGCGGCCCATGCTGCGATCGATGGCGCGCCAGACGAGCAGGCCGACCATCCAGACCAAGAGGGCGATCAGGTACCAGGTGGTCTTGTCGTCGAACTGCAGCGCGAGCCAATGGTTGCCGGTAGCGCGGTTCGGCGTATAACCGAGCGAGCCGCCAGTGTAGTCGCGCGTGGCGGTGATGACCTGCAGCACGATGCCGGACAGTGCCAGCGTCACCAGCACGAAATAATGACCGGTGATGCGGAAGCGGAAGCAGGGATAACCGACAATCAGCGCAAGCACGCCCGCCGCCGCCATGCTTGAGGGAATGCCGATCCATGGCGAAACGCCAAGATGATTCCACAACAACGCGGTCACATAGGCACCCACCCCCATGAAGCCGCCATGGCCGAGCGATACCAGTCCGAACCGGCCCATGACCGACCATGAGGTGTAGGCAAAGGACCAGATCAGGATCAGCGTCAGGATGTGCAGGTGATAGGGATTGCGATAGACAAAGGGCAGCGCGATCGCCGCCGCGATGCCCACAGCCGGGATGGCGTAGCGCTGCATCATCGCCGCCTCGCGAGCAGGCCCGCGGGCCGGATGAACATCATGACAATGAAGAAGGCGAAGGCAAGCACATAGCCCCATTCGAGGTCCGAGAACAGGCCGCCGAGCGAGATGATCTGCGCGAAGACAAACGCGGCGATGAAGCCGCCGACGAAATTGCCCAGGCCCCCGAGCACGCAGATCAGGAAGGTGATGGGCCCGAACGACAGGCCGACAAAAGGATGCACGTCGTATTGCAGCACCAGGAGGCAGGCGGCCAGACCGGCGAGCCCACCGCCGAGCGCCGAGGTGATGAGATAGAGGCGCCTGGCATCGACGCCCATCAGCGACATGATCTGGCGGTCCTGCGAGATCGCGCGGATCGCGGTACCGGTGAAGGTGCGCGTCATAAACAGGTAGACGCCGATCATCCCGACCAGCGCCGCGGCGAAGGACAATAGCCGCGCATAGCTGAAGTGCATCTCGCCGAATGACAGCACCGGCAGGCGGATGCCGACGTTACGGAAATCGATGCCGAAGGCGACGGTGGCGAAGCTCTGCAGGATGAAGAGCACGCCGCCAGTCGCCAAGAGCTGGTTGATCGGCGGCGCGCCCAACAGCGGCGCGATCACGAGATAATGCAGCGCCGCCCCGAGCAGTGCGACCAGGAGAATCACGAGCGGTGCCGCGGCGAAGTACGGCAGATGATAGTACTGGATGAGATAATACATGCCGTACATGCCGATCATGACGAGCTCGGCATAACAGATCCAGGTGACGTCGATGACGCCAAAGATCAGGTTAAGCCCGAGCGCCAACAGCGCAAGCAGCCCGCCGAGCAGGATGCCGTTGATCACGGCCTCCAGCAAATAGATGTCGAAGATGTCAAAAAATGCCTGCATCGCTCCCACCTTACTGCCGGATGATTGTCTGAATCGACCTAACCGCGATCGTCACCTCTCCCCTTGTGGGAGAGGTCGGAGCGCATCGACCGATGCGATCCGGCTGAGGGGTTACGCTCTCTCGAGGAACCTGAGACCCCTCACCCGGCGCTTCGCGCCGACCTCTCCCCGCAGGGGAGAGGTCAACGGTGCGCGCGGCGACAGCTCGAGCTGACTTCATGATGTCTCAAACCCCGAGATAGGCTTGCTTGATGGTGTCGGTGCCCATCACCTCGGCCGACGTTCCGGAGACGCGGATCGAGCCCGCTTCCAGCAGATAGGCACGATCGACGATGCGAAGCACCTGCTGCACGTTCTGCTCGACGATCAGCACCGTGAGCCCGCTGGCGCGAATTCGTTTGACGAGTTCGAACACCTGCTGCACCACGACCGGCGCCAGCCCCGCCGACGGCTCGTCGAGCAACAACAATTTCGGGTTCGACATCAGCGCGCGCCCTATCGCGCACATCTGCTGTTCGCCCCCCGACATGGTTCCAGCCATCTGATGGCGCCGCTCCTTCATGCGCGGAAAAAGATCGAAAACGAAATCCAGCCGCTCGGCGAATTTCCCGCGCGCACCGGGCATGTAGGCGCCCATCTTCAGATTGTCCTCGACCGAAAGCCGCGGAAACAGCCGCCGATTCTCCGGCACATGGGCGATGCCGAGGTTGACGATCCGGTGCGGCGGCGTTGCCAGCACGTCGGTGTCTTCCATGACGATCGAGCCGCTGCTTGCGCAAATCAGCCCCGAGATCACGCGCATCAGCGTGGTCTTGCCGGCGCCGTTCGGGCCGATGACGCCGACCGCCTCGCCCGCTTTCACCTGAAGGCTGACGCCGAACAGCGCCTGAAAGCTGCCATACCCCGCATCGACCGATCGCAGCTCAAGCATGTGATTTCGCCTCCGCCCGGCGGCGCGCTTCGGCGGCCGCGATCTGGCTCGAAGCTGCGTCAGTGCCGAGATAGACCTCGATCACCCGCGCGTCGGCTGCAACCAGAGCCGGCAAGCCTTCGGAAATCTTCTCGCCGTGATCGAGCACCATCACGCGATCGACCACGCGCATCAGGACGCCCATGATGTGCTCGACCCAGATGATGGTGACGCCGAGTTCGTCGCGGATCTTGCGCAGCATGTCGGCGGCCTGATCCATCTCGCTCTCGTCGAGCCCGCCGAGACTTTCGTCGGCGAGCAAGAGTTTTGGCGACGTCGCAAGCGCCTTGGCGAGTTCGAGCTTCTTCAACCCGGCGGCGCCCAGGCCTTCGACACTCATGTGCCGGTCCGTCGGCAGGCCAACCGTGGAAAGCGCGCGCTCTGCAGCCGCTTCCGCTTTCGCGCGGCTGTGGCGGCCCTGGCCGTAGAAGCCCGCCAGCACGACATTGTCGAACATGCTCAGGCGGTGAAACGGCCGCGGGATCTGGAAGGTGCGCCCGACGCCGCGATTGATAATGCGATGCGGCGCCAGTCCCGCGATCTGGAGGCCATCGAAGGTGATCGATCCCGCCGACGGCACCAGCGTGCCGGAAAGCATGTTGAAGATCGTGCTCTTGCCCGATCCGTTCGGGCCGATCAGGCCAACAATCTCGCCGCGCTCGACCTTAAACGACACGTTGTTGACCGCGGTGAACCCGCCGAAGCGCTTCGAAAGCCCGCTCACCGTCAGCACTTCAGATACTCCGCTGGTCTACTGCAGCCGCGACGAAGGTGCGCTCCCTCTGCCACGCAACCGGGGTTTACCCCGGTTGCGCATAGTGAATCGGCGCAAGTCGGGCAAGCCACGACTTGCGGTGGGAGAGGGTCGGGGCGAGGGGTTTCGGTCTTTAATGCGAGCAATGGCCCCTCACCCGATTTGCTGCGCAAATCGACCTCTCCCCAGCGGGGAGAGGTGAATCGAGTCCGCGGATGGAGCAATCAAATCGAACATCATCCCGGAAGGCGGGTAATACATTTACTGATTACTGAAAGTGGTTCCCTTCGGCAGCGGCAGCACGGTCTCGCGCTGCATCTGGCTCTTCGGCCACACCACGTAGGATTTGTCGTCGATATATTGCAGCACGACCGGGAACGAGCGCGCGTTCTGGCCGGCGAAGCGTTCGCCCTCGCCATAGAACTTGACGCCGTAGCCGAGCATGGTGCCGCCTTCGGGAATGTCGGTGTCGAGCGCCGCTCTTCGCAGCGCCTCGGAATCGACGCCGCCGTATTTCTTGATCGCCCTCGGCAGCACGTCGTCGAGGAAGACATAGGCGTTGGAGGCGCCGATGCCGACGTGGGCGGAGCGGATCGCTACCCCCGGCTTGAGCTTGTCGAACGCCTCGCCGACCATCTTGATGACCGGCGGCAGCTTGGGGTCCATGTTGTTCTGGTTGGCGAGCCAGATCGAGATTGGATCGGTGTTGAAAAGATAGTTGGCGTCGGTGCCGAGGCCTTCCTTCAGTTTCTCATAAACGCCATAGCCTGCGCCGTGGCCGACGATGGCGCCGAACTTCAACCCCTGTTCGCGCGCCTGCCTGAATAAAAGAGTGATATCGGGATTGTAGCCGGTGTGGAAAATCACATCGGGCCGGGCGCGCTTGAGCTTGGTAACCAGCGCGGAAAGATCAGGCGCGGTCGCCGAATAACCCTCGTTGAGCACCAGGTTGAAGCCGGCCTTCTTGACCCCGGCCTCGTTGCCCTTCGCCACGTCCACGCCATAGGCGCCATCTTCGTGGATAATGGCGACGCGAAGGTCCTTCGGCTCCTTGCCGAACTTTGAAAGCGAGTTCTGGGCGATGAAGTCCGTCGTCATCATGCCGTACTGATCGCCGGCGGCCTGCGGACGAAAGACGTATTTGTAGTTCTTGCCGTCGAACACACCGGAGGAAATGCAGGTGGTGATCCACATGAACTTCTTCATCTGCTCGGCACGCGCCGACACCGGCACGCATTGCGCCGAGGAGAAGAAGCCCATCAGCATGTCGACCTTTTCCTGCTCCAGAAGGCGTACCGCCTCATTGATGGCGACATCGGGCTTGCTTTGCGCGTCCGCATAGACCGCTTCGACCTTGTAGCCCTCGACGCCGGTTTTGGCGTAATGGTCGAGCATGATCTTGACGCCGGTATATTGCAGCTCGGAGCCGCCGCCGGCGAGCGGGCCGGTCAGATCGAAGATCACCCCGACCTTGATCTTCTTCTCCTGGGCATCGGCGGGAACCGCCATGCCCAGCGCCGTCATCACAGCCAACAGCCCGCCGAACAGGTGGGCAGCCCCGCGCACCGACATAAAAGCCTCCCGGATGATTGCGTCGTTTGGTTCTTGTATCTTTGGCGCCTATCACATTGGTAGCGCCTACCGATGTCAAGCGCGTCGGACGCCTGTCAGGGCAGCCGGCGAGCGCAATTAGGTCGAAAGTCGTGCTTCGAGAAACGCCGTGACAAAGCGCGGCATCGCTGCGGTAAAATCGGCGCGGCTGCGCACCAGGTGGACCGCGGAAAGTTCGGGATGGTGCTGGCGGGCGAGATTGGCGTTGATCCGCGCGCGCAGCGCTTCGCCGCCCATATCGAGGTTGAGCAGCCGGATCATCGCGATCGCCGCGCCGACCACCACGCAGTCCCAATGCGGCTCCGCGGTATAGTCCTGCCTGGCAAGGCCGGTCTCCTCGAAAATCTCGCGGACCACGCTGCCAGCGACATCGACCGCGCCGTCCCTGACATCGTCGGGATCGGGCGTGCCGGAGGGAAAGTAGATGCGCCCTGCGTTGGCGGTATGCTGCGCCATTTCGCCGAGCACGAACGCGCCATCCGACGACCGCACCGCGCCCATGCCAAAACCGTTGAAGACGCCGCGGTCCGGGAATCCCCAGTCGCGCCACGCCAGGAAGCTTGCGAAATCGACCTCGAAATAGTCGGCGCTGAAGCGGCTTTCGGAAAATTCCGGATTGCGCCCGATCAACACGCGGCCGTTCCAGAGTTTCGGCCGCTCGCGCTGTCGCTCTGCAAAATGCACCTCTATTTCGGCGCGCCGCGCCTGCGCGAACGGCCAGGCAAAAGGTCGCACCGGGAGATCGAGCGCCGTGACGCGGTGGATGACGGGAGAGGTCATGCCGTCTCGAGAAACGGGCTGAGTGGCAAAATCCTACTTCGCATTCGTGCCCGTCGTCTTCTTCGCGGCATCGACGAACTTGTTGGTCCAGGTCTTGCTGACATCGATATTGGCCCTGGCGACTTCGGGCGAACCGACGCTGAATACCGCAAGCACGGCGTCCGCTCCTTTTGGATCCATCTTGCCGTTCTGCGAATACATCGGGATCGTGTTCTTCAGCGCTGCGAGATAAAGCTCCCTGCTCTTGCCGACCATTTCCGGCGGCATCTTCTCCATGATGTCTTCGGCCGAATGGGTGTGGATCCAGTTGAGCGTGTTCAGGATCGCATTCGTCAGGGCCTGGGCTTCCTTCTCGTGCGAAGCAACCCACGCCGCCGTCGAATAGAGCGCGCCGCCCGGATATTCGCCGCCGAACACGTCAAGCGTATCCTTCGCCGTGCGCGTGTCGGAGAGGATGCGCAGGTCGCCGTGGCTGGCCTGCAGCACCGTGACCGAGGGATCGAGCATCACGGCCGCATCGATCTGGCCCTGCTCCATCGCCGCCACCGCGGTCGCACCCAGGCCGACGCCGATGACCGCGACGCTTGCCGGATCGATGCCGTTCTTCTTCAGGAGAAACTTGAGAAAGAAATCGGTCGAGGAGCCGGGCGCGCTGACGCCGACCTTCTTGCCGGCAAGATCCTTGATCGATTTGATTTCGGCGGTATGTGTCGGCGACACCACCAGAACCTCGCCGGGATAGCGGTCGTAAACGACAAAGGATTGCAGCTCCTGCTTCTTGGCGGCGAGATTGACGCAGTGGTCGAAATAGCCGGACACCACATCCGCACTGCCGCCGAGCACCGCCTTGAGTGCGTCGGAACCGCCCTTGAGGTCGACGAGATCGACCTTCAGCCCCGCCTTTTCGTATTCGCCAAGCTGGTTGGCGAGGACCGTCGGCAAATAGCACAGGCAGGCGCCGCCGCCGACGGCGATCGTTACCTTGCTCTGTGCGGAAGCGGGCGCGGAAATCAGGAATAGCGCGAGCACGGTCGCGGCGAGTTTTTGCAAGGTCATTCTCATGATTTCCCTCCGTGAGCGCTTCGCCCGGGGCGCAACATAGAGCAGCGCGGAGGCGGTGAGAAGGCGACTTTCTTCTACGTCGTCCGGGCGAAAGCCGGGATCCCTACCGCGTGATTCATCGTTTTGAAAATGCCGTTTGGCGACTGGTCGCAACAATATCCGCCGGTGGTTGTGGGTCCCGGCGTTCGCCGGGACGACAATATAATTTGCCGCCGAATCCTACCCCCTCGCCTCGCCCGCATCCGGCCGCCAGACCAGGAGGCGGCGCTCGACCAGGGTAACGCCGAAGTCGATGAGGATGACAAAGATCGACAACACGAACATGCCGGCGAAAACGCCGGCGACGTCGAACACGCCTTCCGCCTGCTGGATCAGATAGCCGAGACCTGCAGCGGAACCCAGATATTCGCCGACGACAGCGCCGACCACCGCAAAGCCGACCGAGGTGTGCAGCGAGGAGAACATCCACGACAGCGCCGAGGGCCAGTAGACATGGCGCATCAACTGCCGCTCGTTCATGCCGAGCATTCTCGCATTGTCGCGCACCGTCGCTGATACTTCCTTGACGCCCTGATACACGTTGAAGAAGACGATGAAGAAAACCAGCGTGAAGCCGAGCGCGACTTTCGACCAGATGCCCAAGCCCAGCCACAGGGCGAAGATCGGCGCCAGAACCACGCGCGGCAAGGCGTTGGCCATTTTCACGTAAGGATCGAACACCGCGGCGACGATCGGCTGGCGCGCGAACCAGAATCCGACCGCCGCACCCCCGAGCGAGCCGATCACGAAAGCCAGAATCGATTCCCAAAGCGTGATTGCAAGATGCTTCCAGATCACGCCGGTTCGGAACCAGTCGACGATCTGGCCTCCGACATCGACCGGGTTGGAAAAGAAGAACGGCGGCAACAATATGTGGCCGAAGATCGGCACCGTGGCGAAGAGCTGCCATAGCGCGAGGCCAACGACCGCGACCAGCACCTGCAAAGCGAGAAGCGTCACGCGCGACATGGTTGAGATGCCATTCCGGAGTCGTCCCTGCGAAAGCAGGGACCCATACGCCGCGTCCTATCGTTTGGGCAATGTGGCAAATGACTTCTGCAACAACAAGCGCCGGTGGTTATGGGTCCCCGCGTGCGCGGGGACGACGAGAGGATTGATTTAGCCCTTCCACGGATGTTGGAGGGTGCAAACGCAATCGCTTTACGGCTTCGAAAACGTGCCGATCAGGCCGGTCGCCTGCTTGACATGGCCGTCGAGCGCCTTGATCAGCTCGTCCCGCGTCAGCCCGGCTGCGAGCGCCGTCGGCTCGAGATCGGTCGCCATCAGCGTGAAGGTGTAGTGGTGCTGCGGTCCGGGCGGCGTGCATGGTCCAAAATAGTTCGGCAGCTTCATCAGGCTCGATCCGCCGACATATTTGTCGCTCGGCTTCGACACTTCGCCCTCGGCAAAGCCGGTGACGGAGGCCGGAATGCCGTAGGCCACCCAATGGCTGACGCCGCCGGGCGGACGCCCCTCGGGGTCGAACATCAGGATCGCAAAACTCTTGGTGCCTTCAGGCGGGTTCGACCAGGACAGCGCGGGCGAAACGTTCTCACCGACGCAATTCGGATTGGACTTGTTGTTGCCGGCGTTCTTTGTCGCCAGACGTTCGCCGTCCTTGAAGCTCGGTGACGACAGCGTGAACACGCCTTGCGCGCTGGCCGCTTGCGAGGCGAACAGGGCTGCAACAGCGATCGAGGCGGCCAGGATTGAAGCACGTAGAAGCATGAGATTTTCCCCTTTGTTTTGCCTTTGGGTTTTGCCCTAGGGTTTTGCTTTTGAGTTTTGCCTTTGACGGTCGGCTTCGAGGGCCGCTTTTGGCGGGCGGAGTGTAGCCACGGACGCTGCGAGATCAAGGCAAGTCATCATCACCAGCGGCTGTGACTCGCCAAGCCGACCCGAGGTCGTCCCGGCGAAAGCAGGGACCCATACGCCGCCGCCTATCGTTGGCCGAGGTGGCAGAGAGCTTCATTGCCAACAAACGCCGATGGTTATGGGTCCCCGCGTGCGCGGGGACGGCGAAAACGCCAAGCCACGCGCCAGATCATCTGGCTCCTGCGCCCGTCTGCGACGATTGCGCATAGCCCTTGAGCACCTCGTCCTTGAGGACACTCCAGATTTCGCGGTGAAGCGCGTGAAATTCTTTTGCCAGACGCACTTCCATGATGTCGCGCGGGCGCGGCAGCTCGACCCGCCAGTCGCCGATGATCCGCGCCGACGGCCCCGCCGACATGATCACCACGCGGTCCGCCAGCGCAATCGCCTCTTCGAGGTCGTGGGTGACGAACAACACCGCCTTGCGGTCGGCATTCCACAACTCAAGCAGCAGATTGCCCATGATCTGGCGGGTCTGGGCATCGAGCGGCCCGAACGGCTCGTCCATCAGCAGGATCTTCGGATCGCGGATCAGCACTTGCGCCAAGCCAACGCGCTTGCGCTGGCCGCCCGAGAGCATGTGCGGATAGCGATTGCCGAATGCCCCAAGCCCGACGGAAGCGAGCCAGGCTTGCGCCTCCTCCAGCGCCTCTGCGCGCGGCGTGCCTTCGATCTCAAGCCCGATGGCGACATTATCGATCGCGGTTTTCCAGGGAAACAGCGCATCGGCCTGGAACAGATAGCCGGCCTGCCGGTTCAGCCCTGCAAGCGGAAGCCCGAAAATCCGCACCTTGCCCGAGAGCGGCCGCAACAGACCGGCGGCGACATTGAGCAGGGTCGATTTCCCGCATCCGGTGGGCCCGACAATGGCGACGAACTCGCCCTGCTCGACCGCAAGGCGCGCTTCCTTGACCGCCGTATAAACGCGGTCATCGACCAGGCGAAACGCCACGGTCGTATCATCGAGTGCGACCGCCGTCGGCGTTGCTTTATCCACGCGCTTCCCCCAAGGTTGAGAGGGTGGCTTAGCGCCTGCGAAGGACAAGTTCAACGAGGACCGGCGGGTGGTGTTGCTGGATCGATGTTTGATCCCTCCCCCCGCGCAGCGGTGGGGAGGGAAGGCCGAAGCGAAGCGAAGGCCAGGGTGGGGGGCCTTTCTTGCACCCCCCACCCCGACGCTCGTTTCACTCGCGTCATCCCTCCCCACCACTCGCTCACGCTCGTGGGGGAGGGATGAGAGAGAGCACATGTTCGCATGCGACTATCCATCTGGGCGAATGAAACGCCTTGGGTCAGACTGAAATGATGCCCCCTCCAATCGCCTTCGCGCATGTGGGAAAAAGTTTTGACGGCGGCCGCGTCACGGCCGTCGACGACGTCTCGCTCGAAGTCGAGAGGGGGCAATTCCTGTGCATCGTCGGCGGCTCCGGTTCGGGCAAAACCACCCTGCTTCGGCTGGCCAACCGTCTGATCGATGCCGACACCGGACACATCACGATCGAAGGTGAGGACGTGCGCGACGCCGACCCGGTCGCGTTGCGCCGCCGCATCGGTTACGTTTTCCAGAGCGGCGGGCTTTTTCCGCATATGAGCGTCGATGCGAATATCGGCATCACGCCAAAGCTTCTGAATTTGCCGGCAGAGCAGATCGCTTCACGCGTCGACGAACTGCTCGCTCTGGTGCGGCTCGAACGCGCGCAATTCGGCGATCGCTTTCCGCATGAACTGTCGGGCGGCCAGCGCCAGCGCGTCGGCGTGGCGCGCGCGCTCGCGGCGCGCCCGAAGATCGTGCTGATGGACGAGCCGTTCGGCGCGCTCGACCCCCTCACCCGCGATGCGCTCAGCGAGGACTACCGCGCGCTGCACAGGAAGCTTGAACTGACCACGGTCATGATTACCCACGACATGACCGAAGCCATACTGCTCGCCGACCGTATTGCGGTGATGCGCGGCGGGCGACTGTTGGCGCAAGGCACGCCGGCAGAGCTGTCGCAAAGCCGGGACAGTTACGTCAACGAGCTCCTGCGCACGCCGCGGCGGCAGACCGAGCGGCTCAACGTCCTGTTGCCGCGGGATGGCGCGGCATGAGTCTTTTTTCCGACCCGCGCTGGGGCGAGGCGTTGGCGCATCTGCCGGACTATCTCGGCAGTCATGTGCGGGTCAGCGTCGCGGCGCTGGCGCTCGGCCTTGCCGTGAGCCTTCCGCTCGCGATCGCCGCACGCAACCGCCCCTTGATGCGCGGCGCACTTCTTGGGCTTGCGAGCATCGTGCAGACGGTGCCGGGGCTGGCGCTGCTGGCGCTGTTCTATCCACTGCTGCTCGCGCTTTCATCGGTGTCGCTTCAGTGGTTCGGCTTCGGTTTCTCCGCGTTCGGATTTCTGCCCGCCGTGCTCGCTCTTGCGCTTTATTCGATGCTGCCGGTGCTGCGCAACACGATCACGGGCCTTAACGGCGTCGAGCCTTCGATCCTCGAGGCCGCCCAGGGCGTTGGCATGACCGAGCTGCAGTCGCTGGTCTCGGTTGAATTGCCGCTGGCGCTTCCGGTGATGATGGCGGGGATCCGCACCGCCGCGGTCTGGGTGATCGGCACCGCGACGCTGTCGACGCCGATCGGCCAGACCAGTCTTGGCAACTACATCTTTGCCGGCCTGCAAACCCAGAATTGGGTGTTCGTGCTGTTCGGCTGCCTCGCCGCTGCGCTGCTGGCGCTCGCGGTGGACCAGCTTTTGGCCCTGATCGAGATCGGGATTCGCGCGCGCAGCCGCGTCCGCGCCGGCCTCGGCGCCCTCGGCATCGCCGCACTGGTTGCGGCAACGCTGGTGCCATCAATGGCGGGCAGGGCGGCCTATGTCGTCGGTGCCAAGACCTTTGCCGAACAATACGTGCTGTCGGCGCTGATCGCACAGCGCCTCGCGCGCGCCGGACTTTCCGCCACCACGCGCGAAGGGCTCGGCTCCAACGTGATCTATCAGGCTCTCCTCAACGGCGACATCGACGTCTATGTCGATTATTCCGGCACACTGTGGGTCAACCAGTTTCACATCAGTGAAACCAGGCCGCGGGCCGAATTGCTCGCCGAACTTAAGACGATGCTGGCACGGCAAGGCGTGACGCTGCTGGGCGAGCTCGGCTTCGAGAATGCCTATGCGCTGGTGATGCCGAAGAAGCGGGCTGAAGCGCTCCATATCCGCACGATCGCCGATCTTGCTGCGCAGGCGCCGACGATGTCGATCGCCGCCGATTACGAATTCTTCTCGCGGCCGGAATGGGAAAGCCTGCGGCAGGCCTATGGGCTGAAGTTTCGCGCGCAGCGGCAGATGCAGCCGGACTTCATGTATGCCGCAGCCGCTTCCGGCGAAGTCGACGTGATTGCGGGCTATACCAGCGACGGGCTGATTTCGAAATACGATCTCGTGGCGCTCGGCGACCCCAGGCAGGCGATCCCGCCCTATGACGCGATCGTGCTGATTTCACCCAAGCGCGCCGGCGACCAGGCGCTGCGATCGGCCCTGCAACCCCTGCTCGGCCGCATCGATATTTCCGACATGCGCGAGGCCAATTTGCGCGCCGCCGGCGGCAACGATGCGTCCTCGCCGGATACGGTGGCGCGCTGGCTGTGGGACAAGATCGCAAAGCCCTGAGGCCGGACTTCGCTTCGGCAGGCGGCCAGCCTCGGGCCTGCCTTCCGGGCTCCCCGCAATGTGCGCTTGATCACATACGGCGGACGATCCTCCCGCTATTCCTGCCCCATCAAATGGGGAGGTCGTCATGCAGAATACGAATTCGCAGGCTCGGGCGGGAAGCTCGGCCGCAGTGGCCGGACTTGGCGCAGCGCTGGTTGGCTGCGCGCTGATGATGGCGACCCTGACCAGCAATCCTTCGCCCGCGGCGATGCCGGTTCAACCGGCGCAGCCGGTCAATCAATGCGAAAATCTGCCGCTCATGATTCTCGTGTCGACGGAGACCGGAAGCGGCACGATACGATTCCGCGAAGGCGATTATCTTTCGCCGCCCATTAGGCTAAGCACCGTTCCGCAAACGGTCGTGTTTCCGCGTCCCCGTTCGACGGTCGCCGAGATACAGGAAGTCATCACCATCGAAGGCAATGCCACTGACGTTGTGACGACGAGCCCTGTGACCGGCTACCGCAAGGTTTACCCGCAAATATCGGGAATTCTGGCGTACAACGCGCGATGGCGGCCGCTGAAGCCCTGCTAGTGTAGCGCCGCGAGTGCGTTGTCGGAACGTCAAATCCTGAGCCACACTGGAAGCGTAGAGCTGCCAGTGTCCCTTGGTTCCGACGTTCGTAAAAGTGCGTGCGGCAACGTCGTACAAGAGTCGGAACCGCGACACTGGCCGGGACGATGCGTGCCTTTCATTTGTGCATCCTGCCGGCAAAAGCGTGTTGAACCTTTTCCGCACTGCACCGTACATAAGGGCAAGCCGAGTTGAGCGAGGCGGACATGGCGGAAGAGTCAAAGCTCAGGAAATGGGCAGCCGAGGCCGCCCACCAGGCCAGGACCGAAAAGGACGCCAACGAAGCACGCCGCTTGTGGAGCTTCGCGCAATACTGGACCCGCCTCGCCGACGAGGAAGATTTTCGGCGCGACGACCGCGCGGCGTGATCGCCTCGGAGGGCGAGACGCTGTCGAACATCACGCTATCGGGTGCGCCCCATGGGCGAATTTGGCTTTTTCAAAAGATTGCGAAGCGAAGCTGATCGCCTGCATTCGGCGATGGCCGATCGTCAGCGGATGCAGGTGGCAGGTCCCACCATAGCGCGATGAAGTTCGGCTTGATTATAGCCCCAGCGCAGCTGTGCTCCCTCTCCCCTTGTGGGAGAGGGTTGGGGTGAGCGACTGTGTTGGCTGTCAAGCGGGTTGCCATGGCGTTTTGGTCCTGAGCATGGCGTTGAGGATTGTGAGCAGCTTGCGAGCGACGGCGATCAAGGCGACCAG
>NZ_DATMLW010000269.1:0-88328 GCF_035570375.1 Bradyrhizobium sp. | reverse complement strand
AGAAACAAAGTCCGTTCGGCCCGAGCACACCTTCGGCGACGATGGTGACTTTGTTAGTGGCGCCATCGATCCGGTAGACGTTGGCGTCGATCTCGGACTCCGCGACATAGCCTTCGTAGTTGCCGAGCAGGCCGAAGACTGGATCGGTGAGCCAGATCGAGCCGTCGGATTTCACGACGACGTCGTTGGGGGAATTCAGCCTCTTGCCGTTGAAGGAATCGATCAGCACGGTAATCGAACCGTCATATTCGGTTCGGGTCACGCGGCGCCCGCCATGCTCGCAAGTGATCAGGCGCCCCTGGCGGTCGCGGGTGTTGCCGTTGCCGAAATTCGACGGCTTGCGGTAGAGGCTGACGTTGCCGGTTTCCTCTTCCCATTTGATGATGCGCTGGTTGGGAATGTCGCTGCACAATAGATATCGCCCGTCGCCCACCCATACCGGGCCTTCGGCCCAGCGCAGTCCTGTGGCCAGTCTTTCGACGGCCGACAGTTTCAGCCAGTATTTTTCAAAGCGCGGATCGAGCGCGCAGATGGCGGGATCGGGATATTGCGTCGCCGGCTGCCAGCCGGGGCGAGCGGGTTTGTCGGACATTTTCTGTTCTCGTTGCTGTGGATTCCTCGCCTGGTACCGCGTCTGCTAGCATCGCCCGTTCGCGGCGGCAAGCGGCTCCTTCCGTCATTGCGAGCGAATGCGAAGCAATCCATAGTGAGAAAGCAAACTGGATTGCCGCGTCGCTTGCGCTCCTCGCAATGACGGCGATCCTTTCACCTTGCCGCCTCGGGCTCGCGGCGCCATACTGATTTCAATTTCGCGACAGGGAGCGATGAATGCCACGCATATTGATGACCGGCGCGTCTGGGGGAATTGGCACTAGTTTGCGAAAATTGTTGCCGCCGATCTATCCGGACCTCGTGTTGAGCGACCTGAAGCCGCCCGCCGATCTCGGCAGGAACGAAAAATTCAAGGCGGCGGAATTGTCCGATCTCGCCGAGGTGGAAGCTGTCTGCGAAGGCGTCGACGGCATCCTGCATTTCGGCGGATATTCGGTCGAGGGCCCGTGGGACACCATCCTGCAGTCCAATATCATCGGCTGCTACAACCTGTTCGAGGCGGCGCGCAGGAAAGTCGTCAAACGCATTGTGTTCGCCTCATCCAACCATGCGGTCGGCTTCTATCCGCGCTATCACCGGATCGGCACCGACGTGACGGCGCGGCCCGACAGCCGCTACGGGGTCAGCAAGGTTTTCGGCGAAGCGGTCGGCGCGCTCTATGCCGACAAGCACGGCATCAAGGTCACCTGCATCCGGATCGGCAATTTTGGCGAGAAGCCGATCGATCACCGCCGGCTTTCGATCTGGCTGAAGCCGGAAGACCTGGTGCAACTATGCCGAATTGGCCTGGAGCATCCCGACATTCATTTCGAGATTTTCTACGGCGCCTCGCACAACGAGCGCTCGTGGTGGGACAACCACCGCGCCTTCGACCTCGGCTATCGCCCGACCGGCCGCGCTGAGGATTTTCGCGAGCATGCCTTTGCCGAGCAGGCCAAGCTCAAGCCAGATCCGGTCGGCGACTTCTACCAGGGCGGCACGTTCTGCGGCATGGAGTTCGACGGCGACAGGAGCGGGATTTTCGATTTGAAATAGAACCTGTTCCTCGGGCCACTCAGGTTCGCGAAGGAAGCCGCCGCATCATTCGATCACCTGGTCGGCGAGCAATTGAAGCGAGTTGGATACGCTAAGCCCGAGTGCCGCCGCCGTCTTGAGATTGATGATGAGTTCGTATTTGAGCGGAAGCTGAACCGGCAGGTCTCCGGGGCTTGCGCCCCGCAGAATGCGGTCGACGTAGGACGCGGCCGATCGTACCTGCTCCAGCTGATTGATTCCATACGAGATCAAGCCACCGCTTTCGGCATAGAAGCCGAACGAATAGATCGCCGGCAAGCCAAAGCGGGCTGCGAGACTGATAATAAGATCTCGCCGCGTCGCCGTCAGGGCGCTCGGCGTCACGATGACGCCGCCGCCTTGCTCTTTGAATGCCGACAGCACTTGCTCGATGTCGGCGGCATTGCGAACCTCGGCTGGGCTCACGGCGATCCCCATTTGGGGGCCCATGGATTCGATCACGCGCAGGAAGGCCACATTCGGAGCTATTTCCGGAACGTGCACGACAGCAATACGGCGCAGCCCGGGCGCGATCTGACTTAGATAGCGCAGCCACTTCCCGGCGATTTCCGGCTCGAAATTGTGGAAGCCAGTGATATTTCCGCCGGGATGAGGCAGGTTGGCGACAAATCCGCTCCCGACCGGGTCGGATACCCAGGTAAAGACGATGGGGATGGAGCGCGTGGCGTTCAGTGCCGCCGCGACCACCGAATTCGTGGAGACAAGGATCACATCAGGCGCGAGCCCTACAATCTCCTTGACCATGCCACGCATCCGTTCCTCGCTGTCGCCGGTGAAGCGATAGTCGAAGCGGATGTTGCGCCCCTCGGCCCAGCCGAGGTCCTGCAACGCTTGTCTGAAGGTCTTGAGATAGGTCTGCCAAACCTCGTCGTCCTCGGCGAAACCCATGACTACGCCGACACGCCTCAACGCGGAGCTCTTTTCCGCGCGCGCGGTTAACGGCCAGATCGCCGCCCCACCGAGCAGCGAGATGAACGCCCGGCGCATAATGTCAGACATCGGCGCTTCTCCGGCTTGTTCTTGCGACAATCTATCACGCGCTGGGCTCGCTTGCAGCTGTGCCAAAGAAATCGTGCTGATCGATCCTGCAGGACATCGGGCCGTCGATTTCCGCGAAAAATCGCTTCTGAGCACGCACGATGTGACCACCATCAAGATGGCTGCACGACACACATTGCCAGCCGAGGAGCGCTCGCGGAACGAGGTGAGACACTAAGCCGCTGCGCTTTCGCACGGAGGTGCTGTACCAATTCAGGTGTCTCAGCCCGAAGCTGAGGTTTCTAGCGAGAATGACGTTCGGTTCAGACTGCCTGTTAGCGAGGTTCGCTATGGTGCAGAGCGAGCAAAGCAAACGTAGAATAGAGGCGCTGACGCTTCATTTTAATGATCCCGTCCTGGAGCGACGCTATCGCGAGTCACTTCGACCGTTCCGACATGCAGTCATGCAGATGCTATCGTTGGCCGGGTCGGCGCTCTGGATCATATTCACACTCCTTAATGCACTCACCATCCACGATCGCTCCGAGGCTCTCCTTGCGGTCAGGCTCATCGCTATTTTCGTGACGACTGCGTCATTCATCACCACTTTGCTCCTGAAGCCCGGCCGTTGGGTCGAGCCTGCCGGATTCGCAATATTTGCCTTCAATATCGTATGCTTGACGCTCGTTATAGCGACAATGTCCCCGATATCACTTCCCTATTATTCGCCGCTGGCGATCTCGATGACGCAAGGGATCGTGTGCTTCGGGCTCGCAATGATGAGCTTTGTCGAAGGGATGCTGCTCGCGCTGATCACAATCTTCCTGTTTTTCATTACTGCGACCGTGTTCTGGCCAGAGCCCGCCCTCGTCATTCTGTTTAATGGAACCTGGCTGTTCACGGTGATTTCGCTGGTCGGGATTGGCGCCTATTGCCTGGATCGAACCATGCGTGTCGCATGGCTCAGGCAGGTCGACCTGACCGCGGCGGAAGAGCGCATCAGAGTGTTGCTGCACAACATCCTGCCGCCAACGATCGCTGCGCGCAAGCTGCGAGGAGAAGCGGTGATCGCTGACAATTTTTCGGCTGCCAGCCTGCTGTTTGCGGACCTTGTTGGCTTCACCGAATTGTCGGCGAAGATGAGCCCGACTGACGTCGTCGGCCTGTTGAATGACCTGTTCGCCCGTTTTGATCGCATCGTCGCGCGTTATGGGCTCGAGAAGATCAAGACCATCGGCGATTGCTACATGGTCGCGTCAGGAATTCCAAACACAGACCCGGAGCATCTCAAGAAGCTAATGCGGGCAGCTCTGGAAATGTTGAGCGAAGTCGCCAAGGTGCGGGTGCCGGATAGCGGTACACTATCGATCCGAATTGGAGTTCACGCCGGGCCCGTGGCTGCGGGAGTAATTGGCGAGTCAAAATTTAGCTTCGACGTCTGGGGCGATACCGTAAACGTAGCCAGTCGGATGGAAAGCTGCGGCGTCGCAGGACAAATCCAGGTCACGGATGCCGTCGCAACGGCGCTGGCCAACATCTACTCCTTCGATGGACCGGATTTCATAGACATCAAAGGCAAGGGACTAACCCGTGTGTGGCGGCTCAATCCGGCCTGCAGCTAAATTGCAAATACGCGGTGCAATCGATACCGATGCACACCTTTCCTGAAGCAACGTCTTGTTTCGACTCGGCAAACTTCACGCAAGTCGTCGCGCTCGGCTTGTGCAGGCCGTCGTGGTCAATGCAAGTCCGCGAGAGCGATGGCGAGCGCGACAGCACCGACCAGAATGAGGCTGAGCGCCCAGACGGTATCGAGGTTGAACCAGCTTTGCGAAACAAATCGCAGGCCGAGATATCGGTAGACCAGCCACGCCGAGCATCCGCCGGCCGAAACCATGGCGAGGGTGTGGACGACGGAAACGATCATCGCCATTTCCAGATTTGCCGCGGAAAGGATCGCCGCCGATTCGTGGCCGGAGTCGGCACCGGCAGTCTGGCAAAGCCCGAGATAGATCGGAACGAGCATCAGGCCCGCGCCATGCGCGATGGCCACCGCGAATGACCAGAGCGCCAGATGATTGGGCCTTATCCTCGCGAGCAAGCGCGGATGGCGGGGATTAAGCAGCCGCCAGATGCCGAAGCCGATGACGAGCAGGCTGGCGCCGGCCTGGATCTGATGCTGCCACTGAGCGAGCACGAGCAGCAGCGCGAACGGCAACAGCACCACCAGCATCGCCGCAAGATGTCCGATCGACAGCGGCCAGAGCGCGGCAAGCAGCGCGCGCGGGCTCTTGTCCATGAGTCCCGCAGCAACCGCGAGCGGCCACCCCATGCCGGGATTGATCCCGTGGTAGAGGCCGCTCACAATAATGGCGAGCCACAGCCAGGCGGATGTGGACTGCGAGCCTGCCAATTCAGACCGACGGATAGCAGAAAGAGTCCGTCGAGCAATCGCCGCCCTCCAGCCGGATTTGATGTGGGCGGTATCCGTCGGGGAAGCTCACCCAATAATCCCTCGCCAGTTCCAGCCCGCCATTCGCACCGACATTGGCCATGACCCCGGCGCCCGCAAAACCGCCAGGATAGAATTGCTCATCCCATGTCGAGTAGAGCGAGTTTGTCCAATAAACCCGCTTGCTGTCACGGCTGATTTCAACCATCTGCGGCCCGCCGCCAAACGGCTTGCCGTTGGGATGAGGCGTGCGCCGCGCGATCCCGCCGATATGCACGGAGCCTGCCAGCTTCGGCTTGCGCGGATCGCTGACGTCGTATTGCCGCATCTCGCCGGTTCCCCAACAGGCGACGTAGAGGAAGCGGTCATCCATCGACAGGTCGATGTCGGTGACCAGCGGCGGCACCGCGCCGAAGCCTTGCAGCAGGGGTGGCAGTTTTTCCTTGTCTGCCGGTTCCGGCGGAATCGTTACGGTCTTTTCGGCGTGGAATTTTCCTCCTTCGCGCCACCAGGTCCAGATCGAGCCCTCGAGGTTGGTGGTATCGACGACGACGCCCGCGAAGCCATACTCCTTGACGGGATCGTGAGCGGGACGCACTTCGAGCACCATCTGGTGGTTCGCGCCAAGATCAATGGTCTGGACGTTGCGCCGCGCGCGCAGATCCCAGAAATGAAGGGAGTGGCCGTACTTGTTCGACAGCAGGTCCTCAGGGACAATTCCATTCTCGAACTGTGGTGGCAGCCCCCACTCGCTCGTCACCATGTAGTCGCGCGGCAGATTCCACCAGAAATCGTAATGCCTCTTCTGCGGACCGCGGTCGATCTCCCAGCGACCGAGGACCTCGAAGGTCTCGCAATCCATGATGAACACACCCGGAGGTCCATCCGTACCATCCTTGCCGCTGCCGCCGAGCGTAGAGACGTAAATGCCTTCCGGTCCGCAATGGATGGTGTGTGGCCGCGAGTAGCCCGTCTTCTTGAACACTTCTTCAGGCTCAATGATCTTGTGAATCTTCGCCTTTGTCGGGTCGGGTTTGGTATCCACGATGTAGATGCGGGACGAACGCATCCCCGGGATGATGAGATAGCGTCGCTCGATGAACGCATGCCCGGTGAGCGGAGACAGCGCCGAGGAGCAGGCGTTCCAGCCGAAATGATGAAACTCGTCACCCTTGTTCGGCATCGTCACGGTGTGAACGATTTGACTGTAGGTCGGCGATCCCCTTTTCACATCGATCACCGCGAGCGCGTCCGGCCTCGAGAAATCCGGACTGAGCAGCAGGGTGTAGGCAAAGTTCTCGGGCGGCGCTTCCATTGCAAGTTTGGGCGATGCGTAAAACGTGGGATCAGGTCTGATCGTCATCGTACTATCTCCCGCTATCTGTCGTTGTGCCAAAAGCGCTTAGAAATTTGAAGCGAGGAACAAACAAATTGCAGATTACTTGATAGTTCAATCCGCTGAAGATGCCAGTTGCGGCATCATGCACGTTTCTCAACGGGCGCTATCGTGAGAGTCCTTTTCTCGCGGGCAATCAAATTCGGAGCATGTGCGACGGAGAGTCGCATCGATCGGTTCGGCAGCCGACGCGTGTTCGGCGCGCTCGAGCGCAGCACCCAAAATCTTCAGCCATCCACAAGCTGGGCCGGCCGATTACCTCATCTTTATGAGGACGTGCCCGTAATGAGGACGTGCCCGTACGCGCCGCCGTCTCGTCGGGACCGAAGCAGGCGCCTCAAAAGCTGCCTTTGTCAGGCGCCTTCTGCGACCTTCAAACAGGCATTTCCGAGAGGTTATGGCGCAGCGGCATGTTTTTGGCGAGTTCCTCCTTCGGAATTCGCTTCTTGACCTCGAGCTTTCCGTTTTCCACGCGGCTGATATAGCAATCGATGATGCCGACGTGGTCCTCCTTGCGGATGATCTTGTCGCCTTGCGGATGGGCGAGCGAATTCGTCATCTGCATGCCTTCAAGCGCACGGATGACACCCTCGACGTCCTTGCGCGTCTTGTAGCCGGAAGCCTCGATCGCCTGTTTGAGCGCGAAGATGTCCTCCCAGGCCTGCCAGCCGTGACTTTTGTCCATCACGCGGCTACCCCCGATCTCGCGGGCGTCGAC
Organism: Bradyrhizobium sp.; assembly: GCF_035570375.1. Classification (GTDB taxonomy): domain Bacteria; phylum Pseudomonadota; class Alphaproteobacteria; order Rhizobiales; family Xanthobacteraceae; genus Bradyrhizobium. The sequence goes on along the minus strand of NZ_DATMLW010000269.1, from coordinate 81,098 downwards.
ATCGTCGATACCGAGTAGCTTGTTGAACTCTTTGTGAAAGCCGTCGTCCTTTGCCTTGAGCTGACGCGGAAAATTCTCGAAGAAATACACTCCCTCCGCCGCGCCCTTGATGTCGTCCGGCGCAATCGCCTCGATGCTGGCCGACGAGGAATACATCTTCATCTTCTTGTCGAGTCCCATGCTCTTGGCCTGGGTATAAAACGCAACCGACAGCGAACCGATGAACGCCGGCAGCAATACCTCGGTATCGGCGGAAACCTGCGCCAGATAAGGCACGAAATCCTTGGCATCGAGCGGCACCGGAATGGCGTTGAGGACCTTGCCGCCGGCACGCTCGATATAGACCTTGGATTCCTGCGACGTGCTCTGGCCCCAGGCATAATCTGCATAAATGATGGTCCAGACCTTGCCCAAATTCTCGACACACCAGGGCAGACTGGCCGCTGCAATGGAATAGGTGTCGGTGCCCGTGCGGAAGGAAAAGCGCGTGCCTTTGCTGCCTGTGGCTTCCGTCGCCTCGCCGGTCGAGAAGTAGATGGTCTTGAGTTCGCTCGCGATCGGGATTGCCGCCAGCATCACGCCGGAATGAACCGAGCCGATGATGAATTCAGCATTGGTGCGTTGAATGAGGTTGCGCAGCTTGCGCGCGCCGCTCGCAGGGTTGGATTCGGTGTCCTCGGTCGCCAGTTCCACCTTTCGACCGGCAATTCCGCCACCCTGGTTGATCAGGTCCACTGCCGCTTTGGCCGCCTTGTCGTGCCACACGCCCCACGACCCTATCGCGCCCGTGATGTCGCAATGATGCCCGATGACGATTGGCCCGGAAGCCTGCGCGAATGCGTCGCGCATGACGGTGAGATTGGCCGTGCCGGCGGCCGCGCCGCCCGCCAGGGCGCATTCGAGGAAGCTGCGGCGCGATAGTTTCCTTGCCATGTTCACATCCCTCCCTAAAACGGCTGAATTATTGCGAAAGTCCGAGATAACGCTGCACTATTTCCGGCTGATTTTTAAGTTCGTGCGACGTGCCCGAATGGACAATAGCGCCTTTTTCCATAAGAAACACGCTTGAGCACAGTTTTAGCGCGGTTTCGACATTCTGCTCGACCAGCAGTATCGATACCCCGCCCTGATTGATGCGGTGTATCTCACGCCTGATCTGCGACACCAGCCGAGGCATGATCCCCTCGGTCGGCTCATCGAGGATGATGAGCCTAGGGCGCATCATCAGACAGCGCGCGATGGCCAGCATCTGCTGCTCGCCGCCCGAGAGCGTGTTGCCCGCTTGCTTCAGGCGTTCCTTGAGTCTCGGAAAGCAGGCAAAGACATAGTCCTCGCGCTCCCGGTCACGCTTGCCCTTGAGGGCGATGTTCAGATTTTCCAGAACCGAAAGACCGGGGAAAATGCCTCGGCCCTGCGGCACGTAGCCGATACCCTTGCCGGCAATTTCGTGCGCAGGGTAGTTGGAAAGATCCAGTTCGTCGAACTCGATCATCCCGCTCGTCTTCGACACCAATCCCATGATCGCACGCAGCGTCGTGGTCTTGCCGACGCCGTTGCGTCCGAGCAGGGCGGCGGATTCTCCCGACTTCACCTCGAGGTTGACACCCTGGAGAATGTGCAGCTTGCCGAGATGGACGTGAACGTCCCGGAGGCTAAGCATTTAAGGCCTCCTCCATGAAGTCCTCATCCTCCGGGCGACCGAGATAGGCTTCGAGAACGCGTTCATCGTCGACAATCGCCGCCGGATTGCCGCTGGCCAGGATCGCCCCTTGTGCAAAAACGGTGATGTCGTCGGCGATACCGAAGACGACGTCCATGTCGTGCTCGATGATGACAATGTCGATGGTGTGCGCCAGATCGCGGATTTTCGCAACCGCGCGGCTGGTCTCGGCAGGGCTCATGCCGCAAGTGGGCTCGTCCAGCAGAAGCAGGCTCGGCTCGGAAATCAGTGCCATGCCGATCTCGAGCATCGCGACGTCACCATAGGACAGGGTACCGGCCGGACGCTCTGCCAGAGCGGTGAGGCCGATCTGCTCGAGCGTCTGCTCGACACGCATTCTTGTATCCCTGTCGCCAGCGGCGGCGCGGAACGGATTCAGGAACCGGTTTCGCGCCTGCCTTGTGATCCAGAGATTGTCGGCAACGTTGAGGTCCGGAAACACGCTCTTGACCTGAAGGGTCCGCTTGATCCCCATTCGGCTGATGACATACGGCCTGCATCCGGTAATGTCGCGGCCGCGAAAGAATATCCGGCCGCTGCTCGGACTGAGAAGGCCCGTTACAAGGTTGAAGAATGTTGTCTTCCCGGCGCCGTTCGGGCCGATGATGGCGTGAATCCTGGCAGGCGAAAGACTGATGCTGAGGTTGTCGATCGCGGTCAAGCCGCCAAACCGCTTGGTCAGATTCTCGGTTTGCAGAACGGGCTCGCTCATGGTTCGGCTCGCAGGGTCAGGCGTGACGGCGCCTTTTTGACGGTCTCACGCCCGGTGAGCCGGATCATCCAGCTGTTCCAGAGACCGACGATCCCCCTGGGCGCGAAAATCACCGACAGGATCGCCAGCAAGCCTACGATCAGCGAGTGATGCTCCCAGTGGCTGGAAACGATCTCGCGGATCACGATGAACAGGGCGGTTCCGACCAGCGGTCCAAACATCGTGCCCGCGCCGCCGACAATGGTCCAGACCACGGCTTCGCCGGAGACCTGGTAAAACATGTAGGTGGCGGAGGCGTAGCGGCCGAAAAAGGCGAACAGCGCTCCGGATACACCGGCCAGACAACCTGCCATGACGAATGCGATCAGCCGCAGCGCATAGACATTGAGGCCGATCAGCGAGGCGCGAAGGTTGTTGTCGCGGATCGCCAGAAAGCCCTTGCCGAGCGGGCTGTTGATCAGCCTGTACATCAGGAAGAAGCAAAGCGACACCACCGCCAGAACAAAGAAATACTGGAAGGTCGGATCGGTGAGACCGATTGCCTTGCCGTCGAACCTGAAGACCGGCGGCAGTGTGAAATTGATGCCATCGTCGCCGCCGGTCAAAGGCTTCATCGATACCGCCAGAAAATAGAAGATCAGCGAGAACACCACGGTAATGATCGCGAAATAGTGCCAACTCAGGCGCACCGCGAAGATCCCGGAAACCAGGGCCATGGTCATGGCTGCGGCGATGCCGAGCCCGAACGCCGGCCAGAACGACAGGCCAAGGCGATCGATGCCCAGCGCGACGCCATACATGCCGAAGCCGAAATAAAGCGCCTGCCCGAACGACAACAGCCCGACATAGCCGAACAGCAGGTTGACGCTGGCGGCAAACAGCGACCAGATCAGGATCTCCGTGATCACGCTGACCCAGAAATTGTCGATCAGCGCCGGGATCGACCACGGCACCGTGACCAGGAATGCCGCGCCTGCCGCCGCGAGCGCCATCTCGATGGACCGCCGCCTCATTTCGTGAAACCCCCGAACAGCCCCTGCGGCCGCAGCAGCAACACCGCGCTCATCAACACCAGCGAAGAAATTCGCGCAATGGTCGGATCAGCGACGCTCTGGATCAGCCCCTCGAGAAATGACAGCAGAACCGCGGCCGCCACCGTACCCGGCAGGTTGCCGAGCCCTCCGATAATGACAGCCATGAAACAGAAGGGCAGCACGTCGACGCCGCCACGAAAATCAACCGTGGTGATCGGCGCAGCCACCGCTCCACCAAAAGCGGCGAGCGCAAAGCCGATCCCGAAGGTCATCACATAGACGCGCCTGGCCGGGATGCCCATTGCGATGGCCGTCTCGCGGTCGTGCCGCACGGCCCGCATCCAGATTCCGAGCCGGGTGTGCTGCAGGAAGAAAAAGAAGCCGGCCAGAGCCGCCAGTGCGACCGCCGCCGCGAACAGGCGATAGATCTCGTAGTCGACCCCGAACAGGGGAACGGTCCCCTGAATCGGCGCCAGTATCCGCCGTGGCGTAGCCCCGAAGGTGATCCGAACGGTTTCCTGAAGGATGAGGGAGAGCCCGAAGGTCGCGACGATCGATAGAGCGGCCACGCCATGGATCGGCTGGATGACGAGGCGCTGGATGATGGCGCCGAGGAGAAAGCCGATCAGCGGCGCGACCAGAAAGCCGATCCAGAAATTGCCCGTCACCGACAGGCTGAACCATGCCAGCACCGTACCGACCATGAAGAAATCGCCATGCGCGATGTTGATGATGTCAAGCAGACCGAAGATGATCGAAAGCCCGAGCGCGATGAGCGCAATGATCAGCCCCCAAATCAGCCCATTCATCGCCAGCAGAAGTACCGTGTCTTTCATCTTCAGCCGTAACCCATGGCCATGCCGCAAAAACCCGACGCGGCAGCATCCGACCTTCAGCACTTCCACGCAAGGGCCAAGAGGCATCCCGCGGCTACTTTGGCGCGTTCGATGCAGCCGCTGCATAACGATCGAGCACGCCCGCCGGCACCATGTGGTGGTCGATCTTCAATTGTTCCGGTGACAATCCGAGCGCCAACCCGACGAGTTGCGGAAGGTGCAGAACCGGCATGTCGAGTTTCTGCGCGATGTCCTTTTCCATCTCGGGCTGAAAACTGTCGAGGACGGTGTGACAAAGCGGGCATGGTGTGACCATGGTCGTTGCACCCCCTTTCTTCGCGGCAAGGACCTGTTTGCCGGTCAGCTTGATCGCAACTCTCTCGTCGTGGGCGGCTGTATGAAATCCGCAGCATTCGGCGCGCCCGCTATATTCGATCGGCTGGCAGCCCAGGATTTCGGCAAGCCGTTCAAGGGCGCGGTTGTTCCGTGAATCGACAAACCCGTAATGCGCCGGCGGACGAGTGATATGGCAGCCGTAAAAGGCTGCGACGCTCAGACCTTTGAGCGGATTGACCACCTGCTGGCTCAACCGCTGCTCGCCGATTTCCTCATGCAACACCCAGAGGAAGTGGCTGATCTTGGTGCGTCCGCTGTAGTGCAGGTTCTCGTCCGCAAGCCTTGCATTGACCGATCTTGCGAGTTCGGGATCGCTGACAAAGGCTGCGTGCGCATCGAGCACATTGAGCGTGCAGGTATTGCAGATCGTCATCAGGGGCAGGCCATGGCTTTCCGCCAGCGCCAAGATGCGGACGTTGAGGGCATAAAAGCCGGCCGGATCGATCGCGCGCAATTCGCGCGCGCCGGTGCAGGTGGCCGATTCCAGTTGCACCAGATCGAGCCCGAGCCTTTTCGCCACAAGGTGCGTCGCCTCGTTGAGTTCGGCACAGGTGCTGCGCGCGGAACAGCCCGGGTAATAGGCGAATTTCATGGCTTGCCCGCTCCACCGCCCAAAAGGCGGGCGGCCGCCCCGGCCGCGCTGGTTTTGATCCCGAGCAGCGTCTTGATCGGGTCGATCTTGCGGCGCGCGAACAACCGCCATAGCCGCGTCAGATTGCGCAAGCCTCGCAGCCCCTGAACCCTCAGCACCAGTTCGCCGGGATCAACCCGGCCACGGCGGGCAACGATGTCGCGCAGGGCAAATGGATGCCTCGCCATTTCGGGATTAAGTTGCGCCGCCTTTGCCTTCAACGGTTCGATAACCCCACTGACGATCGGGATATGCGCCGGACATGCCTCCTCGCATTTGTAACAGGACACGCAATTGAATATCCCGGTCAGCTCAATCGATCGCCTGACCTTCTGCGGATTACTGCGTGGATCAAGCGCGGTCTGGCCCAACTGAACCAGCGGCGCGGGACCGGCGAAATCGGTCAGGTTTCCGAGGCCGATGACCGGACAGGCCGAGTAGCAGCACATGCAACTGATGCAATCGAGCGCCTTGGAAGCGTTCTTCATCTGCTTGTGGGTGAGCGGCTCGGGGAACCCTGCGTAAGGCTCATGGCGCTCGATCCACGGCTGAAGACTTGCGACCTTTTCTTCGTAGCGGGTTCGATCGACGACGAGATCGCGAACGACGGGCAAGTTGCGCAGCGGCTCGATGACCATGTTCGGCTCGACCGCCTCCCAGCAGGCAAGCACCTCGCGGCCGTTCATTCGGACCGCGCAGGTTCCGCACATCTTCGATCCGCAGAACCATCGAAACGCCAGATCAGGGGCCGCATTCTCCGCAATCCAGTTCAGGGCGTCCAGCACCCTCATCCATTTCTGGTACGGCACCCGAAACTCCTGGTAGACGTCGCCGCCTGCGGTGATCTCGGACCGGCGCACCCTGAGCGTCAAGAGATCGCCCGGCGCCAGCCGGGAATTGCGCGCGGCCAGCGTGTCGTGCTGTTCGACTTGCCCCAACCGGCGGCCGTCAACGGCCAGAAGAACGGGCACCGGAACGTCGCCGGGAGGAACCATTGTCACCAGGAGACCTCAAGGTTATCTTTTCTGGAAAAGCCGGGCGCAAATAGCGGCAGGTCATAGGGCCGTTTCTCGAATTTCATGCCATTGCCGGATTTCCTCAGAACATTGGCGGCGAGCCAATTGTCGTTGTCGGTCAACGGGAAATCCTGTCGAATGAACGGTCCGCGGCTCTCCTTGCGCTCGAGCGAGGAGTGGATGACGAGCTCGCAGACATCGACCATATTGACCAGGTCGATCGCGTCCAGCCACTCGTAGTTGACCGTTCTTGCAGTGTTGCTGATTTTCATGCCGGGTAACAGCTCGAGGCGAATCCGCTCGATATCGTCGAGCGCCGACTTAAGGTCGGAAGCGTTCTTCTCGACGCCGACCTTTTCCCACATCACCGCCCGCAACTGTTCCTTCAGCCTGCACGGCGAGGACCCGCCGCCGGAAGAGGCGCGCAAACGGTCCAGCCGGCGGCATTCCGCCTCGATCTGCGCTTGCGGCACGGAGGAGATCCTGGCCGTCGCAATGTCCTTTGCGACACCTTCGGCAACCACCCGCCCGTCATAGGTTGCAAGGCCGATCAGACCATTGCTGTGACCGCCGACGCCGCCTGCGGCATAGAGCCCGGGAATCGATGAACGCATGGTGCTGGTGTCGACATCGATGCCGCCCTGCCGGTAGTGCGAGGAGACCGCCGTCTCGGCCAAGGTTGCGGGAAATGGCAGGCCGAGCTGGCGAAAGGTCTTGCCATAGGTCGTATAGGTCTCGACTTCCGCCGCATCGCAATGGTCGAAACCCGCATAGTAACCGCCCTCGTAACGGGCCTTGCCGGCACGAACCTGCTTGACCAGCGCTTTCAGCTGCACGGTGTAGGGGCCGAAGGCCAGCGGATCGTCCTGCTGCTGGTTGAAGAACTCCTCGCCCGCCGAGTTGAGCATTCGTGCCGATTTTTCCGAGCCGAGCATCGGGTTTGGATAGATTTGCATCCGCTGCCAGCACGGAGGGTGCGCCAGGTCGTTGGTGTGCCACCACTGCATTTCCATGTTGACCAGGGTTGCACCTAGCCGCCACGCCATCGCGATCCCGTCTGCCGACATCTCTCGCGTCCCGGTGGAGCGGGTGTGCAGGCGATCGGAGTAGCCGGTCGCCAGAATGACCGCGCGCGCGATCACGGCCGTATATTCGCCGGTGATGGTGTTGAGGCAGAAGACGCCGGCGACCGAGCCGTCGCCGTTGCTCAGGAGAGAGGTGGCGACCGTCTCCTCCATTCGCGCAATCCCTGCCTTGATCACCTGCTTGCGGCGCAGATCCATGAACGGCACGCCCGAATTGCCCTGAACATTGGCGGCGATGCTGCGGATCTTCCCCGGGCTCGTGACGACCTCGCCGGAATCGTCGCGGCGGAAGTAGAGGCCTGCTTCTTCCAGCTCAGGGTAATAGACCTTTTCGATCCACTGGCCGCAGCGCTGCGCCCATTTCTGATCGATCAGGAACTGGTTGTGATACTTGATCAGGAACTCGGCCGTATTGCGGGCGTTCTCTTCGCTGTTGCCCAGAGCCCGGCCGGAGATCACGAGATTGCCTGCGAACAGCGACGCTCCGCTCTTGCCGACCAGCCCCTTGCAGATGATCAAAGGCTTGATGCCCCGCTCAGCCAGGTTGAGCGCGGCATAGCAGCCGGCTGCACCTCCGCCGATTACGGCAACATCGGTCGTTATGACCTGCATTTGGCGTCCTCAAGGCCCGGCTGTCGTTGTCCACTATGCGCCAGATTTCCTCGACGGGAAGCCTTTGGCGCAGGTTTTTCGACAGGGAACATCGCGTTGTGGGAGAAGCAGCCAAAATGATCGCGCGCTGATGGATCGAGGACCTTTGGCGACCTGTTGGCCTTTATTGACAATCATGCTGCGGGCTTCAAAACTGGGACGTCAAACAAGTCGAATTTAAAAGGATATTGCCACCATGGCTGACGGGCTGCGCAAGGGGCTGACGAGTTATGGCGATGCGGGTTTTTCGCTGTTCCTGCGCAAGGTCTTCATCAAGGCGATGGGGTATTCGGACGATGCGCTGAACCGCCCGATCGTCGGCATTACCAACACCTACAGCGATTACAATCCCTGTCATGGCAACGTGCCCCAGATCCTGGAGGCGGTGAAACGCGGTGTGATGCTGTCGGGCGCGATGCCAATGGTGTTTCCGACCATCTCGATCGCGGAAAGCTTTTCGCATCCGACCTCGATGTACCTGCGCAACCTGATGGCGATGGATACCGAGGAGATGATCCGCGCCCAGCCGATGGACGCCGTGGTGGTCATCGGCGGCTGCGACAAGACCTTGCCGGCGCAGATCATGGCCGCCGTCAGCGCCGATCTTCCGACCGTCGTCATTCCGGTGGGGCCGATGGTGGTCGGGCACCACAAGGGCGAGGTGCTCGGCGCCTGCACCGATTGCCGGCGGCTGTGGGCGAAATACCGCGCCGGCGAAATCGATGATGACGAGATCGAAGCCGTCAATGGCCGGCTCGCGCCTTCGGTGGGCACCTGCATGGTAATGGGCACCGCGAGCACCATGGCCTGCATCACGGAATCGCTCGGCCTGTCGCTGCCGATGAGCGCGACCATTCCGGCCCCGCATGCCGAGCGCTTTCGCCTGGCAGAGGCGAGCGGCAAGGTCGCGGCCGAATTGGCCAAAGCCAGGGGACCGAAGCCCAGCGAATTGCTGAGGAAGTCGTCGTTCCGGAATGCACAAGTGGTGCTGCAGGCGATCGGCGGCTCGACCAACGGTCTCATTCATTTGACCGCGATTGCGAACCGCACGGCGCACCGCATAGACCTTGAAGCCTTCGACAGGCTTGGCCGCGAAGTGCCTGTTTTGATCGACCTCAAGCCGACCGGCGCGCATTACATGGAGCATTTCCATCATGCCGGCGGGTTACCGAAACTGATCGCCCAGCTCGGCGACCTGATCGATCTGGACGCCAGGACGATTACCGGGGCGACCTTGCGCGAGGTCGTCGCGCGCGCCGAAGAGGTGCCGGGGCAGGATGTCATCCGCGCGCGCAAAAATCCGATCAAGCCGGAAGGCGGGCTTGCCGTGCTGCATGGCAATCTCGCGCCACGCGGCGCCGTGATCAAGCATGCGGCGGCGACGGCTAAACTGTTGCAGCATACGGGTCGCGCAGTGGTGTTCGAGTCGGTGGAAGACCTGACCCAGCGCCTCGACGATCCCGCGCTCGACGTTGGTCCCGACGACGTGCTGGTCCTGCGCAACGCCGGACCCAAGGGCGCTCCGGGCATGCCGGAGGCGGGTTACCTGCCGATCCCGAAGAAGCTCGCTCGCGCCGGCGTCAAGGACATGGTGCGGATTTCGGACGCGCGGATGAGCGGCACGGCGTTCGGCACCATCGTGCTGCATATTACCCCGGAATCCGCGGTCGGCGGTCCCCTGGCGCTGGTCAAGAATGGCGACATGATCCGGCTCGACGTCGCCGGGCGCAGCATCGACCTGTTGGTCGACGATGCCGAGCTTGCGAGGCGCCGTAACGCGATGAAGCTGCCAACGCCGGATTGGGCCAGGCGCGGCTACTCGTACCTGTTCAACGAAACCATTCTGCAGGCCGATGAGGGCTGCGACTTCGATTTCATGCGCGCCAAAGGAAAGGGGTAGGCGAGAGGAGGAAGCGCATCTTCACCCTCAGTTCGATTGACATCCCGACAAGGCCGATGGGATGATTGAAAAAATCAAGAGAGGGGAGGGCAGAATGAGCGTCCCGCGGGGTATCGTTGCGGTTTTTGCCGCGGCATCGGTCTTGTTCACCGCAAGCGCGCATGCGCAGGAGGCGAAGCATTACCGCTTTGCCTACGACCAGCCGAAGACGACGGGCTACGGAATCCTCGGCGATATTTTCGCCGACAAGCTCAAGACGCTCAGCAAGGGCACCATGCTGATCGATCAATATCCGGGCGCGCAGCTTGGGCAGGAACCGCAGGTGCTGCAGCTGGTGAAAGCCGGCGACGTCGAGTTCTGCATTTCGTCCTCTGCCAATGCCGCGACCCTGTCGCCGCAGGCCGGCGTGATGTCGATGCACTTCCTGTTCCGCTCGGAGGCGCACCTGATCAAGGCGATCGGCGATCCTGAAGTGTCGAAGGCTGTCAAGGCGATGATTGCGGATACGGTGCAGGGCGCCCACGTCATCGGACTCGCAACGCTGGGTCTTCGCCACATGTACTCAAAGCGCGAGATCAGGAAGATCGACGATATCAAGGGACTGAAGGTGCGCGTGCAGGCGACGCCGACGGAAGACACGATGTTTCCTGCCTATGGCGCGCAGATCGTCCACATGCCATTCGGCAGCGTCTATACCTCGCTGCAGACCGGCGTGGTGGACGTCGCCGAAAATGGCATCAACGTCTATCTCGCCAACAAGCATTATGAAGTCGCGCCGGTGCTGTCGCTGACCGAGCACGAGGCCAACAACAGCCTCGTCTGGGTCAGCGATAAATTGTGGAACAGCCTGACGGCGGAGCAGCAGGGCTGGGTGCAGGCGGCGGCCGACGAGGTCAACCGCACTCAGCCGGCCAGGGCGATCGAGCTCGAGCATCAATCGCTGGAGAAGCTGAAGTCGATCGGGGTCAAGGTCGTGCCCGACGTCGACAAATCGGGATTTACTGTCATCGCCGATCCTTACCTCGACAAGCTTGCCAAGGAGCTGGGCCCGCACGCCGAAAAGATCAAGACGCTGATCAGGGCGATCAATTAGGCTGTTTCTCTTTCTTCACCCTCCCCTGGAGGGGGAGGGTCGCCGTGAACGACGTGAGCGGCGGGGCGGGGTGATTGGCTCGTTTGTAGCTTCACCCCACCCCGTCTCACATTTCGTTTTCACTCAATGTGAGCCGACCCTCCCCATCGAGAGGAGGGTGAGTCGTTAACGTCGACGGAGCAAGTGGAATCAATGTCCATCGCCGACAAACTGGTGCTGCAGCGGCAGCGTCATCTGAAATGGCGGGCGTTCGACCGGCTCGAACTTGCGCTGATGATACTGTGCGGAGTCCTGTGCTTCGGCTTCTCGCTCTCGGTAATGTTCGACATTGTCACGCGCACGATCGGTCACCCCTGGCTGTGGCTGCAGGAGGTCACCTCGACCCTCTTCATCTACGCGATCTTCATTGGTGCTGCGGTTGCCACCCGCCGCAATGATCACCTGTATCTGACCGCGATTTCCGAATCGATGCACGGGACGCCACGTCTGATCGTCGAGATTCTCATCCGCATCGTGGTGCTGGGGGTAGCGTTCTGCCTGATTTGGTTTGGCTACATCAATTACCTGCGGGGCTTTGGCAGCTTTCGTCTCCCCTCGGGAACGCCGATCGCCTCGCTTTATGCGGCCATACCTTTCTCGGGCGTGCTGGTCGGCTTGTTCACGATCGAGCAGCTCGTCAACGGCATCCGCCATGGATTTGACCATCGCGAGCCGCCCGACGAGGGGCTTTCGATATCACCGGTCGAGACCGCGCTTCCGGCGAGGCCGCGGCCGTGAGTGCACCGCTTGTCCTGGCGCTGATGTCGTTCTGCTTCCTGTTCTTCGGCTATCTCGGCGTGCCGGTGCCGTTTTCGCTGATGGCGGGCGTCTTCATTGGCGCGCTTCTGACCGACGTTTCGCTGGCGGCGATCGTTCAGAAAATCTTCGACGGCGTGGATTCGGAAGCGCTGCTTGCGATTCCGTTTTTCCTGCTGGTCGGCGAACTCATGAGTTCCGCAAATGTGGTGGTGAGAATCGCCAATCTGTCGCTGTCGCTGGTCGGACATATCAGGGGCGGCCTGTCGCAGGTCGTCGTGGTCTTCAGCATGTTCTTCTCGGAAATGTCGGGATCGACCACCGCCGACGTCGCGGTGATGAGCCGCGCCCTGGGCGGACCGATGCGGCGCGAAGGCTACCAGCCTGCCTTTATCGCAGCGATCATCGCTTCCGCATCCACCATCGCCGCCCTGGTGCCGCCGAGCATCACGGCGGTGGTCTATGGCGCGGTCGGCAACGTCTCGATCGCAGGTCTCTTCATGGCCGGCGTCGTGCCGGGATTCATGATCGGCTTCGGCCTGATGATCTATTGCTATTTCTTCGGACCCTCCGGCATGCGCAAGCCGCGCGCGCCTTTGCGTCAGGTGGTGTTCGCGGCCGGCGACGCCGCGCTGCCGTTGATGATTCCCGTTATTCTTCTCGGTGGCATTCTCACCGGCTGGTTCACGCCGACGGAAGCCGGCGTGGTAGCGGTGATCTGGATCATCACCGTCGTGATCCCCGCGCTCAATCGCGGACACTTCAAAAAGATTCCCTACGACTTTTGCCTTGCCGGCCTGATCTTCTCGCTGCCGCTGATCACGATCGGCGCCGCCAACGCTTTCGGCTGGATGCTCGCCTACCTGCGTGGCGCGATTGTCATCGCCGACTGGATCACCTCGATTGCCGGCAACAATCCGCAATTCATCATGCTGCTCATGGTGCTGCTGTTCACGGTGGTCGGCGATTTCATCGAGCCGGTACCGACCATCATCATCTTCATGCCGCTGGTGAACGCGTTGACGCAAGCCGGCGACATCAATGGCGTCCACATGGGAGTGGTGCTGATCGCAACGCTGGCGTTCGGCCTGATCACGCCGCCATATGGGTTGGTGCTGCTGATGGCGTCGAAATTCGTCGGTGTCGGTTTTGCGAAGGCGTTGCGCGCGGCGCTGCCGATCTATGTCGTGTTTCTGGTCACCATCACCTTCACTATCTATTTCCCGAGCGTGGTGCTGTGGCTGCCGAAACATGTCATTCCGGAATCGGTCGGCTGCTTCAAGTCGCCGTCGGGAGCCGGGTACATCTGCCCGAATTGAGAACCGGCAGCCCAACGACAACTCGCCGTCATTCCGGGGCGCCCGCGATAGCGGCGAACCCGGAATCCATAGCCACGATCGGGAGTATGGATTCCGGGTCTGCGCCTGGCGGCGCATCCCGGAATGACGAAATTGATCGCGTACACCGATCCTATTTTCCCTTGCTCAGGAATTTTTTGATCGCAACGCGAAACTCCTCGGTGTGCATGCAGTCGATGATGGCGTCGCGCTCGGCATCGAGCTGCTGCTCCACCGTCGTCAGGGGAGCGCGATGGATCAGCCTCTTGGTTGCCGCGATGGCCGAGGGGGCGCTTTGCGCCAGGCGCAACGCCAGTTCGCGGGTCGCTGCCTTGAGATCGGCAGCCGGAACCACCCTTGCGACCAGACCCCAGTCAAACGCCTGCGATGGCGAAAAGCTGTCGTGGCAAAGAAAAATCTCAAATGCGCGGCGCGTGCCGACGGCAGCCGTCACCCCGACCGTCCCGCCGCCATCAGGAGACACGCCGAGCTTTGAATAGGCGGGCGTAAATCGGGCATCCTCTGCGGCGATGCAGAGGTCGGCGACGAAGGCGAGCGACAGTCCGGCGCCAGCGGCCGAGCCGTGCACGCTTGCAAGCACGACCTTCGGCATCCGCCGTAGCGTGGTGATGAAGGCGTGGTAATGCTTCAACAATTCTCCGACGATCGGCGCGATGGTGTCGGCCGCGGCCGCAGCACCTATGGTCTGCAGGTCGCCGCCGGCGCAGAATGCACGGCCGGCGCCTTCGATCACAAGGACGCGAATGTCGTCGGAGGATTCGATTTGCGCGCTCAGCTGCTCGAGTTTTTTCGCGATCGAAAGATCGATGGCATTGAACGCCGCCGGGCGATTGAGCGTGATCGTGGCGACCGGTCCGTCGATTAGAAGCAGGGCCGGATCGTCAGGCGTGGAGGCGGTAGCACTTTCGGGCGCTGTCATCTGCAATGGCCTCCCTGTCCAGAAGCTTGCCCGGTTATTTAAATCGCAGAAGGTGAGAGGTGACAATCCCCGGTGAAGTCTGCAAAATGGCAAGGGCCGTCGGCCAACCCCGTTGCACAGCCGGAATCGGGAGCAGGCAATCGTGAGCAATCAGGCAACCTTGAGCCGGCCGGTCTCGAAGGTCGATCCGTTTTCGCACGCATTCCTGCACGATCCCTATCCGTATCATGAAGCGCTCCGCGAGGCGGGGCCGGTGGTGTGGCTCGAGCAATACGGGATCTGGACGATGGCCCGGCACGAGCAGGTTCGCGATGCCCTGACCGATTTTCAGACCTATTGTTCTTCCGCCGGCGTCGGTCTGAGCGATTTCCGGAAAGAGCCGCCATGGCGTCCGCCAAGCATCATCCTGGAGGCCGATCCGCCGCTCCACACCCGCACCCGCGCCGTGCTGACGCGCATCCTGTCTCCCGCCGCAATCAGGGTCTTGCGCGTGACCTTCGACCGCGAGGCGGAGAGGCTGATCGACCGGCTTGTCGAAAAACGCGAGTTCGACGGCGTTGCCGAACTTGCCGAAGCCTATCCGCTGAAGGTGTTTCCGGATGCGGTCGGGATTTCGGAAGAAGGGCGCGAGAATCTGTTGCCCTATGGCAGCATGGTTTTCAACTCGTTCGGTCCGCGCAACGAGTTGTTCAACCAGGCGATGGAAAATGCCGGTCCGGTTCGCGACTGGATCATGTCGAAATGCAGCCGCGCGGTGCTGGCGCCGGGCGGGCTGGGCATGCAGATTTTTGATGCGGTCGACGCCGGCGAGTTGTCGGAAGCGGAGGCGGGGATGCTGGTGCGCTCGTTCCTTTCGGCCGGCATCGACACCACGGTCTATGGGCTCGGCAATGCGCTCTACTGCCTGGCGAGCCACCCCGAGCAGTGGAAAATTCTTCGCGAAAATCCAAACCTGATCCGCGGCGCGTTCGAAGAGGTGCTGCGCTACGAGGCGCCGGTGCAGACCTTTTTTCGAACCACGACCAGGCCCATCGACGTCGGCGGCGTGAGATTGGGAGAGGGGGAGAAGGTGCTGCTGTTTCTGGCCGCTGCCAACCGCGACCCGCGCCGGTGGGAAAGGCCCGACACTTTCGACGTCAGACGCCGCGCAGCCGGGCACATGACCTTCGGCACCGGCATTCACGGCTGCGTCGGCCAGGCGGTAGCGCGGCTGGAAACCGAGGCGATCCTGACAGCGCTTGCGAGCCGCGTGGCATCGCTTGAACTTGCGGGCGAGCCGAAACGGCGGCTGAACAATACGCTGCGTGGATTCGACATTCTTCCGCTTCGCCTGGTGACGGCCTGAATCATGAGCAAGGGCACAGTTCTGATTGTCGGCGCAGGTCACGCGGGCTTCCAGGTCGCCGCATCGTTGCGGCAGCATGGTTACGCCGAACGCATCTGCCTGATCAATGACGAGGCGCATCTGCCGTATCAGCGGCCGCCTTTGTCCAAGGCCTATCTCAAGGGCGAAGGCCGCCCCGACAGCCTGATGTTCCGTCCCGACAAATTCTACCGCGACCAGAACATCGAACTGATCAGCGACCGCGCCGCTTTCATCGACCGGTCGGCGCAACGGCTCCTGCTCGCCTCCGGCTCGTTTCTCGACTACGCCCATCTGGTGCTCGCCACCGGCGCACGCAATCGGCTGCTCGATCTGCCGAACGCCAATCTCGGCGATGTCCGCTACCTGCGAATCCTTGATGAGAGCGAGGCGCTGCGGCAACGCATTCATACGGCGCGGCATGTCGTGGTGATTGGCGCCGGCTTCATCGGCCTCGAATTCGCTGCCACCGCACGTGCCAAGGGACTGGAGGTCGACGTGGTCGAACTCGCAACGCGCGTGATGGCGCGCGCGGTGACTGCGGAAATCTCGGACTATTTTGAGGAGCGGCACCGTGCGGCGGGCATCCGCATTCATTTGGGCGTGCAGGCGACCAGCATCGAAAACGATGGCGACAAGGTTGCCGGCGTCAGCCTCAGCGATGGGCGTCATATTCCTGCCGATCTTGTCGTGGTGGGCGTCGGCGTGTTGCCGAACGTCGAGCTTGCGGCGGAAGCAGGCCTCCCCGTCGCCTCCGGAATCATCGTCAATGAGCAATTGTTGACATCCGATCCCAACATCTCGGCCATCGGCGACTGCGCGCTGTTCGCAAGCCCGCGCTTCGGCGGTTCACTTCGCCTGGAATCGGTTCAGAACGCGACCGATCACGGGCGTTGTGTCGCCGCAAGGTTGACTGGTGATGCAAAAGCCTATGATGGCCTACCGTGGTTCTGGAGCGACCAGGGTGATGACAAGCTGCAGATCGCGGGGCTGACCACCGGATACGACCAGGTTGTGGTGCGCGGCGACCTCAAGGCGCGAACGTTTTCGGCCTTCTGCTACAAGGCGGGACAATTGGTCGGCATCGAGTCGGTGAACCGCGCCGCCGACCACGTGTTCGGACGCAAGCTTTTCGGCATGAACCGCTCGGTTGCGCCGAAACAGGTGGCGGATCCGAGTTTCGACCTCAAGTCGGCGCTGGCGTAAAAAGCGTCGTCATGGCCGGGCTTGTCCCGGCCATCCACGCCTTCTTTGGGTCTTTGAAGCCAAGACGTGGATGCCCGGCACAAGGCCGGGCATGACCGGAAAAAGATAACCAGCACGTATGTGCAGAAGTTACCCGGGGCTCTTTCTTATTATCTCCTCACGCGCTGACCGAAAACTCCCGCCGCACCGCCTCGATATCGGCAAGCGCCGGCAATCCGGCCTCGTTGCCAAGGCGCTGGATCTTGTAGGTCGACGCCGCGCGGGCGAAATCGAAATGCGCGTGCCAGCTTTTTTCGGGATGGGCGAGATAGGAATAGACATAGGCGCCGTGAAACACGTCGCCGGCGCCATTGGTATCGAGCACGCGTTGGCGCGAAATCGGCAGCGCCGGCATCAAACGCACGGTGCCGGTTTCGTCGTACCAGTAGAGGCCGCGTTCGCCCATGGTCACGCCGCCGATCTTGCAGCCCCGGCCCTTGAGATATTCCAGCATCTGTTCGGCCGTCAGGTCCATCTGCTCGCACAGGCGTTCGGCGACGATCGCCACATCGATGAATTCGAGCAGTTCGTGAGTATTGGCCCGCAAGCCGCCGCCGTCGAGCGAGGTCAGGATGCCGGCCTCGCGGCAATGCTTGGCGTAGAAAATCGCCGCATCCGGCTGATGGCCGTCGACATGCAGCGCGCGGCAGCCGCGGAGGTTCAGGTGAGGAAAAGGGTGGATATGCTCGTCGTCGCGGCAGCGGACGATGGCACGCTTGCCATCCTTCGGCATGATGAAGGAAAGCGAAGAAGTAGCGACCTTGCGCGGATGGATCGAGATTCCATACTTCGCGCTCATATCTTGGAACATGCGACCGAGCCAGTCATTGGCCACCGTCGCGATCAGGTCTGGCACGATTCCGAGCTTGGCACAGCAGAACGCCGCGGTGACGGCGTTGCCCCCGAACGAGACCGCATAGGCCTTGGCGACGTGCTTTTCGTCGCCGGTTGGCATGTGGTCGGTGATGAAGGTGACGTCGATATAAGTCTGTCCAATGAAAAGAGCCTGCATTCGTTTTTTTCCATCGTCGCTAGTGGTCCGATTCTAACATTCGCATCCCGTTTTGGCAGGCACTTTTGCGAATGTTAGAATCAAAGGACCACTAGCAAATATAAGTTTCTAGTGGAGTTCTGGATTTGACATTCGCATTGCGAGTCTGCGGCTAGGTGGGCAGCGAACGTCATATCGACTCCACTTGGGGGTGGTCCAGGCCGGCGTGCATACACTAGCACCGGTCACGCCGGATCATTCGCTGAAATTATTCGCAACAGCCGCCTCCTTGATGGCTTGAGATAGGTATCAAGCCGGATTACGACCATCCAGGGGCCGTTGCGCGCGCCAACCCTCTCGTGGCTGTTTCCGGGTTCCGGCAAACGCAATCAGCGATGATTTCGGCAGGGATGTCCGACATATGGAGAATCTTACTGTGATCAGCGGCCTCGATCACGTCGTCGTGCTGGTCGAAGACATCGAATCCGGCACGAGGGCTTATGAATTGCTGCTTGGACGCCGTCCCGCCTGGCGCAGCGAGAGCGAGGGCTCCAAAGCCACCCTGTTCACGCTTGCCAACATGTCGCTCGAGTTGATGGCGCCGGCAGGCCATGCGCCGGCGGCGGAACACATCCGCGAATTGATCAGGCAGTCGGTCGAGGGTCTCGCCAGCATCTGTTTTCGTGTCGACGATATAGAAAAAATGCATCGCAGGCTCGATCGGCTTGCGTTGCAGCCGGAAGCGGTCGCAGATGTCGAGAGCCGCGATCTTGGCTCCGGTGCGACGTTGCGCTGGAGGCGCACGCGCGCCGCGACCGACCTGACGCGGGGGGTGCGCCTGTTCTTCCTTGAACCGGCGCAGGCGCGCGACCTTTCGGCCGCAATGTCGGACGCGCCGGTTTTGGGCCTCGACCACGTCGTGATTTCCACTGGCGATCCGCAAGCCGCCGCGGCGCTTTATGGCGCGCGGCTTGGTCTCGACATGGCACTCGACCGCTCGCACCCGGATTGGGGCCGGTTGATGTTCTTCCGCTGCGGCGACCTGATTGTCGAGCTGGTGCAACGGCTGGGCGCGGCCGCGGATACGGCTTTCGACAAATTGTGGGGCTTGAGCTGGCGCGTCGCCGATCTCGAGGCGGCCCGCGCGCGGCTATTGGCGGCCGGAACAGCGGTGTCGGAAATACGTGCCGGCCGCAAGCCGGGCACGAGGGTGATGACCGTGCGGGACGGGACCTGCGGGGTGCATACGCTGTTGCTGGAGAGGACGGCGAGGGCGTGATTCCTTCTCCCTCTCCCACAAGGGGAGAGGGGAAAGAGACCTTCATTCTCAAACCGCGCGCTACGTGCTACATGCCCCTCGTCAACCAACGGGCGGCGATTTTGGTCAGGAGCAGGCGAATTCAGAAGTGGCAGCGCGATCCCGAAGGGATGCGGCTTCGCATTCTCGAGGCCGCAAAACAGGAATTTGCCACCCACGGGCTCGCTGGCGCGCGCGTCGACCGGATCGCGGCGAAGGCCGGCGCCAACAAGCGGATGCTGTACTACCACGTCGGCAACAAGGAGGAGCTTTATCTCACGGTGCTCGAAGGCGCCTACGAAAAAATACGCGCCGAGGAGCGCACCCTCGATCTCGAGCATCTCAATCCGCCACGCGCGATCGAGCGACTGATCGAATTCACCTGGAATTATTTTTTGCGCAATCCGGAATTTCTGGCGCTGTTGAACACGGAGAATCTCGCGAAGGCCCGCCACCTCAAGTATTCCACCAAGGTCAAAACGATGCATTCGCCCTTTGTCGAGATGATCCGCACGGTGGTGAGGCGCGGGGTCGCAGGCGGTGACTTCGTGGTCGAAGTCGATCCCGTTCAGCTTTACATCTCTATCGCCGCCTTGTGTTTCTTCTATCTGTCGAACAGCGCAACGCTGAGTGTGATCTTCGCCCGCGATCTTTTGACCGAGGACGCGAGAGACGAACGCCTCGACCACATGGTGGCGCTGGTGCTCGCGGCCTTGACCGGGAAACCGTTTACGAGTTTTGCGAAGAAGAAGGCGCGGAAATTGCCGGTTGCCGCAGAGCAGCCGGCTTGAAACAAAAGTGAAGTGCTTGTCATCGCCGGGTTTATCCCGGCCGACGAATCGTCATGCCCGGGGCTTGTCCCGGGCATCCACGCCTTTTCGCAGCCGAGCAGGAAGATGTGGATGGCCGGGATAAACCCTGCCATGATCGCAATGGGCTTTCACCGACCTTTAACTTGTCAAACAGCAGCCGCGCCGTTCTCTCAGGCACGGTTTTACGATCTCGCAGCGACGGTCGCCCGAGTTTTGTCCTGAACTTCCAGCCCTTCAATATTAAAGGGCGCAGGGAATGCCGGGCGCCAGACGCACCCGTAGCCTCGCGTGCGAAAATAAAAAGCACACGAGTTGGTCACCACGGTTTACGCCGGAACGCCCGGCATTCCCCGCGCGGATGGTTTTAACGGTTTCCTTCGCGCTCTTCCCGGTGATCGGGCTTTCTTGTCACCGTCATCCCTGAGAAGCGTTAGCTTCCTAAGAACTTGACACCAGCGTCGAGGCGCCTAGTGCCCGCTTTCCGAAGTTCGTCCACCCGTGCAGCGCCTTCCTTCACGAACTTCGGAAAGCAAAGGGCACTAGCAAATTCAAAAATTCCAGAGCCGCTTGCGATTTGAAGTTCCTGTTACGGACTCGCCGCAACTTCCGCAGGAACTTCAAATCGGCGGCACTGGTACCACACGACTTCGCCGTCCGCAGCCTTCGTCGTTCGTCTCTTCGACCTGGCCGCGTCCACCGCATCCCGCCCTCACGTTCGTGACGATCGCGAAACGCCCCTCAGATGGGACGGGACGATTGAGCTCTATTGCTGTTTCTACCGAGCCGCCAAACGAAAATTTTTTGCCGGAAGGGCTGGACACGGCTGGAGCCGCAGGGCGCGGTGATTTGCCCGTCGGGCAGGTCGGTCGCGATCAGGGATGTCCTGCCAGAGCTTGCATCGATTTTCCTACCAAAGATTGCATCGAGTTTTAGACGCTCGTAATACTAGAAGATAAGATCATTCGAATTCTCTGATCTGTCGGTCCAAGAAGCACCCCAACCGAAAACAGTTGATCGTGGTGTTGCCTCATCAAATTCGTACTTGGTCTTCTAAGAAATCACCCGGACGGGATGCGTCCCCGAGATATCTACCGGAAATCGAGTCGAAGTTGCCCTTAACCGAATTCGACAGGGAGACCAAGAAGGGTTCCGGCCTGCCGCGATGGCGGGCTGCGTTGCATTTTCATTCGGTTGCAGCGAGCAAAGCTGGGTTGCTGATCAAATCGGATGGCCAGTGGCACGTTACCGAGGAAGGTCAAAAAGTCGCTTCGATGTCAGATGACGAGTTGAGGCGATTGATGCGTTCACGCTATGGCGAATGGCGGTGGGGTAATCCGAAGGTCAAGCCAGACGCAGTAGTACCAGGCACGGTTGACGAAGCATCACCGCCCGATACGTCGGTGCTCTTCGAACATGCGAAGGAAAAAGCGCGAGAGGAAATCGATACCTATCTCGACACCCTCGGCGGTTACGAGTTTCAGGATTTGGTGGCCGCGTTGCTTGAGGGAATGGGATATGCGACCAACGTGATCTCAAAGCCGGGCGCCGATGGCGGGTCCGATATTCTGGCTTACATCGACCCGCTGGGTGCGCAGACTCCGCATATCCGCGTTCAGGTGAAACATCGTGATCAGGCCGTATCCCGTGAAGATGTTGCCGCGCTGCGAGGGATCATCAGAGGTGATCGCGAAATCGGCCTGTTCGTATCGTCGGGAGGATTTACGAAAGAGGCTCGGCGCGAAGCTGGAAACGGAGCGGTTCATATGGAGCTGGTCGATCTTGATCGATTCCTGGAGCTATGGTTGCAGCACTACGACAAGATTCCGGAAGCCAAGAGATCAAAGCTTCGTCTTGAACCTGTCTATTTTCTGGCGCCATAGACGGTAGCCCGTGCCAAAAATCGTGGATGCCCGGGTCAAGCCCGGGGCATGACGAGGGGCGGAAATGGCTGGACAGTATTTATCCAGCGAGTTAATTTTCACGGCAAAAGCCGATCATTCACGGAGAGGAAATTGGCCCAAGCGCGAGGCCGAGGCGGCGTGTCGAAAGCGCTGAACGCGGCGTGGATCAGGCCGTTCCTTTTCCTGATCTTCATCGTGATCGCCTGGGACTTGACCATCCGCCTGTTCAAGATCCCGCCCTATCAAATTCCGACACCCGCCGACGTCGTCGCGGTGCTGTGGCAGGATTGGCCGGAACTCGCCCGGCAATCCTGGCCGACCACCTACGCGACGATCTGCGGTTTCCTCCTCTCAGCCGCGTTCGGAATTCCGGTGGCGATGCTGATCGCGGGATCGAGGACGGTGGAGAGTTACGTCTATCCGCTTTTGGTATTCTCGCAATCGGTGCCGAAGATCGCGATCGCGCCCTTGTTCGTGGTCTGGTTCGGTTTCGGCATCTTTCCAAAAATCATTTCCGCCTTCCTGCTCGGATTTTTCCCGGTGGTGGTCTCCGCCGTGCAGGGTTTCAAGTCGGTCGATCCCGACATGGTGGATCTGGCGCGGGCGATGCAGGGCAGTCGTTTTCAGATTTTCCGCGCGGTCAATTTGCCGCACGCGATGCCTGCGATCTTTGCCGGCTTGAAGGTTTCGGTCACGCTCGCGGTGGTCGGTGCCGTGGTCGGCGAGTTCGTCGGGTCCAATTCAGGCATTGGATATGTGCTGCAACGCTCGATCGGAACCTTCGACCTGCCGACCATGTTCGCAGCACTCGTGATCCTGGCGCTGCTCGGCGTCGTCCTGTTCTGGATCGTGGATCGGATCGAGCGTCTGGTGGTTCCCTGGCATGTCAGTCAGCGCGAGGACATCATCGTCGCTGCGTAGATTGTCATAACGGAACAGTCGAAATGCCGTCATTGCGAGCGAAGCGAAGCAATCCAGGGTACGGCAGGAACGGTGCTGGATTGTTTCGTCGCTCGCGCTCCTCGCAATGACGAGACTTGGAGGGAGAAAAATGCGTCTTTTTATTTCGGTGTTCGCGGCATTGATCGTTTCAGTCTTCACGGCGTTGCCGGCTTCCGCCGCCGACAAGGTCGTCCTGATGCTCAACTGGTACGTCTATGGCGAGCATGCGCCGTTCTATTACGGCAAGGCCAAGGGCATCTATGCTGCGGAAAACATCGATCTTGAAATCCAGGAGGGCCGCGGCTCGGGTGCGACCACGCAAGCGGTGGCAGCGAAAACCGCCAATTTCGGTTATGTCGACGTGCCGACCATGATGCGCGCTGCGGTGAAGGGCGCGCCGGTGATTGCCACCGGCGTGTTGCTGCAGACGAGCCCGATGTCGGTGATGGGTCTTGTCGAGAAGAACATTCGAAAGCCCGAGGACATCAAGGGCAAGACGGTGGCGATCACGCCAGGCGATTCTATGAGCCAGATCTGGCCACTGTTTCTGAAGAAGACCGCTCTGAAGGAGAGCGACTTCACCACGGTGGCCGGTGACGCCCAGACCAAGCTCAACGCCGTGATCAACGGGCAGGCCGATCTTCTGCTCGGCTATGTCATGGACCAGTCGATGAAGATCAAGGACGCGATCGGCAAGGACGTCTATCCGATCAAGTTCGCCGACTACGGCATCAACCTGGTGTCGTCCGGCATCGTGGCCAACACCGATTACATCAAGGCGAATGCCGATGTGGTCAAGCGCTTCATGTCGGCGACCACCAAGGCGGTCGAAGCCGCGGAGAAGGACCCGAAGGGAGCCGCGCAATCGATCCTCGACGCCAACCCGAAGGGCGGCAAGATCGATACGCTCACGCAAGGCTTTGAGCTGACGATCCCGCTCTATCGCACGGCTGAAACAAGGGACGAGCGGCCGTTCCAGGTGACCGACCGGAACATGACCGACACGGTCAATCTGATGGTCGAATATGGCGGGCTCGACGCCAAGGCCAAGGACAATCCGAAGGCGTTTTACACCAATGAGTATTTGCCGAAGTGATTTCGTCATTCCGGGGCGATGCGAAGCATCGAACCACGATGTGCAATTGCACATCGGAGAATCTCGAGATTCCGGGTCTGGTGCTAGCGCACCATCCCGGAATGACGGCGTAAGCGTGTGACGGGCCTTCAATGAACGCCGCCACCAGAACCCCAGGCCTCAATCCACCAACCGCTCATCTTCGCGTCGTGTCCGATCGCGACGCCCCGACGACGCCTGGCATTCGACTGTCCGGCGTCTCGAAAACCTATCGCACGCGCGACGGCGACGTGCCCTCGCTGCGGCCGCTGGATTTCCACATCAACGCCGGTGAGTTCTTTGTCGTGGTCGGGCCGTCGGGCTGCGGCAAGTCCACGCTGTTGAAGATGATCTCCGGGCTGTTGCCGCCGTCGAGCGGCAAGATTTTCGTCGAGGGCGAAGCCGTCACAAAGCCGCATGGCAATGTCGGCATCGTGTTCCAGAATTCGCTGCTCCTGCCCTGGCGCAACATCCTCAACAACGTGATGCTGCCGATCGACATGAGGCGGCTGTCGCGCAAAGAATATCTTCCGCGCGCCAAATCGCTCATCAAGCTGGTCGGGCTGGAGGGCTTTGAAAAGAAGCTGCCCTGGCAACTCTCCGGCGGCATGCAGCAGCGGGCCTCGATCTGCCGCGCGCTGGTGCACGATCCCAAGATCATCCTGATGGACGAGCCGTTCGGCGCGCTCGATGCCATGACGCGCGAGCGCATGAATGTTGAGCTGATGCGCATCCAGCGCGAGACCGGAAAGACCGTGCTCTTGATCACCCATTCGATTCCGGAAGCCGTGTTTCTCGCTGATCGCGTGCTGGTCATGACCGAGCGGCCGGGCGCGATCGCCGCGATCTATGACGTGCCGCTGCCGCGTCCGCGCTCGCTCGATGCCATGGCCGATCCCGTGTTTTCCGAGCTGGTGCAGCGCATACGCAAGCATTTCTTCAGCCAAAGCGCGATCGATTGAGGTTTTGCTCCATGCCGCCACGCCTGTCGCTGCGTGAAATATCGCTTTTCGAACGACCGGTGCGCTTCACCCGTCCGTTCCGCTTTGGTGCCGTGGTGATCAACGCGGCCTCCCAGCTCTTCGTGCGCGCCGAAATCGATATCGAAGGCAAGGGGAGTTCGACGGGCGCGAGCGCCGAATTGCTGGTGCCGAAATGGTTCGACAAGCGCAGCGATCTTTCGCCCGAGCAAACCGTGGACGAATTGCGACGCTCGATCGAAATCGCGCGCCAGCTTTATCTGACGGGTTCGAGCTTCGACACCGCGTTCGGTATCCACGCCGCCCGCATCGCAAACCAGGTCGAGGCCTGTGCGAAAGAGGACATCCCGCCGCTGGCGGCGGCCTACGGTCCGGCCGAAATCGACAAGGCTATCCTTGATGCGCTGTTGCGCGGCAAGCTTGCGAATTTCTTCGACGGCATGGCCGCAAATATCGCAGGCGTCGATGCGCGGCTGTCGAGCGACCTCAGGGATGACGACGTCGCGCGCTTTCTGGCGCGAAGCCGCAGGCTTGAGCGCATCGCGATCCGGCATACCGTCGGCCTCGATGACACGATCGAAGGCGAGGGTGGGGTTGGGGACCAGGAGGAGAATGCCGGTGCGCGCTACTTCAAGCTCAAGCTCAACGGCGATCCGCAAGGCGATGCCGCGCGCCTCATCCGCATCGGCAATGAACTTGCCGCCTTGCCGCACGACTATCGCGTGACGCTCGACGCCAACGAGCAATATGCGGACCTGGCTGCCTTGCGCGCGCTGGTCGTGCGCCTCAAGGACGATGCCGCCTTGAGCCCGATCACAGCAAAGCTGCTTTATATCGAGCAGCCGATGCCACGCGACATCACGCGCACCGCGCCGCTTGGTGAGCTTGCGTCTTGGGATTTCATCATCGACGAGGCCGACGATTCCTATGATGCGTTTGGCGCGGCGCGCGCGCTCGGCTATCGCGGCATCTCCTCGAAAGCCTGCAAAGGGCTCTACAAGTCGATCATCAATGCGAGCCGCGCCGCCAGGTGGAGTACGGAAGGTGAAAAATTTTTCGTCACGGGCGAAGACCTGACCTGTCAGGCCGGGCTTTCCGTGCAACAGGACACCGCGCTCGGGGCGCTGATCGGCATCACGCATGTCGAGCGCAACGGCCACCATTACGTCGATGGCTTTGCCGACACGCTGCCTACCGAAGCCGAGGCGTTTCTGGCGGCGCACGTCGACCTCTACGAGCGAAGCGAGAACGGCATTCGGCTGGCGATCCATGGCGGCGAACTGTCGACCGCTTCGCTTGCTTCGCCGGGCTTTGCCACCAGCGTGCATCCGACGTGGTCGGCGATGGCGCCGCTGCGACCGCCAAAAACAAAAATCCTGCAGGAGCAATCGATATGACGACGCAACGTCTCGGCGTGATCATGAACGGTGTTACCGGCCGCATGGGCCTGAACCAGCATTTGATCCGCTCGATCATCGCGATCCGCAACCAGGGCGGTGTGCTGCTTTCCAATGGCGACCGCATCATGCCCGATCCGGTCCTGGTCGGCCGGGATGCCGCAAAAGTCGAGCGGCTTGCCAAACAAGTTTCGCTCGAACGCTGGACCACCGACCTCGATCGCGCGCTTTCGAACCGGAACGACACCGTTTTCTTCGATGCCGCCACCACGCAGGCGCGCCCCGGCCTGCTGACCAAGGCGATCAATGCCGGCAAGCATGTCTATTGCGAAAAGCCGATCGCGACCAACCTCGAAGAGGCCGTGGCGGTGGTGAAGCTTGCCGACGCAAGAGGCGTCAAGCACGGCACCGTGCAGGACAAGCTGTTTCTGCCGGGGCTGAAGAAGCTCGCTTTTCTGCGCGATTCCGGCTTCTTCGGCCGCATGCTCTCGGTGCGCGGCGAATTCGGCTACTGGGTGTTCGAGGGCGATTGGCAGGAAGCGCAGCGGCCGTCCTGGAATTATCGCAGCGAAGATGGCGGCGGCATTATTCTCGACATGGTGTGCCACTGGCGTTACGTGCTCGACAATCTCTTTGGCGAAGTCGAGAGCGTCACTTGCCTCGGCACCACGGATATTCCGCAGCGCTGGGACGAGAAGGGCAGGAAGTACAGAGCAACCGCCGACGATTCGGCTTACGCGACGTTCCGCCTCAAGGGCGGCGTGATCGCGCATATCAACATGAGCTGGGCAACGCGGGTCTATCGCGACGATCTCGTCGCGTTCCAGGTGGACGGCACGCACGGTTCGGCGGTGGCGGGATTGACCGATTGCATGATCCAGGCGCGCGCCGCGACGCCGCGGCCAGTATGGAATCCGGACGAAAAGCGCCTGCATGATTTCTACGCCGACTGGCAGAAGCTGCCGGAGAATGCGGCCCATGACAACGGCTTCAAGGAACAGTGGGAGATGTTCATCCGTTACCTGTGCGAGGACGCGCCTTACAAATATACGCTGCTGGAAGGCGCCAAGGGCGTGCAACTCGCCGAATGCGCGCTTCAGAGCTGGCGCGAGCGGCGCTGGATCGACATCGCGCCGATCAAGCTTTAGAGGAGGTCAAGCATGAACAAGCCGGTTTTGCCTGGCTCGTCGCTGTCGCTCAAACTGCCGGCCGCGAACGGCAGGATCGAGACCTATCCCCTGAGGGCGTCGCAGAGCTTTCCCGCACGTCTGGAAGGAACGCTCAATCGCGTGGCGTTTTCCGCAGCCCATGTCGTCTCTGATCCGCTCGCCGATGTCGATCCGTGGCTCGCGTCAGCGATCGACTGGGACAAGACGATTGCGTTTCGCGAGCACATCTGGGATCTCGGACTTGGTGTGGCCGAAGCGATGGACACTGCGCAACGCGGGATGGGGCTGGACTGGCCGACCTCGCTGGAGTTGATCCAGCGCTCGGTGAAAGCGGCGAAGGCGAGAGGCAATGCGCTGGTATTTTCGGGCGCCGGCACCGATCACCTGTTGCCCGAGGATGCCCGCGATCTCGGCGACGTGATCCGGGCCTATGAAGAGCAGATCGGCAGCATCGAAAAGGCCGGCGGCCGCATCATCCTGATGGCGTCACGCGCGCTCGCAAGGCACGGCCGCAGCGGTGACGACTACGTCAAGGTTTACGATCGCGTGCTGTCGCAGGTCAGCGAGCCCGTGATTATCCATTGGCTCGGCGACATGTTCGATCCTTCGCTTTCGAATTACTGGGGTACGCCGGACCTCGATCGCGCCATGGACGTGGCGGTCGGCGTCATCAATGCCAACGCCGCCAAGGTCGACGGCGTCAAGGTTTCGCTGCTCGACAAGCAGCGCGAGATCGACATGCGCCGCAGGCTCGCTCCCCGCGTCAAGATGTATACCGGGGACGATTTCAACTATGCCGAATTGATCGCCGGTGACGCGCAGGGCTTTTCGCATGCGCTGCTCGGCATCTTCGATGCGATTGCGCCGGCTGCGTCCTATGCGCTGTCGCGGCTTGCCGCCGGCGATACGCAAGGCTTCCACGATGTGCTCGGCCCGACGGTGCCGTTGTCGCGCCACATCTTCAGGACGCCGACCCGGTTCTACAAAACCGGAATCGTATTCATGGCTTATCTCAACGGCCATCAGGATCACTTCACCATGGTCGGCGGGCAGGAAAGCGCGCGCTCGACCCTGCATCTTGCCGAGCTGTTTCGCTTGGCGGACCAGGCGGGTTTGCTTGCCAATCCCGAACTTGCGACGCGGCGAATGAAGGCGGTGCTCGAGCTTCGCGGCCTCTAGTGCCGCGATGACTGACGAACTTCGGAAAAGAGGATACTAGGCGACGTGCGGGACTTTTCGGCCGATCACCGCTGGCTATCGCTCAATACCGCGACGGTGCGCAGGCAGGGCGATCTCCTGGAGATCATCGAGGCCTGCGCGAGGCACGGCATCCGTGCCATCGACCCCTGGCGCGACCAGGTCGCAGCGATAGGCCTTGAACGCGCCGCGCGCACGTTGCGCGATGCGGGGCTCGAGCTTTCCGGCTATTGCCGCGGCGGCATGTTCACATCCGACGCCGCGCACCGGATCGAGGCGCGCGACGACAACCGGCGGGCGGTCGACGAGGCAAAGGCATTGGGCGCGCCCTGCGTCGTGCTGGTGGTCGGTGGCCTGCCGCAATATTCGCGGCCGGGAAGTGTGGCTTCAAAAGACATCCCCGCTGCGCGCGCGCAGGTCGAGGAAGCCATCGCCGAGATGATGGAATACGCGCGCGACGCGAGGATGCCGCTTGCAATCGAGCCGCTGCATCCGGCCTATGCGGCCGACCGCGCCTGCGTCAACACGACCAGACAGGCGCTCGATATTTGCGATCGCCTCGACGGCGGCCGCACCGGCGCGCTCGGTGTTGCACTCGACGTCTATCACATCTGGTGGGACGTAGAGCTGCTGGGGCAGATTTCGCGCGCCGGAAAGGGCCGCCTGCTGGCGTTTCATGTCTGCGACTGGCTGGTGCCGACCAAGGACATTCTCAACGACCGCGGCATGATGGGCGACGGCGTGATCGACATCAGATCGGTGCGCCGTGCGGTGGAGGCGGAAGGGTTTGAGGGTTACTGCGAGATCGAGATTTTTTCCGAGGACTGGTGGCGCAAACCGATCGATGAGGTCTTGCGGACCTGCATCGATCGGCACCGCACGGTGGTGTAACAAAGGCGCTCGCGGATACGAACTTGCGGGCAGGCGCCGCCAATCGGATGCCACTTGCGGCGCTCAGCGGCGGCGCGGAAAGTTTTGGTTTCATTCAAGGGATAGTGAATGATCAACGAGGTGATTGTTATCGGAGACCTGAAACTGCGCGACGGCGCCGCCCTGGACGAATACGAACGCCTGGGCGAGCGAATGTATGAAATCGTCAGCAATCTTCCGGGATTTCAATCGGTCAAGACGTTCAAGGCTGATGACGGCGAGCAGGTAACGCTGTTCCGGTTTTCTTCCGAGCAAGCGCTGGAAGCGTGGCGAACCCACCCCGAGCATGTGGAGACGATGAAGCGCGGCCACGCCGAGTTCTACGCCAGCGGCTTTCTCCAGATTTGCAAGGTGATCCGGGAAGTCGGGCCTTTCGAACATAAGTAGGCGCAAGCCGGGCTAGCCTTCCGATACGTGAGAGTGGCGCAAACCGATCGATGAGGTCTTGCGGACCTGCATCGCTCGGCACCCTCACGGTGGTGTAACAGGTAAGCGCAAGCCGGGCCTAGCCTTCCGGTACGTGAGAGGCGCGCCAGGACGGGCTTTCCGCCGCAAACACGGGATGGTTGAGCGCCGGCAAATGCAGCCGGCGCGCGATCGCAGAAGGCGCAGGCGCGGACGTAAGGAGCCCTGCGACGAGATTGTGAACGGCGGTCAGATTCGAGCGAAACGTCCGCCTGCCGAAGCCTGACGCCTCCACATAACGCCGCGCCGTCGCCTCGAACGGCTCCGGTGCGACGCCCCCGACTTCGAGGACGGCGTCTGTCGGCGCACCGATGCCAAACGCGTTGCGCTGGTAGTCGAGCAGAAAATATGAAAGCTCCTCGATGAGGAATTCGCTGATGCCAAGCGATTTCGCAACCTTGAAAAACAGCTTCATCGGCACGTCCTGATACTTCACCTTCCGGCCCAACGCCTTGCCGATGGCGGCAGCGATGTCCTCCGGCGACAACAGACGCGGGCCGGTGGGGCGGTAACTCTTGCCGATGTGGGGCGCGGGATTGGTCAGCGCGCCGACGATGACGCGGGCGATGTCCTCGTTCGACGGTGGCGCGTTGAGGCCCTTGCCGAGCGGCAGCCCCATCAGGCCAAAATGCGCCATCGGTTCGAGCGCGGCCATGTAATTGTCGGCGAAGAAGCCGGGATTGACGGTGACAACGTCGAGGTTCGGCGTCCACTCAAAGACCCTGTTGCTGAGCCATTTCTCGCGGGAGTGCACGGCCGGATGATCGGCGCTTGCGACCCATTGGCTGAGCGCGACGACGACTTCTAGTCTTGCCTCCTGCGCGGTGGCGGCAAACAGCGAGGCGCGCCGCAATGTTCCGGGCTCCAGCGGCGGACAGAAATAGGCGCGTTGAACGCCGCTCATGGCCGTGTGCAGGTCGGTGATGTCTTCAAGCGAGCCGACGACGACTTTTGCGCCGCGCTTGGCGAGCAACTCGCTGCGATGGTCCGCCCGCTGCACCAGCGCCCGCACGGGATATCCCTTTGCCAGGAGCTGGGAGATGGTCGCGCCGCCGGTCTTGCCGTTCGCTCCGGTCACCAGAATGGTAGGCTTTTGCATGTCTGAACCTCGCAAATCTTCGGCGCAGGGCGCCGCGATCTGGCGACCCTATTGACGGCCGGTAGTCAGTGCAATTACCTGAGAGGTAATTGAGTTGGGTGCACGGAGCGAATACGGTCCCTATAATGAAGAGTGGCTTCGGTTCGATTTTGAGCGAATGGCGCGCCGTCCGGCGGCTCAGCCAGCTCGACCTTGCGCTGCTCACGGACATCTCGCAGAGGCACATCAGCTTCGTGGAGTCGGGTCGCGCGCAGCCGAGCCGCGACATGATTTTCAAACTGGCCGATGGTCTCGACCTTCCGCTGCGTGCGCGCAACAATCTCTTCCTCGCTGCCGGCTACGCGCCCGCCTATCCGGAGCGGCTCGATCTTTCGAAGATGATGGCCGTTCGTGAAGCGCTTGAGATGATCCTTGTCCACCACGAGCCCTATCCGGCCGTGGTCATGGACGGAAGCTGGAACATCGTGATGCAAAACGCCGCGGTTTCGCGCATCATCGCCTGCTGCGTGGACAGAGACGCGTTGCGGCAACTTTTCCCGGACGGCGTCATCAACTTCATGCGGCTGATGTTCTCGCAAAGCGGTTTGCGGCCGTACATCTTGAACTGGACGCATACGCGGATCGCGCTGCTCAATCGGCTGCGACGGGAGGCGGCCGGTAATCCGGACTCAACTTCAGAGATACTCCGCCGCCAATTCGATTCCAACACGCCGCGCGGCGAACCCATGGTTCACGACGAAGGCGATGAGCCGATGCTTTCGCTCGAACTTCGGGTTGGAGACGCCCGGCTTCGCCTGTTCACTACATTCACGACCTTCGGAACGCCGCAGGACGTGCTGTTGCAGGAACTGCGCATCGACATGTCGTTTCCGGCCGACGAAACGACGAGGCGCTTTCTCGAAAGCGCTGCGGAAAGCGGCGTGGAGGGGGCGCTAAGAAACCGCCAGAACGCTTGACCCACGTCAACGCCAACTAGCGCGACCGCCTTAATTTCTGGCTATGTTCACCCTCCGCCCCTGGGAGAGAGCAGCTTGAGAGTGGGCCATTCAGTCGCGTTGGCGATCTTTCTCGGTATGCTCACGCAGTCGAGCTTCGGTGAGGAAGATAGCAGGATTGTGGGCACCTGGAGGCTGCTTTCCTATGTCGTGGAAGTTCAGGCGACCGGAGAGAAACTAGCGGTCATGGGAGAAAGGCCCAGCGGCTACGTGACGTTCTTGCCGGAAGGACGTGTGTTTTTCATGCTGACGGGAGAAGGTCGGAAGCCTGCCAAAACAGATCATGAGAGGGCGGAGCTGTTAGACACGCTGGTCGCATATACGGGTGTCTACAGCGTGGGAGGAGAAATCTGGACGACCAGTGTCGACGTGGCTTGGAATCCGGAGTGGGTTGGTACCAAACAAGCCCGCTCCTTCAAACTGGAGGGGGACCGACTCGATGTGTCGACACCTTGGCGGATAATGCCGAATTGGTCCGACAAGGGCATGACACGCAGCATTATCAGCTTCGAACGCTCCAAGTAGCCGGTGCTTCAAGGTGCCATGCACTGAACCTGCTCAAATCACTTCCGCCCGATCGCGGCGGATGCGAAACTTTGGCTTGGCGAAAAGCTAAATTACGACACCGGTTCCGCAATTGGCCGAACCGACCAATGCGATGACGATCGAAGCTCCAATTGGACAGGTTTCCGCAAGCCGTGTGGCTTTTGAAGGTTTTTCGGCTGAAGCCCCAGGCGGGCGAAAGGCCGGCAGGAATTTGCCGAAAGCGAGGAAGCTTGGCGATCTCTCGTACGGGCAATTGACCACTCGCGGCTCACGCACTAGCCTAGAAGGGTAACATGTGCTGCTCAGGGCCGACCACATGGCGCCCGGTGATCTAAATCGCATTGAAGGTGCGTTTGCAGAAGCCGCTGTCGACTGCGGATTGCGGAGTCGCGCCTCAAGCACAACGAGACGTATCGCGACCGCCCATAGCGTGGCTGGCCTCTTCCGTGCCGGTAATGTGGGTGGCTCAGTGTTGCTCAGTGCAAACGCCCGCCGGTTCGCTTGCGCCAGCCCGCCATCGGACGAGCGTCCGTCGCGTCGTGAGCATGTCAATTCAAGGGACTAAAATGCAAGATCAGAATGCGTGAGGGGAGAAATCAAATGCGAACCGCATCCTTGTCGAAAATAGCACTCGCATTCCTGTTTGCTTGCGGCGCGGGAGCGTCATGGGCCGATACGAGCGATGTAAAGGGTCCGGCTCCCATTGTCATTGGAAAATCCGGAAAGCATTGCAAAGACGATCCGCACTGCTTCAATCGGTATCATCCCAGTATCAAACCAGCGGCTACCGTAAAGCAGGATCAGCTTTTCGTTCTTGAAACCCGCGACGCTCTTGATTCCGATCTGACTTTTGCGTCAACCGCTCAGGATGTTGCTGCCGTCAATCTCAATCTCGTCCACCCTCTGACCGGGCCTGTGTACTTTGAAGGTGCCAAGAGGGGTGACGCCCTTGCCGTGACCATCATCGACATTGCTCCAGACGAGTTCGGTTACACCACGATCGTTCCTGGCTTCGGTTTCCTGAGGGACGTCTTTCGCGAGCCCTACATCGTGCACTGGAACCTGACCCGTAACGAGGCCCGCTCAAAAGACCTGCCGGGCATATCCGTGCCGATGAACGCGTTTATGGGGACGGTTGGTGTCCTGCCGGGCAGGCCCGAACTCGAAAAATGGATCAAGCGCGAGAAGGCGCTTGCCGACGCCGGGGGCGCTGCGCTCACGCCGCAACCTGTGGACGCCCTTCCTGCCGATCTTTGCGGCGCCAACGGACCTGGAAAGGATGAGTGCGTCCGCACCGTCCCCCCGCGCGAGAACGGCGGCAATCTTGACACCAAGGAGACCGTTGTCGGAACGACTTTGCTGTTTCCTTGCTTTATCGACGGATGCGGGCTTTTTGCCGGTGACGTCCACTATGCCCAGGGTGGCGGTGAGGTTTGCGGCACTGCAATCGAAATGGGCGCGAAGGTGACGATGCGGGCCAAAGTTCTCCCCGGAATGGCCTCGCTGCTTTCAACGATGCACTTCGAAGGCAGCGAAGGTCAGCTCAAGAAGCTTGCGCCGTCCAGCTTCTATGCCGTCTCCGGGCTTCCTCTTAAACCTGAAGGTCAGCTTCCCCCGTTCTCGACCTATCTCGGTGGGCAAAAAATTGCGCCTCTGGCAAACCTCTCTGAGGATGTGAGCCTGGCCGCTCGCAATGCGACGCTGAACATGATCGATTTCCTGGTAACGACGAAAGGACTCACGCGCGAGCAGGCTTACGTCCTTACAAGTGTTGCCGTCGACCTCAACATCGCCCAGCTTGTGGACGTCCCGAACCTTGGTGTGACGGCAATCCTGAATCGTGACGTGTTCCAGTCCGAACAAAAATGACGAACAAGCTTTGCAGGCGGGCCCTCACGCCCGCCTGCGCTTTCTCAGCCGAACGGCGGTCGATTCTCGCGGGCCTTGTGAGCGCCTCAGCCACGCTTTTTATTCCGGAAGCGCGGGCATTCCCGTTTGGCGGGGCGCCGCGGCCGACAAAAGGTGCTCAGGCTCTGCAACGCACGGATCTCAATCCGGACCGCATGTGGCCGGTTTACCGGCGCTATCATCTGATCATAGTTGGAGAGCGGGGTGACGAGAGAGGGCTGGCCCTCACCAAAGCCTCCACTGACACGCTCGCGCAGTTTCTTCCGGAGTCGCGTGCGCTGCTGGTCAGGGCGGCCGATACCAGACGAATAGGGGTGCTGATTGCAACCGATCAACAGGATCTTGCGGTGATATCAACGGAAGGGGCGAAGGCGCTTTTTCTCGGTGAAACTCCATTCGAGGATATCACGGGCGGCCCGATACGAGCGATTGTCTCATTTGGGACTCATCAAATGGTATGTCGCCCGGATCTTCGTGCGAGGCACGCTTACGTCATAGCGAAGACTCTTTCGGAACATCAGGACAGGCTCGCCGCGACCGTTGCCGCCTCGCACGGCGTGGTGCCCACGCATCCCGGCGCGCGCGCTTTCTTCGCAGGCGAAAATATCCCGGATGAATAGCGGATCGGTGTACGGGCTTTGGCGCCGGCCCGCGAACAAACTGATTTCGGCCAATTCCGTGATGGCGATGAGCAGGGGCGCTGTTGCTCGATTGCTGGCCGGGCCCTTTCTTGCAGCTGCCATCACCGGCGCATTGGCTCACGAGATCATCGATCTGGATAGGGCGAACAAGCTGGTTGCAGTTGCCGATTCGGCTGCAGATCGCGCGAGAAAGGCGTCCGGCCGCGCGAGCGAGGGCGAGATGCTGTTTTCGCTCGGCGAAGCCCTGATCGAAGCAACTGATCTTCTCAATCGTGATATGGCGGCACATGGCGGGGAGTTAACGCTGAACGGACAGATTCTGCTTAAAGGGCTCTCCCAGCGCGATTTGGCCCCTCATTTCGAGAAGGCGCTCAAGCGCTACCTGCTTCCCAGGCAGCAGTTGGAGGCGGCCATCCGTCTTGCGCCTGCCGCCTCTTATGTGCCGCGAGCGCGCTTTGCGCTCGTGAAGGCGCGCTTTTACGAGAGCTTTGCGCTTGATCCATTCAAACCTCTGCGCGCCGATATTTCTGCTATCGAACAAGAGAGCTCCGAGGCCGAGGCGTTAGTCCCCCTGCTCGAGGACCCCGATGAAAGAGAAGAGGCCGCTTTCATCCATGCCGTCGACCTCGCGCGGGAAGTCAAGCTTGCTGGCAAAGCCGGAAATCCGTCGACTGTCGAGCCCAAGGCACGTGCTGCCCTGAGGACCTTTGCCGAGACTTATCCGGACAGCATGCGCGCCGCTTCGGCAAGTGTGATCCTACAAGGGCTTGAACAGGCGCAGCGATGAGAGCTGCTTTCAGTGAACCGCTGAAGACTGCCGGTCATGGGCAGCGGACCAGCAGGTTTTCAGGCCAATTTGTCTTGCGATTTTTATTGGTCCTGCTGGCCGCCGTGCCCGCATATGCGCATGACGCAGGTGTCAGCTCATCCGAGATATCGGTCAATGGCCGCGTTGTTGCGGTCGAGATCAATGCCCTGGCACGCGACTACGAAAAGGCAGCAGGCGTCAGGATTTCGGAAGCAGGATCGGGCTCGGTCAATGCGGTCGCCCTTGCCGTTATGACGCCCGCGCTGCTTGGCTACGTGCGTGGCCACGTCGGGGTGTTTTCGGATGGCGTTCCCTGCGAACCAGACGATGGAAAGGCGTTGGCGGCAGACACGCATGTCACGATAAAGCTTGTGTGGACCTGCCCCAATGACGGCGAGCTTCGTTATCGCCTGAGCCTGTTTCGGGATATCGATCCTTTGGCGCAGCATCTCGCGTCGGTAACGATTGAAGGCGGCAAACGGGATTTCGCCCTGGACAGGAATACGCCCGAGTTGGCCCTATCGGGCGCCGCGCACTCCAATTTTCAGGTGGCAACGCATTTCCTCGCAGCGGGTGTCGAGCACATATTTCTTGGATATGATCACATCGCATTCCTCATCGCGATCATCTTGTGGGCAAACAGGCTCTGGCCTGTGGTCAAGGCGGTGACGGCATTCACGATTGCTCATTCGATAACCTTGTCGCTCGCCGCGCTCGATCTCGTGCGGATTCCAAGTGCGATCATTGAACCGGCGATCGCAGCCTCAATCGTTTACGTTGCGGTTGAAAATTTCACGACGCGGGAAGTCAGCAAGCGGTGGCGCGAAACGTTTTTATTCGGTCTGCTTCACGGCTTCGGTTTTGCGAGTGCATTGGAGGAGCTTGGTCTTCCCAGGGCGAAACTCGTAACGGCGCTGGCCGCGTTCAACTGTGGGGTAGAGATCGGACAGGTCCTCATTGTCGCGGCCGCCTTTGCCTTGCTTTCGGCCATTGACCGCTGGCAGATCTCGGGAGCATCGAAACCGGTCCGCAGCCCGGTTCTTGTTCACGCTGTCTCGTTTGCGATTGTGGTCTTGGGTAGCTACTGGTTCGTCTCGCGAACTATCGCTTCTTAGCTGCGGGGCGTGAGCCGCCGGACGTTTTTTGGCGGCGAGACCAACGACAAATCAGCACTTCGACGTCGACAGCGGTTCTGTTCGAGCACAGGAACACGCCGGTCCGCGCCGCTTTGGGACCAAAGCGGCCTTCGATATCGGTGCGTCACCTGTTGATCCGATTTTTTACTTCCTGTCCGCCGCCTCGCCGCCGATCATGGCCGATCCGGTTCCGTTGCAGCCATTGGCGCCGAAGCGGAGGAATTTCTGCACCCGCTTTCCGGTATCGACTTCGCCGGTGTAGATGTTGCCTTGGCTGTCCAGGCTGACCTGATGCAGCCAGTGGAAATCGCCGGCCATCCGCCCGCCATGTCCGAGCCGGCCGAGCTGCTCCAAATTGTCGCGATTGAGGATGTAGATCGTCTGGTTGGTGTTGTCGCCGATATAGAGGCAGGTTTGCGTCTTGTCCGGCGAGAAGTTCATCGACACGGCCGTTCCCGGCATCACGGGCTGGGTATAGGTGTTGGCGCTGACAAAGCGCTCGGTGAGGAAGCCGCATTTGCCGGCCTCGCCGTTCGGATTGCTGCACTCTTTTCCAAGCGAGGCATCCTTGCCGTCGAACACCTGAATGCGGTCATTGCCGCGGTCGCAGACGTAAATCCTGCCGTCATCGGCGATCTTCACGCAGTGCACCGGATTGCGGAAGAACGCGGGCTTCTTGATGCCCTTGGCGGAATCCTGCGGCCAGGTACCGGCCGCGGCGGCTGCGGCATCGTCGATCGGATTGCTTCCATAAGCGCCGAAATGACCGATATATTTGCCGGTATCGGCATCGACGATCAGGACACGCCGGTTG
This sequence comes from Bradyrhizobium sp., assembly GCF_035570375.1. Taxonomy (GTDB): domain Bacteria; phylum Pseudomonadota; class Alphaproteobacteria; order Rhizobiales; family Xanthobacteraceae; genus Bradyrhizobium. Next base: position 43,202 of record NZ_DATMLW010000269.1, on the reverse strand, counting down.
GCGTATCCGTCCGCGACATAGAGACGATTGGTCTTGGGATCGACCACCATGTCCGCGGGGCGGTAAAGCAGCGGCGTGCCGTTCGCGCCGCCATCCCTGCTGTTGCTGTCGGGGGCGCTGGGCGTGCCGCCGATCCGCATCTTGAAATTGCCGTTCATGTCGAATTTCAAGATGAAGCCATCTCCGCCGGCTTTGTTGGTGGTCCAGGGAATTTCCTTCTCCCCCGGCTTGGCCGCAGGGCCATTGCCGGCGATCCAGACATTGTCCTTCTGGTCGATGTAAGCCGTGCTCGACGTTCGGCCAGATGCAACCGTCTTCGCCTCTGCATTTGCCGCCGATAAAGCCGCGATCCGATGGCCCGCCCCAGGCGCGCAGCAACGTGCCGTCGGCGTCGAACTCCAGGACCGAAGGAGCGGCGCGGCAGCAGTCGGCGCCAAACCCGTTGGCACGCACGAAGCCAAGGCCGTTGAGGGGTTGGCCCTTGGCATCGGTCGCGCCTTCTATCGCGCCTTCGAGCCCGACTTCGTCATCGTTGAGTGTGCGCGGCCGGTTGTAGACCCAGACATGATCATGATTATCAACATAGAGCCCGCCGATCTGCCCGAGCAGCCAGTTGTGCGGCAGCGGCCGCGGCCAGGCGGGATCGACGACAAAATCCGGCGACTTGCCGGTTTTGGATCTGTCGTAGACGCCGGTCTGCTTGAGCAGAAGGTCAAGGATATTGCTCTGCTTGAACAGGCCGGATTCATCGGCCCGCGTCGGGGCAGCCAAAAGACCTGCCATCATCAACGACAACAGCGCGGAGATTTTGGTTGAATGTTTCATCCCAGGCTCTTTTCTTCTCTATCGTTTGAAGAAAAAATCCTCGCCCGCTTCTGCCGACCTGTCAATTCAACCGCGATCGATGTGTCTCATGCAATCGCGCATGGCACGCTCAGAAATCCGCGGAAGCGGGCGCGACCGCCGCGTAACGGTGCGCCCTTCAACGCATAGGCCGGATATTTTTCGACAAACCGCGCGATCGCGATCGTGCCTTCGAGCCGCGCCAATGCCATGCCGGCGCATTGATGCGCACCGGTGCCGAACGCCAGGTGCCGGTTGGGGCTGCGGGTGATGTCGAAATTTTCGGGATCGGAAAATTGCCGGGGGTCGCGGTTGGCCGCCCCGATGCAGAGCGTGACGGAAGTGCCTTGTTCCAGAGTTACGCCGCCGAGTTCGACCCGCTCCGTGGTCATGCGATTGCCGAACTGGTTCGAACTTTCAAATCTCAGGATTTCCTCGACCGCCGTTTTGATCAGGGCAGGATTTCCGATCAGCCGTTTCTTCTGGTCAGGATTTTGCGACAGCGCCACCAAGCCATTGCCGATCAGGTTGGTGGTCGTTTCATGTCCGGCATTGAGCAGGAAAATGCAGTTGTGCAGAAGCTCCTTCTCGCTCAGCCGCTCGCCATTGTCCTCGCCCTGGATGAGCCGCGTGAGCACGTCACGCTCGGGATTGCCGGGTCTCGCGCGGCGCCGCGCCACGAGCGTTTCCAGATATTTCAGAAAATCTCTCACCGCGGTATTGCCGCGTGCAAAGGCTTCCGCCCCGATCACGGGCTCGAGCGCGCCGAGAATCGCGAGCGACCAGCCGCGCAGCGGTTCACGTTCCTCGCGCGGCACGCCGAGCAGATTGCCGATCACCTCGATCGGGATCGCGGCCGCATAGTCTTCGATCAGATCGACGTCGCCCTTTCCGGCGAGTTTTGCCAGCAGGCGGTCGACAAGCGCGATCAGGTCGCCTTCCATTTCCGAAATCGCGCGCGGCGACAGCGCGCCCATGATCAGGCGCCGCACGCTGGTATGCGCGGGCGGGTCGTTGAAGACAAGGCTCGTGGTGTGGTGTTCGTAGAGCAGCGAGGCGCCGTATTTCGGAAAAAATTCCTTTTTCTTGTCCGAGCTGAACAGTTTCGTGTTCTTGTAGACGCTCACCAGATCGTCGTAGCGCGTCAGAAACCAGGAACCGCCCGCCATGCGCTTGACCGGCTCGTGCTCGCGCAGCGCGCGGTAGGTCGGGTAGGGATCGGCATAAAATTCGCCCGAGAGCTTCTCGATATCGAAATTGGCCGCGAGCTCCCGTTCGTTCATGCTGCCAGTTCTCCGGTCGTCTTGTCCGACGTTGGCATCCCATCTTGGCGCGTACTTCCGGCAATGTTAGGAGCTATGCCGTTTTCGCTCTTCCGCAAAGAATGGCCCGCTTTACAATCTCCTGCAATGATAGCCCTGCCGATCGAACGGACACAAAAGAATGCACACCCGTAACGCTTCCTCCGACGAAGCGGCCGATGGCATTGCCTCCTGGCCGGAGGATATTTTTTCGGTTTTGCAGCGTTTCGATGTCCGGCAGGTTCCTTACGTGCCGGATGCCGGGCACTCGCAGCTGATCGAACGCGTGCTGGGCGAACCGTCGATGCGCGCGGTGCCGCTGACGACCGAAGAGGAGGGCATCGCGCTGTTGGCCGGCGCTTGGGCCGGCGGCCAGCGTGGCGTGCTGCTGATGCAGTCGAGCGGCGTCGGCAATTGCGTGAACATGTTTTCGCTGACGCAAATCTTCCGCTTTCCATTTCTGACCCTGGTGACCATGCGCGGCGAGTGGGGCGAATTCAATCCCTGGCAGGTGCCGATGGGATCGGCCACGGCCGGTGTGCTGGAATTGGCCGGTATCAAGGTGCTGCGGGCGTCGCACGGAAGCGAGGTGCGCGAGGTGGTCGAGGCGGGCGCCGGACAGGCCTACAACGCCTGCACGCCGACCGCCGTCCTGTTGTCGCAGCGCCTGATCGGCGCAAAGGTCTTCACGAAATGAGCAAAGCCAATTTTCTCGAACGGCGAAGCGTCGTCTCGGCCCTCTTGAAGGGACGCAAGGATGCCATCGTCGTCGGCGGCCTCGGCGCGTCGACTTACGATATCGCCGCCGCCGGCGACCATGACCTCAATTTCTATCTGTGGGGCGGCATGGGCGGCGCCGTCATGATCGCGCTAGGCGTCGCGCTGGCCCAACCAGCGCTGCCGGTAGTGGTGATCACGGGCGATGGCGAGATGCTGATGGGGATGGGAAGCCTTGCCACCGTCGGCCTGCAAAAGCCCGGCAATCTCACCATCATCGTGCTCGATAACGAGGTCTATGGCGAGACCGGCGGGCAGGCGAGCCATACCGGAGCGAATACCGACCTCGTCGGCGTCGCCAAAGCGTGCGGCATATCGGATGCGCGCAGCATCGCCACCATGGCCGAGATCGAGGCGTTTGCGCCCTCGATGCAGGACGTTTCGGCCGGTCCGCGCTTTGTCAGCATCAAGATCGACAGCGCCAATCTGGAGCGCGTGCTCGCAAGCCGTGACGGCAGCTTCATCGTGACGCGGATCCGCGGCGCGCTCGGGTTCGCCCCGATCTAGGGAAGGTTGTCGCGTCATCATGCAAGAATTTTCGCCAACAGGCGAAGAGCTGCTGAGTCACAGAACCGTTGCATGTTATTGCCGACGCGGCGACGAGCGGGTGTCTCTGCGGGCCCGTAAACGTCACCCGCTCGGCTGGTTTCAGCATTTTACTGAAGCTTGAGTTTGGGTTGGGAACCCTTCGAGCGCCAATGAAAGGCTGGCGAATTCGTCAGCGCGTGCGATGTGCCGCGCTATGTCGGGGTTGATCATGGCGGCATGTGAAATAGGCAGCATATGACCGGCTGCCGGCAGATGCTTGGTCTCGGCGCCGGGGATCGTGGATGCAAGTCGCCCGACCACCCGCTGGGTGAAGTAGGGAGATAATCCGCCGGACACCAGCAACGTCGGCACGCGGATCGCAGCCGCCGCCACCGTTACATTTCGTTCGCCGAGAATTGCCCAGAATTCATAAGCAAGTTTTTCCGCACGCCCTATCATACGTACGAGCGCTTTCGACGAAAGTTGCTCTGTGGGCCCGGATCCGCGCCAGAATACGTGGAATTTTTCGATGGCCTCCGAAGACGACCCTTTCCAAAGATCTTTGCAAACTGCTTGCGCCAAACAAACAAATTGCTCGTACAACCGTCTATCCGATTCGCTCCCCATCAAGATCGTCGGCAACACCGGTTCAATCAGTGTCAAGCTACGAACGCGACTCGCCAACGGCGAGTCAGTCGCAATCTTGAATGCGAGCGCGCCGCCGTAGGAATGCCCGACAAGGTGTATGGGCCCTATAGCTTCGCCAAGGCGATCGCTCAGCAAATCTACTTCCTCCGCCATGGTGGTCGGCAGCAAGAATCGCCCCACATCATTATTTCCATAACCGGAAATATCCGGCGTGATGACCTGATGCTTGCCTGTAAGTTCCTCGGCAAGACGGCTCCATTGATGGCCCGAGCTCAGCGAGCAATGGAGCGCTATCACGGAGCTGGTGAAGCCTGATTCAGTAGCGGCTTGAGTAGAAGTTATCGTCGTATCGTTCCTGATTAGTCTGCCCATTAGAGTTCTCCGGCGGTGAAAGTGAGGGAGCTGATAAGGAGCGTTTCACCGCTTGGTGATCACGACCTCCAGATATTCGCTCGGCACCACCATGGTGCCGTCGCCGGCTCTATTCATGCGCACGATAAGCGCGTGCAGATCGTTCCCGAGATTTTCCTGGCTCGGCACATCCAGTGCTGCGAACGCCTTCAATACCGGGCCGTAGAAGGTCTTGAAGACGTCCAAAAAATGCTCGGGCGATCGATAACGGAAGTTGAACAGGCGCGGCTCGACTTTGATCGAACTGGCGTCGGCTTCGAACATTTCGTTGAGGCGCGTGCGGGTCCCCCAGAGCGCCGGCGATTTGGCGCCAGCCGGAGGCGGCAAGTATTTACCGAGCGTCTTGAAGACCTGTCCGATGAACCCTTCGGGCGTCCAGTTGGCAAGACCAATCTTGCCGCCGGATTTGCACACCCGTAGCAGCTCTGCGGCCGCCTGGTTCTGGTTGGGTGTGAACATCACGCCGAATGTAGACACGACCGTGTCGAAAGCGGCGGTTGCAAAGGGCAGACTTTCGGCATCTGCTTCAATGAAATCGATTGACAGACCTTCCGCGGACGCGCGCGCCCGCCCGCATTCAAGCAAAGCCGGCACATAATCGGTTGAAGTGACCTCGCACCATCTGCGAGCCGCCGCCAGGCTAACCATGCCGTTTCCGGCGGCCACATCGAGTACCTTTGAGCCGGAGCTCAGATCGAGCGCCTCGCAAAGTTCTTCCCCGACAATTTGCAGGGTCGTGCCGACGACCGCATAATTGCCCGACGACCAGGCAGCTTGCTGCCGAATTTTCAGGGCGGCCAGATCGGTTGTCGCGGTGATTTTGGAGTTGCCGGGTTGTCTTGCAGGTGTCGTTGTGGCTTCCATGGTTCCGTCTCCCTTCGAGATATGCGACCCGGTCATGGGTGATCCGACCGGTGAACCCAAAGTGAGCCGGCTCTGACCTAAAAGCTCTGAGGGCTACTTGATTTTGCCCTGAGACAGACTTGATTGTTTCTTGAGGGTCTTCGGGGCCCAGGATTTTTAATGTGCAATTTATATTTTCAAATCATGTACTTGACACTAGCCGACAGGAGTTGAGCTGTGGCGGCGAGGGCGTGCCGATTGAACCGCAGGTGTTCAATCTGTTGCAGTATTTGGTAGAAAATCGCGACCGTGTCGTCAGCAAGGACGACCTTTTCGACAAGATCTGGCAAGGACGAATCGTATCGGAGTCGACGCTGACCAGCAGGATCAACGCGGCTCGTAAGGCCGTTGGCGACAGCGGTAGGGATCAGCGCTTGGTCCGCACCATCTCGCGTAAGGGGTTTCGCTTTGTCGCCGATGTGCGTGAGAGCCAGCCCGAGATGAAGCTTGGCGAAGGTTCGGCAAATCTCTCAAGCAAGGACAATCTCTCGTCTCTCGATCGGCCCGCCATCACGGTGTTGCCGTTCACGAATATGAGCGAAGAGCCCGAACAAGAATATTTTTCAGATGGCGTCAGCGAGGATGTCATCACAGCGCTTTCGAAGCTGCGCTGGTTTTACGTGATCGCGCGCAACTCTTCATTTGCATACAAGGGACAATCGTTTCACCTGAAGCAGATAGGCGAAGAACTTGGTGTCGGCTATGTCGTCGAAGGCAGCGTTCGCAAGAACGGCGATCGTGTACGGATCGCGGTCCAGTTGAACGATGTGACCACCGGGAGTCATATTTGGGCAGAGCGCTACGACAGAAGTCTCGCTGATGTGTTTGCCGTGCAGGACGAAATCGCTCAGGCGATCGTCGCCGCTATAGAACCGCAACTCTATGCGGCTGAAAACTTCCGGGCCCAGCGCAAGCCGCCGGACAGCTTGGACGCCTGGGATCTTGTGATGCGCGCGTTGTCTCACTACTGGCGCGTGACACGGCAGGACAACATGGTTGCCCAGGCGCTTCTGGAGAAAGCCATCAATATCGACCCAAACTACGGTCAAGCGCTCGGCGTGCTTGCCGCCTGCCATACTTTCAGCGCCCACATGGGCTGGGAAGCGATGGTGAAAGCGGTACCGGTCGCCGAACGGGCGGCGCTGGCGGCGATCCGCGCCGATAGCGAGGACGCCTGGGCCCACTACGCGCTTGCGAGCGTCTACCTGTTCAATCGCCGGTTCGAGGATTCGCTCGCTGAATTCGAGCTCGCGCTCGGACTAAATCCCAACTTTTCCCCGGCCAGGGGATATTACGGGGTCGCGCTGACCTATTGCGGGCGATGGGGAGAGGGTGACCGTGCCGCGCGGCATGCGCTCCGGCTCAGCCCACGCGATCCGTTCGCCGCGATCTATTGCGGCGTTGCCGCCTATTCGCAATTCGTCGGGCGCAACTACGAAGAAGCGATGCGCCTGTCCCGGGAAGCGTTGCGGCATCGTGCCGACTTTGTCGGTGCACATCGGGTGCTAACCGCGGCGGCCGCGGCGGGCGGATTCGATGACGTTGCAAGCGCAGCGCTGAAAGAATTGCGGCGCGTGCAGCCGGACATATCACTTGAGTGGATCTCCAACGAGATGCCGTTCAAGTACGAAGAGGACCGCGTTTGCTATCTGGACGGCTTTCGTCGCGCCGGCTTGCGTTAGCTTCCAAAATCCAACAGCATTAGTTGTCGGATCAGCTACAGCATGGATCACTGGTAACCATCTCAGTGATTTGGCGTCGCCAAAGCGTGCGGCATATCGGACGCGCGCAGCATCGCCACCATGGCCGAGATAAGGGCGTTTGCGCCCTCGATGCGGGACGTTTCGGCAGGTCCGCGCTTTGTCAGCATCAAGATCGACAGCGCCAATCTGGAGCGCGTGCTTGCAAGCCGTGACGGCAGCTTCGTCGTGACACGGATCCGCGGCGCGCTCGGATTCGCTCCGATCTAGGGAGTAGGTTCATCCCTCGCCAACCAGAAGCATCGCTGATTGTTCAGCCTGGACGCGGACCTCGGCCGGATGATCTGACCGTACGACCGCCAATGCGTCGCGGCGAGCGCGCCGAGTCGGAGGGAAGCCTCCCGGTGTTGCGCACAAGCCTCTTTGACCAGAGGTCTGCCTTTTACCTTCGCGTAATCAACCTGTCACGGTCGGATCATACCGTGCACGGCGCTTCCAACTCCCTTCAGAGGAATCACGATGATGAATGTTTTCAGCAACGCCGCGCACCGCGCGGCGCTAGCCCCAGCACTTTTGTCCGGAAGTACAGTTCTTGGCGCTGCGCTGTTCGGTCTTGCCGATCCAACGCCTGCCAGCGCGGATCAGCAATTCTTGAAGCACGGCTCGCTGCTCATCAGCAGCAGCACTTACGACAAAACGCGAGGACCTGTCGCCACGCTCAAGGTCGGTACGACGCTGCCGAACAAGGCGACGGCGACCACCCAGGCAGTCGCGGGCAACGACTATGTCAATGTTTGGAACAATGCATCGGTCGATGGCAGCTTCGGCGTGACGTCGGCCATCCAGCTGACCGATGTCGACTTGAGCAACGGCAAGGTCTTCCGCACGATGCAGGTGCCGACCGATCAAGTCGTTACCAGCTTTTCGTCCAAATCCGAGCTTGGCCTCCATGTGCTCAACAACTGGCCGACAGTCAGGGTCGTATTTGTCGGCTATGCGGGCGCCGCACCAGCCAATGGGCTAAACCCGCCCGCAGTGGGCGTCGGATTGCTCGATGTATCGAATTCCGATGCTGTGCCGGGACAGGATTCGACAAACCCGGTGACCTTCGCCTTTGGGAATAGCTACGCCTTTCGCCGCACCATCGTCTCGGTCGATGAGAAGGGCAGCATCGCCTACACGCCGACCAACGATTACGGCGGCAATAATGGCCGGTCTGCCTTGTTAGGGTCGAATGGTCTGTACTACGTGGTCGGCAACGCTAACAATGGCAATGCAGCGAGCTTCGGGGCAGGCAATGGCACGAACCCGGACGTCACCGAGACAACAGGCCTCGAAGTTGTCAATCCGATCGGTTCATCGGTGGTTAACGCGACGATCGCATCGGCCACTTCAGCCGAAGTCGACCCGTTGATCCAACTCACTTTCCCTAACGCAAAACCCGATAAGCCGGGCAAGGACAACAACTATCGCGGCATTACGGAATTCGGCGGCGCGCTCTATTTTACGAAAGGTAGCGGCAGTAACGGCATCGATACGGTCTATACCGTCCGGGCGCCGAATTCGCTGCCAACATTGGTCGACGCTGCGTCCTCGACCATTGATATCGTGCCAGGTTTTCCGAATGATTCCGCGAAAGCAACTGGTGGAAATTTCACGCCGTTCGCCGTATTTTTCGCCAATCCGACGACCATGTATGTCAGCGTCGAGGGCACCGGGAACAATTTGGACGTAACGTCGAACGCGGGGCTGCAGAAGTGGATTCTCGGCAGCGACGGCTCTTGGCATCTCCAATACGTGCTGACGAAGGGACTGATTGGCGTCGTCGATGTTAATGTGACCGGTTCCGATGGCCCGTGGCCAGCTATAACCACGATTGGTCTGCGCAATCTGACCGGCCGGATCAACCGCGACGGCACCGTGACGCTCTGGGCCACGACCTCGACCTCGAGCGCCTCAGGCGATAACGGTGCCGATCCCAACAAAGTGGTGGAAATCACCGATCAGATCGCAGCGACGCAATTGAGCCAGGTCGAAAACGAGTCGTTCATGACGGTTGCGGGGCCAGTCTACGGCACAGTGTTCCGCGGCGTCGGCTTCGTCGAATAACGGTTGGTTCAAGGCTCGTCTGGCATACGCCGGACGAGCGAACCCGATCTTCAAGCCGGGCAGCGCCCGTCTTGCCGGGCGTGGTCATTCATATCGTGCTGGGAAGCCTGTTCGCACTCTCCTGCTTCGGGGGCGGCGGCTTCCCGCCTGAAGGATCGGCCCAATTGCGGCCGTCATTTCGATTTGGTTGCGCCGCAGCAAACTGCTTGACTTTTACCGAAGGTGAGTGCTTACTTACAAGATGAGCACTCTACGTATGACCGGCGATCTGAGGCGGCAACTCATCCTGGGGGCGGCAAAGCGCTGCTTTGCCCGCCACGGCTTTGCCGGCACCACGACCAAAAGCGTCGCGGCGGCTGCTTCGATTTCCGAAGGGCTGCTGTTCAAGCATTTCCCGAGCAAATCGGCGCTGTATGCGGAAATCCTTGCCGAAGAATGCGAGGCCGATCCGGCACTGCATCGCTTGCTCGAGCTCGAGCCATCGACCCAGACACTCGTCGTCCTGATCCGCGAAATGGTCCGCCATTTCCAGGCGGTGGCGGAAACGCCCGATCAGGAGGAGGCCCAGCGTCTCCGCCTGATGCTGTCGAGCCATCTCGACGACGGCGAATTCGCCCGCCTGATCTATCAGAAGATCGGCAGCCTGATCGGAAATGCGTTCACCCGATCGCTGCAGCGCGCGGTCGAGGCGGGGGATGCGAGCGCAATCGGAGGCGAACCGATGAACCTGTTCTGGTTCGCCCATCACACCGTGTTGATGTCGAGCCTGACACGAATGCCGACCACCCCGTGTCTTTCCTATGGCGAGGCCACCGATCTCGAACGGCAGCTTTGTCAATTCATACTGCGCGGAATTGGTCTCAACGAGACCGCGATTGCCACTCATCTGGACCGCGAAATGTCGCGGGATACGGGACAGCCAGCCATTTCAGAAAGTGCATGACATGAACATTGTGACCGAAAGCAAGATCTCGGGCCGGCCCGTCGGCGAGAAGGTGCGCACCCGCCCCGTGCGGATGGTGCGCTGGTTCGTCATTGTCGGATCGCTGCTCGCGCTGCTGGTAAGTGCGCTGGTCGGCTTCAATGCCTTCCGCAGCAAGATGATCGCGCAGTTCTTCGCCAACAACAAGCCGCCACCGGCGACCGTGACCGTTGCGCAAGCCAGATCCGAGGTGGTTCCGAACCTGCTGACGGCAGTCGGCGATCTCGCCGCCGTGCATCAGGTGAATGTCGTCCCTGACGTCCCGGGGCGAGTCACCGAGATCAAGTTCACCGCTGGCGCTTCGGTGAAGGCCGGAAGCCCGCTGGTGCAGCTGTTCGATGGCCCCGAGCAGGGCGATCTAGCCAACTACAAGGCGCAGGCGACCGGCGCGTCGCTGGCGCTCGACCGCGCCAAGCAGCTCGCCGCGCGCCAGTTCGGGCCGCAGTCTACCGTCGATGCCGCGCAGGCCACCTATGACCAGGCCAATGCGGGCATCGCCAAGACCGAGGCGATCATCTCGCAGAAGCTGGTGCGCGCGCCGTTCGACGGCGAACTCGGCGTCCGCCATGTCGAGGTCGGCCAGTACCTCACCGCCGGCACCCAGATCGTGACGCTGACCGATCTGTCGGTGCTGTATGCGAACTTCACGGTGCCGGAAAAGGGCAGCGCGGCACTGCAGGTCGGACAGACCGTGCGGGTTGCGGTCGATGCCTATCCGGGCCGAACCTTCGAGGGCAAGATCACTGCGATCGAGCCGCAGATTGCAGCCGATACGCGCAACATCCGCGTCCAGGCAACCCTCGACAACCCCGACAAGATCCTCAAGCCGGGCATGTTCGCCACCATCACCGTGGTGCTGCCCGACAAGCCGCCGGTCGTCACCGTGCCCGAAACCGCTGTCGACTATACGCTTTATGGCGACTCGCTATTCCTCATCACCGAGAAAAAGGAGGATAACGGCAAGACCAGCCTGACGGCGGTGCGCACCTTCGTGCGGACCGGCAACCGGGTCCAGGGGCGCGCCGAAATCCTCAGCGGCCTGAAGGACGGCGATCGCGTGGTTGCGGTCGGCCAGCTCAAGCTGCAATCGGGAGCGGCCGTGGCGATTTCAACGGACGCGGCGCCGCCGGTTCCGGCGAACCCGCCGCGCTATTGAGGCAAGGACGGCAAAAGCCGGGAACCGGCTTTTCCCTGTAGAGAACTGGCTCAAGTCAAGGAAATTCGATCGTGGTCCGATTTCGATCGGACCATGAGATAACCGAAGGCGCATCGCGATGGTCTGCACTGATCTTTTCATCAAGCGGCCGGTGTTGTCGGTGGTCGTCAGCCTGCTGATCCTTCTGATCGGCCTTCGCGCGGCGATGGTGCTGCCGATCCGGCAATATCCGAAACTGTCCAATACGGTCGTGAACATTACCACCGTCTATCCGGGCGCGTCGGCCGACCTGATCCAGGGCTTCATCACCACGCCGATCGAGCAGGCGGTGGCGTCTGCCGAAGGCGTCGACTATATGACTTCGTCTTCGGTGCTGGGAACCAGCACCATCCAGGTCTATATCAAGCTGAATTTCGATCCGAACCAGGCCCTGACCGAAGTTCTGGCCAAGGTGAACTCGGTCAAATACCTCATACCGAAGGAATCGAACGACCCGATCGTCACCAAGACGACCGGCCAGACCACCGCCGTGATGTATCTCGGCTTCTCCAGCGAGGTGCTGTCGGGGTCGGCGATCTCGGACTACCTGACGCGCGTGGTGCAGCCGGTGCTCTCGACCGTCGACGGCGTGGCTTCGGCCGACATTCTGGGCGGCCAGACCTTTGCGATGCGGGTGTGGCTCGATCCGGTGCGCATGGCGGGGCGCAACGTCTCGCCGGCGGACGTTAACGCGGCGATCGCGGCCAATAATTTCCAGGCGGCGGCGGGCCAGTCGAAGGGCTTCTTCATCGTCTCGAACGTGTCGGCCAATACCGATCTGCAGAATCTCGATCAGTTCAAGCGGATGATCGTCAAGTCCAAGGACGGCGGCTTTGTCCGGATCGAGGATATCGCAACCGTCGAGCTCGCGGCGCAGAGCTCGGACGCCAGTGTCGCCTTCAACGGCGAGCACGCGATCTTCATCGGCGTGCAGGCAACTCCGCAAGGCAACCCGCTCACGCTGGTGAAGGGCGTCCGTGCACTGTTTCCCGAGATCGAACGCAACCTGCCGCCTTCGATGAAGATGAAGGTGGCCTATGACTCCACCAAGTTCATTCAATCCTCGATCGACGAGGTGGAGAAGACGCTGGGTGAAGCGGTCCTGATCGTGGTCGCTGTGATCTTCCTGTTCCTGGCCTCGTTCCGTTCCGTGATCATCCCGGTGGTGACCATTCCGCTGTCGCTGATCGGCGTCTGCAGCTTGATGCTGATTGCCGGGTTTTCCTTCAATCTGTTGACGTTGCTGGCCATGGTGCTTGCGATCGGCCTTGTCGTCGACGACGCCATTGTGGTGGTCGAAAACATCCACCGGCATCTGGAAGAGGGCAAACCCCCGGTGCAAGCGGCGATGATAGGCGCGCGTGAAATCGTCAGTCCCGTCATCTCCATGACCATCACGCTTGCCGCGGTGTATGCGCCGATCGGCTTTCTTGGCGGCCTGACCGGCTCGTTGTTCCGCGAATTCGCCTTTACGCTTGCCGGCTCGGTGATCGTGTCCGGGGTGATCGCGCTCACGCTTTCGCCGATGATGTGCTCGGTATTCCTCAAGAGCGCCGAAGAGGGTCGGTTTGGAAAGCTCGTCAACCGCGTGTTCGGCGCGACGACGCGCTGGTATGGCCGGCTGCTCGACCGCTCGCTCGACTATCGCCCGATCACGGGACTGTTTGCGATCACGATTTTGGGCCTGGTCGGCTTCCTCTACATGCACACCGCCAAGGAGCTCGCGCCGGAAGAGGACCAGGGCATCGTGTTCGCGGTGACCAAGGCGCCGAAATACGCCAACATCGACTATCTGGATTTCTACGGCGAGAAACTCGACAGGGAGTTTGCGAGTTTTCCGGAGACCGACCTGCGCTTCGTCCTGAACGGCATCAACGGACCGCAAAACGGGATTTCCGGCATGCTGCTCAAGCCCTGGGACGAGCGCGAGCGCTCCTCGATCAAGCTCAAGCCGCTGGTGCAGGCGCAATTGAGCAAGATCGAAGGCGTCAACGCCTTTGCCTTCAACCTGCCGCCCTTGCCCGGCGGTCCGGGCGGCTTGCCGGTCCAGATGGTGATCAACTCCACCAGCAGCTTCCAGCAGGTCTTTGAGCAAATGGCCAAGCTGAAGGATGCAGCGCGCAAGAGCGGGTTGTTCATCGTCAGCGACAGCGATCTCGACTTCAACCAGCCGGTGGTACGGGTCAAGGTCGACCGCGCCAAGGCGAGCGATCTTGGCCTGACCATGCTCAACGTCGGCAACGCGCTTGCGACCATGCTGGGCGGAAACTACGTCAACCGCTTCAATCTCGAGGGGCGCTCGTATCAGGTTATCCCGCAGGTGCCGCGCGAAAGCCGCCTCTCGCCCGAGGCGCTCGGCCTCTATTACGTGTCGACCCCGACCGGCCAACAGATCCCGCTCTCGACCGTGGTCTCCATCGAGACCGGGACCGACCCGAACGCGCTCACCCACTATAATCAGTTGAATTCCGCAACCTTCCAGGCGGTGCCGATGCCCGGCGTGACGGTCGGTCAGGCCGTCGACTTCCTTGAGGGTGAAGCGGCAAAGCTTCCCGCCGGTTTCAGCCACGACTATCTCGCCGATTCCCGGCAATATGTGCAGGAGGGCAATCAGCTTGCGATCACCTTCGGCTTCGCGCTGATCATCATCTTCCTGGTGCTGGCGGCGCAGTTCGAAAGCCTGCGCGACCCCTTGGTGATCATGATCAGCGTGCCGATGGCCATCGTGGGCGCGTTGATCCCGCTGTTCTTTGGTGCTGCGACCATGAACATCTACACCCAGGTCGGCTTGCTGACGCTGGTCGGTCTGATCAGCAAGCACGGCATTCTGATGGTGGAGTTCGCCAACGAACTGCAGCTCAACGAGGGGCTCGATCGCCGTTCGGCGATCGAAATGGCTGCCCGCGTCCGGCTTCGCCCGATCCTGATGACGACGGCGGCGATGGTCACGGGCCTGCTGCCGCTTCTCACGGCAAGCGGTGCAGGCGCGGCCAGCCGCTTCTCGATCGGTCTTGTGGTGGTGGCCGGCATGACCATCGGCACCTTGTTCACGCTGTTCGTGTTGCCCGCGGTCTATGTCGCGATCGCCACCGATCACCGCGCAGGCGCCGAATCCCAGCGCGCCAAAGAGATTGCGGAGTTCGACCTGGCGCCGAAGGCGCTCTAGTTCCGGATTCCGAGCCGGGCATCGGATCGGCAGGTTGCCCCCGGCCCAGCTGCCCGTTGGGCGCCGGCCGGCGGTAAAGCCGGTGAAATCGCTCGCGCTGCAGCAAGAGACAAGGCGCGGCCTTCTTGCTAAATAGGCCGGGATGAGCATTTCGGTTCACCCCGACACAGGCCGAGCGCTGCCGGGCCCGTCCGCGGCGCCTGCCATCTCGTCGGCCAAGCCGGCCGAAACCAGCCCATCCGGGACCAGGATCCGCAGCCGGCTTTTCACCAAATATGTCGCATTGTTCGTCGCGGTGGTTGCGATTGCGCTTCTGTCGAACGGAATGTTCGAGGTTTACTTCTATTACCGCGAGCACAAGGCGTCGCTGATCCGCATCCAGCACGAGCAGGCCGAAGCGGCAGCGGCAAAGATCAGTCAGTTCATCAAGGAAATCGAAAGCCAGCTCGGCTGGACCACCCAGTTGCCGTGGTCGGCGGGTTCGATCGAGCAGCGCCGGTTCGATGCCCTGCGACTGTTGCGGCAGGTGCCGGCTATCACCGAACTGGCGCAGGTCGATTCGACCGGCAAGGAGCGGCTGAGGGTATCGCGGCTCGCCATGGACGTCGTCGACAGCGGGCTCGACCTCTCCAGGGACGCGAAATTCACCGAAGCCGTCGCCCACAAGGTCTATTACGGACCGGTCTATTTCCGGCGGGAGTCGGAGCCTTACATGACGCTGTCGCTGGCGGGCACCCGCAAGGACGCCGGCGTGAGCATCGCCGAGGTCAATCTGAAGCTGATCTGGGACGTGGTGTCGCAGATCAAGGTCGGCGAACGCGGCCACGCCTACGTCGTCGGCGCAGCCGGACGGCTGATCGCCCATCCCGATATCAGCCTGGTGCTGCGCAACACCGACATGTCGAAGCTGGTGCAGGTGCAGGCGGCCCAGGCCGGTGCCGGCAACAACCCCGACTCGCTGCAAGGCACCAAGAACATCCAGGGGCAGGAGGTGCTGACCGCGTCGGCGCCGATCGCGCCGCTCGGCTGGACCATGTTCGTCGAGCTGCCGGTGGAAGAGGCCTATGCCTCGCTTTATGCCGCCCTGCAGCGCCTTGCCATCGTGCTGGCGGCGGCGTCGATATTTGCGGTGCTCGCCGGGGTCTTTTTGGCGCGCCGCATGGTTGGCCCGATCCAGGCGCTGCGGGTCGGCGCCGAACGCATCGGCGGCGGCGATTTCGCCCAGCGCATTTCGATCAAAACCGGCGACGAACTCGAAGGTCTCGCCAATCAGTTTAACGACATGGGCGCGCGCCTGCAGGAATCCTATGCCGACCTCGAGAACAAGGTCGAGCAGCGGACCGCCGAATTGACGGAATCGCTCGAGCAGCAGACCGCGACCTCCGAAGTGCTGGAGACCATCAGTTCGTCAGCCGGCGACCTGGAGCCGGTGTTCAACAAGATGCTGGAGAATGCAACCCGCATCTGCGGAGCCAAATTCGGCATCATGTGGCTGATGGAGGGCGATGCGACTCGCTGCGTGGCACTTCACAATGCGCCCGAAGCTTTCGCCGAATTACGCCGGCGCGAACCGTTGATTCATCCGGCTTCGCACAATCTGATGGGACGTCTCATCAAAACCAGGCAGGTGGTTCAAATTGAAGATGCCAAGGCGGATCGCGCCTACGTCGAGGGCGATCCGATTCGTCGCGCGAATGTCGACCTGGCGGGAGCGCGCACCATCGTTGCCGTGCCGATGCTGCGGGAGAACGAGCTGGTCGGCGCCATCACGATTTACCGGCAGGAAGTGAAGTCGTTCACAGACAAGCAGATCGACCTCGTCGCAAACTTCGCCAACCAGGCCGTGATCGCCATTGAAAATACGCGGCTACTCCGTGAACTGCGGGAGCGCACCGATGATCTCAGTGAGTCGCTGCAGCAGCAGACCGCAACCGCCGACGTGCTCAAGGTCATCAGCCGTTCGGCCTTCGACCTGAAATCCGTGCTCACCACGTTGACCGACTCGGCAAAGGCTCTGTGCAGTGCATCTCTCGGCATCATTTGTCTGCGAGACGGCGAGGTGATGCGGTTGCAGGCGGAATCGGGCTGCACGACGGCCTTCATCGACTTCATGAACGCCCACCCGATCAAGCGCGGCCGCGAGACGATCACGGGACGGGTTTTCTCGG
Organism: Bradyrhizobium sp.; assembly: GCF_035570375.1. Lineage (GTDB taxonomy): Bacteria > Pseudomonadota > Alphaproteobacteria > Rhizobiales > Xanthobacteraceae > Bradyrhizobium. The sequence continues at coordinate 26,471 of NZ_DATMLW010000269.1, read as the reverse complement.
ACGGCAAGCCCGTCCACGTCCCGAACGTGGAGCTTGATCCCGAATATAATTATGGCAACGCCCCGCAGATCGGCGATTACAGGGCGGTGCTCGCCATGCCGTTGATGCGCAGCGGTTCGGTCGAAGGCGTGCTGCTGTTGGGAAGGCCAGTGCCCGGACCGTTCAGCCAGCGCCAGATCGACCTTGTCCAGACCTTTGCCGACCAGGCGGTGATCGCGATCGAAAACGTTCGCCTGTTCGAACAGGTGCAGGAGCGCACGAAGGAGCTGTCAAGCTCGCTGGAAGAACTGCGCACCGCGCAGGATCGCCTGATCCAGACCGAAAAGCTTGCTTCGCTGGGCCAGCTCACCGCAGGCATCGCGCACGAGATCAAGAATCCGCTCAACTTCGTCAACAATTTCTCGGCGTTGTCAGCCGAATTGATCGACGAGCTGAATGACGTGCTGCAATCGACGGGACTCGACGACAAGGCGCGTGAGGAGGTCGGCGAGATTGCCAACATGCTGAAGGGTAATCTCGAAAAGGTGGTGCAGCACGGCAAGCGCGCCGATTCGATCGTGAAAAACATGCTGTTGCATTCGCGCGAGGGATCGGGCGAACATCGGCCTGCCGATATCAACGCGATCGTCGAAGAGAGCCTCAACCTTGCCTATCACGGTGCGCGGGCGGAAAAATCCGGCTTCAACATCACGCTCAAGCGCGAACTCGATCCCGCGGCCGGCATGGTCGATGTTTACCCGCAGGAGATCACGCGGGTGTTTCTCAATCTGATTTCCAACGGCTTTTATGCCGCGACCAAGCGCAAGGAGACGGCCGAGCAGGGTTTCGAGCCGACGCTCAGCGCGGCCACGAAAGACCGCGGCAACAAGGTCGAAATCCGTATTCGCGACAACGGCACCGGCATCCCGCCCGAAGTAAAGGAAAAGATGTTCAATCCGTTCTTCACCACAAAACCTGCCGGCGAGGGCACCGGCCTTGGACTCTCGATGAGCCACGACATCATTGTGAAACAACACGGCGGCAAGATCGACGTCGATACAAAACAAGGTTCATTTACCGAATTCATCATTACGCTGCCACGCGCGGCCGCGGCACTGACACAGGGGGGAGGCCGAAATTGAGCGTGTATATACTCGTCGTCGATGACGAGCCGGATGTCGAAGCGCTGTTTCGTCAGCAGTTTCGGCGTGACCTGAAGGCCGAGCGCTTCAAGATCGAGTTTGCGCCGTCGGGGCATGAGGCGCTGGTGCGCGCGGCCGGGATCAAGGATCCGTCGCTGATCCTGATCCTTTCCGACATCAACATGCCCGGCATGAGCGGCCTGGAAATGCTGCCGAGGGTGCGCGCCGAGCGGCCGCACGTTCCCGTCATCATGATCACGGCCTATGGAGACGCCGAAACGCGCCGCAAGGCGATCGAGCGCGGCGCGGTGGGACTATTGACCAAACCGATCGATTTTTCGCTGGTGCGCCACGAGATCGATACAAGGCTCGGGCAGGCTGCATGACCGCGACCATCCTCGTCGTCGACGATGAGCCCGATCTGGAGGCTCTCGTCTTGCAGAAATTCCGCAAGCAGATTCGCGACGGCGCGGTGGCGTTCGTGTTTGCGCATGACGGGTTGGAGGCGCTGCAGTCGATCGAGAAGCACCCGGACGTGGACATGGTGGTGTCCGACATCAACATGCCCGGGATGGACGGTTTGTCGCTGTTGCAGAAATTGCAGGAGGCCGAGGAAAAGAAATCGACCATCATCGTTTCAGCCTATGGCGACATGAGCAATATCCGCACCGCGATGAACCGCGGAGCGTTCGATTTTCTGACCAAGCCCATCGATTTCGGCGATCTCGAAACCACCATTGGCAAGACGCTGCGTCATGTCGAGATGTTGCGCGAGGCGCGCCGACGCCAGGCCGAGGCCGAGCGTGCGCAGGCCTCGCTCTCGCGTTATTTTTCACCGCAGATCGCCTTGAAGCTTGCTGCCGACTGCGAAGGCGACGGCATGGAAGTGCAGTGGCGCGACGTTGCCGCCATCTTCACCGATATCGCCGGTTTCACCTCGCTGGTGGAAACGGCTGCGCCCGAGGTATTGGGCACGCTGCTCAACGAATATGTCGGTGGGATGACCGACGTCATCTTTGCGCATGAAGGAACGGTGGCCAAGGTCGTCGGCGATGCCATCCAGAGTCTGTTCAATGCGCCCGGGGACCAGCCGGATTTTGCGACGCGAGCCATCGCCTGCGCGCACAATCTCGACGCCTGGTCGGAAAAATTCCGTGAGCGCTGGAGGGCCAAGGGCATCAATTTCGGCGTGACCCGGATCGGCGTTCACGCCGGTCCCGCGCTGGTCGGTAATTTCGGCGGCGGGCGGTTCTTCGACTACACCGCCTATGGCGATACCATCAACACGACGGCGCGGCTCGAGACCGCCAACAAATTCCTCGGCACGCGCATTTGTGCCAGCGCCACGGTGGCCGCAGCCGCAAAAGGATTTCAGGGGCGTCCCGTCGGAGATCTGATGCTGCGCGGGCGGAGCGAACCGCTTCGCGCCTTTGAGCCTTTGCCGCCGGCGAAATTCAAAAATCCCGTGACGGCACAATACGCGGAAGCCTTTGCCAAGCTCGAAGCGGGCGATGCTGGAGCGATGCCGAGCTTTGCGGCGCTGGTCGGGAAACATGCCGACGATCCGCTCGCCGGCTTTCACTTGAAGCGCCTGCTCAACGGCGCCAAGGGCGTCCGGATGCAGCTTGAATGACGGATGCCGTGGTATGCCTGAGTTGACGCGCGATTTCGCAGCCGGAAATTATCGATTCATCCCGGCCGTGTTTCAGTATTCGAGCGGCGCGGCGGCGCACTCCGGATTTGAAATCGAACGCGTGCGTTTCGATCGATCGATCCCGCTGGCGGAAGGGTTTGCGCGAGCCGCCAAACATATTCAAGCCGCGGGGCGGCCGCTGACGTCGTTTTGTGCCTGTGAACTGCGTTCGCCCGCGGCTTTCACGGAAGCCGGCTTCCTCGCCTTCAATCGCCACTACGTCAAAACGCTCGCCGAGTGGGGTATTTTCGACGGCACCAGCAATCCCGTCGCGCGCAGCAATGTCTGCCCCGAGATTGATCCGCCGGCCGAGCCGTCATTTTATGCGTTCTCTTTTACGCGCCCTGCCGACGGACAACACTCCACCGCGACAGCTGACTTCGTCATTGCCGGCGGCGCCGAGGCTCGCGGCGGGGAGGGAAGCTATCCCGAGCGGATCGTGCGCTATCGCGATTGCAGCGCAGAAGGTTTAAAGGAGAAGGTTGCCTTTACGGTGGCTGAAATGGAGAGCCGCCTTGCCGCGTTCGGTTTCGGCTGGAAGCAAACGACCGCGGTGCAGGCATACACGGTGCATGATTTTCACCCGGTCATGGCCGATGAACTCGTCCGCCGCGGCGCTGCGCGATCCGGCCTGACCTGGCACTTTGCCCGGCCGCCGGTGATCGATCTCGAATTCGAGATGGATTGCCGAAGGGTGATGCGGGAAGTCGTGATCTGACAGCGTAGCGGGCGCGCATTCGCGCGACCCGTTGGCTTGGCCGGGACGACGAAAATTGTTGGCGCATGCGTCACCGATGGCGTGGATCGAGCGCGTCGCGCAGGCCGTCGCCGACCAGATTGAACGACAGCACCACCAGAAAGATCGCCAGCCCCGGCCACAGCGCCATCCAGGGCGCATTGGTCAAGAAGCGCTGCGCCGCATTGAGCATGCTGCCCCAAGACGGTGCCGGCGGCTGCTGCCCGAGACCGAGGAACGACAGCGCCGCTTCGGCGATGATCGCGGCCGCAATCGACAAGGTCGCCTGGACCAGCAGCGCCGGCATGATGTTCGGAAGGATATGGAACAGCGCGATCCGCCAGCGCGGATTGCCCACGGCGCGCGCGGCCTCGATATAGTCCTCGACCTTGACGCTCATGGTCTGGCCGCGCGTCAGGCGGACAAAGATCGGGGTGGTGGAAATGCCGATCGCGATCATGGCATTGCCGAGGCTCGGACCGAGGAAGGCCGCGAGCGCAATGGCGAGGATCAAAAACGGGCAGGCCAGCATCGCATCCGTGATCCGGCTGATCAGCGCGTCGATGAAGCCGCCGCGAAAACCCGACAGCAGTCCGAACGGCACACCGATCAGAAGCGCAATGCCGACCGAAATAGCACCCGCGACAAGCGAGGCACGCGCGCCGTAGATGACGCGGCTCAAAATATCGCGCCCCAAATCGTCGGTGCCGAACCAATTAAGCGCCGAGGGTGGCTTGCGCACCAGCGACCAGCTGGTGGCGACGGGATCATAGGGCGCAATCCAGGGCGCAAGCACGGCCAATGCGATGAAGCTCGCAATGACGACCAGTCCCACCACCGCTCCCTTGCGCCGAAACAGCCGGCGCAGCGCTCGCCGCGACGGCGTCTCCATTTCGTCGGAAGTCGGAGGGGAAAAGCCGGGAAGCACGGTGTCGGTCATGCTTAGCCCCTCAGCCGCGGATTGACGAGAATATAGGCAATATCGGCAATCAGGTTGAGCGTGATGTAGATCGTCGCGGTCACCAGGACGACACCTTGCACAACGGCATAGTCGCGATTGAACACGGCATCGACGATCAGCTTGCCAAAGCCGGGAATCGAGAAGATCTGTTCGGTCAGCACCGCACCCGACAGCAGCGTTCCGAGTTCGAGCGCGCCGAGGGTGATGACCGGCGTCAGCGCATTTCGCATCGCGTGCTTGAGAATGACGGCGCGTTCGGAAAGGCCCTTGGCGCGCGCGGTGCGGACATAGTCGCTGTCGAGCACCTGCAGCATCGCGCTGCGGGTATGACGCATCAGGATCGCGGCAATCGCGTTGCCGAGCACAAAGGCAGGCATGATGGTGGAAGCAAGACTCGCCCGCCAGTTCTCGGAGAGGGGGACGTAGCCCGAGGCCGGCAACCAGCCGAGTTCGATCGAGAACAGGAAGATCAGCATGATCCCGAGCCAGAAATTCGGGGTCGAGATGCCCCACAGTGCGAACAGGTTGGCGCCGTAGTCCCAGGCCGTGCCCTTCTTCACCGCCGAGACGATGCCTGCGGGAATCCCGATCAAAAGGGCGATGATGATCGCCATCGAGGCCAGTTGCATCGTCACCGGCAGCTTCTGCACGATGAGGTCGAGCACCGGAACCTTGATGCGCAGCGACTCGCCGAAGTCGCCCGAGATCACGCCTTTGGCCCAGTAGACGTATTGCACCGCGATCGGTTCATCGAGCCGGTATTGCTGGCGGATTTTCGCAATCACGTTCGGATCGCGTTCCTCACCGGCCATGACCAGCGCCGGATCGCCCGGCAACAGATGCTGTAGCGAAAAGATCAGCACCGACACGAAAAACAGGGTCGGGATCAGTTGCAGGATGCGCTTGCCGAGGAAATTCAACATTGAACGCACACCACACTACGCCTGGCGATGTTAGATATTGCCGACCGTGCTAGCCACATCGTTCCCTCCCCCCTTGTGGGGGAGGGACAGGGAGGGAGGTAACCCAACGAGATTCTGTGTTCGTGGCACCCCCCACCCCACCCCACCCCTCCCCTACAAGGGGGGAGGGAGCAGAGAGAGGACGCGCCGTACCGGGTCGCGGGCAGGAGAGATCACGCGGTGTGATCATCATTTCAGTTTCAGTCCGACGACACGCACCAGTCCATCCGGCATTGGCCTGTAGCCCTCGAGCCTTGTCGTGTGCGCGATCAAAAGCTTACGGTGGTAGAGATAGATGATGGGTTCGTCCCTGAGCACGATGCCGGTCACCTTCTCGTAGATCGCCTTGCGTGCGGCAGAATCGGAAATCAGACGCGCATCCTCGAAACCCTTGTCGGCTTCCGGGTTCGAGTAGACGCCGTCGTTCTGCGGCGCCTTGGTGTGCAGGAAGACGTAAGCATTGCCGTCCGGGTCGATCCGGCCGCTCCATCCGATCAGGAAGGCCTGGAATTCGCCGGCCTGGGCCTGCTTGAAGGAGGTTGCAAATTCGATCAGGCGAATCTTCAGGTCAAAGCCTGCCTCCGCCGCCATCGATTGCAGGACCTGCGCCACCGCCTCGTTCTCGGCCCCCTTGGGCACCATCAAATCGACGCTGACGGGCGCAGAGACGCCGGCTTCCTTGAGCAGCGCCCTGGCCTTCGCGAGGTCTCGCTTCGGAATCGGGAATGCCTTTTGATAATAGGGATGTTCCGGGCTGATCCACTGATTGCCCGGCACGAACTCGCCGTTGAACACGACCTGGTTGACCGCCTCGCGATCGATCGACAGATCGAGCGCCTGGCGCACCTTTTCCGACTGGCTGAGCCCGCCCTTGTTCTTGTCGTTGCCGATGTTGATGGTAAGGCCCATATAGCCAAGCTCAAGCGCGCTCGACAGTTTGAGGCGCGAGTCGGCGCGAACGTCCTTGATGTCGGTTGCCAGCACGCGCTCGATCAGGTCGAGCCCGCCGGATTTCAGATTGGCGAGCCGTACCGTGGCATCGACGATCGGCAGGAACACGATCTTGTCGATGAAGACGTTGTCCTTGTTCCAGTAGTCGGCGAACTTTTCGAATACGATGCGGTCCTGTTGCACGCGTTCGACGAACTTGTAGGGACCGGCGCAGACCGGATGCAGGGCGAATTTCTCGCCCTCGGCCTTTGCGGCCTTGGGCGACACCATCATGCCGGCGCGATCGGTGAGTTGGGTGATCAGCGGCGAGAATGGCGTCTTCAACACGAGCCTGATGGTGAGGGGATCGACGACATCGACGTGATCGAGCGCGGCAAGCTCCGGCTTGCGGAATGAGGTCGGCAGCGTGAGATGGCGATCAAGCGAGAATTTCGCGGCCTCGGCGTCGAACGACTCCCCGTCGTGAAACTTGACGCCGGGACGCAATTTGATGGTCATCTCCTTGCCGTCGGCGGATGTTTCGTGCGACAGCGCGAGCTGCGGCACGATGTTGAGCTTTTCGTCAATGTCGAACAGCTTGTCGCACAACGAGGCGAATACGATACGGCCGACATAAGTCCGCCCGATCGACGGATCCAGAACATCCGGATCCTCGGCCAACCCAATGCGCAGCGTGGTTTGGGCGGAAGCCGCCGCGGCCAGCGATGCGCACAACGCCGCCGCTAGTACCGCCGATCTGAAGTCCCTGCACCGCAAGCGGCGAGCTCCTTTCAGGGACTTCAGACCGATAAGCGGTACTAGAATCAATAAGTTTGCCAGTGCCCGTGACTTTGCGAAGTTCGTGAAGGTGGGTGCTGCGATGGAGCCCGAACTTCGGAAAGTGGGCACTAGGGCCGCCGAACGCAAAATCTTCATCGCACAGGTCTCCATCTCTGATGCCACGGGGTCGGCGGGGTCGTTCTGACCATATCAACCCCGGGCAGGTTCAGGGTTTGCTCCGCGCGGCCGAACGCCGCAACCAGTCGCTCGAGCGCCGGCGAAAATTCGCCGTCGCTTGGCAGGATGGTGTCGGCCGGCGGCAGCTCGTCCGTGCGGTGACAGGCCGTCAGATGCCGCCCTGCGCTGGCGATAAGTTGCGGGGCTTCAATTCTGCAACGCTCGACCGCAAAGGGGCAGCGCGTATGAAATCGGCAGCCCGAGGGCGGATTGAGCGCGCTTGGCATCTCGCCCTGCAACACGATCCGGCTGCGTTTTGCCTGCGGCTTGGGTACGGGAATGGCCGACAGCAGCGCCCGGCTGTAGGGATGACGGGGCGAGGCAAACAGTGCTTCCGCTTCGGCTGTCTCGACGATGGTGCCGAGATTCATCACGGCCACACGGTCGGCAATGTGTTTCACCACCGCCAGATCGTGGGAGACGAAGATATAGGCGAGGCCGAGCCGCGCCTGCAGGTCGCGCAGCAAGTTGAGGATTTGCGAACGGATGGATACATCCAGCGCCGACACCGGCTCGTCGCAAATGATGAGTTTCGGTTCCACCGCCAGCGCGCGAGCGATCGCGATGCGCTGACGTTGGCCGCCGGAAAATTCGTGCGGATAGCGGCGCGCAAGGCGCGGCTCGAGCCCGACCAGGCTCAGTAACTCCTCGACGCGCTCGCGGCGGGAATCGGGACGCACCAGACGGTGCAGTGCCAGCGGCTCGGTGAGGATCTGGCCGACGGTCATCCGCGGATTGAGGGAAGCGTAAGGGTCCTGGAAGATGATCTGCGCGTCGCGGCGGAACGCGCGTAACTCGTTGGCATCCATCGCCAGCAGGCTGGTGCCATTGAATCTGATCTCTCCGGCATCGGGTTCGATCAGGCGCAGCACCAGACGGCTGACAGTCGATTTTCCGCAACCGGATTCGCCGACCAGTGCCAGCGTCTCGCCCGCATCGACGCTGAAACTGACTCCGTCGACCGCCCTGACGTAAGCCTTCGGTCTGCCGAACATCGAGCGGTCCGCGACGAAATGCTTGACCAGATTTTTGGCCTCGAGCAGGGCGGTCACGACACCAGCCTCTCAAGCGGCGCGCGGATGCAGCGCGACCAATGAGCGGGACTCAAATTCTTAAAGGGCGGCGGGGCAGCGACGCAGGCTGCTTTGGCGAAAGGGCACCGCGCGGCGAAGCGGCAGCCGGACGGCGGGCGGGCCATATTGGGAACCATGCCTTCGATGGTGGCCAGATGGGAGGTGCGGCGGCCCAGTCGCGGGATCGAGCCGAGCAGCCCAACGGTGTAGGGATGCTGGGGATTGGCGAACAGTTCATCCACGCTGGCACGCTCGACGATCTCGCCGGCATACATCACCGCGACCTCGTCGCAGACCTCGGCGACCACGCCGAGGTCATGGGTGATGAGGATGATCGCCGCGCCGCTTTGCGCCTTCAGTTCGCGCATCAGATCGAGAATCTGGGCCTGCAGGGTCACGTCGAGCGCGGTAGTGGGCTCGTCCGCGATCAGGAGCTGGGGATCGCAGGCGAGCGCCATCGCGATCATGACCCGCTGGCGCATTCCGCCCGAAAGCTTGTGCGGATATTCGTCGATGCGCCGCTCGGGCGAGGGGATATGGACACGCCGCAGCAGCTCGATCGCACGCCTGCGCGCGGCGCTTCTCGTTCCGCCGCGGTGGCGCAGGATGGTTTCAACGATCTGGTCGCCGATGGTGAAGCTCGGGTTGAGCGAGGTCATCGGCTCCTGGAAGATCATCGCCAGGCGGTTGCCGCGAAGGTCGCGCAGCGTCTGATCGGGCACGTTCAGGAGGTCGAAGCCGTCAAAACGGATCGAGCCTGTGATTTCGGCCGATTGTTTCGGCAACAGGCCCATGATGGCGAGCGAGGTCACGCTCTTGCCGCAACCGGATTCACCGACCAGACCAAGCGTGCTGCCGTTGGGAACGTCGAGATCGACGGCGTCCACCGCATGCAAGGCGCGCCCGTCATCGCCGTGAAAGGTGACGCGAAGGTCGCTTATTTCGATCAGCGGCGGCCGGCTCATCGCTCGCCCGCGATCGCAGCTTCGATCCCTGCATCGATAATCCTGCGGTCGGTGACTCCGGCCGGATTGTTGCGGGTCGGCAGGTATTTTCGGAAATGCACCCAGCGCTCGCGGCTGACCGCCTCCAGGCGCTCAAGTTCGCCAAGCGGGTCGGCGTGATCGTCGACGCGCAGGTCGAGCTCGGACCATTCCTCCTCGCCGTAGATCAAAAGCCCCGCCGATTGCTTGCCGCGCTTGTCGCCGCCGGCGGCTTCGCCCGCCCGCATCGCCGCGATCAGCCGTCGTGCGAAGGGCATCTTCTCGTTGGCCACATAGGCGTTCGCTGTGTCGTCGAGCACGCTGGCACCGGCGAGCATGTTGCCCGCGATCGAAAAGCCTTTGCCTTCGAGATGTCCGCACCAGTCGACGCATTCCTTTCCGGTATGGGCGGCGATGCGGCCCTTAGCGTCCATGATGTGAAGCTGCCGGCTTTCGCACCCCGTGTCCGCCGCGATCAGGATTTCGATGATGTCGTGCGGCACGCGTCCCTGCCGCAGCAGCCTGACGCCGTCGATACCGTAATAGGGATTCACCAGCGCCTGCGTCGCAATGGCGCCGATGCGGGCGGCGATGTGAGGCACCCGCGCGCCCACCGCAAAAAACCGCGTCGCGACCGCTATTCCGAACTGGCCGGTGGCATTGTCTTTCGCAATGATCGACCAGGTCATTTGAGCTCAGCGTCCGGCAGCGTAGCCCTGCATGCCGCGCGGATTGGCCGCGGCGCGCCGGCGGGGACCGACTTTCGAAGCAGCCGTGAGCCGGCCCTCCGACCAGTCGGGACCGATCTCGACAATATGTCCGCGGCGCTCGAGCTCTTCGACGCTCGCGCTCGGCACACGGCCTTCGACCACCAGCACGCCGGGTCGCGCGGTGCGCGGCCAGAACGAGATCGGGAAGTGCTCGGAATGCCACGCCGGCGCGTCGATCGCCTCCTGAAGATTCAATTTGGCGTGGACGTGGCGAAGGAAGAATTGCGTGGTCCACTGATCCTGCTGATCGCCGCCCGGCGAGCCCCAGGCGAGATACGGCTCGCCGTCGCGCAGCGCCATGGTCGGGCTGAGCGTGGTGCGAGGGCGCTTTCCCGGCGCGAGCGAGGCGGGATGATTTTCCTCGAGCCAGAACATCTGCGCGCGGCTGCCGAGGCAGAAGCCGAGTTCCGGAATCACCGGAGAGGATTGCAGCCAGCCGCCGGAAGGCGTCGCCGAAATCATGTTGCCGGCCTTGTCGATGATGTCGAAATGCACGGTGTCGCCGCGCACCTCGCCGAAACGGCCGACGGTCGGCTCGCCGCCGCCCATCGCGTCGACGGCTTCGCGTTGACCGTCCTGGCGGCGATATTGCACGACCGCGCCGAAGCCCTCCACCGAACCCGGGATGAACTCGAGCGAAGCCCTGTCCGAGATCAGCTTGCGGCGCTCGTTGTTGTAGGCATCCGACAACAGGGTGGTGATCGGAATTTCGGTGAACTTCGGGTCGCCGTAAAACTTCTCGCGGTCGGCATAGGCGAGCTTGGCGCATTCGGTCTGCAGGTGAATGAATTCGGGACCGGCGGGGTCGAGCCCGTCAAGTTGAAAGCCTTTCAACAGCGCAAGCTGTTGCAGCATCACCGGGCCCTGGCTCCAGACCCCGGCCTTGCAGACGGTGTAGCGGCCGTAGTCGTAAGTCAGCGGCACTTCGACGGTCGGCTGCCAGCGCGCCATGTCGTCGGCGCGAAGCACGCCGCGATGCGGCGAACCGCTGACGTCCATCACCGCTTGCGTGCGACAGAATTTGTCGATCGCCTCTGCCACGAAACCCTTCGACCACGCACTTCGCGCGCCCTCGATTTGCGCGATGCGATCGCCGCCCGCGCTTTCGGCTTCCTTCAGAATGCGGCCGTAGGTTTCGGCCAATTGCTTGTTGGTGAAGATGCTGCCTGGCTTGGGCACTTCATTGTTGGGAAGATAGATCGCCGCCGACGTGGTCCAGTGCTTGCGGAATAATTGTTCGACCATCCTGACAGTCGCGGCAGCGCGCTCCAGGAAAGGGTATCCGTCGCTTGCATAGGCGATCGCCGGTTCCAGCACGTCGCGCAGCCGCATCGTGCCGTAATCGCGCAACAGCAGCATCCAGGATTCGAAGGTACCGGGAACGCAGGCCGCGAGCAGCCCGGTGCCGGGCACCATTTCCAGGCCCTCGTTTTTGTAATGCGCGATGGTCGCGCCCGCAGGCGCCGGGCCCTGTCCGCAAATGACCTCGATTTTGGCGCGCCTGGCATCGTGCACGATGATCGGAACGTCGCCGCCCGGGCCGTTCAGATGTGGCTCGACCACCTGCAGCGTGAAAGCCGTGGCGACGCCGGCGTCGAATGCATTGCCGCCTTTTTCCAGGATGCCCATTCCGACCGCGGTGGCGATCCAGTGGGTGGACGTGACCACCCCGAACATGCCTTCGATTTCCGGCCGGGTGGTGAATGGATCTGGATTGATGTGGCTCATGAGTGTCCGGTTATTTGCGGCTTTGGCTGGCGGCGGCACTTGATCACAGCCGGAGCGGTCTGCCAACCGGCTCCTCGGCTTTTGATCAAGCGGGAACGGCGGCTTCCGCGGGTTTGTTAACGGCGTGACAGGCGACGCCGTCAATCAGCTCAGGGGTCTTTCTGCGGCAGAGGTCGAAAACCAGCGGACAGCGCGGATTGAAGGCGCATCCGGACGGCGGGTCGATCGGGTTGGGGATTTCACCCTTGACGGGGATCCGTTGCCGGCCGGACATCGCAAGATCGGGCACCGCGCCCAGGAGCATTTTGGTGTAGGGCATTCGCGGATTGGCGAACAGCTCGCGCCCCTCGGCAATCTCCACGATGCGGCCGAGATACATCACGCCGATCCGACTGGCCATATGCCGGACCACGGCCAGATTGTGGCTGATGAAGAGATAGGTGAGGCCGAGCTTGTCCTGCAGATCGCGCATCAGATTGAGGATCTGCGCCTGCACCGAGACGTCGAGCGCGGAAGTCGGCTCGTCGCAGACGATGAATTCGGCCTCCGACGCCAGCGCCCGCGCGATCGCGATGCGCTGCCGCTGCCCGCCGGAAAACTCGTGTGGGTATTTCCAGCCATCGTCGGCATGAAGGCCGACCAGGCCGAGCAGTTCGCCAACGCGCGCGCGAATGTTGCGGTCGCCCTGGATCAGGTCGAAGGCGCGGATCGGTTCGGCGATGATGGCATCGACCCGAAGCCTCGGGTTGAGGCTCGCATAGGGGTCCTGAAAAATCATCTGGATGCGGCGGCGCAATCGCCTGCGCGCCGGCAACTGGCGCGGGTCCGTCATCGACACGGCGTCAATCACGACTTCGCCCGAGGTCGGCCGCAAAAGTCCGACCACCATCCGCGCCACGGTGGTCTTTCCGGAGCCGGATTCGCCGACGAGTGCAAAGGTCTCACCCCTCGTGATGTCGAAGGTTATGCCGTCGACCGCCTTGAGGAATTCCAGATGACCGCCTTCGAGCACCCGATTGAGCCACGGTTTCGAAACATCGAAGACGCGGCGCAGGTTTTTGACTTCGACAAAGGATTTCGTGCTCATGCCGCGCTTTCCTTGGCGTCGGCGTCATAGAGATGGCAGGCCACCGCCTGCGTTCCCCGCGCGATCGGTTCCGGCCGCTCCTTTCGGCAGCGATCGAAGGCGAAGGCGCAACGCGGGTTGAACGAGCAGCCCTGCGGAATTGCGGAAAGCCGCGGCATGGCGCCTGGAATCTGGACCAGCCGCGCGGCATCGCTTGCAAGGGTCGGGATCGCGCCCATCAGGCCCTTGGCGTAGGGATGCAGCGGATTCTGCACCACGTCCCGCACCGGGCCGATTTCCGCGATACGGCCCGAATACATCACCGCGACACGGTCCGAGGTCTCGGCGATCACCCCCATGTCATGGGTCACGAGCATCACGGCCGTGCCATGATCGCGCCCGAGCCGCTTGATCAATGATATGATCTGCGCCTGCACCGATACGTCGAGCGCGGTGGTGGGCTCGTCGGCGATGATCAATTCGGGTTCGGCGCAAATCGCAAGCGCGATCACGACCCGCTGACGCATCCCGCCGGAAAATTCGTGCGGATAGGCATCGATGCGCTTGTCGGGTGCGGGTATGCCGACCTCGGCAAGGAGATCGATGGCGCGCCGGCGCGCTGCCTGTTCCGATAAATTCATGTGGGTCCGGATCGTCTCGACCAATTGATCGCCGATGCGGTAAAGCGGGTTGAGGCTCGTGAGCGGGTCCTGGAAGATCATCCCGATCCGCTTTCCGCGCATCCGCCGCATCTCGTCCGGCGGCAGATTGTCGATCCTCATGCCCGACAGATGGATTTCGCCGCCGGCGATGCGGCCGGGGGGATCGATCAGTCCGATCACCGCAAGACCGGTGACGGATTTTCCCGCACCGGATTCGCCAACCACGCCCAGCACCTCACCCTTGGCGATATCGAAGGAAATTCCGTCGATCGCGCGCAGCACGTGATGGCGGGTGACGAACTCGACCCGGAGATTGCGCACTGACAGGACGGGTTCGCTCATGCGCTACGAGATCCCAAAATCACGCCGCTCCTCACCGCAGTTTCGGATTGAGCGCGTCGCGCAGCCAGTCGCCGAGCAGATTGATGGACAGGATCAGCGCGGCCAGCGCCAGTCCGGGAAAAGCGACGATCCACCATTCGCCGGCGAACAGATAATTGTTGCCGATCCGCATCAGCGTACCGAGCGAGGGCATGGTGTCGGGCATGCCGGCGCCGAGAAACGACAGGGTCGCCTCGGTGATGATCGCGAGCGCCAGATTGATGGTCGCGATCACCAGGATCGGGCCCATGGCGTTGGGCAGCACGTGGCGCAACATGATCACGGGCGCTGGCAAGCCGATCAACTGTGCGGCGGCGACATAGTCCTTGTTCTTTTCCACCATGACCGAGCCACGCACGGTGCGCGCATACTGCACCCAAAAGCTCAGGCCGATCGCAAAAACCAGCACGGCAAGCGTGGTCATGGCGTCCAGGCGATTGCCGAACAGGGATTTGACAATGCCGTCGATGAGAAGCGCGATCAGGATCGCAGGAAAAGTGAGCTGCACGTCAGCAATGCGCATGATCAGGCCGTCCACGGCACCGCCGAAATAGCCGGCGATCAGCCCGAGCAGAATGCCGAGCGTGCCGGAGAACAGGACGCCAAGCACGCCTACGATCAGCGAAATCCGCAAGCCGTAGAGGATGGCCGAAAACACATCGCGGCCCTGCTCGTCGGTGCCGAGCAGGAACGGGCTTTGCCCGTCGGCGGTCCACAGCGGGGCGATGCGCGAATTGATGAGTTGAAGCTGCGCCGGGTCGAACGGATTCTGCACGGCGAGCATGGGTGCCAAAATGGCGAGCAGGAAGAACAGCAGCGTCACGACTGCGGCGGCGATGGTGAGGCGGGAGCGTCGGAACGAATAGAACACGTCGCTATGAAGCGCGCGCCGAAACAGGCCAGGCGAATGCACGCGCGCTTGCGATGCGTTCGAATGAGCCTGGTGGGTTGCGGCGGCGTCGGACATTTTCGAAGCTCTCGCCTTTAGGCCGGTCGGCCGATGGTGGCGCGCAGGCGCGGATCGACCACGGTGTAAAGGATGTCCACCACGAGGTTGATGGTGACGAAGATCAACGACACCATCAAGAGATACGCCGCCATGATCGGAATATCGACATTTTGCACCGCCTGCACGAACAAGAGCCCCATGCCTGGCCATTGGAAAACGGTTTCGGTGATGATGGCGAATGCAATTACCGAGCCAAATTGCAGGCCGGCGACGGTGATGACCGGAACCAGCGTGTTCTTCAGCGCATGACCGAAGTGAATGGCGCGGGTGGTCAACCCGCGCGCCCGCGCAAAGCGGATGTAATCGGTGCGCAGCACCTCGAGCATCTCGGCCCGCACCAGCCGCATGATCAGTGTCATCTGGAACAGGCCGAGCGTGATCGAGGGCATGATCAGCGCCTTCAAGCCGGAAACGGTGAGCAATCCGGTCGTCCACCAGCCGATCCGCACCACTTCGCCGCGGCCGAACGAGGGCAGCCAGCCGAGCGTCACCGAGAAGAGGTAGATCAGGAGAATGCCGATCAGAAAGGTCGGCAGCGAAATCCCGACCAGCGAAACCGCCTGAAAAATCTTCGCCAGCAGCGTGTCGCGTCGCAGAGCCGAATAGACCCCCATCAGGATGCCGAAGACGAGGGCGAGAATCGTGGCGCAGGTGGCAAGCTCCAGCGTCGCCGGCAATCGCTCTTTCAGGAGGTCGGCCACCGGCAGGCGGAACTGGTAGGAGACGCCGAACTTGAACTGCGCCGCGTTGGCGAAATAATGGGCGAACTGGACCAGCACCGGATCGTCCAGGCCGAGCGATTTTCGGATCTCGGCGCGCTCGGCCGCCGAGGTGTCGATGGAAACGATCTGGTTGACAGGATCGCCTGCGAAACGGAACATCGAGAACGCGATGATCCCGACGGCGATCATGACGCCGATGGCCTGGATTGCCCGGCGAAGGGTGAAAGCGAGCATCTCTTCCTTTCACTTCCCTTGAGAGGCGGAAACGACAGAGGCGGAAACGACAAGTGCCGCCCATTTGAAGTTCCTGCGCCACAAGCGGCAAATTCCGATCAGGAACTTCAAATGGAAAAGCGGCACTAGAATCATAAGTTTACTAGTGCCCATAACTTCCGAAGTTCGTGAAAGGTGGGTGCTGAGGTGTAGCACGAACTTCGGAAAGTGGGCACTAGTCCCGGAAGCTGAACCTTCCGGGACCTCGAATTTGACAGCACTGCTATTCCTGTTTCGTGGCCCAGTAGAGCAGTACCTGGTTGTCCGCACGCTGGGTCAATTTCACCTTTTTCGAGACGCCCCAGGCCAACGCCTGCTGATGCAGCGGGATGTAGCCGTAATCCCGGATGCCGAATTCGAAGGCTTTCTTGATCATCAGATCGCGCTTGGCGATATCGGGCTCGACCAGGATCTTGTCGGCGAGCGCGTCGAGTTCCTTGTTGCAATAGCCGCCGAGATTGGCTTCGCCCCGGGTCGGCTCCCTGGGGTCGGTACGGCAGCCCATGATGTCGTAGAGCACATTGTGGGAATCCATCGAGGCCGGTGTCCAGCCCAGGAGATAGAACGAGGTCTGGTAACCGCCGGGCTTGAGCACCTTGCCAAAATACTGCGCCTTGGGTTGCGCGAGCAGGGTCACCTTCACGCCGATGCGCGCGAGCATGCCGACGACGGCCTGGCAGATGTCGGCATCGTTGACATAGCGATCGTTGGGACAATCCATGGTGACTTCGAAGCCGTCAGGGTAGCCTGCCTCGACCATGAGTTTCTTGGCGGCATCCGGATCGGCTTTCGGCCGGGTGAAATCCTTCGACAGAGGGAAGAGTTGAGGCGCGATCATCAGTGCCGAAGGCGTCGACAGCCCGCGCATCACGCGGTTCTTGATCAGCTCCACATCGATTGCCCTGTAAAAGGCTTCGCGAACGCGGATGTCCTTGAACGGGTTCTTGCCCTTGACGTTGGAATAGAGGAGTTCGTCGCGCACCTGGTCCATGCCCAGGAAAAGCGTACGAACTTCCGGTCCGGTCAGCACGGTGGCGTTACCCCCCGCATTGACCCGCTGGATGTCCTGGGTCGGCACCGGCTCGATGACGTCGACCTCGCCGGACAATAGCGCAGCGACCCGCGTTGCGGCCGATCCGATCGGCGTGAAGACGATCTCCTTGAGATTGTGCTCCGCCTTGCCCCACCAATTCGGGTTCGGCTTGAACACGGTCTTCACGCCCGGCTGATGGCTCTCGATGATGAAGGGGCCGGTGCCGTTTTCGTGCAGCGAGGCATAGCTCGGCGTGGTCGCCGAGGCCGGCGTCGGCGCGATCGAATTGTTTTCCTCGCACCATTTCTTGTCCATGATGAACCAGCCGTCCCATTGCGAAATGAGGATGGGATTGGGCGAGTCGAGTTTTACGTCCACCGTGTAGTCGTCGACCTTGACGAACTTGGCATCAGCGGGAACGTTGGTCAGAAAGTTGGAGCCCTTGGCGCGCACGCGGTCGGCGGAAAAAATCACGTCATCGGCGGTGAAGGGATCGCCGTTGTGAAATTTGACATTCTTTCGCAGATGGAAACGCCAGCGCGTCGGCTCCAGGATTTCCCAGCTTTCGGCGAGCGCCGGCGCGATCTTCAGCTCTTTGTCGCGAGTGACGAGGCCCTCATAGACATGTGCATGATGAGCGATGGTGGTGGTTTCCTTGAGCGTATAGGGATCGAGCGATTTCAACTCGCCCTGATTGGCGTAACGGAGCGTCTGGCTTGACGCCGGCGTCATGACACAAGCGACGATCAGGATGGTGGTCGCTGCAAGAAGGAATTGACGTACCGGCATAATTTGGCGCTCTCCGCATGCTGTTTGGGCCTGTCGAGGCCGACAATCTGCCAGAGTTTGGCCGCGGCGCAAGCGCCATTTCCCCCAAAGCGAAGCCGGTTTGCGCAGCGGCTGCGCCATGACTAGCTAGTGCGGTGGATTTGACGTTCGCTTCACTATCGCCGCGAGTCCTCATGGCGAATATCAAATCCAAAATCGCACTAGAATCTTGTATTTGCTGGTGTCCCTTGGGCTCTGACATTCGCAAATGCGCTCGCTAGGAAGGAGTGATGGATGGCGGAACTGAAGGCCGATGTTGTCGTGCTGGGCGCGGGCATGGTCGGCGTGTCGGCTGCTTTGCACCTGCAGCGGCGCGGGCGCGACGTCATCCTGGTCGACAAGAACGAGGCAGCTGGCGAAGAGACCAGTTTCGGAAATGCCGGCCTGATCGAATGCGCTTCGGTTTTCCCCTACATGTTCCCGCGCGACGTCAGAGAGATCGTTCAATACGCGTTCAACCGCTCGCCGCAGGCGCACTATCGACTGTCCGATCTGCCTTACTTCCTGCCATGGCTGGTGCGCTACTATCTGGCGTCTTCGCCCGCCCGCGCGCTGCACAGCGCCCTTTCGGAACTGCCCTTGATCCAGCGCAGCCTCATCGAGCACGAGGCGCTGATTGCGGAAGCCGGCGTCCCGGAACTGTTGCGCCGCACCGGCTGGCTGAAACTGTTTCGATCCGAAAGGAGCTTTGCCAATGGCGTGAAAGAGGTCGAGCGTGCGAGCCAGTTTGGCGTTCCCAGTGAGGTTCTAAAACCTTCCGCGATCGCGGCACGAGAACCCCATCTGAGCGGTGACTTCACTGGCGCGATCTATTTGCCGACGCCGGAATTTGTTCCCGATCCGGGCGCATTGGCCAAGGCCTATACGGCGCTGTTCAAGCGCAAGGGCGGGCGCTTTCTGGTCAGCGATGCCAAAACGCTCGAGCAGGACGCAAAAGGGTGGCGTGTGCGTGGGGCCGCTGCGCGCGAGGCGGTCGTGGCGCTCGGACCGTGGTCGGACCTGGTGTTCCGTCGTCTTGGATATTCCATCCCGCTCGGGGTCAAGCGCGGCTATCATTTGCACCTGGCGCCGGGCGGCAATGCTGTCCTTCACGAGCCCGTTCTGGATTCCGATCTCGGCTTTGTGCTCGCGCCGATGAACCGCGGCATTCGGCTCACAACCGGCGTCGAATTTGCCCGCCGCGATGCGCCGCCGACGCCGGTCCAGGTCCAACAGGCGCTGCCGCGGGCACGCGCCCTGTTCCCGCTGGGAGAGGCGATCGATGCAAAACCCTGGATGGGCGCGCGGCCGTGCCTGCCCGATATGCTTCCGGTGATCGGCCAGGCGCCTCGCCATGCCGGGCTGTGGTTTGATTTCGGCCACCAGCACCACGGCTTGACGTTGGGTCCCGCGACCGGGCGACTGCTTGCGGAAATGATGACGGGGCAGGCGCCTTTCGCCGATCCGAGGCCGTTTGCCGCGGATCGTTTTGGTTGACCATATGCGTTGATTTAGCGCCTCAGCCGCCTTCCGGCCGCCTCAAGCCCGCTTGCTACCACCGGCCTCTGGCGGCGATACTGTCCAGGGGCGGCACCGCTAGCAGGAGTGCATATGAAGGTTAACGTGGAAATAGACTGCACGCCGCTCGAGGCCCGGCAGTTCTTCGGGCTTCCGGACGTGCAGCCGATGCAGACTGCGGTCATGGAAAAACTCCAGAACCAGATGATGGAAAATATCCAGAAGGTCTCGCCGGAAGCCTTGATGCAGAGCTGGCTTTCGTTCGATCCGAAGTTCGCCGAGCGGTTTGGAGACATGTTCGCCGCCATGACGGGCCTCGGCGGCACGCGCACGTCCGACAAGAAATGACCGAATTCGCCGATGGAGGCGAGGAAACAGGCCGGCTGCGTCCGCCCGGCCTTGGCCTGCTGCTGGCCGAGATCCGGGGAATATTCGAGTTCAACGCCAGCCTGATGCTGTCGCCATTCCTGATGGGCGCGCCGAGAGGCGACGGCCATCCGGTGCTGACCTTGCCGGGCTTTCTCGCCAGCGACCTGTCGATGGCCCCGATGCGGCGATATCTGACGGAACTCGGATATGATCCCCACGCCTGGCGGATGGGCCGCAACGTCGGCGGGATCGCGCGCCTGCGGTCCGCGTTGCGCAAGCGCCTTGGCGAGATTTACCAAACCAGCGGCCGAAAGGTGAGCATCGTCGGCTGGAGCCTGGGCGGCGTCTATGCGCGCGATCTGGCGCTGCACGCGCCTCAGATGGTGCGCTATGTGGTGACGCTGGGAAGCCCGTTTGCAAATGACGTGAGAGCGACCAACGCCACGCGACTTTATGAAGCGTTGTCGGGTGAGACGGTCGATGCCGACCTCGAGCTTCGCGAGGCACTCGCAGGCGATTTGCCCGTCCCGACGACCTCGATCTATTCGCGCGCCGACGGCGTCGTGAACTGGAATACCTGCCGATTGCGTCCCTCCGATACCTCCGAAAATATCGAGGTGTTCCTAGCCAGCCATATCGGGCTGGGCGTGAATCCAGCCGTGTTGTGGGCCGTTGCCGACCGTCTGGCCCAGGCCGAGGGCCAATTCAGTCAATTTGACCGATCCGGGCCCTTTGCCATTGCATATGCGCCCGCAGAACAGGCACAATCCTGACCGCGTTCCGAGCGAGGGGACCAGAGCGCCGGAAGCACCGCCAGGGACACTAGCGTGCCACGTGAATCATTCACGGGAGGAGCCTATGAGCGACGCCAGGAAGCTGTCCTCAATGGATGCGTCGTTTCTGTATCTGGAAACGCCGGAAATGCCGATGCAGGTCGGAAGCATGGCGATCTTCCGCCTGCCCGACGATTACAAGGGCGACTTTTTCGAAGAATTCAAGGCGATGATCGCCTCGCGCCTGCACGTCGCGCCGATCCTGAAAGCGCGTCTGGAAAAGGCACCGCTCGACATCGATCATCCTTCCTGGGTCGAGGATGACCAGTTCGATATCGACCGCCATATTTTCCGCGCAAGCCTTCCGGCGCCGCACGATCGTGCGACGCTGGAGCGCATCGTCGGCTGGATGCATGCCAAGCTTCTCAACCGCGCCCGTCCGCTCTGGGAGTTCTACGTCTTCGAAGGCATGAAGGACAACGAGATCGGGCTTTATTCCAAGATGCACCACGCCTGCATCGATGGCGGCGCCGGTGCTGCGCTGACCAACATGATCTATGACGTGACGCCGATCCCGCGCCAAATCGATCCGCCAACAGCGCGGCCCAAGGTTGGGCAGGAGCCGCGCGACATCGCCGCCAATCTTCTCGATTCCTATCAGCAGCTTTGGCGCCAGCCATTCGATGCCTCGACGGCTGCCAAGGGCATCGACCTGCCGCGATCGGGAAAGAGCGACCTCGGTTCGATCCTGTTCGACAACGCGATGTTCCAGATCGAGAACGCCGTCAAATTCGTCGGCAATGTGCCGACCATGCTCAAAAGTGTCTCCGACGTGATCGGAAAGATCAGCGATCCGAAATCGCGCGACAGCATCGCCAGCATGATGTCGCCGCCGACCATTCTCAACAAGGCGATCTCCTCGGAGCGCAGCTTCGCCGGCGTCTCGATCCCGCTGAGCAGCGCCAAGGCCATTGCCAAGCAGGCCGGAGGCAAGTTGAACGACGTGGTGCTTGCGGTGTCGAGCGGCGTGGTGCGGCGCTATCTCTTGGAGCGCGGCGCACTGCCTGCGAAATCGTTGACCGCCGGGGTGCCGATCTCGTTGCGCGAAGAAGGCAATACCGAGGCCAACAACCAGGTGTTCGGCATGATCTGCTCGATCGCCACCAATGTCGACGATCCCAAGACGCGGCTTGAGACGATCATCGAGCGATCGACCAAGTCCAAGGAGATGTCGCATCCGCTGCGGGCGCTGATGCCGCAGATGCAGAACGTCTCGATGCTCGGCGCACCGATCCTGATCCAGATCCTCGCTCTTCTCTACAGCCGTTCGAGCCTGTCGGACGTATTGCCGCCGGCGGCAAATATCACCGTATCGAACGTTCCCGGACCGCGCCAGACGCTGTACGCTGCGGGCGCCGAATTGCTGCACATCTTCCCGGTTTCGATCTCGACCCACGGACTTGCGCTCAACATCACCGTGCAGAGCTACCGCGATCAGCTCGACTTCGGTTTCATCGCCGGGGCCAACATCATTCCGCATGTCCAGGAACTCTGCGACATGGTGCCTGCAGAATTTGCGGCACTGGAGGCGGCTTTTGCTCCACCTCAAGCCGACGTCAAGGGCGCTGCCGAGTAGGGACAAAACAATGATCGAAATGCCGCCGCTGCAATTCGCGACGACCAACGGGATTCGGATGGGCTTTTATGAGGCTGGTCCGAAAGCCGACAAGCCGCCGCTCGTTCTCTGCCACGGCTGGCCGGAGATCGCGTTTTCCTGGCGCCATCAGATCAAGGCGCTGGGCGAGGCCGGCATTCGGGTGATCGCGCCGGACCAGCGCGGCTATGGCGCAACCGACGCTCCCGAAGCGGTCGAAGACTACGATTTCGAGCATCTGACCGGCGATCTCGTCGGTCTGCTCGATGATCTGAAGATCGACAAGGCCATCTTCGTTGGTCACGACTGGGGCGGATTTGTCGTCTGGCAGATGGCGCTTCGACATCCCGACCGCGTCGCCGGCGTTGTCGGCGTCAACACGCCGCACGCAAATCGCGCGCCAGCGGACCCGATCGAATTGATGCGCAAACGCTTTGGCGAGCAAATGTATATCGTGCAATTTCAAAATCCCTCGCGCGAGGCGGACAAGATCTTCGACAGCCGCGTCGAGCAGACCTTCGATGCCTTCATGCGCAAGCCGGCGCCGCGCAAGGACGTCGCTCCGGCAGAGCCACCGACCGCGGGCGTCGGCGCCTCGCCCAGGCTCAATCTGGCATTTCCGCAAATGATTGCCGGGTACGACGCCAGGCACGACCCGCGAACGCCGATCCTGTCGCCGGAGGAAAAGAAGGTTTTTGTCGATACCTTCACCGGGACCGGCTTCACCGGAGGGATCAACTGGTACCGCAACTGGACCCGCAACTGGGAGCGCTCGGCCGGGCTCGATCATACGGTGCGTGTGCCGTCGCTGATGATCATGGCCGAGAACGACGCCGTGCTGCCGCCATCGGCGGCCGATGGCATGGAAAAGATCGTTCCTGATCTCGAGAAATATCTGGTTCGCGGCAGCGGCCATTGGACCCAGCAGGAAAAGCCGGAGGAGGTCAGCAACAAGCTGATCGAATGGCGGAGAAGGCGGTTTGGATAATTGTCATTGCGAGCGAAGCGAAGCAATCCAGAGATTCGAGGCAACTTGGTCCTTCTTTTTTCGTCATGGCCGGGCTTGACCCGGCCATCCACGTCTTTGCTTCCTCCGAAAACGAGGCAAGTCGTGGATCACCGGGACAAGCCCGGTGATGACGGCTTCATCGTGATTGCGACGAAGGCCTCGCGGAAGTTCTGGATTGCACCGCTCTTCGCTCGCAATGACGATCATTGAGCAGGAAATTCGCAATGCCAGCCAAAAACAAACTGTCTCCCATCCCGCATCCGCCCATGAAACCGGTAGTCGGGAACATGCTGTCGCTGGATTCAACGGCGCCGGCGCAGAATCTGGCGCGGCTCGCAAGGGAACTGGGGCCGATCTACTGGATGGACATGATGGGCGCCCCGCTCGTCGTGGTCTCCGGCCACGATCTCGTCGACGAGCTCAGCGACGAGAAGCGCTTCGGCAAGGTGGTGCGCGGCCCACTGCGACGGGTGCGCTCGATCGGCGGCGACGGCCTTTTCACCGCGGATACGAGCGAGCCGAACTGGAGCAAGGCCCACAACATCCTGCTGCAGCCGTTCGGCAACCGCGCCATGCAGTCCTACCACCCGAGCATGGTCGACATCGCCGAGCAGCTGGTGAAGAAGTGGGAGCGACTGAACGCGGACGAGGAGATCGAAGTCGTTCACGACATGACCGCACTCACGCTCGACACCATCGGACTGTGCGGCTTTGACTACCGTTTCAATTCGTTCTATCGGCGCGACTATCATCCATTCGTGGCGTCGCTGGTCCGCTCGCTCGAGACCATCATGATGATCCGCGGCCTGCCGCTGGAAAATCTCTGGATGCAGAAGCGACGGCGCGATCTTTCAAGCGACGTCGACTTCATGAACAAGATGGTCGACGAGATCGTTGCCGAGCGACGCAGGAATGCGGCCGCCGCCGACGACAAAAAGGACATGCTCGCCGCCATGATGACCGGCGTCGATCGCGTCACCGGCACGCAGCTCGACGACGTCAACATTCGCTACCAGATCAATACCTTCCTGATTGCCGGGCACGAAACCACCAGCGGACTGCTGTCCTGCACGCTTTATGCGCTGCTCAAGCATCCCGAGGTGCTGAAGAAGGCCTATGAAGAGGTCGATCGCGTGCTTGGGCCCGATATCAATGCGAGGGCGACCTATCAGCAGGTGACGCAGCTCACTTACATTACCCAGGTCCTGAAAGAGGCCTTGCGGATGTGGCCGCCCGCGCCGGCCTATGGCATCTCGCCGCAGAACGACGAAGTGATCGGCGGTAAATACAAACTCAAGAAGAATACCTTCATCACGGTGCTTGCGCTGGCACTACACCGCGATCCCTCGGTGTGGGGACCCAATCCGGATGCCTTCAATCCGGAGAATTTTTCGCGCGAGGCCGAAGCCGCGCGCCCCGTCAACGCCTGGAAACCGTTCGGCAACGGTCAGCGGGCCTGCATCGGCCGCGGTTTTGCGATGCATGAGGCGGCGCTTGCGATCGGCATGATCTTGCAGCGTTTCAAGCTGATCGACGTCCATCGCTATCAGATGCATCTGAAGGAAACGCTGACGATCAAGCCCGATGGATTCAAGATCAAGGTGCGCCCGCGCGAAGACAGGGAACGCGCCGCCTTCGCCGGCAATGTCGTACCGGCGGCTGCGGTTGCGAAAAAGCCGGTGCCGCAGACGCGTCCGGTCCATAACACGCCGATGCTCGTGCTTTACGGCTCCAATCTCGGTACGGCCGAGGAACTCGCGACCCGAATGGCCGATCTTGCCGAGGTCAACGGCTTCAAGGCCAGGCTGGGGCCGCTCGATGATTATGTCGGCAAGCTGCCGAAAGAGGGCGGCGTTCTGATCATTTGCGCCTCCTACAACGGCGCCGCGCCCGACAACGCCACGCAATTCGTCAAATGGCTCGGCAGCGACGTGCCGAAGGATGCGTTCGCCAAGGTGCGTTATGCGGTGTTTGGTTGCGGCAATAGCGATTGGGCCGCGACCTATCAATCCATCCCGCGCTTTATCGACGAACAGCTGACGGCGCATGGTGCACGCGCCGTCTATGAACGCGGCGAGGGCGACGCCCGTAGCGATCTCGACGGCCAGTTCCAGAAGTGGTTCCCGGCCGCCGCTCAAGTGGCGACCAAGGAGTTCGGGATCGACTGGAATTTCACCCGCACGGCCGAGGACGAGCCGCTTTATGCGATCGAGCCTGTGGCGCCGACGGCTGTCAACACCATGGTGGCACAGGGCGGCGCGATGCCGATGAAGGTGCTGGTAAACAGCGAATTGCAGAACAAGACTGGCGCTAGTCCCTCGGATCGATCGACCCGGCACATCGAAGTGCAATTGCCACCCGGCATCAGCTACCGTGTCGGCGACCATTTGAGCGTCGTTCCGCGCAACGATCCGACGCTGGTGGACGCAGTCGCGCGGCGTTTCGGCTTCCAGCCCGCCGATCAGGTCCGCCTGCAGGTCGCCGAAGGCCGCCGCGCGCAATTGCCGGTGGGAAATGCCGTATCGGTCGGCCGCCTGTTGACCGAATTTGTCGAATTGCAGCAGGTCGCAACCCGCAAGCAAATCCAGATCCTGTCCGAACACACGCACTGTCCGGTCACCAAGCCCAAGCTTGCGGCCTTCGCCAGCGACGACGAGGCGTCCGCCGAACGTTATCGAAGCGAAGTGCTCGACAAGCGCAAATCGGTGTTCGATTTGCTGGAGGAATACCCGGCGTGCGAACTGCCGTTTCACCTTTATCTCGAAATGCTCTCGCTACTGGCGCCGCGCTATTATTCGATTTCGTCGTCGCCTTCGACCGAGCCTGCGCGTTGCAGCGTGACCGTCGGCGTGGTCGAAGCGCTCGCAAGTTCGGGCCGCGGTATCTACAAAGGCGTCTGCTCGAACTATCTGGCGCGCCGGCGCGCCGCCGACACCATCCATGCCACGGTGCGCGAAACCAAGGCGGGTTTCCATTTGCCGGCGGATTCCACCGTGCCGGTCATCATGATCGGTCCCGGCACGGGACTTGCGCCGTTCCGCGGCTTCCTTCAGGAGCGCGCTGCGCAAAGGGCCAGCGGCGCCACGCTAGGCCCCGCGATTCTGTTCTTCGGCTGCCGCCACCCCGAGCAGGACTATCTCTATGCCGACGAGCTGAAAGCCCACGCGGCGAATGGCATCACTGAACTCTTCACCGCTTTCTCGCGCGGCGGGGGTGCGAAG
>NZ_DATMLW010000268.1:0-2175 GCF_035570375.1 Bradyrhizobium sp. | reverse complement strand
CGATGCTCAAGTGGCATATTGCGCGAACGTCACCGTTGCGGCGCGGGCGCAGTCGTCGGTCTTGACGTTGACAAGCGCAACCGAGCCGCGATCGACCTCCCGTTGAGCGCGGTTCAGAGCCGGGCGAATTTCATCCGGGTGTTCGACGTATTCGCCATAACAGCCGAGCGCTTCGGCCATCTTGTCGAAACGCGTATAGCCAAGATTACGACCGGGCTTGTTGCGCTGGGGGTCAGCGGTCCAGCCTCCGTTGAGGCTGACCACCACCAAGATCGCAATGTTATGGCGCACCGCGGTGTCGAGCTCGAGTGCGTTGAGGCCAAACGAGCCGTCGCCGTGGACAACGATGACCTGTTTGTCGGGCTTGGCGATCTTCGCACCGATTCCGAACGGCAATCCAACGCCCATGGTGCCGAACGGTCCGGAATTGAGCCGATGGCCAGGCGCGAAGGTCGGCATCGACTGTCGGCCGAAGTTCAGGATTTCTTGCCCGTCGACCACCAGGATGGCGTCGCGCTGCATAAAATTCTTGATCTCGTCGCACAGTCGCAGCGGATGAATCGGCGTCTCGTCCATCGGCTTGTTTGCACCCGGCGTCTGGCGCTTTGCTGCTTCGCCGTCTGACAGCGTTCGCCGCCATGCGGAGAAATGATCCGCATTGATGCGCTTGGCGCTGGCCTCGATGAGCTGGCGGAGCACCGCCTTACAGTCGCCGACGATACCGATATCGACCCTGCGCGGCGCGGTGGCGATTTCGTCGGCATCGATATCGATGCGTGCGATCTTGGCGCTACCGTTGAAGCGGGGGGGTGCCGCATGGCCGATGATGTAATTCATGCGGGTGCCGACCACGATGATCAGGTCGGCGTCGCGAAAGGCTGCGGAGCGCATCGTCAGATACGAATATTCATGATCGTCCGCCACGACGCCGCGGCCCTGCGGTGTAGTGTAGAATGGAATGCCGGTCTTTTCGACGAACTCCTGCAGTTCCTGAGACGCCTTCGACCAGATCACGCCACTTCCGGACAGTATGATCGGCTGACGCGCCTGGGCGATCGAGTCGACCAGCGCGTTGATTTTTTCGGGATCGCCCAGCGGTCGCGCGTTTAACAGCGGCCGACCGGAAAGGCTCCAGTCAACCTGTTCTTCGGCAATCTTGGCGTAAAGAACATCGCCGGGAAAATCGAGATAAACTGGGCCCGGCTTGCCGCTCATCGCTTTCTGGAAGGCACAATTCACCTGCTCGGGGATGCGCTTCAGGTTATAAACTCGATCGGCCCATTTGGTACAAGGTTTCATAATTGCGAGCTGATCGATCTCCTGAAAAACCTGACGGCCGTTCTGGCCAATCGGGCTTGAGCCGCCAACCGCTACGACCGGGCAGCAATCGATCAACGCGTTGGCAATACCGGTTGTGAGGTTGATCACCCCGGGACCGCTTGCCGCCATGCACACGCTCGGTTTCTGCAACAGTCGGCTATAGGCCTGTCCCATAAAAGCGGCGGATTGCTCATGGCGCACGTCGAGCGGACGAATTCCTTCCTTAATACAGGAGGACTCGGCAAGCAGCATGGGCCCACCCATGAGGAAGAACAGAACGTCGGTGCCCTCGTTCTTCAACGATTTTGCCAGGATCTCCGAGCCGGTAAGTTCGGCCATGTGTTGCTTCCCCCTTTAGATGACGCCGTCCTCGCCGAGTTGTTTGATTTGGTCGGCGTC
This sequence comes from Bradyrhizobium sp., assembly GCF_035570375.1. Classification (GTDB taxonomy): domain Bacteria; phylum Pseudomonadota; class Alphaproteobacteria; order Rhizobiales; family Xanthobacteraceae; genus Bradyrhizobium. Next base: position 456 of record NZ_DATMLW010000268.1, on the reverse strand, counting down.
AAGACCGAGCCATTCACGCAAAATTTCATTGGTGTGTTGTCCGAGCAGCGGCGCCGGCTTGACTTCCGGAGCACGTCCGCTGAAGCGCACCGGCCAGCCCGGCATTTTGAACGCGCCGGCGGTTGGGTGCTCCATCGTCTGCATGATGCCCCGCTGCACGAAATCAGGTTGGTCGGTCAACTCCATGGTATCGAAGACTGCCCCCGCCGGCACGCCGGCGTCCGCCAGCCTGCGCATCGCCTCGCGCTTGTCGTGCCGGCGTGTCCAAGCAGTGATCATTTCGTCAATTTCCGGTTCGCGCTCCTGGCGCGCTGTCCCTGTGTCAAAGCTCGGATCGCCGATCAGGTCTTTGCGTCCGATCACCTCAAGCAATCGTCGCCAATGCGCCGGATTGGTGCGGCTGGTGTAGACATAGAGGTAGTCGTTCGGTCCGAAGGGCTTGCATGGATAGATGCC
>NZ_DATMLW010000267.1:0-35137 GCF_035570375.1 Bradyrhizobium sp. | reverse complement strand
CAGGCTTGGAATACGTGAAATATGGGTTGGCCTTGCGGGGCCGCCGTTCTAAATCTCGGTCATGCCCCCGGATTCGCCGTCGGCTGCCGCCACGGCGCCGGATATCCCGACATCACCTCCGCCCAGTCTGACCGCGCTGTTTGTCGCGTTCGCGAAGATGTCGCTCGCGGGTTTCGGCGGCGTGCTGGTTTGGGCGCGGCGCGGCATCGTCGATCAGCACAAGTGGATGACGGCGGAAGAATTCAACGAGACCTTCGCGCTGTGCCATTTCCTGCCCGGCCCGAACATCGTCAATTTCACCATGGTGTTCGGATCGCGCTTTCGCGGCATTGCCGGCGGCATCGCGGCGTTTTGCGGGCTGGTCGGGCCTCCCGTCGTGATCATGACGATCCTTGGCGTGCTGTATCAGCGGTTCGGCGAAATCGAAGTGTTGCGGCATATCCTGGCCGGCGTGTCCTGCGCGGCGGTCGGCCTTTTGATCGCGGTGGTTTTCCGGATGATGATGCCGCTGATCAGGAAGCGCGATGTGATCGGGCTTGCCTTGCTGGCCGCGGTATTTGTCGCGATCGGACTGTTGCGGCTGCCATTGCCGATCGTGCTGCTGGTGGCGATCCCGGTCAGCATCGCCATCACGTTCATGCGACGGCGGAGAGCGGCATGAATTCAGGCACCAACCCGATCTGGACGCTGGCCTGGACCTTCGGCGTGATGTCGCTGTTCGCAGTCGGCGGCGCCAATTCAGCTCTGCCGGAAATGCATCGGGTTGCGGTCGACGTTCAGCACTGGCTGACCGACAAGCAGTTCGCCGATGCGTTCGCGATATCGCAGCTGTCGCCGGGGCCGAATGTGCTGATCGTGACCCTGATCGGCTATTCCGTTGCCGGCGTCGCCGGCGCGCTGGTCGCGACGCTGGCGATGTGTCTCCCTACCGCCTTGATGGCCTATGGCGTGAGCCGCGTTCTGACGAGGTCCAGCCATTCCCGCTGGCCGGCCATTATCCAGGCGGCGCTGGTTCCGCTGTCGATCGGGCTGATGGGCGCCAGCGGCTACATTCTGGCGCGAGCCTCCGATCACACCTGGGTTGCCGCCGCGGTCACCGTTGGCGCCGCGGTCGTGGCTTCCGCGACGAGGCTTAATCCGTTCTGGCTGCTGCTGGCCGGCGGCTGTCTGGGTTTTGCCGGCCTGATCGGGTGACGCAGGGCGGGTTCGCCCTATCTGCCCTTGCCGTTGGCGGGCCCGATGCTCACTTTTTCGGGTATAAGCGATCCCGCCGGCCGAATCGCCGCTGTTGAACGGCCGGCCCGGACGTTAAAACTCGCCAGCCCAACAGGCTCGTCAAAGGCCCGCGACATCCAGCCATGAATCAGTATCACGATCTGCTCGAACGGATTCTCTCTGACGGCGCGGAAAAGCACGATCGCACCGGCACCGGCACGTTGTCGATTTTCGGCCATCAGATGCGCTTCAACCTCGGCGCCGGATTTCCGATGCTGACCACTAAGAAGTTGCCGCTGAAATCGATCGTGCATGAGCTGTTGTGGTTCCTCAAGGGCGATACCAACATCGGTTATTTGAAAGAGCACGGCGTTTCGATCTGGGACGAGTGGGCCGATGCCAATGGCGATCTGGGCCCGGTCTATGGATCGCAGTGGCGCTCCTGGCCGGCGCCGGACGGGCGCAGCATCGACCAGATATCCAATGTCATTGACATGATCCGGCGCAATCCGGATTCGCGGCGCCTGATCGTAAGCGCGTGGAATCCGGCCGATGTCGACAAGATGGCGCTGCCGCCATGCCATTGCCTGTTCCAGTTCTACGTCGCCAACGGCAAATTGTCCTGCCAGCTCTATCAGCGCTCGGCGGATGTGTTTCTCGGCGTGCCCTTCAACATCGCGTCCTATGCGCTGCTGACCAAGATGGTGGCGCAGGTGACGGGCCTCAAGCCCGGCGACTTCGTGCACTCGCTGGGCGACGCCCATCTCTATTCGAACCATCTCGAGCAGGCGCGGCTGCAACTGACGCGGCTGCCTCGGGTGCTGCCGACGATGAGGATCAATCCGGATGTGGAGGATATCTTCGCGTTCCGCTATGAGGATTTTGCGCTCGAAGGCTACGATCCGCACCCGCATATCCGGGCCGAGGTCGCCGTTTGATCCGATTTCAACATGCGAATTTGCTCGCGGCAGGCACCTTTGCGCATGTTGAAATCAAAGGATCACCGGCAAATATAGTTTTTTCAGTGCGGTTTGGGATTTGACATTGGCTATGGCTGTTTGCGGAAAAACTGAAGCGAATGTCAAATCCACCGCTCTGGTGAGCAGCTGAATGACACTCCTCATCCGCCGCGCGCGTCCCGATGAAGCGGGACTGGTCCTTTCGCTGGTTCGCGAACTCGCCGAATACGAAAAACTGTTGCACGAGGTCGAAGCCACCGAGGCCATGATCGCGGATGCGCTGTTTTCCGCCAATCCGAGGCTCCACTGCGACATCGCCGAATGGAGCGGCGAAGTGGCGGGGTTCGCGGTCTGGTTCGTCAACTTCTCGACCTTCAGCGGCCGCTCGGGAATCTATCTGGAAGATCTGTTCGTGCGTCCGGCGCTGCGCGGCAAGGGTATCGGCAAGGCGCTGCTGTCGCATCTTGCGAGGGAATGCGTGACGAACGGGTGGTCGCGGTTGCAATGGTCGGTGCTCGACTGGAACACGCCTTCCATTGAATTCTACAAATCGCTCGGTGCCGTCATGCTCGACGAGTGGACCGTGTGCAAGGTCGGCGGCGAGGCGCTCAGCACGCTTGCCCGCGGAACGCGCTGATGCAAACCGTCCTCATCGTTGCCGTCGCCGACAATGGCGTGATCGGCGCGGGGGGTACCATACCCTGGCATCTGAAGACCGATCTGCAACGCTTCAAGGCGATGACGGTGAGCAAGCCGGTCGTAATGGGCCGCAAGACCTTCCTCTCCTTGCGCCGGCCGCTGCGTGGGCGCACCAATATCGTCATGACCCGCGACGGCGATTTTCGCGCGCCCGGAGCTGTGGTGGCGACCTCGCTGGCGGCCGCCCGGCAGGTCGCAACAGCCGATGCGCTGCGGCGTTTCGTCACTGAGATTGCCGTCATCGGGGGCGCGGAAATCTACGCCCAATGGATGGGTCTGGCCGATCGTCTGGAAGTCACCGAAGTTCACGCCAGGCCCGCGGGCGACACCCGTTTCGCGCCTGTAGACAAGGCTGTCTGGGAAGAGATCGCCCGCGTTAGCCACAGCGGAGGACCCGACGACAGCGCCGATTTCTCCTTTGTCACCTATGTCAGGCGAAGGGCCCATTAACCAAGGCTGGCCGGCCTCGCGAAGCAATGCGTTAAGATTGATTGCCGAAAACCGCCCGCCAGGGCCGGTGGCTGCTTTTCCCCGCGAATAAACGCTTCCGGCATTGGTCGCATTGACAATTGTCGCCCCCGCCATAGCTCCTTCGAGACTTTAAGCCAGCGTTGTAAGGGCAGGGGCGGTCCCCTATAAAGCCGGGCGGAAGTTGCGGGGCTTTCTGGCTTTTGAAGCCTGCGAAGGAGACTGTTGATGCCGTGGAAGAATCAGGGCGGAGGCCCCTGGGGTTCAGGTCCGAAGGGGCCATGGGGCTCAGGCCCGCAGCCGGTCGGACCCAGGCCGCCCGATCTTGAAGACCTCCTCCGCCGCGCCCAGGATCGGCTTCAGCAGCTATTGCCCGGCGGCTATTTCAGCGGTCTCGGCATCGCCATTGTCATATTCGCCGCTGTGGCGATCTGGGCCATGTCCGGCTTCTTCCGCGTTCAACCGGACGAGCTCGGCGTCGTGCTGCGCTTCGGTAAATATGTCCGCGACGAGCAGCCGGGGCTTCGTTACCATCTGCCGTATCCGATCGAGACGGTGCTGCTGCCGAAGGCGTTGCGCATCTCAACCATCTCGATCGGCATGACCCTGATCGACGATCCGGCCCGCCGCGGCCGCACCATGCGCGACGTGCCGGAAGAGAGCCTGATGCTCACCGGCGACGAGAACATCGTCGACGTCGACTTCACCGTGCTCTGGCGTATCAAGCCAAAAGGCGCGGCCGACTTCCTGTTCAACATCCAGAATCCGGAAGGTACCGTGAAAGCGGTGGCCGAGAGCGCGATGCGCGAGGTCGTCGGCAAGTCCAACATCCAGCCGATCCTGACCGGCGCCCGCACCTCCACCGAGCAGAGCGTGCAGGAGCTGATGCAGAGGACGCTCGACCATTACGGTTCCGGAATCCAGATCGCCCAGGTCCAGATGCAGAAGGTCGATCCGCCGGCGCAGGTGATCGATTCCTTCCGCGACGTCCAGGCGGCACGCGCCGACCTGGAGCGGCTGCAGAACGAGGCGCAGACCTATGCCAACCGCGTCGTTCCCGACGCCAGGGGCCGCGCCGCGCAGATCGTGCAGATCGCCGAGGGCTACAAGCAGCAGGCCGTCGCCGAAGCCAAGGGCCAGAGCGCGCGTTTCCTCAAGGTCTATGAGGAATACAAGAAGGCGCCCGACGTCACCCGCCAGCGCATCTATCTGGAAACGATGGAGCGAATCCTCGGCTCGTCCGATAAACTGGTTTATGACGGCGGATCGTCGGCGCAGAGCATCGTGCCCTATCTGCCGCTCTCCGAGCTGACCACGCGGCGTCCCAACCCGCCAGCCACGAACCAGCCGCAACAGGGCAGCGCGGGAGGTGGCCGATGAGATCCCCCGTCACCGGCATCGTCGTCCTGATCCTGCTTTTCATCGTCGCGATCGTCGCCTACAGCTCGGTGTTTACCGTCCAGCAGACCGAGCAGGCGCTGGTGGTGCGCTTCGGCAAGCCGGTCGACGTCGCAACCGAACCGGGCCTGCACTTCAAGGCGCCGTTCATCGACACCGTGATCCCGATCGACAAGCGCATCCTCGATCTGGAAAACCCGTCCCAGGAGGTGATTGCCTCGGACCAGAAGCGCCTCGTGGTCGATGCGTTCGCGCGCTACCGCATCAAGGACGCACTGCAATTCTATCAAAGCGTCGGCACGATCCAGGCCGCCAACCTCCAGCTCACCACGCTTCTCAATGCGGCGCTGCGCCGCGTGCTGGGCGAGGTCACCTTCATCACGGTGGTGCGTGACGAGCGCGAAAGGCTGATGGGGCGAATCCGCGACCAGCTCGACCATGAAGCCGCCGGTTATGGCATCCAGGTGGTCGACGTGCGCATCCGCCGCGCCGACCTGCCCGAGCAGAACAGCCAGGCAGTCTATCAGCGCATGCAGACCGAGCGGCAGCGCGAGGCCGCCGAGTTCCGGGCGCAGGGCGGCCAGAAGGCGCAGGAAATCAGGTCCAATGCCGATCGTGAAGCGACCGTGATCGTTGCGGAAGCCAATTCGACCGCCGAACAGGTGCGCGGCGAGGGCGATGCCGAGCGAAACCGCCTGTTTGCCGATGCCTATGGCAGGGATCCGGATTTCTTCGCCTTCTACCGCTCGATGTCGGCTTACGAAAACGGGTTGAAAAGCAACGATACGCGCTTCCTGCTGCGTCCCGATTCCGATTTCTTCAAGTTCTTCAGCAACGTTTCCGGCAAACCGCCGGCCGCCGCGCCATCGCCGAAGCCATAACGGTTTGACCGGCAAGAGGCCGAAGCGGAGACTTCGGCCTCCTTAAAGCAAGATTTGAACGGGAGGTTCCAGTCCGATGAGGTCTATCGCGTTCGCCGACTTCCTCATCGGTGTGGGAATCCTGTTTGTGATTGAAGGTCTTTTGTTTGCAGCCAGTCCCGCCTGGATGCGGCGGGCGATGAAGAGTGCGCTTGCGACACCGGACAATATCTTGCGGGCGGTCGGCATCGGCTCGGCGGTGGTGGGCCTGATCCTGATCTGGCTGGTCCGGCGGTAAGGAAAAGCATCCGCCGAATCAACTTTAACCGGCGTCTGTTTTTCGCCGAAATGCTGGTGTCCGGTTCCCGACATTCGTATGCTGTCGCGGTGGGTTCGTTTACGAATGTCGGAACCAAGGGACACCAGCAAATATTGGATTTAAGTGTAGTTTTGGATTTGACATTCGCTATTTGAGGACTCGCGGCGATACGGGAGCGAATGTCAAATCCACCACACTGCGCTCAAACGCTTGCGCGGTCACCCCGTTCGGGCGCACTGTGGACATCAAATCAGCCCATCCGTTTTTCGAGAAGAGAGAGAGCTATGACCGTTGCGACAACAGTCCTGAGCCATCGCCTGCGCCCGTTGATGGCCGCGATCTGCCTGAGCGCGAGCCTCTGCATTGGTACGGGTCTCGGTCTCGGCACTGTTTTGGTGACGTCGGCGCCGGCGCAGGCGCGCGGTCCCGACGGAATCGCCGACGTTGCCGAGAAAGTGATCGACGCGGTGGTCAACATCTCGACCTCGCAGAACGTCGAGGCCAAGCTCGGCGAGGGGAGAGGCGCGACGCCGCAATTGCCGCCGGGTTCGCCGTTCGAGGAATTCTTCGACGATTTCTTCAAGAACCGCCGTGGCGGACCGGGCGGGCCGCGAGGCGGGGATTCCCAGCCGCACAAGACCAACTCGCTCGGCTCCGGTTTCATCGTCGACCCGTCGGGCATCGTCGTGACCAACAATCACGTGATTGCGGACGCCGACGAGATCAACGTCATCCTCAATGACGGCTCCAAGATCAGGGCAGAGATCGTCGGCATCGACAAGAAGACCGACCTCGCGGTCTTGAAGTTCAAGCCGCCGAAACCGCTGGTAGCGGTGAAGTTCGGCGATTCCGACAAGCTGCGGCTTGGCGAATGGGTGATCGCGATCGGCAATCCTTTCAGTCTCGGCGGCACGGTGACCGCGGGCATCGTCTCGGCGCGCAACCGCGACATCGCCACGGGGCCTTACGACAACTTTATCCAGACCGACGCGGCGATCAATCGCGGCAATTCCGGCGGTCCGTTGTTCAATCTCGATGGCGAAGTCATCGGCGTCAACACGCTGATCATCTCGCCGACCGGCGGCTCGATCGGCATCGGCTTTGCGGTGCCTTCCAAGATCGTCGCCGGCGTGGTCGATCAGCTCCGGCAGTTCGGCGAGTTGCGCCGCGGCTGGCTAGGCGTACGCATCCAGCAGGTCACCGACGAGATCGCCGAAAGCCTCAATATCAAGCCGGCGCGCGGCGCGCTGATCGCCGGCGTCGACGACAAGGGGCCGGCCAAGCCCGCCGGCATCGAGCCCGGCGATGTCGTCGTCAAGTTCGACGGCAAGGACATCAAGGACCCGAAGGATCTGCAGCGCGTCGTCGCCGACACGACCGTGGGCAAGGAGGTCGACGTCGTCGTCATCCGCAAGGGCGAGGAGCAGAACAAGCGCGTCACGCTCGGCCGGCTGGAGGACAACGACAAGCCGGTGCAGGCGGCGGTCAAGCCGTCTGAACCGGCGGAAAAGCTGGTGACGCAAAAGGCGCTCGGCCTTGACCTTGCCAACATGAGCAAGGACCTGCGCAGCCGCTACAAGATCAAGGACAGCGTCAAGGGCGTCGTCATCACCAGCGTCGAGGGCAACTCGGATGCGGCCGACAAGCGGCTTTCGGCCGGCGAGGTCATCGTCGAGGTCGCGCAGGAGGCGGTGAGTAACGCCGCCGACATCAAGAAGCGCGTCGATCAGCTGAAAAAGGACGGCAAGAAGTCGGTGCTGCTGCTGGTCGCGAATTCCGAGGGCGAATTGCGCTTCGTGGCGCTGGCATTGCAATAGCGTCATCATTCCGGGATGGTCCGAAGGACCAGACCCGGAATCTGGAGATTCTCTGATGTGCAAGTGCACATCATAGTTCGATGCTTCGCATCGCCCCGGAATGACGAGTTGATCTATCCCCCGACAAACTCCTCGCGGCGATAGCCTTGCGCGTAAAGCAACGCGGTGAGATCGCCGTGATCGATCCGAACCTTCGCAGCAGTGGCGACCGCGGGTTTTGCGTGATAGGCGACGCCGAGCCCTGCGTGGCCGATCATGTCGAGATCATTGGCGCCGTCGCCGACCACGAGTGTGTCGATGTCGTCGAGATCGAAGGATTCGAGCAACTCGACCAGCGTTGCGAGTTTTGCGGCGCGGCCCAGAACCGGCTCGGCGACTTCCCCGGTCAGTTTGCCGTTCTCGACAATCAGTTGGTTGGCGCGATTTTCGTCAAAGCCGGCCATCGCTGCAACCGCCCGGGTGAAGAGCGTGAAGCCGCCCGAGATCAGGCAGGCATATGCGCCGTGCGCGCGCATGGTCGCGACCAGTTCGCGGCCGCCCGAGGTCAACGTGATGCGGTTCTTGAGCACCTCGTCGACCACGCTGACCGGCAAACCCTTGAGCAGCGCCACGCGCTCGCGAAGCGCCGGCCTGAATTCAATCTCGCCGCGCATGGCTCGTTCGGTGATGGCGGCGACACGGGCCTTGACGCCGGCAAAATCGGCGAGCTCATCGACGCATTCCTGTTCGATCATGGTGGAATCCATGTCGGCGAGCAAAAGCTTCTTGCGCCGGGCGACCCTCGGCTGCACGACAATGTCGATCGGCAAATCGCCGCGCGCCTCGCGCAGCCGGCGTTCGATGGCTCCGATGTCCTCCACCCCCTCGAAGGGGATGTCGGCCGCGACTTCGTCAAACAGCCAGTTTGCGGGGCCGGGAGAGGGAAGCAGGGCGCGCGCGCCGTCGATGACCGTGCTATCGAGCGCGGGATTGGCGGGATTGCAGATCAGCGTGACGACGAAAGACATCGCGTGAATTCTCGAACCGAAAGCTGTGATGCCGTGCTTATCGCAGGGCCGACCGCCAGCGGCAAGTCGGCGCTCGCGCTTGCATTGGCGCAAAAAACCGGCGGCATGATCATCAATGCCGACTCGATGCAGGTATATCGCGACCTCTCTGTCCTCACCGCGCGGCCGACGCGGGAGGAGGAGAGAAAGGTTCCGCACCGGCTCTATGGTCACGTCGATGCCGCGGTGAATTTTTCGGCCGGCGCCTTCCTCGCCGAGGCCGAAAAGGCCCTCGCTGAGCCGCGCGAGCGGCGCGTTTTCGCGATTTTCGTTGGCGGCACCGGGCTTTATTTCAAGGTGCTGACGCAAGGTCTGTCGGCGGTGCCGCCGATTCCACCGGAAATACGGGAAAATGTGCGCGCAAGGCTCGCTCGCGACGGCGTCGAAGCCTTGCACGCGGAACTGGCGCGGCGCGATTTGGTCTCCGCGCAACGTCTGAGACCACGTGACCGCACCCGCATTGCCCGCGCGCTCGAAGTGATCGAGGCAACGGGGTGTTCGCTTTCGGACTGGCATCGCGAGGGCCTGCCGCCGCTGTTGGCCGCAAACACGTTCCGCGGAGTTTTTCTCGCCCCGGAGCGCGATTCTCTCTACGCGCGAATCGACGCCCGCTTCGATGCCATGCTGAATTCCGGCGCGATTGAAGAAGTCGCGCGGCTCGCGGCGCGAAACCTCGATCCCCTGCTGCCGGCGATGAAGGCGCATGGCGTGCCGCCGCTGATCGACCATCTTGCGGGAAAGATTACATTGGAGGAGGCCGCTTCCGTCGCCAAGGCCGACACCCGCCACTACGCCAAACGGCAGTTCACCTGGTTCAGGCATCAGCTTCCCGAATTCGCCTGGGTGAGGCCGGAAGCCGCGGAGGAGTGGCTTAATCAAATACCCATCTGAGCCGTCATGGCCGGGCTCGTCCCTGCCATCCACGTCTTTGCGCCAAGGTGGAAAGTCAGACGTGGATGCCCGGCACAAGGCCGGGCATGACGAGACAAGGTTTGGCTGAGGCGCATGACCGAAACCCAAAATTCACCCTCGCCGAACGCGACGAAGGTCGCTACACTCGAAAATGAGCTTCGAACCCTCCCCAACGCTTGACTTTCAGGTCTTGGGCAGTATGTTCGCGCAACCTTTGGGAAGTCTGGGCGGCAATATGCGTAACAAAATTACCAAATCGCTTATTCTCGTCGTACCCAGGCGCGCCGCCGGGGATGGCTAGATGCCATCCATATTCGGGCGGTGCGCATGGGCCTCTTCGGGCCCTTTTTTATTTCCCAAACCAGACAGCCTCACAAACCAAGAAGCCGCGCAAAAAACAGCGCATCCGGAGCAAGATATGAGTGAGAAGAGCCACGATCCGAACCAGATGACCGGCGCCGCCATGATCGTGCGCGCGCTGATCGATCATGGCGTGCAGCACATCTTCGGCTATCCGGGCGGCGCGGTGCTTCCGATCTATGACGAGATTTTCCAGCAAGACGCGATCGAGCACATCCTGGTGCGGCACGAGCAGGGCGCGGGCCACGCCGCCGAGGGCTATGCGCGCTCGACCGGAAAACCTGGCGTGGTGCTGGTGACCTCGGGGCCCGGCGCCACCAACATGGTGACGCCGCTCACCGACGCGCTGATGGATTCCATACCGATCGTCTGCATCACCGGACAGGTGCCGACCCATCTGATCGGCAATGACGCGTTCCAGGAGTGCGACACCGTCGGCATCACCCGTCCCTGCACCAAGCACAATTGGCTGGTGCGCGATGTCAAGGATCTCGCCAAGGTGCTGCACGAGGCTTTCTATGTCGCAAGCACCGGGCGTCCCGGGCCGGTCGTGGTCGATGTGCCGAAGGACGTACAGTTCGCAACCGGCACCTATCACCCACCGCGCAAGTCCGACGTGCATGTGTCCTACGTGCCGCGCGTCAAGGGCGATGCCGGACAAATCCGCAAGGCGGTGGCGATGCTCGCTTCCGCCAGGCGGCCGGTGATCTATTCCGGCGGCGGCGTCATCAACTCGGGGCGCGAAGCCTCGAAACTCCTGCGCGAGCTGGTCGAGGTCACGGGCTTTCCGATCACCTCGACCTTGATGGGGCTGGGTGCCTATCCGGCGTCGGGCAAGAACTGGCTCGGCATGCTCGGGATGCACGGCACTTATGAAGCCAACATGGCGATGCATGATTGCGACGTCATGCTGTGCGTCGGCGCGCGTTTCGACGACCGCATCACCGGGCGCACAGACGCGTTCTCGCCAGGCTCGAAGAAGATACACATCGACATCGATCCGTCATCGATCAACAAGAACATCCGCGTCGACGTGCCGATCATCGGCGATGCCGCCAACGTGCTCGGCGACCTCCTGCAGGTGTTCAAGGCGGAAGCGAAGAAGCCCGACATCCGGCCCTGGTGGCAGCAGATCGCGAAATGGCGTGCGCGCAATTCGCTGTCCTACCGGCAGAACAACGACGTGATCCTGCCGCAATTCGCGATCCAGCGGCTGTTCGAGGCCGTGCGCCGGCGCGATGTCTACATCACCACCGAAGTCGGCCAGCACCAGATGTGGGCGGCGCAGTTCTTCGGCTTCGAGGAGCCGCACCGCTGGATGACGTCGGGCGGGCTCGGCACCATGGGCTATGGCCTGCCGGCGGCGGTAGGCGTGCAGGTCGCCCATCCCGACAGCCTGGTGATCGACATCGCGGGCGACGCGTCTGTCATGATGACCATGCAGGAGATGTCGACCGCCGTTCAGTACGAACTGCCGATCAAGATCTTCATCCTCAACAACCAGTACATGGGCATGGTGCGGCAGTGGCAGCAGCTTCTGCACGGCAATCGCCTGTCGCATTCCTATTCCGAAGCCTTGCCGGATTTCGTCAAGCTGGCGCAAGCCTATGGCTGTGTCGGCATCCAGGCGACCAAACCCGGTGATCTCGACGGCGCGATCAAGGAGATGATCAGCGTCAAGCGCCCGGTGCTGTTCGATTGCCGCGTGGCGACGCTCGAAAATTGCTTCCCGATGATCCCGTCAGGCAAGGCGCACAACGAAATGCTCTTGCCTGCGGAAGCCAATGACGAAGCGACCGCGGAAGCCTTTGCGAGCGGAAAGGCGCTGGTGTGAGGATGGGCGCTTTCAGCAATTTCTCTCTTCATCTCGCCCCGCTTGCGGGGAGAGGTCGCGCTGAAAGCGCGGGTGAGGGGGAGTCCCCGCAAATGCGCCTGTACCCCCTCACCCCAACCCTCTCCCCGCAAGCGGGGAGAGGGGGCGTAGCGGCGTGTGCGGAAGCGGAGAGGTGCCATCATGTTTAACCTCGCCGAACTCGAACGCGCCCACGAAATCGTAGGCCGCGCGGTGCCGCCGACAGCAGCGCATGCCTGGCCGCTGCTTTCCGAGCGGCTGGGTGCGAGCGTCGTCGTCAAGCATGAGAACCACACACCGGCCGGCGCCTTCAAGGTGCGTGGCGGGCTTGTCTATGTCGAACGTCTCAAGCGTGAGCATCCGCAAACAAAAGGGCTGATTTCGGCCACGCGCGGCAATCACGGCCAAAGCGTCGCCTTTGCCGGACGCCGCCACGGCCTGCCGGTGACCATTTACGTTCCGCGTGGCAATTCGCTCGAGAAGAACCGCGCGATGGCCGCGTTCGGCGCCAATCTGATCGAATATGGCGCCGATTTTCAGGAGGCGCGCGAAGAGGCTGTCAGGCATGCCGCGCGAGATAGCCTGCACATGGTGCCGTCGTTTCATCCCGATATTGTGCGTGGCGTCGCCACTTACGGACTCGAGCTGTTCCGCGCCGCGCCCGATCTCGACGTGCTCTATGTGCCGATCGGGCAGGGGTCGGGCATTTGCGGCTGCATCCTGGCGCGCGACCTGCTGGGGTTGAAAACCGAAATCGTCGGCGTGCAATCGACGGAAGCGCCGTCCTATGCGCTGTCGTTTGCGGCGGGCACCGTCGTTTGCACCAACAGCAGCAACACGCGTGCCGACGGAATGGCAACCCGCGTGCCCGATGCAGACGCGCTCGACATCATCCGCAAAGGCGCTTCCCGCATCGTGCAGGTGACCGACGACGAGGTCGCTTGCGCGATCCGCTATCTGTGGACCGACACGCATAACCTTGCCGAAGGCGCGGGAGCAGCGCCGCTCGCCGCGGCGTTGCAGGAGAAGCCAAGACTGCGCGGCAAGCGCGTCGGCCTCGTGCTGAGCGGCGGCAATATCGATTTCGATTTGTTTCGCAGCTGGGTGATGGCGGATGCCGGCATCGGAGAGAGGGTCGTCGCGTGATGATGAACCCGAACCGCAATCGCTCTTTTCACCTCTCCCCGCAGGCGGGGAGAAGGGGCACTTTTGCCAGGGGACAATCATGAACCAGCCCGCATCCGCCTACTTTATGGAAGAGCGCCACGATCCCAACGAGTCGCACACGCTCTCGGTGCTGGTGCAGAACGAGCCCGGCGTGCTCGCCCGCGTGATCGGGCTGTTTTCGGGTCGCGGCTACAACATCGAAAGCCTCACGGTGTCGGAGACCGAGAGCCAGAAGCATCTCTCCCGCATCACCATCGTCACTACGGGTACGCCGATGGTGATCGAGCAGATCAAGCATCAGCTCGATCGCATGGTCCCGGTCTATCGCGTCGTCGACATGACGCTGACGGGTCGCTCGATCGAGCGGGAACTGGCGATGGTGAAATTGCGCGGCACCGGCGAGCAGCGCGTCGAGTCGCTGCGGATGGCGGAAGCCTTTCGCGCCCGCGTGATCGACGCCTCGATCGAAAGCTTCGTGTTCGAGATCACCGGGACCTCCACCAAGATCAACCAGTTCATCGACCTGATGCGTCCGCTCGGCCTTGTCGAGGTGTCGCGCACCGGTGTCGCCGCGATCAGTCGCGGAGCCGAGGGGATGTAAGGCATGCTGGCGCGCGACTGGTACTACAACGAGCGGCGGCGGATCGGGCTCGATTCCGCCGTCGCGGCGATTTACGACCATCGCGACGACCGCGACCTGTGCGCCCGCGCCGCGCTTTCCATGCTCGGCGTCAAGCCCGGCTGGCGCGTCGCCGATATCGGCTGCGGCAACGGCATTCTGGCCTGCGAGGCCGCGTTGATGGGCGCCGAGGTCGACGCCATCGATATTTCGCCCGCGATGCTGGCGCTCGCGGAAATCCAGGCGCGTGACCGCAAGGTCGCGATCCGCACCCAGACGGCCGGCTTGCTGAGCTTCGATTATCAGCCCGACAGCTATGACCTGATCGTCAGCGAGTTCGCGCTGCATCATCTTCCCGATTTCTGGAAGGCGGTGGCGTTGGCGCGGATCTTCGCCGCACTCAGGCCGGGCGCGAATTTTTACCTGCGCGACATCGTGTTCGTCTCGACCCCTGACGGCGAGGAGCGCAACGTCGAGCAATGGGCCGATTTCAGCATCAAGAATCATGATTTCGACCGCAGCAGCGTCGTCACCCATATGCGCGACGAATACTCGACTTTCGGCTGGGTGATCGAGCGCATGCTCGCCGATACCGGATTTGCGCTGATCTCGGTCGACTATCACGCGCCACTGCACGGCACCTATCTGCTGCGCAAACCGAAGCACGGCGAGCAGGGCTGAAGTTGTGAGAGTTGGTCTCGCTTTCGATCCTTGCCCAGCTCTGCTCCCTCTCCCGCTTGCGGGGGAGGGGTGGGGTGGGGGCGTCTTTTCGGCAAGCAGCGGCCCCCACCCGCATCGCATCTTGCGATGCGATGCGACCTCCCCCGTAAACCGGGGAGGTAGGGGTTTGGCATGAAACCCGCCGACGTCGGCCTCGCCGTCATGGTGGCGGTGATCTGGGGGCTTGCCTTTGTCGCGAGCCGGATCGCGCTCGACGAACTGTCGCCCGTGCTGATGACGGCGTTGCGGTTTTCCATTGCCTCCGTGCCGTGCCTGTTCGTACCGCGCCCCAAGGTCGCTTGGCCGATCCTGGTCGCGACCAGCTTCACGCTGTTTCTCGGCCAGTTCCTGGCGCAGGCTTACGGCATCGCCCACGGCGTGCCCGTCGGCCTGTCCTCCGTCATCGTGCAGAGCCAGGCGCTGTTCACCATCGCCTTCGCCGTTGTCGCGTTTGGTGAATGGCCGACGCGGATGCAGGCAATCGGCATTGCGATTGCGGCCTGCGGGCTTTTGATGATCTGCGGCACCGTGGGCTATGACTTCGGCGTGGCCGCGTTCGCGGTGCTGATGATCTCGCCGATCAGTTTCGCAATCGGCAATCTGCTGTTGCGGCGGGCGCAGGACGTGCCGATGTTTGAGCTGTCCACGTGGCTTTGTTTGGTCGCCGCGGTGCCGCTTCTGGCGCTCGCCTTGGCAAGCGACGGCGTGCAGCCGACCTGGTACGCGCTGACGCACATGTCGGCGACGGTGCTGGTCTGCATGCTCATTATCGGCGGCGTCTCGACCTGCATCGCCTATTGGCTGTGGGGACGCTTGTTGCGCGACTACACCGCAGCGCAGGTAGCTCCGTTCGCCTTGCTCGTGCCGTTCGTTGGGTCGGCGGCCTCGAGCATCGTCTTTCATGAAACCTTCGGGCCGCTTCGTCTGGCCGGCATGCTGACGGTGATTGGCGGCATCGCCGTGATGCTGCTGTCGAAGCGCGCGCAAATTCAACCGAAGCTCGCATGAGGAAGCGCGATGTCCAACCCGCTGCTGATCGCTTTCGTCCTGTTCGCCGCGGTGATGTTCTTCACGCCGGGGCCGAACAACATCATGGTGATGTCCTCGGGGCTGACTTATGGCTTCCGCCGCACCCTGCCGCATATCGCCGGCGTCGTCATCGGGTTTGCCTTCATGGTTGGCGCGGTTGGCCTCGGCTTCGGCACGATCTTCATTGCTTTTCCGGTTTTGCAAGTCATCCTCAAATATGCCGGCGCGGCCTACCTAATCTATCTCGCGGTGATGATCGCCTTGTCGGGTCCGCCGAAGCCGGGTGAAACCGGGCGCAGGCCGCTCACCTTCTGGCAGGGTGCGATGTTTCAGTGGGTCAACGTCAAGGGCTGGGTCGCGGTGATCGGCACGATCACCGCCTACGCGGGAATCGCAAATTTCCCGTTCAACATCGTGATCCAGGTCCTGACCTTCCTGGCGATGGGCGCTGCCTCGATCACGATCTGGACGCTGTTCGGCAGCGCCTTGCGGCCGTTTTTGACGTCGCCGCAAGCAGTGCGGGGATTCAATATCGCGATGGCGTTGTTGCTACTGGCCTCGCTCTATCCAGTCTTCATGGACGCATGAGTGGAGGCAAAACCATGCGAGAAGAGGGTTTCCCCTCAGCGGAAAAAGCTTTAGACAACGCCGGAAATTTACGGGCGCCCGGCGATCTGATCCAGTCCGAAAGCCTGACCCATCGGCCGATTTCGGCCCCCTGAAATGAGGAAACCATCATGCGAGTTTATTACGATCGCGACGCCGACCTGAACCTGATCAAGGGCAAGAAGGTTGTCATCGTCGGCTATGGCAGCCAGGGCCATGCCCACGCGCTGAACCTGAAGGACTCCGGCGTCAAGGAAGTCGCCATCGCGTTGCGCAAGGGATCGGCGTCCGCGAAGAAGGCGGAAGCCGCCGGCTTCAGGGTGATGGAGGTGGCCGAAGGCGCCAAATGGGCCGATCTGGTGATGATGCTCACGCCCGACGAATTGCAGGGTGACATCTACCGCGAGCATCTGCACGACAACATGAAGAAGAACGCGGCGCTGGTGTTCGCCCACGGGCTGAACGTGCATTTCAACCTGCTCGACCCGCGTGGCGATCTCGACGTGCTGATGATCGCGCCGAAGGGCCCGGGCCACACCGTGCGCTCGGAATATCAGCGCGGCGGCGGCGTGCCCTGCCTGATCGCGATCGCCAGGGACGTCTCCGGCAACGCCCATGATCTGGGCTTGAGCTATGCGTCCGCGATCGGCGGCGGCCGCGCCGGCATCATCGAGACCACGTTCAAGGAGGAATGCGAGACCGACCTGTTCGGCGAGCAGGTGGTGCTTTGCGGCGGCCTGGTCGAACTGATCAAGGGCGGCTACGAGACGCTGGTGGAAGCCGGCTACGCGCCGGAGATGGCGTATTTCGAGTGCCTGCACGAGGTGAAGCTGATCGTCGACCTGATCTACGAAGGCGGCATCGCCAACATGAATTATTCGATCTCCAACACCGCCGAATACGGCGAATATGTCTCAGGCCCGCGCATCATCACCGACGAGACCAAGAAGGAGATGCGCCGCGTGCTCGCCGACATCCAGTCCGGCCGCTTCGCCCGCGACTGGATGCTGGAGAACAAGGTCAACCAGACCTCGTTCAAGGCGACCCGCGCCAAGCTCGCCACGCACCCGATCGAGGAGATCGGCGCCAAACTGCGCGACATGATGCCGTGGATCAAGAAGGGCGCACTGGTGGACAAGACGAAGAATTGACAACCGTCATTGCGAGGACCGTAAGCGACGAAGCAATCCAGCACTTCCAGAACTTCTGGGTCGCTTCGCTTGCGCTCGCGATGACGAAAGCGAGGCATCGAGTCGATCTGGCTTCATCCAGCTTCAGGGCTTGATCCACGGTTTTATGGCGAGATCGCGCGAGCGCGATCTCGATGATCAAGAAGGGCGCGCTGGTGGACAAGACGAAGAATTGAGGCTCGTCGCTTTCTTGTCCCTCCCCCGCGAAGCGTGGGGAGGGAAGGCCGTAGCGAAGCGAAGGCCAGGGAGGGGGCGCTGCAAGTATACCCCCCACCCCGGCTCGCTTTTTGCTCGCCGACCCTCCCCACAAGGGGGAGGGATGAGACGACAGCGTCCTACACCGCCGCGATGCAGTCGATCTCGATATCGAAGCGTCCAAACCATTGCGGCACGCAGACAAAAATCCGTGCCGGCGGGTCTTTCGGGAAATACCGCGCGTAGATCGCGTTGACGGCAGCGAATTTGTCGGCTGAGGTGCAGTAGACGTTGCATTTGAGGACGTTTTCCAGCGAGGAGCCCGCGGTCTCGAGGCAGAGCTTCATTTGCTCCAGAACCAGCTCGGTCTGGCGCTCGATCGAGGCGTCCGCGACCGCGCCGTTTTTCGGATCGAACGGCGGCAGCCCCGAAACGTAGATCGTGTCGCCGTGCCTCGTGACGACCGACGCCGGCGCCTTTACCCGTTCCAGATAGGTCGACAGGGGTTCGACACGGATCGTTTCTTTCGGCATCGCTTTCTCCGCTGGCGACCGGCGCCTTGCGCTTTATGGCATGGCGGAGTGACAAGATGCTTCGATAATGATCGAAGCATTGCGGTCCGCCGCATGGGGTCCCTGGGAAGCGCGGCGCAATCGTCGCAGGCGGCGTCGCCGCTAGCGCGGGCTAGTCCCCGCCGTGCGCGCGAGCGTCTCGGAAGGACGCTCGCCGAATGCCTTGCGATAATCCCTGGCGAAGTGGCCGAGATTTCCAAAGCCACAGGCGAAGGCGACCTTTGTCACCGATGTCTCGGCGTTGGGCGCGGAGAGTTGCTTGCGCGCCTCTTTGAGCCGGACCATCCGGGCAAAGGCCATCGGCGAATAGCCTCGGGTTTTGCGGAATGACCTGAAGATCGCGCGCGCGCCGACGCCGGTCTCCTCCACCAGGCTTTCAATTCCGATCGCCCGATCCCAATGCGCCTCGATATATTGCTCCGCCAGCCGCACATGCGACGGCACGGTGTCTCTTGCCTTGCGATCCAGGAGATGACTGAACGTGTGCGGGTTGGCGTACAGGAATGCCACAAGGATAGCCTCTTCAAGTTCGTAAAGCACCGCCGTCGGCAGCGGATCGCAAGCCGCATCGAGCTGTTCGGCAAAAAACCGGACCAGGCGCCAGAGGTTTTGCAGCTGCGGATGGTTTCGATCCACCGCGGCTTCGAATTCAAATCTGCCGTTTGGCCGGGCACCCAAAAGACACGCAAGCTTCCGTTCCAGGGCGCAGGAGTTGATGCGGATATTCAGCCAGTCGTGGCTGCCTTCGACCGCAAGACCGGTACTTTGGCCCGGCGAGATGATGCAGGACTGGCGGCCGTCGATGGTCACCTTGTTCCTGCCGATGGTCGCTTCGCATTTGCCGGTCATGGCCGTCAGCAAGCGGAAGCGATCGCCTTCCGGATAGTCGACGAGCGCGCCGAAATTGCAGGCGCCGTAGACAAGCCCGAGATCCTGAAGCTGAACCAGGTTTCCCATCGCCCTGAGGCTGGAGCGATGTTTGACATCGGCCCTGATTGCGCCGAACCGGGTCAGCAGGGCATTCCTGAATTCGTCGGGGTCCGTGGTTCTGAAGACCGGATATCGCTGCAGCGGATCGGACAGGGCAGGGGAGGCCATGGTTTGGTAGGTCGCTCCGGTTTCCAGGCGGAAATATGATTGTGGTCAGCGTAATATACGAGCGCAATTAGCGCCATATGTCAAAAAGCGCATGTTTTGCCCAAAGAGACGGCAGGCTCGGCTCGTGACGATTTGCGCCACCCCTGACTGTCCATAGGGGGAACAGGCCATCGGATTTGGAAACTTCCAGTCAGGAATCACATCATGCGATCTGTTGTCGTCACCGGCGCATCGACGGGCATCGGCTGGGCCACCACGAAGCTGCTATTGGACCGCGGATTTCGCGTGTTTGGCAGCGTGCGCAGGCAAGCCGATGCGGAACGCCTGCGCCGCGAATTCGGCGCCAATTTCATCCCGCTTTTGTTCGACGTCACGGAAGAAGCCGCAGTCCTCGCCGCCGCGCGCGAGGTCCGCACGGCGTTAGGCGGCGAAACGCTTGCCGGTCTCATCAACAATGCCGGCATTGCCGTCACGGGTCCGGTGCTGGGTCTCGCCGCCGATGAGTTTCGCCGGCAACTGGATGTCAACGTGATCGGGCCGGTGATTGCCACACAGGCTTTCGCTCCGCTGCTCGGGGCCGACGCATCGCTGAGGGGGGCGAAGGGGCGCATCGTGATGGTCAGTTCGCTCGCCGGCAAAAACGGCAACCCGCTGACCTCGGCCTATTCCGCCTCCAAGCACGCGCTTGAGGGCTTTTCGGAGGGCCTGCGCCGCGAGTTGATGCTGTTCGGCATCGATGTCATCATCGTCGCGCCGGGCGCGGTGAACACGCCGATCTGGAGCAAGGTCGAGGAAGTCGATGTTTCAGCCTACCGGAATTCGCCATTCTTTCCGGCGATGGAAAGAATCCGGAAATTCATGCTCGAACTTGGCGAGAACGGATTGCCGCCGGAACGGGTAGCGGAAGTGATCTTCGGCGCGCTGACGTCGGCAAACCCCGGGGTGCGCTACCAGATCGCACCGGATCCGGTGCAGCAGTTCATGATCAATGTCCTGCCGAAACGGATGGTTGACCGGATCATCGCCAAGCGGCTTGGATTGTCGCCGCCGTAAGCTCTGGAAAAAGCTACGGCCATCGCCTGCGAGCGCGGAGGTTTGTGATGCCGGTTCATATCTGCAACACGTGCGGCACCTCCTATCCGGACACGGCGCAGCCGCCCGGGCGCTGTGCGATCTGCGAGGATGAACGGCAGTACGTAGCCCGCGGCGGACAGGCCTGGATCACGCGAGAAAGGCTCGCGGCCACGCACGCCAACGCCTGGCGGCGCCTGGAGGCCGATCTGTTCGAGATTCATACCCAGCCGGAATTTGCGATCGGCCAGCGCGCGCTGCTGTTGCGGACGCCGCAGGGCAATATTCTCTGGGACTGCATCGCGCTGTTCGATGATGCGACCGAAGCCCTCCTTCGCAGCCTTGGCGGCATCAAGGCAATCGCCATCTCGCATCCGCATTACTACACCTGCATGCAGGATTGGGCGCACGCTTTCGAGTGTCCTATCCATCTGCACGCGGCCGATGCCGAATGGGTCATGCGCGGCGATGGAGCGATCCGCCATTGGCAAAGCGAGACGCTCGAGCTGCTGCAGGGCGTGACGCTCCTGCGCCTCGGCGGCCACTTTCCGGGCGGCACGGTGCTGCATTGGACGGACGGCGCGGACGGAAGCGGCGCGCTCTTGAGCGGCGACATCGTCCAGGTCGCCGCCGACCTTGGCCGGGTGTCGTTCCTTTGGAGCTATCCGAACATGATGCCGCTTGCGGGAGTGACCGTGCGCCGTATCGCCGACACCCTCAAACCCTGGCCGTTCGAGCGGATTTACGGGGCTTTTCCCGGGCGGCAGGTGATGGAGAACGGCGCGCGAGCGGTCGAGCGATCGGCGGCGCGCTACATCGAGCTCCTGGAAAGCCGTCAGCCGTAAACGCGCTGTCAGGCCGGTCGTCGACTCCTCATCGATGGAACGGCCAAGGGCCCCCGGCAGCCTATAGCCGACTCCGGCCTCGATGGCCGGGGTTAACCCAAGGTTGTCCCTGGGCAGCCATATTCATTGCGCCTTCATGAAGGTTCCATTACATTTTTATGACACGTGGCGGGTTTCCCGGCTCCGCCGTGCGCTTCCTGGTCGTCGCCAGCCAAGGCCAAGGTTTGCCGGGTGCAGTTTGCGTCCCGATCCATGGCAAGCCCGCCAAATTCAGGCCCCTCCGCTGCCGCCGCCATCGCCGGACTGGCCGCCCATGGCATATGGCGCCTGCTTGCAGTTGCTGCACCGCATCTGGCCGCGCTGGTCGTGATGCTTGAGACCGAGATCGACTTTCCCTCGCGGCTCGGCTTCCTGCTGTCATGGGGAATTCTGAATTTTTTCTGGATCGCCCTGTTGCGGCGACCTGCGCTCTCCGGCGCCTTGTCGCTGTCGCTGGTCGTGGTGCTGATCCTGTTGTCGCGGTTGAAGCACGATATCGTGCAGATGACCGCCAACTTCGTCGACCTGATGGTGATCGACCGCGACAGCGCGGCATTTCTGTTTACGATCTTTCCCAACCTGCGCTGGTCGGTGATCGCTTCCGTGCTCGTCATTCTCCCGTTGATGTACGCACTGTGGTGGCTCGATCCGTTTCGAATCCCACGCCTGCCGGCGCTGGCCGGCAAGCTCGCCTGCCTTGCCGCGCTCGTCGGCTATTCCATCACCATGCCGGAGGAAGCCTGGCGCGGCTATTACGACGACGGCTACCTGTCGAAATTTGCCCGCTCCGGGGTGACCGCGGTCTCGGATTTCGTCAATTACGGCTTCATGGAATCGGACGCGGTCGCGGCCGAACGGTTGAAGGTGCCGCTCTTCGATTCCTGCCGGCCCAAGGGCCTGCGGCCGAACATCATCATGGTTCACGACGAGTCGAGTTTCGACATCCGCCAGGCTGATGGCGTCAAGGTGCCCGCTGGCTACGGCAGTCATTTCAAATCGTACGACGGAAGGATGCGCAAGTTCCTCGCCGAGAGCAATGGTGGCCCGAGCTGGTTTACCGAATACAACGTGCTTGCGGGGCTCTCCTCGCGCTCGTTCGGCCGGTTCTCTTATTTCGTGACCCGGATTGCCTCCGGCCGCGTCGGGCGCGGGCTGCCGCTCGCGCTGCGCCGCTGCGGATATGAAACACTTTCGCTCTATCCCGCGTTCGGCGCGTTCATGAGCGCGCGCAGTTTCCAGATCACCACCGGCATCCAGCATTTCTACGACGCGCACGATCTTGGCGCGAAAGACGTCGAGCCCGACAGTTTCTTCTACGACAAGGCGCTCGGGCTGATGTCGCAGCACGCGCCCAACACGCCGCTGTTCGTGTTCGTCTATCTCGGCGCCAACCACTTTCCATGGGAAACGCGGTTTCGCCCCGACCTGACGCCCGCCTGGCGCAACACCGGCAACGAGCCGGTGGTCGACGAATATCTGCGCCGGCAAACGATGAGCGCTGCCGATTACGCCGCCTTCATCGCAGGCCTGAAGAAGAAGTTTCCCTCGGAGCCTTTCCTGATCGTGCGCTACGGCGATCATCAGCCGGAATTCTCGCCGCGTCTGCTCGATCCCGCTCTCGACGAGGCGGGTATCGGCAGGAAGCTCGAAAGCTATGATCCACGCTATTTCGCCACTTATTACGCCATCGATGCCATCAATTTCGAACCTGTGAAAAGCCCCGCCGTGATGGATACGATCGACGGGCCCTATCTGCCGCTCGTGATCCAGGAGGCCGCCGGCATCCCGCTCGATCCATCCTTCGAGGAGCAGAAGCAGATCATGCTGCGATGCAAGGGTCTATTCTATGCCTGCAGGAGCGGGGCCGAAGCCCGCCGTTTCAACCGCCTCTTGATCGACGCCGGTCTGATCCAGGGATTATAGGTTCTGCAGGGCAAACACCGCGCGACCGTCCGCCCCAAGGTGCTGCACGCTGACCCGCGGAACATGGCTGCTTTCGCCGCGTTGGTCCTCGTCATCCTGGCGAGTTCGTCCATGAACGACCGGAAACTTTTGCAGGCGGTCACGTTTCATCTCGTGATGGGAGCGGCTTTGGGAGCGATCTTTGCGGTCCTGCTGCTCGCTGTCGACGCGCAGCATCTTCTGCACGTGATCCTGCACAGCACCGCACCGACGCAGACGCTGATCGTGTTCGTGTCCTTCATCTCCATGTATTTCGGTTTCGGCGCAGCGATCACCGGATTTCACTTTGTGATCAGCGACGACAATTTCGAGCGCAGGCGCTGACGAGGCTGGGCAGTCGTAATGACCAGGAGATCGTCCGTAGCGACGAGCCAAGCTTCTGCTAAATTCACCGTCATCGCGAGGAGCGTAAAGCGACGAAGCGATCCAGGCCGTCCTGTCCAACTCTGGATTGCTTCGCTTGCGCTGCAATGACGGACGCTTGCGAGCTCGCAATGACGGAAATGGCTTGCTGAAAGTGGGTTGCGAGGATCGCTATTCGATCACTTCGTCGGCACGGGCCAGCAGTGTTGACGGCAGCTCCAGGGCCAGCGTCTTGGCTGTTTTTGGATTGAGAACGGGATTGTATTTCGAGGCCTGCTCCACAGGCAGGTCGCGTTATCGAATGCCGGCCAGGCACCTTCCGGGCGAGCTCTCGCTATGGTTGCATTGACGCAAGGGCTCCATCGACCGGGACGCCGCAGCCATGGCGCCCGAACGGCGATCATCGGTTGAAGCTTGCAGGCGATTTTCATTCGCTGTTCGATGCCGTTCGGTCATCGATAACCATGGGCCGCGATAGGTATCCTGTGCAGGTTTTTGTTAAGGTGCTCCTCTTAAGGGAAGGGTTTCTTAACGACCTCCCACAGGACCTCTGCCGTGCCGACCGAAAGGTTTCTCAAACAGCGCGCTGTCAAGATCGCCGTTGACGGGCATTACACGCTCCCCAACCGGTACGATCCGAAAGGAAGGCTTCGTACCTTCACCTGCCGCACCACCCGTATCTCGCCGTACCGGATGCTGGTTGACGTGCCCGTCCTTGGCAAGGTTGGTGACCGCCTCACGTCCTACTTTCGTGAATTCGGCAAGCTCGATGGTCACATCAGCGACACCAAGCCGGGCCGCTTCCTGCTCGAACTCGACGTCAGCCATGCCATGCGCGAGAAGCTCTCCAACAAGCTCACCTGGCTGGAAGGAAAGCTGAAGGATCGCAAAATTGTTGACAAGAGATGGCATCCGCGCGTGGTCCCGGCGCGGCCGTATTCGACGGTGACCCTTGCCGACGGCAGCATCCACGAGTGCAGCGTCATCGACATGTCGATGAGCGGAGCTGCGGTCTGCGCGCAGATTCAGCCGCCGATCGGCACGCCGCTTGCGGTCGGCGCCTGCGTCGGCCGTGTCGTCAGATATTTTGCCGACGGCTTTGCGATCAGGTTCGTCGAAATGCAACACCAATATAACCTTGACCGGTTCGTGCTGCGACAGGGCGCTGGCGGCGAAGGCGGCGGTCGATTTCCATGAACCCAGGTCAGGCTTCCAGCGGCAGTTTGATTCTTGTCTGATCCATGGCGTGCGCGATGTTGCGCGCCGACACGACGACCTGCGCCCGGCCATGACGAAGCGGACGAATGATGCGCCCGCACGTCATGCCCAGCCGCCGCACTACTGAAGGCACTTCTTCACGAACTGCACGCGTTCGGCGAGGCCCAGGCCCTGCGCCCGAGCTACCTTGCGGCAGGCCTCGCCCGTCTCGAGAAAGATCTCGGCCTTCCGGGCGAGGCTCAGCCCGATATCGCTCGACACCGGAGTGCCTCCGGCTGCTGCGGGTTGACCGTTGCCGGCATCGGCGGAAGGCCCGTCGCCCGCGGCGCGCGCCGTTTCCATCAGGCGCTTGACGTCATCGGGGCTGAGCTTCGGCCGCTCGATGGTGAGCGAGACCTTGTTCAGCTTGCCGGTGAAGACGAACGGCGTCGAATAATCGTCATCGTCCACCGGCGTGCCGGTATCTGATCCGATGTCGAGCGACTCGTCCCATTGCAGGATGAACGGAATCGTGCGCTCCATTTTCTCTGTTGCCACGGCCGTGCCGTCGACCTTCAGCACGCCGGTGCCGCCCTGGCCGACGCCGCTGAAATTGCCGAACGCGATGGTCGCGGGCCCCATACCGTCATACTTGAAGTCGAATTCGAGCACGTGCTTGCCCGGCGCGAGTTCCGGTCCTTCCCAGCGCACGCGCTTGAGATCGACCAGATTCCAGGTGAACACCGGCTTGTTCTTCAGGACGTAAAAGCCGTAGCCGGCGAAGCGTCCGCCTTGGGTGATCAGCATGCCCTCGGCGCCGCCTTGCGGAATCTCGACGTCCGCCTTGAAGTTGTACGAGGCGTTGAGCAGGCTCGGCGCATCGCCGTTGGGAATGCCGGTGATCGGCCGAATCCACTCAAAGGAGGTGCGCCCGGCGCTCAGGCTCGGCCGCTGAGTGACGAGCCGCCCCACGACCGACGAATCCAGCGGCAGCACCTGATATTTCTCGGCTTCCTTCCAGAACAGCTCCTGCAACTCCTTTAGTTTTGCAGGGTTCCTGGCCGCGACGTCCTCGAACTGGGTCCAGTCGTTCCTCAAATCATAAAGTTCCCACGGGTAATCTTGCGGGTTCGGAACCTTGGCAACTGTAACCCACGGAGCTCGCATCACCTTGGTGCTGGCGATCCAGCCCTCGCTGTACATGGCGCGGTCGGCGAACATCTCGAAATACTGCGTCTTGTGCGTCGAGGCCGCGTTCTTATTCTTGCTGTCGAACGTGTACATCATGCTGACGCCCTCGATCGGGCTCTGCTTGATGCCGTCCACCACCGTCGGCTGCTTGATATTGGCGGCTTCCAGGATAGTCGGCACGACGTCGATGACATGGTGGAATTGGTTGCGAATCCCGCCCTTGTCGGTGATCACCTTCGGCCACGAGATCGCCATGCCCTGGCGCGTGCCGCCGAAATGCGACGCGATCTGCTTGGTCCAGGAGAACGGCGTGTCGAAGGCCCAGGCCCAGCCGATCGACATGTGGTTGTAAGTCTTGTCGGTGCCCCAGACGTCATAGAAATATTTGAGCTGCTGCTCGACGCTCGGATTGGCGCCGTTGAACATCGCGACTTCATTCGGCGTGCCGTTCGGCTGGCCTTCGGCGCTCGTGCCGTTGTCGCCTTCGATGTAGAAAATCAGCGTGTTGTCGAGCTTGCCGAGATCGTCGATCGCCTGGATCACGCGGCCGATCTCGTTATCGGCGTAGGCGACAAACGCGGCGAACACTTCGACCTGTTTTAAAAACAGTTTCTTTTCATCCGCATTGAGCTGGTCCCATTCCTTGATCAGATCCTGCGGCCACGGCGTGAGCTTCGCGTCCTGTGGAATCACGCCTAATCGCCTCTGGTTAGCGAAGATCGTCTCGCGCAGCTTGTTCCAGCCATCGTCGAACAGATGCATGTCGCCGATCTTCTTCACCCACTCGGGTGTCGGATGGTGCGGCGCGTGGGTCGCCCCAGGCGCGAATTTGACGAAGAAAGGCGTATCTGGCGCCAACGCATTCATCCGGTTGACGTAGTCGATCGCCTCATCCGCCATCGCTGTCACCAGGTTCCAGCCTGGCTTGCCGACATAAGGATAGATCGGCGTGGTGTTGCGGACGAGGTTGCCCGGCTCCCATTGATTGGTGTCGCCGCCCATGAAGCCGTAGAAATATTCAAAGCCCATGCCGGTCGGCCATTGATCGAACGGGCCCGCCTGCGAGGCCTGGTATTCCGGCGTGTTGTGGTTCTTGCCGAACCAGGCGGTGTGGTAGCCGTTGTCGGTCAGGATGCGGCCGATCGTGGCCTTGTCCCTGGTGATGACGCTGTCGTAGCCGGGATAGCCGGTGGCCTGTTCGGCGACGACCCCGTAACCGGCCGAATGATGATTGCGCCCGGTGATCAGCGCCGCGCGCGTCGGCGAACACAACGCTGTCGAGTGGAAGTTGGTGTAGCGCAGGCCGTCTCTCGCGATACGATCGAGCGCGGGCGTCGGAATGACGCCGCCGAACGTGCTTGCCACGCCAAAACCGGCATCATCGGTGATGATCAGGAGCACGTTGGGCGCGCCCTTCGGCGGCACGATACGGGCCGGCCAATACGGCTTTGATTGCTTCGCATCGCGTTCGATCTTGCCGTCGAATTTCTGCGGCGGTGGTGGAAGCTGGTCGCCGGGAATGGTGATGGTGGCGCTCGCCGAGCCCGGTACGCCGTTGATTTCCTGTGCGAGCGAGCCTGCGCACAATGCGAGGCTCAGCGTCAGCGTTGCGACGCTCAACTGAAAATTTCTCATCGCAAATCCCTCCCGCAAAACATGCCCCGCAAATATCGTGCTAGGATGGACGAGAACCTGTTTCGAAAATTTGATATGAATCAACCGACGCGATGACATTTCGAAGATCTTTCGCGATTTGAGCGAAGGCGAATAAGCAAGAATAAGCAAAACGAGGAGGAAAAGTTCTGATGTCCGGATTTCAGGCCGCAATTTTGCCGATCGTTTGCGCGTTGCTCGGCCTTTCCATTTCATTCGCACATGCCGGTCCCTGCACGGCCGAAATTTCCCGGTTCGAGAAGGCGATCCGCGATTCCGCAAGCAATCCCTACGCCGGATTGATGGCGCCCCAGTCGGTCGCCGCGCAAATCGACCGGCAACCGACACCCGAATCCCTCAAGCAGACCCAGGATCGCTTGCGCTCGCAATTCGCAGCGACGATGGCGCGCGCCAAACGACTGGATACCAAAGGCGACCGCGCAGGCTGCACGTCCGCGCTCAACGCGGCAAGGCGGATGTATATACTTTGATGCAAACGACAGTTGGGCGGCGTCGAGCAGGGAGCGCTTGAAGATGAAAGTGAAGATTCTCCGCGCGATTCTGGCGATATCGGTATGTCTGATGCCTGCGATCGCGACGGCCCATGAAGAGGTGTTTTACCCGCGCGGGGCGTGTCGCATCTATGTCGACACCGACCTGATCCGGCTGCCCAAGCAGTGCGGGACGACGGCGATCCCCGCCCATTCGCGCACGATATTTGCGTCGCATATCAGGCGGCTGTTCCGTCTTTACGACTGAAGCGGGGATTGCCTCGAGGGCAACAGGTCGCGCCGGCCGCAAGTCTTACCGTCACGGCTTGGTCTTGACCTGACTGGTCGTCGCGACCTTCTTCGCCGGCTTACTTGGCTTGACGGGAGGCGGCGGTGGAGGCGGCAAGATGATGACCGGGTCCTGCACGGTCTGTAGCGGCGGCGGCTCGCGCACGCCGTTGCGCAGATCCTGCAACCAGTCCTGGAGTGCGTAACCGGCGTGAACGACCGAGCCGGGAACGGTCGCTGCAAATTCTCCGGTCTGGGCCAGAAGGCTTCCCGATGAGACCAACAGAGCGGCCACCAGAAAGGCCGAAATCGTCAAATGAGATCGCATCGGGACAATCCCTCTATTCGGATGCCTTATTCATATGCCAATGCCTTGGCGAAGGTTCGGCCACCCTGGCATCGCTGGCCAGCTGCAACTCTTAGCGCGGTAACGCCCATTCGTACAGGTCGACTGTCGCGCAAGGAAAATCACCCGGTCGACTGTTGCCTTATTGTCAATCAAAGGCAGTCGCCGGCCGGTTGCAAAGTCGCGCAATTCAGTAATCATGCGCTCCTCGCGCACAGCCCTCGTTGCCGGGCGCGAGGAAGCGGCTGGTGGAGTTAGGAATTTGACATTCGCTAACGAACTCGCGGCCAAGCGGGGTGCGAACGTCAAATTCACTCCACTAGTAGCAGGGTTGATAGGGGTAATATCCGCAGCGATAGGCCCCGTAGGCTCCATAAGCGCCGTAGGCGGCTGCGCCGACCGCGGCAGCTCCGACGCCGACCGCCACGCCACGACGAACGGCCGCACCGCGGTAGTAGGCTCCGCGATAGGCAGCCCCGCGATAGGCCGCACCACGATAAGCGGCACCGCGATAGGCGCCGCCGTGATAGACGCCGCCGGCGCGAACGGCGCGGTAGGCCAGGGCGTCATTCGAAATCATCGTCAAACAACCGATGCCGGCAATCGCGGCTGCGAAAAGAGCAATGGTCCGACGCGACATGATCGATCTCCTCTTTCAGGTAGTTGCCAACCATCGCAAGACAGTTTTGTTCCGCATTGACCTAGCTCAAACAGGAAGGAGAACCGCGCCTCGACTCCGGCAAGACCATCTGCCGTGGCTGTTGAGATTTGGCCGAAGGCGCGCTGAACGGCCGCTGACTGCCCGCACGGATGATTTAAGGTATCCGGCGCGGCAATCGCCGTTTTTCCGCCATCGCTTGGCGTGCTATTGTCGATGCTTGGAGGACAAGATCGGGGAGGGGGCCATGTCAGTCGGTTTTCGTCAAGCTTGCGCCTGCGTGATCGTCATCGCGCCATTTCTTCTGGTCGGGACGTTTGAAGTCCGGGCGGCGGGTGATGATGCCAAGCTTTGCGCCAAGGAATCCGGTGATGCCGCGATCGAGGCATGCTCGCGCGCCATCAAGTCGGGCCGCTACAGGGGCCCCGGCCTCGCGCGCCAGTACCTTTATCGCGGCGTCGAGCGCGGATTGAAGCAGGAATACGATCTTGCGCTCGCCGACTATGGCGAGGCGGCGAAGATCGACAAGAAATACGCCGACGCTTTCTACAATCGCTGCGTTATCTTCAACCTCAAGAAGGACTACGATTCCGCGATCACGGATTGCAGCCAGGCGATCAAGCTCGGGCCGACACCCAAGGCAACCCTGGCTGCGGGAGGCGAGCAGCTCGGGAACGATCGCACGATCTCGGATTATTACGCCGAACGCGGCCTGGCGTATTTCAAGAAAGACGACCTCATTCATGCTTTGGCCGATTTCGACAACGCCATCCGCATGAATCCAAAGAATGGCAGGGCGCTCAAAAACCGGGGGCTCGCCTATCAGGCCAAGGGCGACGCGCGCGCCGATGCCGATCTTGACGCGGCAAAACAGCTCGGGGAGTGAGACCGGCAGTTGGCGTGATCGGCGCCTGCGCCATTGCCCCTTTCGGGCCGGCAAACGATATTAGCTTATACGGGTCATTCGCCCGCGCCGCACCTGCGCGGCGCGGGTCGCCAGCTCGTCTACGGAATCGATTCATGGGTGAGGAAAACCGCAAGACCCATTGGGAAACGGTCTACACCACCAAGGGTGAAAGCGAAGTCAGCTGGTTTCAGGACAATCCGGCGCTCTCGCTCGCATTGATCGACCTCGTCCGGCCGGCACACGATGGGACAATCGTCGATATCGGCGGCGGCACATCGCGTCTGGTCGACAATCTGCTTGCGCGCGGGTTCGAACACGTGACGGTGCTGGATATCTCGCAAGCCGCGCTCGACGTTGCCCAGGCGCGGCTTGGCAAACGCGCCAGCGCGGTGCAATGGATCGCAGCCGACGTCACCCAATGGCGGCCGGCCCAAACCTTCGATGTCTGGCATGATCGCGCCGCCTTTCATTTTCTGGTCGATGCGGCCGATCGCGCCGCCTATATCGCGCGGCTGAAGGAAGCTGTCGCGCCCGGCGGTCACGTGATCATCGCGACCTTCGCGATCGACGGCCCGGAAAAGTGCAGCGGGTTGCCGGTGAATCGCTACGACGAGGCGCGGCTTTCCGAGGAATTGGGAAAAGGCTTCGCGTTGATCCACGCACGCCGGCACGATCACACCACACCCTGGCTTTCCGAACAGCGTTTCCAGTTCTGCGTTTTCCGGCGGACGCATTCAGGATGATGTCAAAAGGAAAGCCGGCTCGTGAGCGGCCGGCACGACGCGTCGGCTAAAAGCATTGAAACAGGAACGACTGAAGGAAACCCCATGACGGAGCTATATCGGAAACGACGCGCCGGGCCGCACTCGGCGCGATGGCCGCGACGCCTGCGCTTGCCCTGAGCAGTGCGCCGCAACGGCGCAGGCTCAAGGTGCGCAAAAGGACTTTCGTTCTCGTCCACGGCACCTGACACGGTGGCTGGTGCTGGCGCCGCGTCGCCGATGCGTTCGAACCTAATTGAAACTGGCTGATACAACCGGTTCATCTCGCCGCGAGTACACATATTCGTAGCGCGGCGGTGGAACGACCGCCACCACCGGCCGTCGCGGCGGCGCTGGCGCTGCGACAGGCGCGCTTGCGGTCTTCTCCGAATGCGGCTTCGCGGCGACGACCGATGCGGGCTTGCCAGGATGGCTCTGTTTTTCGATGCGCTTGGCGTGCGCGATGTCGGCGAAGGCGCGATCGAATTTTCTCAGGCGATAAAACACGATTCCCCGGTCGATGTATGAAACCGAAAGGTTCGGATCGAGCTGGATCGCCTGGTCGAGATCGGCGATGGCGCCGTTGAAGTCGCCGTTGCGATAGGCGGATATTCCCCGCGCATGAAAGAACGTGGCGTAGTCGGGGACGGAGGCCGGCAGCGCGGCGAGATTGAGCACCGGTGCGCTGTTCACACTGCCCGGGGCTGCGGCGGCGCCAGTGGTGACGAATTCGGCGAGGACCGTATTCTCCTGGTTTGCGCTCGATGCATTCGCCTCGGCTGGACGTGGAGGCTCGGAAGGCCTCACGGCCGCGGTTTCCGTCGGTACGCGCGGCGTCGCTTCGGCGTTGTTTGCGGTGGCAACCGGCGCCGTCGACAGATGCATGAGCAGCAAAAAGCTTCCGACCGACACGATCGAAGCCACCGCAAACGTCATCACGCCCGAGGCTACCCGGTGAACCGTGGCCGCGATCGGGAGTTTGGCGGCCTGCTCCTTCTCGAGCTGCGCCAGCGCCAGCAAATGGTCGTAAGCCGCCCGCTGTTCCGCATCGGTAAGGATTCCGTGCGCGCGGACGATCTGCCTGAACTTCAATGCAGCGTCCGGGTCGCCGGGCTTGAGGTCGGGATGGGCATTTTTGACGGCCCGCCGGAATGCGGTCCGAAGACCTTCCGCGTCATCGCGCGGCAAAGCGCCGAGCAAATCGTAAAGCGTGTCCATCGCCGCTCTCGCTGCAGGATTTCCACGTCTCCGTCCGAAATTCTCGCCGCGAATTTGGCTGCGGAGTACGCGTCAACTAGTTTCACCGCCGCCTTAAGGATGTTGATCCAGTGGGGCAAAAAAATGACTGGGAGATTAAGGGACGAGAAGTTTGCGCTCTGCGGAATTTTCTATTGTGCCGACGTCACTTCGCACGAGGCCTGCAGCAGCTTGAGGCGGTTACGGACGGTCTTTTCCGCATCTTTATAACATTTTAGCTCGTATGCGAGCTTCAGCCGCGCCCATTGATCGGGGTCGAGCGTCTTAAGATTTGCCCGAACGAAGCCACAATCTGGCGCGGGTTGTGGCGCAAGCAAGGCGCTATCTGGTCGACATGTTTGCACGCCGGGGGCGATCGGCGAAGCCTTCGACGCGCCGACCGGATCGGAACCCGCCGCGCAGCCGGAAAGTCCGGCCGCCCAGACCATCACGCAGGCCGTCCGAAGCGAAGATATCCAGGATTTGTCGCACATGTCTTTGGGCCCGGCCTCGGCAAGCGAATACCACTAGTGATCGGCAACATTCGGTTGCGCGAACACGAGTTGAAATCATCGCTGGCGCGGGGGGCCTGATTTCTCATTCGCTGCTCACCTGGCCGCGGGCCCTCTCAACGCGAAATGTCGCATCTTGCGCACATCACCTGAACGAACCTTCTTCAGCAATGTGCCTGGGCCGCCGACCAAGCCGTCTCGGTTCTGAATGGAAAGGTTGAATCTCGGTCTAACTTTTATGGCAAATCAATCGCTAAGCGCTTGCTGCGGTCTTCTCAGCCGATGAGGCCTGGCCGGCTTGCCCCGCGCTTCGTCATTGCCGGGACTGAACACTTGATCCGGTAATCCATCTCCTTCGAAAAATTTTCATGATTGATGGATGCCCGGATCAGATCCGGGCATCACGTCGCGAGAATTGAGAGAGGCTCAGAGCCTTGCTTCGAGGACCATGTTGAACGGCGTCTCCGCCGCGCGTCGGAAGCGCCTGAAGCCGCCTTCCATCACGACCTTTTTCAGCCGAGCCTCGCCGGCCTGCGCGCCGAGCGCGAGACCGACTTCCTGCGAAAGCGAAGCCGGGACGCAGATCACGGTCGAGGCCGCATAAAACACCGCGCCGACCGGATTGAGATTGTCCTCGAGCCGGTCCTGCGCAAACGGCTCGACGATCATCCATGTGCCGTCGCTCGAAAGCGTCTCGCCGACGTGACGCGCCGCGCCGGCGGGGTCGCCCATGTCGTGCAGACAGTCGAAGAAGCAGACGAGGTCAAATCCTCTGGCAGGAAACGTCTTCGCCGTGGCGATCTCGAAGCTGACGCGATCGCCGACGCCTTCTTCCCTGGCCGCCTTGCGCGCCGCCTCGATCGAACCCGGGTGATAATCGTAACCGTAGAATTTCGAATTCGGGAACGCTTTCGCCATCAGGATGGTGGATGCGCCGTGTCCGCAGCCGACATCCGCGACGTTGCCGCCGCGTTGCAGTTTAGCCGATACGCCGTCGAGCGCGGGCAGCCATTCATTGACCAGGTGGTGATTGTAGGCGGGACGGAAGACGCGCCGCGTGCCGCAGAACAGGCAACCATTGTGCTCATGCCATGCGAGCTTGCCGTCGGTCCTGAATGCGTTGGCGATCTTGGGCGTGTCATCGAACAGACCGCGAGCGACGTCGAAGAAGCCGGCCATAAAGACCGGGCTGCCTTCGTCGGCAAACACCATCGCCTGTTCGGGAGAGAGGGAGAACTCGTCCTTGGCCTTGTCATAGGTGACGTAACCCTGCGCGGCCTGGGCCGAGAGCCATTCTCGGATCAGGCGCGGCGAGGTGCCGGTCTCCTTGGCCAGCGTCGCCGCTGTTACCGGGCCCGATTTCGACATGGATTTGTAAAGGCCAAGCTGATCGCCAAGATGGACAAGTACGGAATTGGTGAGCGCACCGAGATCTCCGAGCATGCGGCCGACAAAGGCGTTCAACTTGTCGGGATCAACGTTCTGGGCAACTTCAGGCATTTGGACCTCCTGATTTGCTGATTTGCAGGGCTGCTTTCGGCTGCGGCGAACCACGTGTGACCGGCTCGGCAGCGACACGTCTTAGGTGCGTCCGATGGCCTCGAATTTGGTTCAAGCACGTCAGCGAAAATGCTGGATCGGCTTGCCTTCGGTCAGCGCTTGCGGTGATGCGCGAACGGTCAAGCCGGGCGGCGTCACGCGTTCGTTACCGAGCCACGCCGTTGTTTCTGATCGCGCAATCGAGCCAGCAGGGTCGTTGTCGGTGCCGAACTGATTCAAACACGACAGCGAATTTCAGCGGCGACGAGCGGCTCTTTCAATAAACATTTCTTTAGTTTGGCTGGCGAACAGCGGGAGTATCATTTGAAACGGACCGGCTCCGCCAATGCATCGCCGGTGCAATGACGATTTGAGCAATGGAGTGATTTACGAGTCGCGTCCGCTTTTGGCTTTTCACCTTTACCGAAGGGAGAATAGCATGACGAAACTCACGCTTCTTGGCGCCGCCGTCATCGTCATGACGTACACGCTGTCAGGCCCAGCCGCTGCGCAGCACAGGGTCGCCCCGGCCGTCAACCCGTATACCGCAGGCGACTGGTGCCCCGGCAGGGAGCCGGGAAATCCGTACACCAAGGAAGAGGACTACATGGCCTGGAGCGGCTGGCGGTCCCGCGGCGGATGGGATGACCGCAACGACTTCAACTGTCCGCCACGTATCCGCTATCACGCTGCCGGATTCTAGTTCTGGTCGCGCTAAAGCGTGATGATTTCCGGTTGATCGCGTTGTCAATCGTGCAGTTCACCTCTCCCGCCGGGGAGAGGTCGGATCGCGATAGCGATCCGGGTGAGGGGACGTCGCTCTAGCGTAAGACCGCAACCCCTTGTAAGTCGAAAGTCCGTTCGTCTGGTATTGTAGACGGTGCGGTGACGGACGGGAGTCCGCAGACCCCAAGGTCGTTGCAGACCGTGGGTGAGACAGGTGCCCCGTCCGTCAGTCCATCGAACCCGAACAGTCG
>NZ_DATMLW010000266.1:0-16152 GCF_035570375.1 Bradyrhizobium sp. | reverse complement strand
CAGCGGGGCGGCGTCAGGTGAGGCGTACAGGCTGCCTCCCAGCAGAACCAGTGTCTGGGCATTTGCTGCGAAGCCTGAGCAAACAGCCGAGCCGAGAAGGCCGAGGAAAAGTCCAAGGAAAAGCGCCGTGCGGACCCAACGCCCTATCCGACGCGAAGCCTGCTGATTTTCCATGATGCGCTCCGATGCCAAGAACAAAGTCGGAGCGACAGTGCTCGAATAGTACGACGTCGCCTTGATAGTTCTTGCTTAGCCTGTGCGATCCTGGATGGCCGCGCCTTGTCACTCTTCAGGCGCGTTCTCGATCGGATCGAACCGGTCGGCTTCCAGGCCGAGCAGGTTCCACGATTGCAGCATGTGCGGCGGCAGCGGCGCGGTGACGTCGATCACGCCGCCGCGAGGATGCGGGATCATGATCCGCCGCGCCAGAAGATGCAGCCGGTTCTGCAGGCCGCCCGGCAATTCCCAGTTTTCCTTGTTGAAATATTTGGGATCGCCGACGATGGCGTGGCCGATATGCGCCATGTGTGCGCGCAACTGGTGCGTTCGCCCGGTGACCGGCTTCAACGAAACCCAGGCGAGTTTCTGCGCCGAGGTCTCGACCACGGCATAATAGGTCACCGCATGGTTTGCGCCCTCATCGCCATGGGCTGCGATCCGCATGATGGTGTCCTCCTCGCCTTCCTCCCTGGCGAGAAAGGTGGAGATGCGGCCCTGCTTCGGCTTCGGCACGCCGGCCACCAGCGCCCAATAGGTCTTGCGCGCCGAGCGGTGGCGGAAAGAACCGGTGAGCGCGGTTGCGGCAAAGCGGGTTTTCGCAACCAGGAGGCAGCCCGCGGTGTCCTTGTCGAGTCGATGCACCAGGCGCGGCTTCTGTCCTTTTGCATCGCGCATCACTTCCAGCATCTGGTCGATATGCCGCGTCGTTCCCGAGCCGCCCTGCACGGCAAGCCCGGCCGGCTTGTTGAGCACCAGCACGTCCGCGTCTTCAAAGAGCGTCAGCTCCTTCAGCGAGGCGAGGGTTTTTTGCGCGGCTTCCGAGAGCTGGGCGGTTATCCGCGGCGCATCCAGCCGCAGCGGTGGAATGCGGACGCTCTGCCCCGCCTCCAGCCGGTCCTTGCTGTCGGCGCGCTTGCCGTTGACGCGCAGCTCGCCTTTGCGAACGATGCGCTGGATGTGGGAGAACGACAGGCCGGGAAAGCGCGCCTCGAGAAAGCGGTCGACGCGCATACTGTTCTCATCCGCCGTCACGACCACGGTCTGAACCCTGGTCGGCGCTGCCTCTTCCCTCGCCGGCTCGGCCAAGACGGGCTTTGGCGAACGAGGCGCGTGATCCGCAAACCCCGACGGCTTGCCGCTCGCACGCTGTGCTTGCCCCCGCTCACCTTGCGAGGTCCGAAATGGACGTGAGCCTTTTGGGCCGTCGCGACGGTCGCGCGAAGAACGCTTGGGCAGAGGTCTCTTGTTGCGGCGGCTCATGATCTCTTTCCGTACCGCACCGGCACCCCGAAAATCCAGCCCTCACGACGATCGAAGCCTTCGCATTCCGGGTACATAAACGCGGCACTGTCGGCGAGCTTGCGCAATGCCGCGGCCGCGACCAGCGCATCCGCCTGATCGACAGACCGGCAAACAATGCCGCACTGACGCCGGCCATCATAAAAGCTGAGAGCCCTATCCAGGGCATCGTAGTTCGATGCCAGGAGATCAAGACGTCTCGGCCTTTCAACGCCCGCCTTGCGGTAGAAGAAGGAGGGGTAGATTTCTACGACCGTGGTTTTGGCTTCCTCAATTGCGTCGAATGGCCATATCGCGATCGACTTTCCGTGGCACGTCGCAATCTTGTGCAGCATCCGCATTCCGGAAAAGCTGCCGGCACCGACCTGAGCTCCAATCATATGATAGATTGAAATCGCGTTCCCCTCGACATCATCGACCTTGCGCCGATAGTTCCGGCGATAACGTTCGCCTCTATACTTGGTGTGCAAAATGTAGGGGCGAAAAGGGCTTTGCTCTCCCGTCCAGACCGGCCCTGCATAGAGATCCGGGGTCTGATCGCACAGCCCGTCGACAAAAGCCCACAGTGCCCTGACGTCGCCAATTTGTCTCGGCCCGACCAGATCGTTGTCCCATGGTATGGAGAAGGCAAAATCGATCCCGACAAGCGTGGGCTTGTCGTTGAGCTTGACGATGTAATCGATCACCTCCGGCCTGCTCCACCGTCCGCCGCATGTTGGAGCCACAAGCCGACATTCAGCGCTTCCCACCTCAATTTCGGCGATCTGGATGCCAGCGTGTCTGGCTCCCTTAGCGCCCGACCAATCGATGGCGACAAAGCGCCCGAAACCGGTCATTTCCGCTCCCTTCGCAGTTTGGCCCAATACTCCAGCCGCTTGCGGATTTCGCGCTCAAAGCCGCGCTCGGGCGGATCGTAGAAGGTCTGCCGGCCCATCGACTCCGGAAAGTAATCCTGCCCGGAGAAGGCTTCGGGCGTGTCGTGATCGTATTCGTAGCCTTCGCCGTAGCCTTCCGATTTCATCAACCTGGTCGGAGAATTCAGGATGTGCTTGGGCGGCAACAACGAGCCGCCCTCCTTTGCCGCACGCATCGCCGCTCCGAACGCCGTGTAGGCCGCGTTCGATTTCGGCGCGGTAGCGAGATAGATCACGGCCTGCGCGATTGCGAGTTCGCCTTCGGGAGAGCCGAGGAAATCAAAGGCGTCCTTGGCGGAATTGGCGACCGCGAGCGCCTGCGGATCGGCAAGCCCGATGTCCTCGACCGCCATGCGCACGACGCGCCGCGCCAGAAACAGCGGGTCTTCACCGGCGTCCAGCATCCGCGCCAGATAGTAGAGAGCCGCGTCGGGATCGGAGCCGCGCACCGATTTATGCAGCGCCGAGATCAGGTTGTAGTGTCCGTCCGCCGATTTGTCGTAAATCGGCGCGCGGCGCTGCAAGACCTCCTGCAACTGAGCGGCGGTGAAGATCTCGCCCTCGCGCGCGGCGCGCCAGACCTCTTCGGCCAATGTCAACGCGGCGCGTCCGTCGCCATCCGCCATCC
Organism: Bradyrhizobium sp.; assembly: GCF_035570375.1. Classification (GTDB taxonomy): domain Bacteria; phylum Pseudomonadota; class Alphaproteobacteria; order Rhizobiales; family Xanthobacteraceae; genus Bradyrhizobium. The sequence continues at coordinate 13,092 of NZ_DATMLW010000266.1, read as the reverse complement.
GCGCCAGAACGGCGCGCGCTTGCTCATCCAGCGGCAGTTTCCTGCCCTCGACCTTCTCGGCGTGCAGGAACAGCCGTTCGATCGCCGCATGATCGAGCGAATGAAACACCAGCACGCGGGCGCGCGACAACAACGCCGCGTTGAGTTCGAAGGAGGGGTTTTCGGTGGTGGCGCCGACCAGCACCACGGTGCCGTCTTCCATCACGGGCAGAAACGAATCCTGCTGCGCGCGATTGAAGCGGTGCACCTCATCGACAAAGAGCAGCGTGCCCTTGCCCATTTCGCGTCGCGCGCGAGCCGCGTCGAACGCCTTCTTCAGATCGGCGACGCCGGAAAAGACCGCCGAGAGCTGTTCGAAATGCATCTCGGTCGCGTCCGCAAGCAGCCGCGCGACCGTGGTCTTGCCGGTGCCCGGAGGTCCCCAGAAGATCAGCGAGCCCACGTTGCGCGTTTCCAGCATGCGCGTCAGCGCGCCGTCCGGCCCCAGAATGTGTTCCTGGCCGACGACTTCCGACAGCTTTTTCGGGCGCAACCGATCGGGGAGCGGATGCGGCGCGTCCCTCTCCATCCCAGCCGCGGCGAACAGGCTGGCGCCCTCGTTTCTGCCTGGCCGTTTCGGGCTCATCCGCCCAGCGTCACATTGATCTGCTGGCCGCCGCGCACCAGCGTGATGCGCCAGAGCCGCGAGGAGTCGCGCGTGGCCTTTTCCAGATCGCTGGTCTTGAGGATTTTCTGATTATTGACCGACACGATGATGTCGCCTTTCTGGAATCCGACATTGGCTGCCGTTCCGCCGTCGGCGAGATCGGTCACCACGACACCTTCGGTATCGACATCCAGATGCAGTTCGTCGGCAACCGCTGGCGAAATGTTGGAGACCCTTGCGCCCTGGAAAGGCGAGCGTCCGGTCAGAACGATTTCGTTGCGTCCGCTATCGGGCGCGGTTTCCAGCGCCACCGTCAGCTTCAAATTCTTGCCGGCGCGCTGCACATCGATCTGAGAGCTGCCGCCGAGCGGACGCGTTGCAAAGCGGTAATCGAATGCGTTGGGATCCTCGATCGTCTGCCCGTCGATCGCGACGATCAGGTCCGATGACTTCAAGCCTGCGCGGGAGGCCGGACTGTTCGCAACGACGCTGGCGACCAGCGCGCCGCTCGGCAGTTTCAGCCCGAGTGTTTCGGCGATCTCCGGCGTCACCGTCTGCAATCTTGCGCCGAGCCACGGCCGCCTGACGGCCTTGCCGCCGCTTTTCGCCGAAGCCACCACCACGCGAACCATATTGGCGGGAATCGCAAAGCCGATGCCCTGCGATCCGCCGGAGCGGGAGAAGATCGCGGTATTGATGCCGGCAAGCCTGCCGGTCATGTCGACCAGCGCGCCGCCGGAATTGCCGGGATTGATCGCCGCGTCGGTCTGGATGAAGAACTGGTAGTCGGTGATGCCTACTTGCGTGCGCGCCAGCGCCGAAATGATGCCGTGGGTGACGGTCTGGCCGACGCCAAAGGGATTGCCGATCGCAAGTACGACGTCGCCCACCAACAGCTCGTCGGAATTGGCGAAATCGAGCGTCGGAAATTTTTCGCGGGCGTCCTTCAGCCGCAGCACGGCGAGATCGGTGCGGCTGTCCTTGAGAACGATCTCGGCCTCGAATTCGCGCTTGTCGGAAAGCGAGACCTTGACCTGATCGGCGCCTTCGATGACGTGGTTGTTGGTCACGACGAGGCCGGTCGCATCGACCATCACGCCCGACCCGAGCGAGCGCTGCATCTGTTCCGGTTGCTGGCCCGGCACCCCGAAAAAGCGGCGGAACAGCGGATCGTCCAACAGCGGATTGCGGTTCTGCACCATCTTGGCGGCATAGACGTTGACGACGGCCGGCTGCACCCGCTGCACGATCGGGGCGTAGGAGAGTTTCAATTCGGCCGCGGAAGCCGGCACGCGCCGGTCCTGGGCCATCGCGGCTGACGCAACCAAAAGGATGAACAATGCCGTAAAACAGCGAATAGCGCTCATGGAAAAATCCTGGGGGCGAGATGCCGCAAATATAGGCGCTTAAGCTCGCTATTAGAAGTGACCGGGGCGCTCGGCACGGCCATTGTGAGCCCAATCGACAGCACAATTGCAGATTTGCCATAAGCCTAATCCTTGCATTTCCGCCGGCCGGGCCGATAGGTAATGGCGCAGCCGGTGATGACAGGAACAGCAAGCTCGGGAGAACGCCAATGAAGGCCGTCGGATACAGAAAATCGCTGCCGATCGACGCAAGCGAGGCCCTGATCGATTTCGAGACCGAAAGGCCCGAACCGAAGGGCCGCGACATCCGCGTCGCGGTCAAGGCAATCTCCGCCAATCCGGTCGACTACAAGGTGCGCAAGCGCGCGGCTCCTCCGCAAGGCGAAACCAAGGTCCTCGGCTACGATGCCGCCGGTGTCGTCGATGCGGTCGGGCCTGAGGTGACGCTGTTTCGGCCCGGTGACGAGGTGTTCTACGCCGGCTCGATTCTTCGGCAAGGCACCAATTCGGAGTTTCACCTGGTTGACGAACGCATCGTCGGAGCAAAGCCGAAGAGCCTGCCGTTTGCGGAAGCCGCGGCACTGCCGTTGACCTCGATCACCGCCTGGGAATTGCTGTTTGATCGGCTCGGCGCGGTGCCGGGCAAGAGCGTCGATCCGCGCACGCTTCTGATCGTCGGCGGCGCCGGCGGCGTCGGCTCGATCCTGATCCAGCTTGCCCGCCGCCTCACAGGACTGACTGTCGTGGCGACCGCATCACGCGCGGAATCGCAAAAATGGTGCCTCGATCTCGGCGCCGATGCCGTCGTCGACCACTCGAAGCCGATGAAGGAACAGATCGAAAAGCTGAAGGTGCGGCCGGTGGCGCTGGTCGCAAGCCTGACCAATACCGACCAGCACTACAACGCGATTGCCGAGCTGATGGCGCCCCAGGGCAAATACGGGTTGATCGACGATCCCCCCGAATTCAACGTCGGCGTCTTCAAGGGCAAGGCGATCTCGATCCACTGGGAATCGATGTTCACCCGTTCATCGTTTCAGACAGAAGACATGATCGGCCAGCACCGCCTGCTCAACGACGTCGCCGACCTGATCGACAAGGGCGTGCTGCGCACCACGCTCGGCGAGAGATTCGGCACGATCAATGCCGCCAATCTGAAGCGGGCACACGCGCTGCTCGAAAGCGGCAAGTCGCGCGGCAAGATCGTGCTCGAGGGGTGGTGAGCTACTGAAATAGCTGAACCTATTCCGGCCGCGGCGTTTGCCGAAAGCTGCAGGCGCGGGAACACCGCGCCGGGCTTATGGAAGAACTGGTTCGCAGTCGCACGCAAAAAAAGCGGCGCTAACGCGCCGCTTTTGGTTTAACACCTTAGAGCCTTTTCGGTTCTGATTGAATCAGTACCGAGGCTCTAATTTCTTGTTTTGACGCGTTTTCTTCACGCGAACCGGTATCCACTTCGCTCGAAAACGCTATAGAAAGCCAATCAGGCGGCCTCGGCTTCGGCCTTTTCCTGCACCGGACCTGAATCCTGGCCCTTGGCATCGACGTCGCGGTCGACGAACTCGATCACCGCCATCGGCGCGTTGTCGCCATAGCGGAAGCCGGCCTTGATGATGCGGGTGTAGCCGCCGTGCCGATCCTTGTAGCGGGGGGCGAGCACGTCGAACAGTTTCTTCGCCTGGTCGACGTCGCGCATCTCCGAGATCGCCTGGCGGCGCATCGCAAGCCCGCCGCGCTTGCCGAGCGTAACGAGCTTCTCGACGATCGGGCGCAATTCCTTGGCCTTGGGCAGCGTGGTGACAATCTGCTCGTGCTTGATCAGCGCAGCAGCCATGTTGGCAAACATCGCGCGCCGGTGCTCGGCGGTGCGATTAAGCTTGCGGTGAACCTTACCGTGACGCATTTGACTATTCCTTGCTTTCCTTGTCGCGGACGGTTCGTCCGACATCTGCTCAGGTGGGCTGCCTGCGTTCGCCCTGGATGGCGAATAGCGAATTGTGAGTAGCGAATGGTTTTCTCACATTCGCTAATCGCTACTCCCTGTTCGCTCAGTAGTGATCCTCGAAGCGCTTGGCGAGCTCGTCGATGTTCTCGGGCGGCCAGCCCGGCACTTCCATGCCGAGATGCAGCCCCATCTGGGCCAGCACTTCCTTGATCTCGTTGAGCGACTTGCGGCCGAAATTCGGGGTGCGGAGCATTTCCGCTTCCGACTTCTGCACGAGATCGCCGATATAGACGATGTTGTCGTTCTTCAGACAGTTGGCCGAACGGACCGACAGTTCGAGTTCGTCGACCTTCTTGAGGAAGGCGGGATTGAAGGCGAGGTCCGGAATGATCTCCTGGGCGACTTCCTTGCGCGGCTCCTCGAAATTGACGAACACGTTGAGCTGATCCTGCAGGATGCGCGCGGCAAAGGCGACCGCATCGTCCGGCGAGATCGCGCCGTTGGTCTCGATCGACATCGTCAGCTTGTCGTAGTCGAGGATCTGGCCCTCGCGGGTGTTCTCGACCTTGTAGGAAACCTTGCGCACCGGGGAGTAGAGGCTGTCGACGGGGATCAGTCCGATCGGCGCGTCCTCGGGACGGTTGCGCTCGGCGGCGACATAGCCCTTGCCCGAGGAGACCGTGAATTCCATGCGGATCTCGGCGCCTTCATCGAGGGTGCAGATCTGCAGTTCCGGATTGAGCACGGTGATATCGCCGACGGTCTGGATGTCGCCGGCAGTCACCACGCCCGGCCCCTGCTTCTTCACGACCATGCGCTTGGGGCCTTCGCCCTGCATCTTGATCGAGATGTCCTTGATGTTGAGCACGATGTCCGTGACGTCCTCGCGGACGCCCGCGATCGAGGAGAACTCGTGCAGCACGCCGTCGATGTGCACCGACTGCACCGCGGCGCCCTGCAGCGAGGAAAGCAGGATGCGGCGGAGCGCATTGCCCAGCGTCTGGCCAAAACCGCGTTCGAGCGGCTCGGCAACGAGGGTCGCATAACGGGTCGCGTCGGTGCCCGGAGAAACCTGTAGCTTGTTGGGCCGGATAAGTTCTTGCCAATTTTTCTGGATCGTCACTGTTTCACCCATGGGCCAGTCGATTTGCCACAATCACTGGCGTTGGAGACCTCGCGGATCATTCCGCGGCTTGAAATATTTCCCAAAAACCCGTCGCGGGCGGCAAAGCCACCCGCACCTTGAAGCATCAAACCCGCCGGCGCTTGCGCGGACGGCAGCCATTGTGCGGGATCGTCGTCACGTCACGGATCGAGGTGACGGTGAAGCCCGCAGCCTGCAGCGCACGAAGCGCCGATTCACGCCCCGAACCGGGGCCTGCAACTTCAACCTCCAGCGTGCGCATGCCGTGTTCCTGCGCCTTCCTGGAGACGTCTTCGGCCGCGACCTGCGCGGCATAGGGGGTCGACTTGCGCGAGCCCTTGAAGCCCATCGTGCCCGCCGACGACCAGGCGATAGTATTGCCCTGTGCATCGGTGATGGTGATGGTCGTGTTGTTGAACGACGAATTCACGTGCGCCACGCCGGAGGCGATGTTCTTGCGCTCACGGCGGCGTACGCGGGTGGCTTCCTTGCCCATTTAAGAACCTTTCCTGACGATCTCAACGCCGCCGTAATGCCAGCGGCTACACCTGACGAGCGAGTAGCGAGTAGCGAATGGTAAGGTTCGCGCCCTACTCGCTATTTCGCCATTCCCTATTCGCCAACTTACTTCTTCTTGCCGGCAATCGACTTGGCCGGACCCTTGCGCGTGCGCGCATTGGTGTGGGTGCGCTGACCACGCACCGGCAACCCGCGTCGATGGCGCAGGCCGCGATAGCAGCCGAGATCCATCAGGCGCTTGATGTTCATGCCGACCTCGCGACGCAGGTCGCCCTCGACCATGTAGTCGCGGTCGATCACTTCGCGGATCTGCAGAACCTCCTGGTCGGTCAACTGACTGACGCGACGGTCAGTGGGGATCTTCACCTTCTCCATGATCTCGGCCGCCGATTTCGAACCGATGCCATGGATGTACTGGAGCGCGATCAGCACGCGCTTGTTGGTCGGGATATTCACACCGGCAATACGGGCCACGGACTTCTCTCCTGTCGCCGGTCCCTTGGGGATACGGCCTTTTTTGCTGTCTTAAGCTATCTCGGGCAGGTGTTCACAAACGCGAACACGACGCCCTTCCCCTCGATTATTCGGGGCCCGGCATCGTCTTGAAACTATCCGACTGGATGCGGGGCTTATTAAAGGATTCAACTTGGTTTCGTCAACCGCCTCTATGCCTTAGCTCGCTTTTTCGTGACCTTTTTTGCAACTTTCCGCGCCCTCCCGGCGGCGCGCTTCCTGGCACCGGTAGAAGCCTTCAGGGACGATTTTTTGGGCCGTCTGGAGGCCTTTTTCCCGGGCTTCCCGGCCGCTTTGGCGGCCTTTTTAGCGGTATTGGGTGCGGATTTGGCGACTTTGCGGCCCGGCCGCTTGGCGGCCCTCGCCGCCAGCCTTCCCATGACCGGTCTTTTGGACGCCCTGGTCTCCACGGCGCCGATGGCGGCCAAGATGCGGTTGATCTCGTGGGTCACGTGCTCGATGGTCATCATGCCATCGACAGTGAGCAATTTGCGCCGTTCCGAATAATAGTGGATCAGCGGTTCGGTCTGCGCCCGGTAGTTCGCCAGCCGCTTCGTCAGCACCTCCGACGTATCGTCGATCCGCACCTCTTCGCCGCGCGAGCGCATCTCCGCGACCCTGCTTTCGACCCGCTGCAGCAGCGCGCTTTCATTGACGCGAAGCTCGATGACGGCGTCGAGCTTGAGGCGCTTCTTCCTCAATAGTTCGTCGAGCGCCTCGGCCTGCGGCACCGTGCGCGGAAAACCGTCGAGGATGAAACCCCTGGCGGCGTCCGGCTGGTCCAGCCGATCGGAGATGATCCCGATCACGATATTGTCCGGCACCAGGGAGCCGCTCGCCATGATTTCCTGGGCTTTGAGGCCGACCGGTGTCTGCGCCGCCGCCGCCGCGCGCAGCATTTCGCCGGTGGAAAGCTGGACGATGCCGTGCCGCTTGATCAGCCTTTGCGCCTGCGTTCCCTTGCCCGATCCCGGCGGTCCCAGAAGAATCAGTCTCATGTGCGTTCGCCCCCCGGCTCGGTGAGCGAGTAATCGCACACCACTCTGCAAAATCATCAATGGCGCCAATTGAGATCAGCGCGAACGCCTTTTTTAAAGCGCGCGGATCAGCGACGGCGCCCCCTCAATTTCGATTTTCTGATCAGCCCCTCATATTGATGGGCGAGCAAATATCCCTGAACCTGCGCCACCGTATCCATGGTCACGCTGACGACGATCAACAGCGAGGTTCCGCCGAAATAAAACGGCACCGAAGCGTAGGAAATCAGGATTTCGGGGATCAGGCAGACGATAGCGAGATAGACTGCCCCTACCACCGTGATCCGCGACAACACATAGTCGATATATTCGGCCGTGCGCTCACCCGGCCGAATGCCGGGGATGAAGCCGCCATGCTTTTTCAGGTTGTCGGCGGTCTCCGTCGGATTGAACACGATTGCGGTGTAGAAAAAGGCGAAGAACACAATCAGCGCCAGATAAAGGATCAGAAACAGCGGGCGGCCGTGACCGAGCTGGGTGGTGATCCATTGAAACCATTCCGGCCCGCGGCCGGCATTGAAATTCGCAACCGTGGTCGGCAGCAGCAAGAGCGAGGACGCGAAGATCGGCGGAATCACGCCCGAGGTGTTCAGTTTGAGCGGCAGATGCGAAGACTGGCCTTCGAACATCTTGTTGCCGACCTGACGCTTCGGATACTGGATCAGCAGGCGCCGCTGCGCCCGTTCCATGAACACGATGAACGCGATCACCGCGACCGCCATCACGATCACGATCAGAATGAGACCGGTGGACAGCGCGCCCTGACGGCCGAGTTCGAGCATGTTGGCAAGCGCCGAGGGCAATTCGGCGACGATGCCGGAAAGGATGATCAGCGAGATGCCGTTGCCGATGCCGCGCGAGGTGACCTGCTCGCCGAGCCACATCAGGAACATGGTGCCCCCGGTCAGCGTGATCGTGGTCGACAGGCGGAAAAACAGGCCGGGATCGCTGACCACGTTGCCCGCGCCCTCGAGCCCGACTGCGATACCGTAGGACTGGAACGCGGCGAGGATCACGGTTAGATAACGCGTGTACTGGTTCAGCGTCTTGCGGCCCGCTTCGCCTTCCTTCTTCAGCGCCTCAAGCTGCGGGGAAACCGTGGTCAAAAGCTGGATGATGATCGATGCCGAGATGTACGGCATGATATTGAGCGCAAAGATCGCCATGCGGTGGATGCCGCCGCCGGCGAACATGTTGAACATGCCGAGAATGCCGCCGGCTTGCGAGCGGAATACCTGCTCCCAGATGTTGGGGTCGATGCCGGGCAGCGGAATATAGGTTCCGAGCCGATAGACGAGCAGCGCACCCAGCGTGAACCAGATCCGCTTCTTCAATTCTTCGGCTTTTCCAAGCGCCGAAAAGTTGAGGTTGGCCGCAAGTTGTTCCGCTGCTGAGACCATGTTTGGCTTTCTCCTGCGCTTTCCGCTGCAAGGCCCCGAAAAGTCGGGACATTTGGCGGACGCCGGACATTATTTGGTGCTCGGCTTCGATAAGTCCATCGCCCCGTCGTCAAGATCGCCTGCAAGCTGCGGACGATGACGCAGATGTTACGCCGCCTTGCCTTCTTCCTTTTTTGCGGGGCCGAGAATTTTCACCGTGCCGCCGGCCTTCTCAACCGCCGCGATGGCGGATTTCGAAGCGCCGTGAACCTCGATTGTGAGCTTGGCCTTGAGTTCGCCGCGGCCGAGCAGGCGCACGCCGTCCTTGGCGCGCCGCAACACGCCGGATTTCACCAGCTTCTCGGCGTTGATGGTGTCCTGGGCATCGATCTGCTTGGCATCAATCGCCTGCTGCAGACGGTCAAGATTGATTTCGACGAATTCGAGCCGGAAGACGTTGTTGAAGCCCCGCTTCGGCAGCCGCCGGTGCAGCGGCATCTGGCCGCCTTCAAAACCCTTGATGCGCACGCCCGAGCGGGCGGTCTGGCCCTTGCCGCCGCGCCCCGAGGTCTTGCCCTTGCCCGAACCGATGCCACGGCCCACGCGCATCCGCTTTTTGCGCGAGCCGGCATTGTCGGCGATATCGCTGAGCTTCATCGTTCGCTTCCTTTATCTCTGGACCATGATCTGGTCCAAAAAGCGGCTTCCACTTCTCGGGATCATGCTCCGACCTCCTTACTTCTCGCCGACGACGCGGACGAGATGTTGAACCTTGGCGATCATGCCGCGAACTTCCGGAGTATCCTTCAGTTCGGCGACGCGGCCGATCTTGTTGAGCTTGAGGCCGACCAGCGTCGTGCGCTGCGAGTGGTGGCGGCGAATCGGGCTGCCGGTCTGCTCGACCTTGATCGTCTTTGCGGCCTTGGCCATGGTCTAAAACTCCGTGACGCGCGAAAGCGCGGACTGTTGTTATTCGGCAACCGTTTCGGCGTCACCGCCGAGGCGGCGCGCCTGCAAGGCCGAGACCTTGATGTTGCGGCGTGCCGCGACCGAGCGCGGCGAATCCTGGTGCTTGAGCGCGTTGAAGGTGGCGCGGACCATGTTGTAGGGATTCGACGAACCGATCGATTTTGCGACCACGTCCTGGATGCCGAGCGTCTCGAAAACCGCGCGCATCGGACCACCCGCGATGATGCCGGTACCCGCAGGTGCAGCCCGCAAATAGACCCGGCCTGCGCCGTGGCGGCCGGAAATGTCGTGATGCAGCGTGCGGCCTTCGCGCAGCGCCACGCGCGTCAAATTGCGCTTGGCGGCGTCGGTCGCCTTGCGGATCGCCTCCGGAACCTCGCGCGCCTTGCCATGGCCGAAACCGACCCGGCCCTTCTGGTCGCCGATTACGACCAGCGCCGCAAAGCCGAAGCGCTTGCCGCCCTTGACGACCTTGGCCACACGATTGATGTGGACGAGCTTGTCGACGAACTCGCTGTCGCGTTCCTCGCGATCCCTGCTTCGTTCGCGTCCGCCGCGTTCGCGTTCACCTGCCATGGTGTTTTTCCGTTTCCTTGAAAATCCAGTTAGAAGCTCAATCCGCTTTCGCGCGCCGCATCCGCGAGCGCCTTGACGCGGCCGTGATAGAGATAACCGCCGCGATCGAACACGACCTCGGTGACGCCGTTCTTCACCGCGCGCTCGGCGAGCAACTTGCCGACCGCCTTGGCGGCGTCGATGTTCGCCCCGGTCTTGCCGCCCTCGCGCATCGTCTTCTCCAGCGAAGACGCCGACGCAAGTGTCACGCCCTTGAGGTCATCGATGACCTGGGCGTAGATATGCTTGGACGAGCGGAATACCGACAGACGCGGGCGGCCGCCACCGGAACGGCGCAACGACAGCCTCACGCGCTGCTTGCGCCGGGCGTTCGTAACCTTCACTCTCGACATGACCGGCTCCGTTACTTCTTCTTGCCTTCCTTGCGGAAGATGAATTCGTCGACATATTTCACGCCCTTGCCCTTGTACGGTTCCGGCGGGCGGTAGCTGCGGATTTCGGCTGCGACCTGGCCGACGCGCTGGCTGTCATTGCCGACGATGACGATCTCGGTCGGCTTCGGCACCGTGATCGCGATCCCTTCCGGGATCTGGAAGATGACGTCGTGGCTGTAGCCGAGCGCGAGCTGCAGGTTCTTGCCCTGCAGCGACGCACGATAGCCGACGCCGTTGATTTCGAGCCGCTTCTCGAAACCCTTGGTGACGCCGGCGACGAGGTTGGCCACCTGAGCGCGCGCCGTGCCGTACATCGCCTGCGCGCGGTTGGTCTTGACCCTGGGCGCGACCTTGATCACGCCATTCTCGAACTTCACCTCGACGTCGTCATGGGCGATGAACTGAAGCTGGCCCTTCGGGCCCTTCATCTTCACCGTCTGTCCCTCGACGGTCGCGGTGACCCCTGAGGGGATCGTCACAGGCCGCTTGCCGATACGTGACATGGCTCAATCCCTCCTGACTGGCATCTCCGGCGAAGCTATCCACCTCTCCGGAACGCGCACTAGAACACCGTGAAAAGGATTTCGCCGCCCACATTCGCGTCGCGCGCGTCGTGGTCGGCCATAATTCCCTTCGGCGTCGACAATACCGAAATGCCTAAACCGTTGTTGATGCGCGGCAGGTTCTTCACCGAGGCATAGACGCGCCGTCCCGGCTTCGATACCCGCTCGATCTCGCGGATCACGGGCTCGCCGTCAAAATATTTCAACTCGATCTCGAGCTCGCTGCGCCCCGACGGATGCTCCACGCTGGCGTAGCCGCGGATGTAGCCTTCGGCCTTCAGCACTTCGAGCACGTTGGCGCGCATCTTCGAGCCGGGGCTCGAAACCTTCGACTTCGACCGCATTTGCGCGTTGCGGATGCGGGTGATGAGATCGCTGATCGGATCGTGCGTTGACATGTTACGACCCTCCTTACCAGCTCGACTTCACGAGCCCCGGAACCAGGCCCTTGGAGCCGAGTTCGCGCAGCGCGATGCGGGAAAGCTTGTTCTTGCGGTAGTTCGAGCGCGGGCGCCCCGTCAGCTCGCAACGATTGCGGATCCGGGTCGGCGACGAATTGCGCGGCATCTCGGCAAGCTTCAGCGTCGCCGCAAACCGCTCTTCCATCGGCTTGCTCTTGTCGGCGACGATCGCCTTCAGCTTTGCACGGCGGGCGGCGGCATTCTTGGCCATCCGCTTGCGCCGGTTGTTCTTCTCGATCGAACTCTTCTTTGCCATGCTTGGCTCCTTGCGGTTCCGCGTTTGAGAGGCTTTTGTCAGCCTCTCACTGCCGGAACGGGAAATTGAATGCGGTCAATAACGCCCTCGCTTCGTCATCGGTGCGCGCGGTGGTGCACACCGTGACGTCCATGCCCCACGTTTCCCCCGCCTTGTCGAAATCGATTTCGGGGAAAATGATGTGCTCTTTGATGCCGAGCGAATAGTTGCCGCGGCCGTCGAAGCTCTTCGGGTTCAGCCCGCGGAAGTCGCGCACGCGCGGCAGCGCGACATTCACGAGGCGGTCGATGAACTCGTACATGCGCGCCTTGCGCAGCGTGACCTTGCAGCCGATCGGCTGGTTTTCACGCAGCTTGTAGGTCGAGATCGCGATCCGCGAATAGGTCACGACCGCCTTCTGCCCTGCGATCAGCGACAGGTCGGCCGCCGCCAGCTCGGCCTTCTTGCGGTCGTTGACGGCTTCGCCGATGCCCATGTTGAGCACGACCTTGTCCAGGCGCGGCACCTGCAACATGTTGGAGTAGCCGAACTGTTCGGTCAGCTTGCTGCGGATGCTCCTGTCGTATTCCGCGCGCAGGCGCGGGACGTATGCGGTCTCAGCCATCGATCTCTGCTCCCGTGCGTTTGGCAATGCGTACCTTGGTGCCATCCGCCTGAATCTTGAAACCTACGCGGGTCGGCTTGCCGTCCTTGCCGACGATCGCAATGTTGGAAAGGTGGATCGGCGCCTCTTTCGAGATGATGCCGCCCTCCTGCGCCTGGGTCTGCTTCTGGTGGCGTTTGACGAGGTTGACGCCCCGCACCAGCGCCTTGTCTTCGGCGGTGCGCACCTCGAACACCTCGCCGGTGCGACCCTTGTCGCGGCCCGACAACACGATAACCTTGTCACCCTTGCGGATCTTGGCCGCCATCACAGCACCTCCGGGGCGAGCGAGATGATCTTCATGTGGTTCTTGGCGCGAAGTTCGCGCGGCACGGGCCCGAAGATACGGGTGCCCACCGGCTCCGACTGGTTGTTGATCAGCACGGCGGCGTTGCGGTCGAAGCGGATGACCGAACCGTCGGGACGGCGGATGTCCTTGCGGACCCGCACCACGACGGCCTTCATCACGTCGCCCTTCTTCACCTTGCCGCGCGGAATGGCTTCCTTGATCGACACGACAATGACGTCGCCCACGGTGGCATAGCGGCGCTTGGAGCCCCCAAGCACCTTGATGCACATGACACGGCGTGCGCCTGAATTATCGGCCACGTCGAGGTTGGTCTGCATCTGAATCATTGAT
>NZ_DATMLW010000265.1:0-7483 GCF_035570375.1 Bradyrhizobium sp. | reverse complement strand
TTTCAGGTAGACGACCAGGATACGTGCAACATTCATCGCGAGAGCACGCCCGGCGTCCTGCTCGATCAAGGCGAGCGCCAGATCGATTCCCGTAGTTACGCCCGCCGACGACCAGACGGCGCCATCACGGATGAAGATCGCATCGGGCTCGACCGTCACCCTGGGATGGCGCTCCGCCAACAACGGCGCGTGCAGCCAGTGCGTAGCCGCTCGCCGCCCGTCGAGAACGCCAGCGGCGGCCAGAAGGAAGCTGCCAATACACACGGAGCACACCCGTCGACACGAGGGAGATCTGTCGCGGACCCATCGGACCAGGGCGCGGTCACGCGTCACATCGTCCACCGCAAAGGCACCGGGAACGATCAACGTGTCGATCGGGTCGCGACCCAGTGACCGCACGGATTCGGTGCCTAGCTCCACTCCATTAGCGGTTTTCACGGGTCCGCCCCCGATCGAAACCACCGAGCATTCATATGTTACGCGGCTTTCGCGAGACCCACCGAAACTCGATGCCACCTGGAACGCCTCCAGGGGGCCGGCCAAATCGAGCAAAGAGACGCCTTCGTAGACGGCAATAACGATGCGGCGTGCTTTGGGTGGGCGCATAAAACTATCCCGTGTGGCAGCTTTCAAGGGATATATGTCATTGCAGCCAACACGTCAAAGGGGCAAATGCGGTGCGTAACGGAGAAAGCGCTTCGGACCATGTCCTTGGCGATCAAAGTCAACGGCATGTTCCCCGACCCCGGCGTCATGAGCGCCAACTATCTTCATTGAACGCGACCGCCTGTGCGCAAGCACTTAAGAGGAGCTAGACATGTCGAACAACTTCACGAGCCATTTCTCTGCCGACGATGCGGCGTTGGTGCTGATCGATTTTCAGCCGCAGATGTTCATGGGTATCGAGAGCCACGACCGCAACGCGATCAAAAACAACCTTCAGATCATCGCCAAGAGCGCGAAGCTTTTTAATGTACCGACGGTTCTGTCGACGGTCACGGCCGGGACTTTCGCGGGTCCGTTCGTTCCGGAGGTGACCGAAGGGGTTTTCCCGGGTCACGAGGTCGTCGATCGCACGTCCATCAACGCCTGGCTCACTCCCAATTTTGTGAAGGCCGTCGAAGCAACGGGTCGCAAACGCCTCGTCATCGCCGGCCTCTGGACGGGCGCCTGTGCCGCGTTCAACGTGATCGAGGGCCTCCGGCGCGGCTATGAAGTGTTCTTTGTCGCGGACGCCTGCGGCGATACCAGCATTCAGGTCCATGAACGTGCCGTCGACCGTATGATCCAGGCGGGCGCCGTGCCAACCACCGCACAGCATTTCGTCTACGAACTGCAGCAGGATTGGGGCCGTCAGGAAACGTATCAGGGCGTGATGGACATCATGAAGGCGCACACAGCGTTCGGCACTCAGATCTTCTTCTCCAAGTGGGCGCTGGGTGGGCACGATAGCGCTTTGAAGGCGGCCCAGCTCACTGCCGCATAGGAATGGCGGTCCGGCGCGACCGCAGCGTCTTAGCCGTGGGAGCGCCGGTCCTGTTGATATCCAGCTTCGATGCCCACCGATTTCCGCAAGGATGAATTATCGCGACTAAGGCAAACATCGCTCTGCTCCGCGCATTGGGCGCGGACCAAGATTCGGCGCAAACCGGTTCGGTCGAGAATTCCGCGAAGGCCCAGGGCGGCGCTTTCGCGGTGGAGCCGCTCCACACTCGGGTTCTTTTCGGCGTTTCGCACTTCGGATTCACGACTTACTACGGCGAATTCAGCGGGGTCTCGGGGGCGCTCGATCTCGATCCGAAGAACCCATCCGCGAGCAAGCTCGACATCCGAATCCCTGCCGCTAGCGTCAGTACGACGAACGCCGAGCTCAATCGCGAACTGAAAGGTGAAGAATGGTTCGATACGGCCAAGTATCCCAACATCTCGTTCAAGGCAACGAAGGTCACGATGACCGGACCCGGGAAAGCAGATGTCGTCGGCGATCTCACTCTGCATGGAACGACGAAGCCGATCGTTCTGCACGCAGTATTCCACGGGGCAGGAGTCAATCCGCTCAACAAGCACTATACAGTGGATTTCGATGCGTCCGCGAAGATTAAGCGGACCGAGTTCGGCGTTAGCACATTAGTGCCTCTCGTCCGCGACGACGTTGACATCATCAGGCGCGTCATTCGAGCGTCAGAGTTAGCAGCTTTGGGGAACGTCGCGCGCAAGCCAGCTACACGCAGGAGCAATGCGGTCCTGATCTTGAGGCGGTGATTTCGTTTCATTGGCGCATTTACCGCTGGACCTGGCGGGCTCATCGCGCCCGAACTGGGCACGACTCAGTTGAAGTTTGATCCGACGCGGCAGTTCGCGTTCCACCTAGCTTACGTCTCCGGCTCCAGCTTTGTGGACCAGCGTCCGGGTCTATCTGCTCATCGTCTATTGAGGAGTTATGATGCTCTACCGACAGTTCGCCACTCAGGAGGAAATCGACAAGGAATACGACGTTGAGAGGTCGGTGCCCGACTTTCAACGATACGTGGAGTTCAACATCAATGAAAGCAAGAAGGCGCGCGACGAACTTGAGTGCCTTCTCGACGTGCCATTCGGACCAACGGTCGAAGAGACACTCGACATCTTTCCGGCTCAAGATCCCGACGCGCCTATTCTCGTTTTTATCCACGGCGGGTACTGGCGTGCGAACAGGAGTAAAGAGTTCAGCTGGGTTGCGCGGGGACCGGTCGCGCTCGGCTTCACGGTGGTGATAACTAATTACGCACTTTGTCCGAAGGTCACGCTGCCCGAAATCACGCGTCAGAGCCGGGCGGCGATCGCCTGGGTTCGGCGTTCGAGCAAAACGTTCAGCGGTAGTCGGCGCAGGATATACGTGGCCGGACATTCCGCTGGCGGCCACCAGGTTGCGATGCTGCTGCACACCCGATGGATGGACGATTATGGGTTGCCACGCGACGCGATCCGAGGAGGTTTTGCAATCAGTGGGCTGTTTGATTTGCAGCCGCTTCGATTTTCTTGGCTGCAGCCCATCCTGCAGCTCGCGGAAGACATCGTTCAAACCCAGAGCCCACTTCTTCGCCTGCCCGATCGGGCGCCACCGTTGTTTGTAAGTGCGGGTGGCGCTGAGAGTTCCGAGCTTCGACGACAGTCGGCAGACTATCTGCACGCCTGGAAGGCCGCGGGACTCAGGGGCTGGTCATTTGAACAGCCTGAAGCGAATCACTTTATGGCAATCGCGGGCTTTGTTGATAAAGAGAGCAAACTCTGCGCGAGCCTTAAGCGAGTAGTGGAAACGTGCGAAGCGGGATAGCTACGGCGCCAAGTTCGCAGCACTGGCCGGCTGGTGCCCAGTTTCGCCGAAGCTGATTCATGATTCATAATTGGGATGATTCCCAAGCTGCAGAAGTCCGGCTGACGCCGGAGGATCGAGCGGCGATTGAGGCGCGCGCGCGAGCCCCACGGCGGAGCAGCGCGGCGTTTTTGCTCGCGGATTGTCTTGTTGGCTGCCGAAGGACGCCCGACGCGGGCCGGCCAAATCGAGCAAAGAGACGCCTTCGTAGACGGCAATAACGATGCGGCGTGCTTTGGGTGCGCGCATAGGACTAATCCCGCCTGGCAGTTTTCAAGGGAAATACGTCATTGCAGCCAACGCGTCAAAGGGGCAAATACGCTGCGTAACGGAACAATGCGGTCCTGATCTTGAAAGCGCTTCGCAGGTGGCCATGTCCTTCGCGATCCAAATCAACGGTAATACGCACAGCCTCGATGTTGACGGCGACACGCCGCTCCTCTGGGTGTTGCGCGACGTGCTGGGCATGACCGGCACGAAGTTCGGCTGCGGCATGGCGCTCTGCGGCGCCTGCACGGTGCATCTCGACGGCGTCGCCATCCGTTCCTGCATCACGCCGATCGACAGCATCGGCACATCCGCGATCACGACCATCGAGGCAATCGGCGCGACGGCAGTCGGCGCAAAGGTGCAAAAGGCCTGGCTCGATCTTGAAGTTATTCAGTGCGGCTATTGCCAATCCGGTCAGATCATGTCGGCCGCGGCGCTGCTTGCCGCGACGCCGCAACCGGACGATGCCGATATCGATGCAGCGATGGCCGGAAATATCTGCCGCTGCGGCACCTATGTGCGCATCCGTGAAGCGATCAAGCAGACCGCGAAATCCATCGAACAGCGAGGCTGACAATGATCCTCAATCACATCACGTCCCGCAACCGCGACCCGGACCAATCTGGATTGGCTAACGGCCTCTCTCGTCGGAGGCTTCTACAGGCGGGAGTTGCCATTGGCGGTGGCCTGCTGCTGAGCGTGAGCCTGCCGTTCCCCAACGGCGGAGCCGAAGCGGCCGGCGGCGATGGCTTCGTGCCGAATGCCTTCATCCGCATCGACGGTGACGGGCAAATCGTCCTGACCATGCCTTATGTCGAGATGGGCCAGGGCACCTATACGGCCATATCGATGCTGATCGCTGAAGAGCTCGAGGTGGAGCTGAAACAGGTTCGGCTGGAACATGCTCCGCCCAACGAAAAGCTTTACGGCAACCCCTTGATCGGCGGCGTGCAGGCAACTGGGAACTCGAACGCGATACGGGGGGCGTGGCAACCCTTGCGCCAAGCCGGTGCGGCCGCAAGAAGCATGCTGGTGTCGGCGGCGGCAAGGCGGTGGAATGTTGATCCGGCATCCTGCCGCGCGCAAAGCGGCGAGGTTCTGCACCCCTCGACGGGCAGACACATCGAATATGGCGCGCTCGCCGCCGATGCCGCCCGCTTGCCTGTTCCGTATGACGTTGCACTCAAACGCCCGGCCGATTTCAAGCTTATCGGCACTCCGGCCAAGCGTTTGGACACACCCGCGAAGGTCAATGGAACAGCCGTCTTCGGCATCGACGCACGCCCGCCGGGCGTGAAGATCGCGATCCTTGCGCAATCGCCGGTCTTCGGCGGTCGTGTGAAGAGCGTGGATGACGCGGCTGCCCGGGCCGTTAAGGGAGTGCGTCAGATCGTACGGCTCGACGACGCCGTCGCGGTCGTGGCCGACCACATGGGGGCGGCCAAGAAAGGCCTGGCGGCACTCGTGATCGAATGGGACGACGGGCCGCACGCCAAGCTCACCACCAAGCGGATCGCGGACGAGCTCGAAACGGCAACGCTCAATCCCGGGGCGGTCGCGCAGAATATCGGCGATATTGGCAAGGCCCTGGCGCGCAGCGTCACCAGGGTCGAGGCGACCTACGAGGTCCCGTTCCTCGCACACGCCACGATGGAGCCTATGAACTGCACGGTCCACGTCCGCAAGGACGGCTGCGAAATTTGGGTCGGCAACCAGGCCATCGCGCGCGCCCAAGCGACGGCGGCGAAGACCACTGGCCTACCCTTGGACAAGGTCGTCGTCCACAATCATCTGATCGGCGGTGGATTCGGCCGGCGGCTGGAGATCGATGGTGTCACGCGCGCCGTCCAGATCGCGCAGCATGTCGATGGCCCAGTCAAGGTCGTGTGGACCCGCGAGGAAGACATCCAGCACGATATGTACCGACCCTATTTCTTCCACCGCATATCCGCCGGTCTCGACAAGAAAGGAAAGCCGATCGCCTTGAACCATCGTTTCGCAGGCTCCTCGATCCTAGCGAGATGGCTCGCCCCGGCATTCAACAATGGTCTCGGTCCCGACACGACCGAGGGCGCGATCGACCTGGTCTATGCGCTCCCGAACCTGCACGTCGAGTATCAGCGGGTGGAACCCCCGGGCATCCCGACCACCTTCTGGCGCAGCCCTGGCCCGTCACACAACGTGTTCGTGACCGAAAGCTTCATGGACGAGCTGGCGGCGGCGGCGAAGCAGGATGCGGTCGCCTATCGGCGGGCTCTCCTTGACAAGTCGCCGCGCGCCAAAGCCGTTCTCGAGCTTGCGGCGGAAAAGGCCGGCTGGGGACAATCGTTACCTGAAAGGGTTGGCCGAGGCGTGTCCCTTCAGTTCGTCTTCGGGACCTATATGGCGCAGGTTGCCGAAGTTGAAGTGTCGAAGAATGGCGAGGTTCGTGTCCGCCGTGTCTTCTGCGCGGTCGATTGCGGCACCGTCGTCAATCCCGACACAGTCGAGGCGCAGATTCAGGGTGCGATCATCTTCGGCATCACGGCCGCGCTCTATGGTGAGATCACGCTCAAGGACGGCCGTGTACAGCAAACCAACTTCGATACTTACCAAATGCTCCGCATGAACGAGGCGCCGGCCATCGAGGTCCACATCGTCCAGAATTCGGAGCCGCCAGGTGGAATGGGCGAACCGGGGACCTCGGCGATCATCCCCGCTGTCACCAACGCGATCTTCGCGGCAACCGGAAAGCGGCTGCGAAAGATGCCCGTCGACACGACGGCATTGCGGCAGCCGGCCTGATAGGGTCCGGCGGCGTGGATCGATCAATCAGGATTGCAGCAGCCCCGACGAAGCGAGGAGCCGAGGCATTTATTCGAGCGAAAGAAGAGCCATGAAGATACGAACCGTCATCGGCGCAGCATCTGTTGCCATTGCAACTGCGACGCCCTCCTCCGCGCATGATGTCGGCGACAAAGTCACGCCGAACTTCGCGCAGGCGATACCCAACATTCCGGGCAAATCACTGATCGCCGTGGTCGTCGACTATCCACCGGGTGGGGCCTCGGCTCCGCATACCCACGCAAAATCGTCCTTCATCTGCGCCTACGTCATTTCGGGAAGGATCGAGTCGAAGGTGAACAACAGTCCAACGCGGGTCTACAAGGCGGGCGATAGCTGGTCCGAACCACCGGGCGCCAGCCATCCCATCAGCCGCAATGCGAGCAAGACCAAGCCGGCAAAACTGCTCGCGGTCTTCGTCGTCGATACCGACGACAAGGAACTGACCACACCCGTCAAATAGAAACCTGAAGATCAAGGGAGTGCTTGTGACAATCGCATCCGAGAACGACAGCACCGTCACGTTCATTAACGTATTCACGGTTACACAAGCCAACCAGCAGCGGCTTATCGATCTTCTCACGCGCGTGACCGATGGTTTCGTCAACCGTGCGCCGGGTTTTATCTCTGCGAAGCTACATCGTAGCATCGATGGTACAAAGGTGATCATGTATGCGCGGTGGCGCAGCATGGAGGATTATCAATCCATGCGCCCAGACCCCGGTCCGCTGCCGTTCTTGCAGGAAGCGCTGACGTTCGCGACCTTCGAGCCCGGCATGTACGAAATCGTAGGAACTTTCACACCTGTGGCCAAACTGTCTGAATCAAATTCGCCATGACGCGGCATTGCAATCGCGCAGGTTTTCGTACGCCGGCCGACGAGCGTGTGGCAGCGTCGTGAAGGGCCCGGCATCATATTCGCCTCGCGGATCACGCGGCCAAAGTCTTCGTACCGCCCTATACGGCGCCACCTACCAGCTTGAGCCAGCGCAGGGGCACAATGTGCTGCTGGGCGAGGGGCTCGGCGCATTGCGGAGG
>NZ_DATMLW010000264.1:0-11671 GCF_035570375.1 Bradyrhizobium sp. | reverse complement strand
GCCGGTTGTCTTTACGATCCGCCCTGCGTACTCGCTAATCTTCGGGTCGACCAATTCCCTTCGGTGGGTTTTAAATTGTGCGAGCGTTCCCTCTTCGTCGGCACCCATAAGACGCGAGTAGCCAGCCACATCGGCCGCGAGGATGGCCGCTAGGCGCCGTTCCATGCGCTCCCTAGACAAGCAAAGGTCTCCTCGGCACAGAGCACTACCCGCCGAGAAGATACTGAAAAGTCGCTTTGGCGTCCCGGATTTCAGCAACTAATCGCGCCCTTTTTTACCAGGCGGTGTGCGGCAGGGCGAAATCCTGTTCAGCCGGGGAGACGAGGCCGATGGTCTCTGCATGCTGCTCGCGGGCAACGTGCTTCTCAGGGAGATGGATCACTGGTTGGGAGCCGGCGACCTCTTTGGCGAAATCGCACTTTTTTCGGCGGACCGTCGCCGCACACAAACCGCCGTGGCAGCCAGTGATATCGAGCTTCTCTGGATGAGCGAGAAGCAGTTTTCACATATCTGCAATCAAAACCCGGGTGTCGCGATCTATTTCCTGCGAATGACGACCGAGCGGCTGCTGTCAATACGGCGAGGCTCCGCGCTCCCGGCAATGGAGAATCACACGTAAGGCATGCCTGCCTTGCGCGACGGCTCGATCAGTTCCGTACCTGGAGCTCTGATTCCGAAGCTCGCAATTCATTGCCGCGACCTCTGATGCGAACTTCGGAATCAAAGGAGCTCCAGCAATTATCGGTTTCTGATGCGGCTTTGAATTTGAAGTTCCTATAACGATATTGCGGCTACGCTGACAGGAACTTCAAATTCGCCGCATCAGGCCCGCTCAGGCGCTTGTGCATGTGAACCATGAACGCCATGCCGAACAGCGGCGTTGCCAGATTGACGACCGGTATGGACACGAAGGCCGCAATGATGAGACCCGCCGTAAATATGGTCGCGGCGTTGTCCCTCCGCATCGCCTTGGCTTCTTCCGGCGGACGGAACCGCATCGCCGCGAGTTCGAAATATTCACGTCCCAACAGCCATGCGGTGGCGATGAAGAAGGCGATAAAACCGACGCCGGCAAAGAAAACGAAAGGCAACGCGATCAGGTACACCAGGATCGTGAGCAATGCCGTCTTGACACCCTCGGTCATGGCAAGACCGAACGGCAAGGCCACGCCGGGACGCTCAGACGGATAGTGCTCTTGCTCGACATGGTCGGCGACCTCGTCGACGAAGACGCTCGCGACCAGCGAAGTGATCGCGGGCATCAGCAACACCGCACCGAACACGATGCCGAGGCCGGCGGCGATCGATACGATCCAGGCCAGGATGTCGAGCGGCGTCTGGAAGCCGGGGCCCAGTATTGCCTCGAGCCAGTGTTCGCCCGAGGTCGCAAGCCAGCTCAACAGCCGCTGCAGGCCGATCGACACGATCACGATCAGCACCAGCGCGAGCCCGATCGATCGCCACAGGATCGAACGCATCGGCGGCGACAGGATTTGCGACAGCGCCTTGACGGCGGCATCCAGCATTGCGGTTTTTCCCTTCGCGAAAGCCCCCGCGACAGCTAGATATTCCAGCAGGCTTCGACAAGGGCGACTGGCTGTTGGGTGGCAAAGTGGCGGGGCCGAATACCGGCAGCTGGCTGCGGCGGAATGTCCAGGCCTCCGGCGCAACGTCCAAGCCCGATCGGGGCTGCGCGATCATCGTGTGACGCTTGGCGCAGCGTCCGGTCGGCTCCAGGACTTTAAGGCGAGATATTTGTCGTCGACACCGTCACGCAGTCGATCAGCACCACTTCTTCTTCCAGCACTACTTCCCCAGCCGGAAGCGGCGCCTCTTCGTCAACCGTTTCAGGAACAAGCGGCGGCGACTTGTGCGTTTCTGGAAACACACCGAACTTGCCCGCCACCTCCTGGAGCGGCTTTTGTTTATCTGCCCAGTGCAAGGCGGTGTAATCGAAACCGTGGACGATGGTGGGTTTGACGATCTCGAAATAGGGCGAGATGTCGAAATCGCGCGGCATATAGAGCGATGAATCGCGGATGTGCAGAATTTCGCGCCGCGCCTGGCGGGAGCCGGCGCGCGTGATCCTGGGCAGGATCGGGTAGCGCACGGCATCGAAGGCTTGCGCAATCAGCGCGGAGCAGATGATCTTGGTGGGATCGCCCGAACCGAACGCGATCATTCGCCGCCGCCAGCGCTGCGGGATCGGCAGCGGAAACAGATAGCGCATCAGGTCGAGAATATTCTTGGTGTCGTAGCCGAAGCCGATCCGGTTGATGGCATAGCGGCACACCGTGTAGCGGTCCTCGTAGGTCAGGCCGACCGGCCGGCATAGGCGCGTGTGATAGCTGAAATATTTCGACAGCGGTGCGGAGGTGACGCCCTCGCCGATATTGGCTTCGATCAGCACATGCGGCTCGCCGTTCAATTCGGTGGCGCCGTCGATCGGACCTACGAACAGCGCGGCATGCGACCATGTCGACTGGGTGAGATACTTGATGATGCCGGAGACGCGGTTGTTGCCCTCCACGAGGAGGACGTCGCCCGGCTGGATCACACCGCGCAGGTGATCCGGATCGCTGGGCGTGAATGGCTCATAGCCCGGCACTTCCTTTTGCAGATAGGAAGCGATCCATTTGCCGACGGTGTCGAGCATCACACCCATGAGGTCTCCCCCAAATGACCTTACTAGTGGAGTGGATTTGACATTCGCTACCCACCTATCCGCAAGTTGGAAAGGCGAATGTCAAATCCAAAACTCCACTAGAACCTATATTTGGTAGTGGTCCTTTGATTCCAACATTCGCAAAACTGCTTGCCGAGATGGGATGCGAATGTTGGAATCGGACCACTAGCCGCTTTTTTGAAGCCTTATCATGACCGAAAGCTGTTGCAATTTAGTTCATGCGCAGGGTTGATCAATCATGATTGATTCACCATGACGGTTGCAGTCGCCGGTCCGTTACCGACATTCGCATGCCGTCCGCGCTGGCACTTCTGCCAATGTTGGAATCGGCGGGCCACGAGCAAATATTGGTTTTGAGTGGGGTTTTGGACTTGACATTCGCTTTTCGAATTCGCCGCCGGTAGAGTAGGTAGCCGAATGTCAAACCCACCGGTTAAGTGCTTGCATGCGGAATGTTCGCTTGAGGTTCCCTTCGGTCTCAAAATTCTGGAAACCATGAAATGGCAATGACGCGACGCGACCTGTTTTGGGCATCCGCGGCCGCGATCGCGGCGGCGCCTGCCTTTGCACGTCGTGCATGGGCTGCGCCGTTGCCGCGTGACGCCGATATTGTGGTGATCGGAGCCGGCGCCGCCGGCATTGCCGCGGCACGGCGTGTCCAGGCCGCCAACCGCAAGGTCATCGTGGTGGAGGCGACGCCTCTAATCGGTGGACGCTGCCTCACCGACACCGGGACCTTCGACGTGCCGTTCGATCGCGGCGCGCGATGGATCCACAATCCCGATACCAATCCGATTGTGAGGCTGGCGCGCAACGCCGGGCTTGAGCTCTCCGCAGCGCCGCTTGCGCAAAAGATCCGCATCGGCCAGCGCAATGCGCGCCCCGGCGAAACCGAGCAATTCCTTGCCGCGCTCGTCCATGCCAACCGCGCCATCGACGACGCTTCGCGCGGCAAGGCCGATCAAGCCTGCGCCTCGGTATTGCCAAAAGATCTCGGCGACTGGGTCGGGACGACGGAATTCGTGCTCGGTGCCAACGGCACGGGCAAGGATCTCAGCGATGTTTCGGTCATGGACAGAGCCCGCGCCCAGGATCGCAGCACGATCATCGGCTGCCGCCAGGGGCTCGGCGTCCTGATCGCCAGGCTCGGCGCGCAGATCCCGATGTCGCTCTCGGCGCCGGTGAGCCAGATCGGTTGGAGCAATCGTGACGTTGTGGTCGAAACACCGGCAGGCAAGATCGCCGCGCGTGCCGCTGTCGTCACCGCATCGAGCAACGTACTCGCCGCCGGAAACATCAAATTCACGCCCGAGATGCCGAAGCGCCAGCTCGAGGCCGCGACAAGACTCACGCTCGGCAGCTACGATCGCATTGCCCTGCAATTGCCGGGCAACCCGCTCGGGCTTTCGCGCGACGACACCGTCATCGAACAAAGTAACTCGACGCGCACCGCGCTGTTGTCGGCAAACATCGGCGGATCGGCGTTGTGCGTGATCGATGTGGCCGGCTCGTTCGGCCGCGATCTGTCGGCCCAGGGTGAAAAGGCGATGGTGGCGTTCGCGGTCGAATGGCTGACCAAACTGTTCGGCAACGATCTCGCGAGCGCGGTCAAAAAGTCGAGCGCCACCCGCTGGAATGCATCGCCGTTTGCGCTCGGCGCGATGTCGGTGGCTCCGCCCGGCGCCCAGCCATTGCGCAAAACGCTGGGTGAGCCCTTCGGCAACGTGTTCCTCGCCGGCGAAGCGACGCACGAGACGCTGTGGGGTACGGTCCACGGCGCCTGGGAAAGCGGCGAACGCGCGGCCGAGGTTGCCTTAAGAAAGATCGGAGCGATCAGCGAGCCGGTGGCCGCGCCCTCGCGCGCGCCGAAACAGCGAAGGCGCGGATCGTAAGCCGGGACCTTGGAGCCGGATGTAGTTTGGTTGAATCGCTTCGCCGACTGATTCGGTTCACCTCTCCCCGTTGGGGAGAGGTCGATTTGCCAACGGGTCGGCGCGAAGCGCCGCCCGATGATAAACTCCGCAAAATCGGGTGAGGGGCCATGCTCGTATGAGAGACCGTACCCCCCTCACCCCCGCCCTCTCCCAAAGGCAGAGGAGGCGCACTTTCATCGCCGACACAGTTCAACCTAGTCTCAATATGATTTACCGCAGCACGCCGCCGGTTTTCTTGTTGACTTCGGCCACGATTTTCGCGGCGACCGCATCGATCTCCTGATCGGTCATGGTTTTCTCGCGTGGCTGCATCGTGACCGCGATGGCAACGGATTTCCTGGCCTGATCGATGCCCTTGCCTTCGTAGACGTCGAACACGATCACCGCCGTGATCAGCTTCTTGTCGACGCCTTGTGCCGCGCGGACGATATCGCCGGCCAAGACGGCGCGGTCGACGATGAAAGCGAAATCCCGCGATACCGGCTGGAAGGGCGAGAGTTCGAGCGCGGGCCTGGCACGGGTCGGCTTCTGCTTGACCTCGGGAATGCGATCGAGAATCACTTCGAACGCCACCAGCGGGCCGTGGGCACGGAGCGCCTCCAGCGCGCGTGGATGCAACTCGCCGAAATATCCGAGCACATTTTGCGGGCCGATCTGGACCGTGCCCGAGCGGCCCGGATGCAGCCAGGGAGCGCCGCCGGGCACGGCCTGCAGCGCCTGCATCGGCGCGCCGGCAGCGGACAACACCGCCAACGCGTCCGCCTTGGCATCGAGCGCGTCGGCCATCACTGAGCCGGACCAGTGCCGGCCGATACCTTCCGATGACGCAAAGCCGTGACGCACACCCGCAGCGGCGGTGAGCTGGTCTTCCGGCCTGTCACCCACGAAGACCTGGCCGACTTCGAACAGTGCGACGTCCGCAAAGCCGCGGTCGGAATTGGCCTGCGCCGCGGCGACCAGGCCCGGCAACAGGCTCGGCCGCATGTCGGAGAGATCGGAGGCGATCGGGTTGGCCAACGCGAGCTCCGCCTTGCCGCCGCCGAACAGCTCGGCGTGGGATTTGGAGATGAATGACCATGTCACCGCCTCGACCATGCCGCGCGCGGCAAGCGCGCGCTTGGCGCGTCGGGTGCGCAACTGGATGGGTTTAAGGATCGGTTTGCGCGGCGTCTCGCCACGATCGAACGGCGTCTCGGGCACCTTGTCGACGCCGATGATGCGCACGATTTCCTCGACGATGTCGGCCTTGCCGTGAACGTCCGAGCGCCACGAAGGCACTGCGACCTTCACCACCGCCCCGGTGCCGGCCAGCATGAAGCCGAGATGCGTGAGGATGCGCTTCATCTCGACAAGGGGCACGTCGATGCCGGCAAGGCGCTTGACCTCGCTCTGCGGGAAATCGATCACGCGATCGTCGGGAAACGATTTGCCTGCGACGACAATTTCCGAAGGCGTGCCGCCGCAGATTTCCGTCACCAGCCGTGTCGCCATCTCGAGCCCCGGCACCATGAACGCCGGATCGACGCCGCGCTCAAATCGATATCGCGCGTCCGAATTGATGCCGAGCCTGCGGCCGGTGTGGGCGATATTGATCTCGTTCCACAGCGCCGATTCGATCAGAACGTCCGTGGTGGTTTCCGAGCAGCCGGAGGCTTCGCCGCCCATGATGCCGGCGAGCGATTCGACGCCGTGCTCGTCCGCAATCACGCAGATCTGGCTGTCGAGCGCGTAGGTGCGGCCGTCAAGCGCCAGCAGTGTCTCGCCCTCGCGCGCGCGGCGCACGGTGAGATTGCCCTTAACCTTCGCCGCGTCGAACACGTGCAGCGGCCGGGCGCGGTCATAGGTCATGAAGTTGGTGATATCGACCAGCGCGTTGATCGGCCGCAGGCCGATCGAGGTCAGGCGCCTTTGCAGCCACTCCGGCGACGGGCCGTTCCTCACGCCGCGCACCAGTCGCAACGCAAAGCCCGGACACAGGGTCGGATCTTCGATCCTGACTTTCACCGGGCAGGGGAATTCGCCCTTGATCGGCCGGATGGCGGGATCCCTGAATTTGCCCATGTCGGCGGCGGAGAGATCGCGTGCGATGCCATGGACGCCGGTGCAGTCTGGCCGGTTCGGCGTCAGGTTGATTTCAAACACGGGATCGCCGAGCCCGGCCCATTCCGCATAGGCAGCACCGATCGGGGCATCCGTGGGCAATTCCATGATGCCGTCGTGGTCTTCGGAGATTTGCAATTCGGCAGCCGAACACAGCATGCCGCGGCTCTCGACGCCGCGAATGGTGCCGACGCCAAGCGTGATATTCTTGCCGGGAATGTAGGTTCCTGGCGCCGAGAACACGCTGACAAGACCCGCGCGCGCATTCGGCGCGCCGCACACGACCTGCACCGGGGCGCCGCCGTTACCGGTGTCGACCATGCAGACCCTCAGGCGATCCGCATTGGGGTGCTGGTCGGCCGAGATCACGCGCGCGATGGTGAAGGGCGCAAGGGCCTTGGCCTTGTCCTCGATGTTCTCGACCTCGAGCCCGATCATGGTGAGCTTGTCGGCGAGCTTTTCGACAGGCTCGTCGGTGTCGAGGTGTTCCTTCAGCCAGGACAGGGTGAATTTCATGGCTCGGTGTCCCGGATCGCTTCACCTCCCCCCATGAGGGGGAGGTCGGTCGGCTTTGCCGACCGGGAGGGGGGTACTGATTGTGCGACAGTCACGGCAATTCTTTCCAACACCGACTCGCAATGAAGGAGCACATCGGAGTTCCAAGACCGAAGAAGACGGTAGCCTTTCGAGTTCAGCCACTGCTGTCGCCTGATGTCGTAGCGAGTTTCTTGATCATTGCCATGTTGGCCGCCGTCGAGCTCGATCACGAGCCGATGCTCGTGACACACGAAGTCGACGATGAACGGGCCGATGGGCACTTGGCGACGAAAACCGAGACGGTTCAGGCGATGGGCGCGCAGGCGGGTCCAAAGAATCCGTTCGGCGTCAGTCATTTCCGATCGCAATGACTTTGCCCGGAATCGATTTATGCCCGTGATCGAGCGATGCGCGGGTGCAGCACCCCCCTCCCGGTTCGCTGCGCGAACCGACCTCCCCCTCAAGGGCGGAGGTGATTCCCGATACTTCGTCATGAGCGCGGCCTCACGAGCTCAATCCTCCCGCGAGCGTCGGTACGTCGAGCGGCTTGAAGCCGTAATGGGAAAGCCAGCGCACGTCGCCCTCGAACATTTGCCGCAGATCGTGCATGCCGTATTTCAGCATCGCGATGCGATCGATGCCCATGCCCCATGCAAAACCCTGGTAGAGGTCGGGATCGATGCCGCAGGCGCGCAGCACATTGGGATGCACCATGCCGCAGCCGAGAATCTCGAGCCAATCCTCGCCCTCGCCGAAGCGGATTTCGCCCTTGTCACGCCGGCACTGGATGTCGGCCTCGAGCGAAGGTTCGGTGAACGGAAAGAACGACGGGCGAAAGCGCATGTTGATGTGATCGACCTCGAAGAACGCCTTGCAGAATTCGTGCAGGATCCATTTGAGGTGACCAAGATGCGAGCCCTTGTCGATCACGAGACCTTCGACCTGGTGAAACTGCGGCGTATGCGTGGCATCGGAATCGATGCGATAGGTGCGGCCCGGGCAAATGACGCGGATCGGCGGCTTCTCGGCGAGCATGGTGCGCACCTGCACCGGGGAAGTGTGGGTACGCAGCAGCATGCGCGAGCCGTCTTGCTTTGCGGGGAAGAAGAACGTGTCGTGCATTTCCCGCGCCGGATGGCCTTCGGGAAAATTAAGCCTGGTGAAATTGTAGTCGTCGGTCTCGATGTCGGGACCTTCGGCAAT
Source organism: Bradyrhizobium sp. (assembly GCF_035570375.1). Lineage (GTDB taxonomy): Bacteria > Pseudomonadota > Alphaproteobacteria > Rhizobiales > Xanthobacteraceae > Bradyrhizobium. Next base: position 3,211 of record NZ_DATMLW010000264.1, on the reverse strand, counting down.
CGAAAAGCCCATGTCGGCGAAGATCGTGTTGACTTCCTCGAATACCTGGCTGAGCGGATGAATGCGCCCGGCTTCCGCTGGCGCCTCGCGCACGGGAAGTGTGACGTCGATGGTCTCGGTGGCGAGCCGGGCGTCGAGAGCTGCGGATTTGAGGATTTCGCGGCGCGCGGCCAGCGCTTGCGTGACCCTGTCCTTGGCGAGGTTGATGGCCGCGCCTTGCGTCTTGCGCTCCTCCGGCGACATTTTGCCCAGCATCGCGAGCAGGGCCGAGATCGAACCTTTCTTGCCGAGCGCTGCGACGCGCACGGCTTCGAGCGCGGTCTCGTCGCCTGCGCCGGCGATCTGGCCGAGGATGGTTTGTTCGAGGGTTGAAAGGTCGGTCACGGCAATCCCTTTCGGCCAGGATGCTAAGCCGTTGCTCCTAGCCCTTCATGCCCGGGCTTGTCCCGGGCATCCACGCCTTTCGGGCCCGCGACAAGCAAGACGTGGATGGCCGGGGACGCTCGTACCAAGACGCGCTTCGCGCTTTTGCCCGGCCATGACGAGTTCAAAAACTTCTCAAGGGCCCGATGCTCCTCAGGCCGCGAGCGCCGCCTTGGCCTTTTCGGCGATCGCGGCAAACGCTGCCGGCTCGTGGATGGCGAGGTCCGAGAGCACCTTGCGATCGACCGTGATCCCCGATTTCGAAAGGCCGTTGATGAAGACGCTGTAGGTCATGCCGAACGGCCGCACCGCGGCGTTGAGACGCTGAATCCACAGCGCGCGGAACGTGCGCTTCTTGCGCTTGCGGTCGCGGAAGGCGTATTGCCCGGCCTTCTCGACCGCGGCCTTGGCGGCGCGGATGGTGTTCTTGCGGCGGCCGTAAAATCCCTTGGCGGCCTTGTAGACTTTCTTGTGCTTGGCGTGAGAGGTCACACCGCGTTTGACGCGAGACATGACGGGTCTCCTTCAGATGAAAATGGGTGACGGATCGCCGCGCGGACGCGGCTCGGCTCAATGGGACCGCGAGAGCGATCAGGCGTTCGGCAAGAAATATTTCTTGATGTTGTCGCCGTCGGTCTTGAACAGCACACGGGTGCCGCGGAGCTGACGAATCTGCTTCTTCGTCCGCTTGATCATGCCGTGGCGCTTGCCGCGCTGGGCGTGCATCACTTTGCCGGTGGCAGTCACCTTGAAGCGCTTTTTAGCGCCTGACTTGGTCTTCAGCTTGGGCATTTTGCTCTCCTGTTGCCGCAGAAAAAATGCGCCCGAAAGGCGCTTTCGCGGCTGAAATGCTCGTTAGAGCGTTGAAAATGCTCGGTTATTTCCGAAATGAGATAACCAGCATGGGCATCGCCACGGCAGCCCTTGATCAGCCGGGCGATGAAGGCTGGGCTTATGGCAGAACCACGCCGAATTGGCAACGATGAACCGTAAAACCGTATTGTTTGACAGATAGGCTCACGCCACTCACCGCGCAGCCAGAAGAGCAGGAAAAAATGACGATATCAGCGCGGACAATTGCCTTTTCTGCCGATTCCAGGCGCGCTGGCGCCTTACGATGGATATTCAGCGCTGCCGTTGTCGCCGCCCTGGCCGCGCCCGGCGCCGCCGATGCCAGGACCCTGCGCAGGACCGGCGGCTATGACGGGGTCTGGAACGTGCTGATCATCACCCAGTCGGGCTCCTGCGACCCTGCCTACAGCTATCCGTTCCAGGTCTCGGGCGGCCGCATCTCGTCGGCCGGTGCTGCCGATGTTTCCGGCAGCGTCGGCGCCGGCGGCGGCGTCACCGTGCGGATTTCGGCCGGCGGATCGGTTGCGACCGGCAGCGGCCGGCTCGGCGGCAGCAGCGGCGTCGGCCGTTGGAGCGCAAGACTTTCCAGCGGCAATTGCAGCGGACGCTGGCAGGCGACGCGGGGCTAGAGCTCTTTCCGGATCCGCACGATTCGCCAAAAAAAAACGTAAAGAAAAAGGCCCGCCAGATCGCCTGGCGGGCCGTATTCAATATTCACAAACGCGCAATTTTCACAAACGTGAACGGCTGATTTTCAATCAGCGCGGCGCCAGCACCATCACCACCTGACGGCCTTCAAAACGGGCGTCCTGCTCGACCTTGGCGTATTCGGCCACGTCGGCCTTGACCTTGTCCAGGAGCTTGGTGCCGATTTCCTGATGCGCCATTTCGCGGCCGCGATAGCGCAGGGTGATCTTGACCTTGTCGCCTTCCTCGAAGAAACGCTGCATCGCGCGCATCTTCACTTCGTAATCGTGATCGTCGATCATCGGCCGGAGCTTGATCTCCTTGATCTCGACCACTTTCTGTTTCTTGCGGGCTTCCGCGGCCTTTTTCTGCGCCGAATATTTGAACTTCCCGTAGTCCATGATCTTGCAGACGGGAGGCGCGGTATTGGGCGAAATCTCCACGAGATCCATTCCCGCCTCTAGGGCCATCTTGATGGCGGCGACTGTCTCGACCGTGCCGTGGTTCGTGCCGTTCTGATCGATCAGCTGAATCGTGGCGTTGCGGATTTCATCATTGGTGCGCGGCCCGTCTTTGGTGGCAGCGGGCGGGGCTCTGTTGGGACGGCGAATGGGTAGCTCTCCAAGGTTGTGAACGAGGTACGTAGTTTGAAGGAATAAGGCGCTGCGGGCAAGCAAACTCGCGCAGGTGACCGCGAAAAGCATCAAATGCGAGGCTTTTTGGTCACGCCACACAGCGCCGACGGGAACGAAATGTTCAGACTTGCCCACATAGAGGCCAAGCCCTCGTTTCGCAAGCGCTGAGCCGGTCATCAAGCCGGTATTGCCGTCCGTTGACGGATCGGCCGTGCTCACTCAAACAGCAGCGAACCGGAGGCGCGATCCCCATGACCAGTTCCGCTGCAGCAGGGCAGCCGCCCATCTTTATCGAAATAGGCAACGGCAACGCGGCGCGGCGCATCGCGGTGCGTGCCCGTAGAGGCGCTACGCCGGGGCTGTTCTGGCTGGGGGGCTTCAATTCGGACATGCAGGGCACCAAGGCCCTGGCCCTGGACGCATGGGCCGCCGAGCACGGCCGAGCCTGCGTCCGGTTCGATTATTCCGGCCACGGCGAATCCGGCGGTGCGTTCAGCGACGGCACCATCGGGCGCTGGCTGGAAGAGAGCTTGGCGGTGTTCGAACAGTTTTGCTCAGGTCCGCAAGTCGTGATCGGCTCGTCGATGGGCGGTTGGATGGCGCTGCTGCTGGCA
>NZ_DATMLW010000263.1:0-9150 GCF_035570375.1 Bradyrhizobium sp. | reverse complement strand
ACGGCGCCTATCCGCCCAACACGCTGCTCATCATCGATCGCCTGGTACAGGAGCAATTTCTGATCGAAGTGAGCGCGGTGGCGGCGCTATAAGAGTAAGACAGGAAATTTTGGACAAGAGCGGACGCGGCCAACAGATCGGCCGCGTCCGATTCTGAAGACAGCGCTTTATCTCAACGCCCGGCTTCGACACCGCTGCGCAGATAGTGCGTTCTGCCGTCCCGGCCATAGCCAGCAACATTGGCTGAACCGTAGCCCGGCGCGTACGCATAAAGTCCGCTGCCGTAGCCGCCAACCGACGGATAGCCGGCGCGTTCGCTAGAGGCGATAGTACCGGTGGTATAGGCGCTTTGCGCGGAAGCCGCGGTGGCTGCGCCAATCGTCGCGCCGAGAGCGAGCGCCAGCGCGAGAGTGATCTGCTTTGTGATCGTCATCACACGTTCCTTTCCTTTAAGCACGAAACCCGGCCCAAGCACTGAGCTTGGTGGCCGGGTTTCGTGGTTCGATATGCTGGAGTCTTATTGGTGCATGATCTTTTCGGAAAACCGGTTTCCACTTTTCCGGATCATGCACTGGCCGGACCGGGTGGTCGAAAAAGGGGAGACGGGGCGGTGGTCGCTCTGGTTTCAGGATGCTGAACGTACCGACGCTGTGGACGGCGTTCGTCGTCAATTTCCTCGCGCTGGGCCTGATCTGGGCCTTCGTCATGCGCAGCTACCCGTCATTCGAGGCCGCCCGTTTCTGGACAGCTTCCGCGTTCGCCGCCGCCGCCGGCGCCGGGATTGCCATGCTGCTGATGGTGACAAATTCGCTGATACCGCTGCTTGTCGGCGGCACGATCGTGATCTTTTCCGGCTGCCTTGCCACGATGGGGATCGAGCGCTTTTACGATTCTCCAGTCAGCTGGCGCGCGACCTCGCTGATCACCGGGCTCAGCTTTGCCGGCCTCGCGCTGTTCGTGTTCGGCCATGACAGCTCGACCATGCGGATCGCGATCTATTCGACCGGCCAGATCGTGCCGCTGGCGCTGCCGCTCAGATTGCTGATGTCGCGCGAGGACGGCCGCGTCAATTACGGGGCCCGGCTCACGGGCATCATCGCGCTACTCATCATCGCGATCTATGTCTTCCGGGTCGTCGCCAAGGTCTTCCTGATCGGCGGCGATTTCTCCTTCGTCCAGTTCAACACGCCGCAATCGATCGTGATTTTGGCGCTGATGTTCCTGTCGATGTCTCTCAATTTCGGCTTCCTCGTGATGGCGATCGACCGGCTGCGCAACGAGGTCGCCGGTCTCGCGCTGATGGACGATCTCACCGGCGTCGCCAACCGGCGGCTTCTGGTGCAGCGCCTGACCGAGGAATGCGCGCGTTCCGAGCGCAGCAAGCAGCCGTTCGCGCTTCTTGTAATTGATCTCGACAGCTTCAAGGCCATCAACGACAATCATGGCCACGCGGCGGGCGATGCCTGCCTGCAGCATTTCACGCTGATGGCGCAGACGCGGTTGCGGCCGGGCGACACGCTGGCGCGTACCGGTGGCGACGAATTCTGCATCGTGCTGCCGGCCTCGACCTTGCGCGAGGGCGCGATGGTCGCGCGCCGTATCATCGACGTTTGCCGCGAAGACGCCGCCGCCTTGATGGCCAATGAGGTGCCGATCGCGGTCTCGATCGGAGTCGCGCAATGGACGCCGGAGATCGGCGGCTTCCCCGACCGCCTGATCGCGGCGGCCGACCACGCGCTTTATGTCGCGAAGAAAGAGGGCAAGAACCGCTATTCGGTCTACGAGACTTCCCCGCCGCTGGTGCCGGAAGCCGCGACCATGTCGGGCCTTGCGCTGCGCCGGCACGCCTGATGGCGGCTCCTCAAGACAGCTGCTCGAGCTCTCCCCGCACTTGATCCGGCGATGGTCTGCCGCATATTGGGCAGCCATGAAGATGCGACTCATGCTGACAGCGCTCTGCGGGTTTGTGATGCTCACCCCGGCGGTGGCGCAAACGCCGGACCTCGAAACGATTGCGCGCGCCTCCGGCATGCCGGAGATCCCGGGTCTGAAGATGGTTTGGCTTGCCCCTTGGGGCGAAGTCGGCGACGCCCATCCCTGGCGCAACATCATCGTGCACCAGACCGAGGGGCCGGCAGGGTCGGCGCGGGGCGGCGCCGAGGCGCAGGCCAGGAACCCGACCCGGCGCGGCGTCACGGTCTGGGTTGAAACCGACGGCACGGTGTACTGGGCGGTGCCGGAAACGATGGTGACGACCCATGGCGATGGCGCCAACCGCAACGACAACAAATACATCGATAACGGTCCGACCTTTCACCAGGTGGTGCGCGACAATTCGATCGGCGTGGAATTCGCCGGCAATTATCCCGACGTCACGCGCCGCGCCACCGAGGCGCAAATCGCGGCATGGCGGATTTTGGTGAAGGTGTTGCGTGCGCGTTACCGGATTCCGCTCGACCGCGTCTATGCGCACAACTGGATCGACTTCAAGGACGCGCGCTATTGCGAGGGCTGCGAACTGGCGACGCTGGCGCGGCAGTGGGGGGAGTGAAACATGCCGAGATGAGGCAAAATCGAACGGCATCGAAGGTGCCACCTCTCCCCTTGCGGGAGAGGTCGGATCGCATCACTGGTGGTCCGATTCCAACATTCGCATTCCGTCTCGGCAGGCAGTTTGCGAATGTTGGAATCGAAGGACCACCAGCAAATTATAATTTTCTGGTGGAGTTTTGGATTTGACATTCGCCTTCGAACTCGCGGTAAACACGGTGGCGAATGTCAAATCCATTCCCTGTCCGCGCCACCTTCTCCCGCAAGGGGAGAAGGAAAGGAATTCGTGGCCGGACAGATGAAACCGAACCTGATCGCTCGTGAGGCTGATTCACACCGGCTGGGCCATCCAGCGGAAGAAGCGGTGGATCAGCCCGCGATTTCGCGCAGTATCGGCCGGCTGTTCCTCGTCCGCGGCGATGCAGCGCTTGGTGAAGTAATCCAGGAACACCATGTCGTTCGGCTCGGTGACCGTGAAATTCTCCCCGCCCACGAACACCGTATAGTCGTAGAAGAACGGTCCGATGAAGGGCACCGACACCGGCGTGGCGCGGTCCTTCGAGATCACGAACTCCGAAGGCTCGAGCCCGTGCGCGATCATCGCCGCTCCAGCGCAGGCAGGCGTCGCATGAATTCCGGCGAAAAGCCGCCGACGGTCGATTGCAGCGTGATCGGCATCTCGCCTCCGTTCACAAAGTGCACGTTCCTGCCTTGGTCGGCGCAGCATGGGGCGAGGTTCAAGGAGGAGCTGCCGTTGGAATCGTCTTTGACACTGTGTACTTTCGTCATGGCCGGGCTTGACCCGGCCATCCACGTCTTGGCACAGCCGAAAAGAAAGCCGTGGATGCCCGGGTCAAGCCCGGGCACGACGAGTCTCGTGCCCAACTCTCGGCGAACCAGTATCGGGATCGCGCACGTGCGATAGCCCAACAAAAAAGCCGGCGTCGCCGCCGGCTTTCTCGTTCGTTCTCGATCCGCCTTTTATGTCTCTCGCAGGTCCGCCAAGCGCGCGCAGCGATTGTCGCACGAGCGATTAGTGCGCGGCCTCCAACGCCGCCGCTTCCTGCCTTGCGATGGTGCCCTTCACTGCCGTCTGCACCTTTTCGAAGGCGCGGACTTCGATCTGGCGCACGCGTTCGCGCGAAACCCCGAATTCGGCAGCGAGGTCTTCCAGCGTCATTGGCTCTTCCGCCAGACGCCGCGCCTCGAAGATGCGGCGTTCCCTGGGGTTGAGCACCTGGATGGCGCCGTTGAGCGCCTCCCGGCGATGATCGAACTCTTCGTGCTCGGCCATCATGGCTTCCTGGTTGGGCGAGGTATCGACCAGCCAGTCCTGCCATTCGCCGGCTTCGCCGTCGTCGCGGATCGGCGCGTTGAGCGAGGCGTCGCCGGAAAGCCGGCGATTCATGTCGATCACGTCCTGATCGGTCACGCCGAGCCGCCTGGCGATCGTCTTCACCTGGTCGGGGTGCAAATCACCCTCGTCCAGCGCCGAGATCTTGCTCTTGGCCTTGCGCAAATTGAAGAACAGTTTCTTCTGGTTCGCGGTGGTGCCCATCTTCACAAGCGACCACGAACGCAAAATGTACTCTTGAATCGAAGCCTTGATCCACCACATGGCGTAAGTGGCGAGCCGAAAACCCTTGTCGGGCTCGAACCGCTTGACCGCCTGCATCAGGCCGACATTGCCTTCCGAGACGACCTCGGAAATCGGCAATCCGTAGCCGCGATAGCCCATGGCTATCTTGGCCACGAGCCGGAGATGGCTGGTGACAAGTTGATGTGCCGCGTCGCGATCGTCGTGCTCGCGCCAACGCTTGGCGAGCATGTATTCCTGCTGGGGTTCCAGCATCGGGAACTTGCGGATCTCGGCGAGGTACCGGGAAAGGCCGGATTCTCCATTGAGAATCGGCAGGGTAGCTGTACGGGCCATTTAGCGCCCTCCAGAGGTTCAGGCCCCCGATAGCGGCGGGCCAGGCAGGCGGCTGCTGTGTCAAAGCCAGTCGCTCAGCGATGTTCCACGTTGATTATCCAACGCAACTGCAACATACACCAAACGGGGGGTCGTTTGGAAGTTAAACCGCCGTCACGTTCCGGTGTGGCTGCCATAACCTGTTGTCATAGCATTGCTTTTCCGGACGTCCTGCGTCATAGCGCCGCTTGGAGGCTTTGGCGTAGAGCTGCGAGATCCTCCGGCAAATCCGACTTCCACTCCAGAATCACCCCTGTTTTGGGATGCTCCAGGGCCAGAAGGTATGCATGTAGCGCTTGGCGGCCCAAGCCGCTCAGGGCCGCCTGGCTCCGCGGGCCGAGCTGGCTGGCCTTGGTCTTGAAGTGCGGGCTATAGACGGAATCGCTCATCAGCGGGTGGCCGATATGGGCCAGATGTACCCGGACCTGGTGGGTGCGCCCGGTCTCGAGCTCGCAGGCAAGGAGGGCGGCGACCGGCTTGCCGTCCACCCCCTTAAAACTTTCCAAAGTCTCCCAATGGGTGACGGCCTGTCGACCGCCGGGGCGGACGGCCATTTTCTCGCGCGCGTAAACGTGGCGGTCGATCGGCGCGTCGATCGTGCCGCGCTGCCGGTTCGGCACTCCCCAGACAAAGGCGAGATAGCCGCGCCGCATTTCACCGCTGCGGCCGTGATCGGCGAACTGCGCCGACAGCGAGCGGTGCGCGGCGTCATTCTTGGCCACGACCATCAGCCCGGTCGTATCCTTGTCCAGCCGGTGCACGATCCCCGGACGCCTGACCCCGCCAATGCCAGAGAGGCTCGCGCCGCAATGGGCGATCAGCGCGTTGACGAGCGTACCTGTCTCGTGCCCGGCGGCCGGATGCACGACCAAGCCTTTTGGCTTGTCGATGACGATGATGTCGTCGTCCTCGTAGACGATGTCGAGCGCGATATTTTCCGGCAACGGCTCTGCGGCGGCGGGCTGTGGCACGTCGATTGTGATCGTATCGCCCCGCCCGACATGATAAGCGGGGTCGCGTATGGGGGTGTTTTGGACTTCGACGCGGCCGGCAAGGATCAAGGCTTTCAGCCGCGATCGGGACACATCGATGAGGCGCGTGGCGAGCACGCGGTCGAGCCGGGTCGAGCCCTCGTCTCCCTCGACGATGACTTTAAGCCTTTGACCGCGATCTGTGCCTTGTTCCAAGGTAGTGCCAACCTCTTGAAGAGCCGTCGATGACCGAAGCCGCATTGCCCGAGCCGACCCCGGAGCAGGCCGCGCTGTTTGTCCGGGTGCGGCGCATGATGCTGATCGCGGGCCTGACCACGGCGCTTGCGATTTCGGCCGTCTTGATTGCCATCGGCTACCGTCTTTTCCGCACCGAGGGAAGCGCCAACGCGCCCGACATCGCGGCGATTATGCCGAAGGGCGGGCGAATCATCTCCACCGCCGTCGCCGGCGACCGGCTGGTGGTGACGATCGATGTCGGCGGGACGGTCGAGATCCGCACCTTTGACGCGCATACGCTCAAGGCCGCCGGTAGCTTGAGGTTTGTGAACGAGCCGTGAGAGTCAGCTCCAGCTTCTTCTCCCTCCCCCTTGCGGGGAGGGTCGATGCGAGTGCAACGAGCATCGGGGTGGGAGTTATAAGAAAAGCCCCCCACCCTGGCCTTCGCTTCGCCTTCCCTCCCCACGCGTTCCGCGGGGGAGGGATAAGAAACCCCGCCTTGCGGCGGCCCGGTTTCAAGGCTATTCCCTTGGACCCACCGTTACGCTCCCATCGTCTAGCGGTTAGGACGCGGCCCTCTCAAGGCTGAAACAGGGGTTCAATTCCCCTTGGGAGCGCCAATGATTTCAGTCGCTTAATGTCGTTTCCGAGGTCGAAGCCGTTCGCTTCTCCAACTTTTCTCCAACAGCACGCCACAAGCGATTTTGTTGGTCCAACGCTAGGTTGTACGAGCAGGGTCTTCACGGATGGGAGTCGATCTCGATCTGGGTGTCGCGCTTTGCTTTGACGTGGGGCGTTGTCACTGGTCTTGAGTCGTACCGTAGTTTCGAATCCCACTGTCGCCGCCAACGGATAGCGCGGCGTCCTGTGCGTGCCTCAAGATATCTTTACAACTAAACGGATTCAGAACATCCTTTCTACCGAAGATTTGGGGGAACGTTAGCGACGTCCGCCGGCAAGGTGGGGTTGCATTTGCCGCGTTTCAGACTGTGCGGATCGCGGAGTTTCCTCCGGTAAGGAGGAATTTTTGCATGACAGAGAGTAACGCGACCCTGGCTGAGACCAAGCCGTTCCAGCTCGGTCTCGTGTTGGCTGGCGCGATCTCGGCCGGAGCCTACACCGCAGGCGTCCTCGATTTTTTGTTTCAAGCGCTGAGCGAATGGGAAAAGGATCGCGGCAAGCCGGGAGTCCCCAATCATCGTGTCGTGCTGAAGGTCATGCAGGTGCATCGGCCGGCGCGATCAGTGGGGCGTTGGGCGCAATTGCGCTGGCGCGTGGCTTTTTGCCACGGGAATTCACGCCGTCGGAAATCGCCAATTGCTGTCCCGATCACTATCCGACGCGTCAGCGCTTCCGCTGCGTGCTGCCGTCGCTGCATCGCACCTGGGTGGTTTTGCCGGCGATGGTGAGCCAAGATGACCCGAAAGGTGGATTGCTCGGGACCGGCGATGTCCCCGGAAATGTCGTGGTGCGTTCGCTGCTCGACTTTTCAGTACTTGATGCCATCAAGAGAAGCGCGATCGAACCTCTAAAAGAGCAGAGCGGCAAGCCGCTCGCCCAGCCGGTGCCTTACGTCGCCAAGCGCCTGCACATCTACAACATGATCTCCAACATGCGTGGAATTCCCTACCGGATACAGTTCGGCAAGGGCACCGCCTACGGGATGCAAACGGTCGGCGACCGTGTCCACTACGTCGTTAGCGGTATCGGCAGCACGGACATCGCTGATCCAGCTTCCTGGGTTGAGCTCGATGCCGCGAGGGCAAGCATCGGGATTTCCGCAACGACGCTGCCACGTCTTGTCGGAGACAAGCTCAATGACTGGGGACGTTACGGGGAGGCGGCCCTTGCTTCCGGGGCCTTTCCTATTGGGCTTGCTTCGCGCACACTGGAGTTTGCGTGGCCACACTATCTTGAGCGTCTCTATCCGGTCGAGATGCCCGCGAAAGTTGCTATTCGCCCCGCCTTTCCGGAGGGAACTATCGGCCTCAGTGACGTTTTCAAGTTCGAGACGCTCGATGGCGGCCTCGTCAACAACAATCCGTTCGATTATGCGCAGTTTGCATTGATCGGAAAAGCATCGACGGGTCCGATCGACGGCACAGCCGTCGAGCGCGCAAATATCATGGTCGCGCCGTTTCCGGAGCCTCCAAAATTTTCCTCCGAGGGCTCGCCTTCTCCTGCGCTCGCCGCGATTGCGCGAGCGCTGTTCCCGACACTGCTGAATCAGGCGCGGTTTCGTGCATCGGATCTCGCCCCAGCCGTCGACGAACGCGACTTCAGTCGGTTCCTGATCGCGCCGTTGCGCCGAAGACCGCGAACCGACGAAGCCCAAGAACATATGCCGCTCGAACGGTATGCAATCGCTTGCGGGTTGCTTGGCGGCTTCGGCGGCTTTCTCGATGAGGGATTTCGCGACCATGACTTCCAGCTTGGTCGCCGCAATTGTCAACACTTCCTCCGCACGAGCTTTGTTGTGGCAGCAAACAATGTGATTGTCGGCCAGCCCGGCAAGGCCGGAACGGTTCCGGTGATTCCGTTGCTAGGGACGGCAGTGGATCCCATACCGCTGCCGCGCTGGCCGCAAATGGACGAGGAGGCCTTTACCCTCTTGTGCGAGCGTATGACAGCACGCATCGACGCGATCGTTCCGCGGTTATTGCAGTCCGAAATACAGGGCGGTCGCTTGCGCACGGCATTCCGGTTTGCCTGGCGCCTCTCGCTGCGGAAGCGCCTGATCGGGTTCGTCGAGACAACAATGCGCGCCGATCTGATACGTCGGCGACAAATCGCAGGTTGGGATTTTCCCGGTGATCCAGTTGGCGGACGCGACGTGGAGGATGCGCAGGACGTTCTTGCGTTGATCAGCACGACATCACGATACCAGACCGCCCAGAACATCGCCGGCAGAACGGGTCTGCCGCCGGAGTTCGTGACGGCGGTGTTAGACCGTTTGTGCAACGAGGATGCCAACAAACGGATACGAGTCTGGAAAGACGAATGGGGTTATCTGACGTTTGCGCGTCGGCCCGGCTTCATCAAGAACTCGCGACCGGTACGCTGGTTCAAGCGCAAATGGAATCCTCCAAAGGACGTTTAGTGAGGGTTTGGGGGTTCGCAACCGTCGCGCGATGATAGTCCGTGCGCTCGTGTATCTTTACAACCGGAGGGTCTCGTAACATCGTCGTCTGTCGGACGCCTGGACAACGTTAATGCCCGCAAAGTTGCGAGCAGGATTTTTCACTATCGGGTTCGTTCAGACGGCCCGGATTGCGGGCACGTCACGATTCGTGCGCTGGTTCGAAGGAGCAATTCGGGGTCGATCAATTTCCGCAGCACGGAGGCTAAATTTCAATGATCGAATTGCCAGAGGATTTTGCGGTTCTGGATTTTATCAAGATCGTCCTGCCGTACGGCACG
>NZ_DATMLW010000262.1:0-8660 GCF_035570375.1 Bradyrhizobium sp. | reverse complement strand
GACCTGGAACGGCACGGTGCGCCTTCTCAATGTGCTGCCCATGACGCCGGTGATGCTCGCCGAATATGTGCCGGCGGATTTCGATACCCAGCAGCGCCAGACCTCCGAAGAGGCGCTCGCCATCGTCGCGCGCGAATCGGGGATCGATCCGGAGCGTATTTCCACCTCGGTGCGGCAAGGCGGCATCTATCACGAGATCCTCGAGGAGGCCGCCGCCATCAAGGCGGACCTGATCGTCATGACCTCGCACCGGCCTGCGATGCGGACCTATTTCCTCGGCTCGAACGCCGGCCACGTCGTGCGCTATGCCAAATGCTCCGTCCTGGTGGTGCGCTGATGGCGGAGACAAGGGTGCGCATTGCCGAGCCCGACGTACGCCTCACGGCAACAATGCCCTGGGTAAATCGTCGAAGGTATAAACGAGCGGCCGGTTGCGCGTGATGAAGCCGCCCACCTGCCAGGCAAACAAGGCCGCAAAGCCGATCAGGAACAGCGCGCCGGCCCATTCGCCCGTCGTCACCGCACGCAGCAGAAGCCCGGCCATGGCCAATACCACCAGCGTCACACAGAGAATCGCGGCTGCGTAGACCCAGGGATCGAGCCCACCGGTAAGCCGCGCCGGGCTTTTCGCTTTCGCCATTCGCGCATGCAGGCCTGCGATAAAGGTGCGGTAATCGCGATCCTGCGACGTCATCAGCGCCGCGGTTTGCCAACTGGTCGAAAGCATGGAAAGCCGCGCGCCGTCGATGTTGCCGATATCGGCGCGAAACCTGTGCGACTGCATCGAGACCGGACGATAGGACAGGCGGATGCTCGCGATATCGGCGTAACGCCAGAGGTCGGAGCGGCCCGCAATGCGCCACGACAAGCCCTGCTCCGTCAGTTCGAACTGATACGCCGCGCCGAACAGCGACGGCTTGTAGGCATAACGGGTGCCGGCTTGAGCCTCGTTCGACAAATCGGGCGGCATGGGACCAAACCTCGCTGAAGCTTCAAATGATAGGTTCTAGCCCGGCACGCATGCCCACAGAAAGGCGACCGTGGCGAGCGCCCCCAAAACCGTTCGCAAACCGTGGAGCGCGCCCCACTTCACGATGAGCGAACGTGTTTGCGGACCGGCTTGGTCAGGATGGGTGGCCATCAGCGTATCGTTGGTGGGTTTGATGGCAATCAGCGTCCATGGCCACGGCGCGATGATCGCGATTGAGCCGATCAAAAAGCCGGCATGCGAGGTCTGCCACCACGCCAGCATTCCAAAGAGAAAGCCGACCAGCGCGAGAGGCGCCTGCATCGCGGCTCCACGCTTGTAGGAGGGCTTCCATTCCGCAAGCAGCGCGCGATCCTCCAGCGACAACCGGGCCGGTTGCTCCACGATATTCACATAAAGCGCAACGCCAGCAAATATCGCCGCCACGATCAGCGCGAGAAGCCCGAAGATCATGATCGATTCCTCCCCCGAACGAACGGCTGGGCCACGTTCGCTTGCACACATGGCAGGCTTTATCTTACAAACACCGCATGGCTGAAACGACCTATTTTCCGCGCCGGCTGATTCTCGCCGGAGCCGCCATTTCAGGCGTACTCCTGGCACTCGCCGTGCACATGCTCGGCGCGAGATTTGGTCTGGATCTCGGCGGCCTGTGGCGATCGGATGCCCGCGAATTCATGCCGGCGGGAGCGGCACTGGCGTGGTGGCTGATCGCAACGGTGGGTTTTTGCGGCGGCTATTTCACCGCAACCCTGATGGACAGCGCGGTGTCGGGGCAAATTCCGCCGCGGATGCGGCAGTTTCTGATCGCGGTCGGCGTGCTTGTGCTGGCAGGCGCCGGTCAGGCCGCATCGGCGCCGAGCCCGCTTCCGACCGTTGCAGGCATGCTCGCCGGGCTCGCAGCGCTTGGCCTCGGCGCCGTGATGGCGTTCTGCGGCGCCCATTTTGCGCTGCGACGGGCGTGAATTCAGCCGCTCCTCCCGGCCCCGAACCAGATCACCATCGCCGCCACGAGCAAAAGGCCTGTGGAAATGATCAGCGCCTCATGCGCGCCGGTGACGAAGGCCTCTGCCTGTCCGACCAGCGAGCCGAAAAGCGCGACCCCCAGCACGCTGCCGGTTTGTCGGGTCGCGTTGAGCACGCCGGCCGCAATGCCGGAGCGTGTCTTCTCGACGCTTCCCAACAGCGCCGACGTGAGCGGGGGCACCAGCAAGCCCAACCCGACACCCATGATCACCAGCTGTGGCAAGGTTTTCCAGTAGACCGTGCCGGGCTCAATTCCGAGCAGCATCAGACAGCCGAACGCCGATAGTGCAGCTCCGATGGCGATGGTTGCCGGCGCGCCGATGCGCTCCGCAAGGCGCGAAGCAGCGAGGTTTGCCGGCAGCACCGCGCCCATCATCGGAACGAAGGCAAGACCGGTCTTAAATGGAGACAATCCATTGACGCGCTGGAAATACAGGCTGAAGACGAAGATCAGCCCGTAGAAGGCGATATTGACCAGAAGACCTATCAGCGATGTCAGCGCGAACAGACGGTGCGTGAACAATGAGAGCGGCAGCATCGGCTGCGGGGCGCGCAGCTCCCGCACGACCAAAAGCATCGTCAAGATCGTTGAGGCCACAAAACCCGCAATCACGAAAGCATGGCTCCAGCCGAGCGCGCCTCCTTCAATGATGGCGGCGGCCAAGCAACCAAGCGCTGTGATCGCCGCCATCTGGCCCGGCAGGTCGATCTCGCGCTGCCGACGTTGAGTCGTCTCGTTCACGTAAAGCCAGCTCAAGCACAGCCCCGCGAGTCCGATCGGCAGATTGACGAGAAAGATCGATCTCCAGCCGACCAGCGCGATCAATGCTCCGCCGACGAGCGGGCCTGCGGTGAGCGCAAGGCTGGCTCCGGCGGCCCAGATGCCAACGGCCCGCCCGCGCTGTTTTTCGTCCGCGTAAGCGTGGTTGAGCAACGCCAGCGAATTGGGAACGAGAATGGCCGCGCCTAGTCCTTGAACGCCCCTTGCGGCAATCAGCACGGCGGCATTGGGCGCAAGCGCGCACGCGAGCGAAGCAGCGGTGAAAATTGCGAACCCCGCGGTGAACATGCGCCTGGCGCCGATCCGGTCGCCGAGTGCCCCCGCCGTCAGGATGAACGCTGCGAAAGCGATGGTATAGGCGCTGACAACCCACTGCAGTTCGGAAACACCGCCGCTCCAGCGACGCGCCGATGCTGGCAAGCGCCGTGTTAACGATGGTGACGTCAAGCTGAACCACACCGTAGCCGAGGCTCATGGCCATCAGTGTCCAGGAGTTCCGGAGACTTTTGGCGCGGTGTCCGCCGCCGGGTCTGAGTTTCGGCGCGAGCATGGATTGGAACTTCAGAGAAGCAGCGCGCATCGATCACCTCCGCTCGGGGGACCAACGCGACATTCTATCCAATCGTTTCTAGGGTAAACTTCGTCCAATGTCGAAGTATGTCGGACGGAGCCGCGCTCGGCTCAATTCGGCCGCTTCACCCGCACAATTGCGCGCGCGGCGCAAGGACTGCCGTGTCGGCGTTGTCAAATTGTTGTGTCATACCCCAGGCCCTGATGGGGGGCTTTGTACGGGCCGATGAAAGAACCGATTTGGCGGGATTTCGCAGACAAGTTCGCCAGGTTCAGTATTATTTAACCTCTCGCCAGGCGATCCTTCCGACGCGAAAAAAAATCGGAGGCAACAAAACGCCGCGCCGGTCGAGCGCGACGTTTTGTCTCAACCAGCCTCAGCTCGCTGCGCGCAGGTTGACCTTGCTCTCCGCAAGCGAGGTCAGCTTCTTGTCGGTTGCCTTTTCCTCATCGAGCGTCTTTTGCAGAATGCTGGCGCAATCGTTGCGTCCAAGTTGCTTGGCCCAGGCGATCAGACTGCCGTAGCGTGCGATCTCGTAGTGCTCGGCGGCCTGCGCGGCGTTGATCAATGCCGCATCCAGCACGGCGTCGTCGGCGACCTCTCCTACGACATCGTCAGCCTCCTCGATGATGCCATCGATAGCCGGGCAGTCGACCGCCTTCATCTCCGCACCATGCATCCGAAATACCTCTTCGAGGCGCTTGACGTGAGTTTTGGTCTCGTCGAGATGAGTGAGAAAGCCCTGCTTGAGCTGCTTATCTATCGCCTTGCCCGACATTTTTTGCAGCGCTTTTTCGAGCTGCTTCTCGGCATAGTAGATGTCCTGCAGCTGATGCACGAAAAGGTCGTTCAGATTCCTGATGTCCCGGGTGAAGAGTCCCATGGCGCGATTCCTTATGTCTCGGGAACACAGCCGCGCTTCTCCGACGAGCGCGCCGATATGTTCGATTGCGGATACTCTCGCTAACCGGCGGACTCGACCGTTGTTCCGAGTTGCGCAGACCCCGTTAGCGAGGAGGAACTTTTCCAACGCGGAAGGAACGGGCGATGCTCCTGCACGCAAACCGCGTTCCGGGGCCTGAACCTCGCAATCTCGAAATATGTACGAACTATGACGGTGGTGGCCTGTCTTGCGGGAACGACGCTTGCCTTGTCAAGGATTGCACAACGGAACCTTTTTGCCTTATGGGTTTTCGTATCAAGCCGATCGGCGCTGGTTGCGACGATCGCTGCAAGTGGCTCGCAACTCTGTTGCCGCCCTGCCGGGAGGAAGAATGTATCGCCTGTTGGCCACGCTGGGGCGTGGCTTGAAGCATCGGATCGGCTGGAAACAGATCGGAATTGCCGCAAGCCTCATCATCATCGCCTTTGCAATCACGACGCTGGTCCGTACCCTCAAGGGAGTTGATACCGGCGTCATGCTGGTGGCGCTGACCGAGATAGCGCCGTATCACATCGCACTCGCCGCGCTGTGCGTGGTCGGCGCATTCTGCACGCTGACCTTCTACGATTTCTTCGCGCTCCGGACCATCGGCAGGAAACACGTACCTTACCGTATCGCCGCATTGTCCAGCTTCACGAGCTATACGATCGGGCACAATATCGGCGCCACCGTCTTCACCGGCGGTGCGATCCGTTTCCGGATCTATTCCGAATACGGTCTGAGCGCCGTCGATGTCGCCAAGATCTGCTTTCTCTCCGGCCTGACATTCTGGCTTGGCAACACCTTCGTGCTCGGCATCGGCATGGCCTGGCATCCCGGCGCGGCATCGGCCATGGACCAACTTCCGGCCGCGATCAACCGGCTGGTGGCGTTCGGGGTGCTCAGCGCCATCCTCGCCTACTTTGTCTGGCTCAGCCTTGGCGAAGAGCGGCGCGAACTCGGGCAAAACGGCTGGAAGGTAAAACTGCCTTCGGCGCGGCTGACGCTGGTGCAGATTTTGATCGGCGTGCTCGATCTGGGGTTCTGCGCGATGGCCATGTACTTGCTGATGCCGGGTGATCCCGGCATCGGTTTCATGTCGCTGGCTGTGGTGTTCATCCTGGCGACTCTGCTCGGCTTTGCCAGTCACGCGCCAGGCTCGATCGGCGTCTTCGATGCCGCGATGCTGGTCGCTCTTCCTCAATTCGGCAGGGAGCAGTTGCTGGCAACGCTGGTGGTGTTTCGCATCCTTTACTTCATGATCCCCTTCGGCATTGCGATCTCGATCATGGGCAGCCGCGAAATCTGGCTCAACGTGGTGGTACCCTGGCAGAAGCGCCGCAAACTGAACGAGGCTTCGATCGCCACCGCCTCAGTCGAAGAGGCGGAAGTTGCGCAAGTCAAAACACTGCGGTTCGAGCGCCGCTCGCGCATGCGCTCCCGCCGATAGCCCGCCTCGATCAGCTCATTGTTTTGCGGGCGCGGCGGACTTCCTGGCGCCGGCCGGCGGCTTCGCTGCCGGAGCTTGCCCCGGCAGGTATTTGGCTATGATGGCCGGATCGAGGGAAGCGAGTTCGCTGTCCGGCAGGCGATGCCAGACTTCGTCCTTGCCCAATAACGGTGTCAGCACATAACCACGCAGCGTGAGATCCTTGCCGTCAGGGCTGACGGTCATCTTCGCTCGCCAGATTTCGCCGTCGCGCGGATCGAGGATATTGCCGCCTTCATACTCGAGACCGTTGCGCTTCATATTCCGGATGAAGGAGATTCCGAGCACCGGCGCGTTCTTGCGATCGTCGGTGCATTTTGAGCAGACATCATGTTCGACTTCGCCGGGCCTTGGAAAAGTCCTGGCGATCACGCCCTCGAAGAAGCCGTCGCGGTGGTCGACGAAGAGAACCCAAACCACGGGCTTGCCGTCCTCCATCTTCTGCCAAAGTCCGGCCGCGGTGGGCTCGGCCGCCTGCGCCGGAACTGCGGTGGCGAACAACATCGCGACGAGAAGCGGAAGCACCGGCCGCAAACTGGATACGAGATTCCACATTGCCATCACCTGATCAGCCCCTCGAACCATGTGCAGACTACGGCCATTTCGGCGAGCCTTCCAGTGCCCGCGGCGTCCCATCCGGCGCGCCTTTTTCAAGACCTGATCCGGTGTCATCATCAGGATATGTGGCGACAGGAGGGCCATCGAGGCCCGCCTTCTGCCGCTTCACATCCGGCCAATCTAGTTGACGCCAAGCTTTTTCTGCAGGCTGGAAGAGGACGTCGTGTACTGGAAGACGAGACGCTTGTCCGGATAGACGTAACGGTGCGCCTTCTGCGCCATCAACGCGCCTTCGTGGAAACCACACAGGATGAGCTTGAGCTTGCCCGGATAGGTGTTGATGTCGCCGATCGCGAAGATCCCGGGCACGCTGGTTTCGAAGGCCGAGGTCTCGACCGGCACCAGATTGTTCTCAAGCGATATACCCCAGTTCGCTACCGGCCCCAGTTTCATGGTCAGGCCGAAGAACGGCAGCATCGTATCGCAGGAAACCTTCGAGACCGCGTTGTCGTTGCCCTTCACCTGCGCGCCCGTGAGCTTGCCGGCCGCGCCTTCGAGCGCGGTGACCTGTCCGATCTTCAGGTCCAGCTTGCCGGCGGCCACCAGCGCGCGCATCTGCTCGACACTGTGGGGCGCGGCGCGGAAGTCGTCGCGACGGTGCAAGAGCGTGACGCGCTTGGCGATGGGGTGCAGGTTGAGCGTCCAGTCCAGCGCGGAATCGCCGCCGCCGACGATCAGGAGATCCTTGTCGCGGAACTGTTCCATCTTGCGCACGGCGTAAAACACCGAGGTGCCTTCATAGGCCTCGATGCCCGGCACCGGCGGACGCTTGGGCTGGAACGAACCACCGCCGGCCGAAATCACGACGACCTTGCACTCGAAAACCTTGCCTGCATCGGTGGTGATGCGAAAGGCGGGGTCGCCGATCTTCTCGATCTTCTCCACCATTTCGTTGAGATGGAAAGTCGCGTTGAACGGCTTGATCTGCTGCATCAATGCGTCGGTGAGGCCCTGGCCGGTGACGTATGGAATTCCCGGAATGTCGTAGATCGGCTTTTCCGGATAGAGCTCGGCGCACTGGCCGCCGATCTTGTCGAGGATGTCGACCAGGTGCGCCTTCATGTCGAGCAGGCCCAATTCGAAGACGGCGAACAGCCCGCACGGGCCCGCGCCGATGATCAACACGTCGGTTTTGATCGCTTCGCTCATGTCGTTTTCTTTTCGGTTGGGATGAGGCTGGTAAGCCCTTTTAACTCGCGCCTGTCTAACCAACACGGAACATGGAGGGAAGCCCATATTATTGCGGTAGCGCGATGACCACCCCTTGCGGGCGTTCGACAACTGCGCTGTAAGGGCGCAAGTCTCGGAGAACTCCCCGTGAATGCCTCTGCCCGCCTCGACGCAACGCCACGCCTGGAGGATTTTCCCTATCGGCTGACCGACAATGTGCGCTTTGCCGATCTCGATCCCAATCAGCACGTCAATAACGCGGTTTATGCCACCTATTTCGAGACCGGCCGCGTCACGCTGATGAAGGATCGCAGTTATGGTCTGACGTTCGAGGGATTCGCCTGGATCCTGGTGCGGCTCGATATCCACTTCCGTGCCGAACTGCGCTGGCCGGGCGCGATCGAGATGGGTCTTGGCGTCTCGAAATTCGGCCGAACCTCCGTCACTTTCGATCAGGTGGTGTTCTCGGAAGGCCGGTGCGTGGCATCTGCTCGGACCGTGACCGTGCTCTTGGACGAAATCTCGCGCAAGCCGACGCCGCTCACGCCGGAAATCATCGCCAGTTTCCGCCCTTGGCTTCGCCGCGGAACGGAACTTCCGATCGCGACTTGAGTACACCCGGCGGTGGCGAAAGGAAAATGATGTTCAGCTGCCGCTTCCGATGTTCGTCATCGCCTTCTCAACGAATGCGCGCGCCGCTAGGCCTGACGCTCCGGCGTCGATACCGAAAGACCATCCAGCTCATCGCTCACCTTGATCTGACACGACAGCCGCGAATTCGGCCGCACGTCGAAACCGAAGTCCAGCATGTCCTCTTCCATCGGCGAAGGGGGACCAACTTTCTCGCGCCAGGCCTCATCGACATAGACATGGCAGGTTGCGCAGGCGCAGGCACCGCCACACTCGGCTTCGATGCCCGGGATCGCATTGCGGATCGCCCCTTCCATGACGGTAGCACCGTTCTCGACTTCGACGGTGCGGGTTTCGCCGGTATGGTCGACATAGTGGATCTTGGCCATGTTCGCTCGTGCTGGAAATTAGGAGCTCGGAATAGGGTCCGGGCAGTCCTATAACGGGTCAATCCGCTCCGCGCTA
>NZ_DATMLW010000261.1:0-8577 GCF_035570375.1 Bradyrhizobium sp. | reverse complement strand
GAGCGGGTGCGTTTGATCTGCCCTGCCTGTTCCAGCCGCTTGAGCAGCGGGGTGAGCGTGCCGGAATCCAGGAACAGCCGCTCGCCGATCTCCTTGACCGGCACGCCGTCGCGCTCCCACAGCACCAGCATGACGAGATATTGCGGGTAAGTCAGGCCGAGCCGGTCCAAGAGCGGCTTATAAACGCGATTGAACGCGTGCGCCGCGGAGTAGACGGCAAAGCAAATCTGGTTGTCGAGCCGCAGCAGCTGGTCTGCGGCCGGCGGTTTTCGGGCCATTTCAGTATCCTCGTCACAATCGGCCGCCATTGTGGGCCGGGATGGCCTCATATTCAATTGCGTACAATTAAATGTGAGGCGCCGTTTTTTATATTGTGCACAATCGAATTGTTTGCAATATATCTGGCACTGAAACTCAAACAGAGGAGATCCCCATGTCGGTGAATGTGCTCTACAAGACCCAGGCGAAGGCCACTGGCGGCCGTGACGGTCACGCCGCGACGCTGGACGGCGCACTCGACGTCAAGCTCACGACACCAAAGGAACTCGGTGGCGGAGGCGGCGCCGGCAACAATCCCGAACAGCTTTTCGCTGCCGGCTATGCCGCGTGCTTCATCGGCGCGATGAAATTCGTCTCCTCGCAAGGCGGCCCGAAGGTGCCGGCTGACGCCGCGGTGACGTCGACGGTCGGCATCGGCCCGCGTTCCGAAGGCGGTTTCGGCCTCGACATCGCGCTGGAGGTCTCGCTGCCGGGGCTGGCGCGCGCGGAGGCCGAGGCGCTGGTCGCCAAGGCCCATCAGGTGTGCCCCTACTCCAACGCCACCCGTAACAATGTCGACGTCCGCCTGACCGTGGTCTGAGGCATTTCCCGCGAGCGGCCCGTCGTTTTGCGTTTTGCGACGGGCCGCTTGCTAGAAAACCGATTGATGCCGGTGACGAAGACCGCTAGCCCTCAGATCCTCCTGTAGCGCATTTGAGAGCGAAGGTTTTCGATGACTGAAATCAATTCGGGCGCGATGGCAGGCCTGCGTGTGATCGACCTCACGCGCGTGCTCGGTGGCCCCTTCTGCACCCAGATTCTCGCCGACCACGGCGCCAACGTGATCAAGGTCGAACCACCGGCCGGCGACGAGGTGCGCGACTGGGGACCGCCGTTCCACGATGAAGACGCGGCCTATTTTGTCGGCATCAACCGCAACAAGCGCTCGGTCGGACTCGATCTCGCGTCCGAGGGCGGCCGTGCGGTGCTGATGAAGATGCTCGAGGGCGCCGACGTCCTGATCGAGAATTTCAAACCCGGCACGCTCGATAAATGGGGCATCGGCAGCGAGACCTTGCGCGCGAAATTTCCCAAGCTGGTCCACTGCCGTATCTCGGGCTTTGGCGCCGACGGACCGCGCGGCGGCAATCCCGGCTATGATGCGATCATCCAGGCGATGACCGGAATGATCATGGCGACCGGCTCGCCGCAATCGGGCCCGATGCGGATCGGCGTTCCCGTGGTCGACATCACCACCGGCCTTTATGCCGCGATCGGCATCCTGATGGCCTTGTCGGAGCGGCAGCGCTCCGGGCAGGGGCAGTTCATCGAAACCACCCTGTTCGAAGCCGGGCTCGCGGTCATGCATCCGCACAACGCGAATTATTTCATGCACGGCAAACCGCCGTCGCTCACCGGCAACGAACATCCCAACCTCGTGCCTTACGCGATCTTCCCGACGCGCACCGACAACATCTTTATCGGCGTCGGCAATGACGGCACCTTCCGCAAGCTAGCCAAGGAAATCGGCAAGCCGGAGCTGGCGGCCGATCCGCGCTTTGCCCGCAACCGGGATCGGATCGCCAACCGCGAGGCCTTGCGCGCCGAGTTGGCCGCCGTGTTCAGCCAGCACGATGCCGAACCGCTGTGCGATCGCCTGCTGGCTGCGGGACTTCCCGCAGGCCCGGTCCAGCCGATCGACAAGGCCCTGACCAGCCCCCACGCCGTCCACCGCGGCGATGTGGTGGAAAAGGACTGGTACAAGGGCGTGGCCTCGCCGATCCGCATGGGGCGGAGCCAGGCGAGCCTGCGCAGCGTCCCGCCCACCTTCGGCCAACACACCGCCGAGGTGCTCGCCGAGTTCGGCTACTCCAGCTCCGAGATCGAGGGCCTCGCGGCCGAGGGCGTGATCTGCACCGAACGCCGCCGTTAACCAACGGCGGCGCTTTCCCTAAAAGCCTGCTGGGGAAAGGCTTTGGGCGCATCCACGGGATGCTTGAACACGCCCGAATGATGCCCATATTGGTTGGGGACCGGAGGGTGAATCCACCTTCAGGTCATGTTGGGGTGCCGCAAGGGCCCCGGAACTTCAAAGTCGCTTCGAGAGGGCTTTGCAAATATGTCTCGTGTTCCCTCGTTATCGAGTCCGTTTTTGCTGGGATTTGACGAAATCGAGCGTGCGCTCGATCGCGTCGTCAAGGGTGCGGACGGCTATCCTCCCTACAACATCGAACGTTGCGACCGTAGCAATGGGCAGCCGGAAAGGCTGCGCATCACGCTCGCGGTGGCGGGATTTACCCGCGACCAACTCGATGTAACCACTGAGGAAAACCAACTCGTCATCCGCGGACGCCAGCAAGACGACAAGGCCCGGCAATACATCCATCGCGGCATCGCCGCACGCCACTTCCAGCGCACATTCGTGCTGGCGGAGGGGATGCTGGTGCTGGGTGCGGACTTGAAGAACGGGCTGTTGTCGATCGATCTGGCCCGGCCGGAGCCGGAAAAGGTCGTTAAGACAATCGCTATCAATGAACACGAATAATGGAACTTGTAGCGGACTCGACCGCTTAGAATTGGAAGGAGTCGAGACCATGACTGACGGTAATGTTGCGTTGGAACCTCGCGTCTCCCTGGAGGCCCTGGCTCACCTCGGTGAGGGCCATATCGCTTATGTAAAGCAGATCCGATCGGAAGACGTACCGGGACTGTTTCCGCAGGCCCCCAGCATCGCGCCCGGACTGAAACTGTTTGCCCTCCACGCCGCCGATGGAACGCCGATCATGCTGACCGATTCGCGCGAGGCAGCGATCGCGAATGCCTGGAGCAATGAACTTCAGGCGGTGAGCGTGCACTGATCGAGGGCTTCGTCGCCACGCGTCACGTGGATCGGCGGCCTTGCGCAGCTCTTCGGCTGCGAAAATCATCTTCAAAAATGGTTCGGCGACGCGCAGGCCAGTTGTCCTCGACCAGGGCTCGCGCGTCTTTCGCAGCGATAAATTGGAGGACGCTGCCTGCGCGGGAAGCGGGAGGAAACGGTTATCCTTACGCCGCGCTCGCAGGCGGCAGCGCCAGCACCGAATAGATCGCCGGCGCGTCGCGTGATGCGCGCAGTTTCTTGGCCACGTCCTGATCGCGCAGCAGCCGCGCGATCCGCGCCAATGCCTTCAGATGATCGGCGCCGGCGCCTTCGGGGGCGAGCAAGAGGAACACCAGATCGACCGGCTGCCCATCCATCGCCTCGAAATCGATCGGCCGTTCGAGGCGCGCGAACAGACCGAAAAGCTTTTCCAGCTTCGGAAGCTTGCCGTGGGGGATCGCGACGCCGTAGCCGACAGCGGTGGTCCCGAGTTTCTCACGCTGCAGCAGCACCTCGAAAATCGCGCGCTCGTTCTGCCCGCTCAGGCTTGCGGCGCGCGCGGCGAGTTCCTGGATCGCCTGCTTCTTGCTGTTGACCTTCAAAGCCGGGAGAATCGCCTCGGGTGCGACCAGATCGGTAATCGTCATGGGGCGTTCCGAGGTAAATTGACCGTCAGGTTGCGAAACAGGTTTTGGCCGGCGACATCAGGAGATTGGGGCGGAAAAAGGCGGCCGCCCGCCGCCGTGTCCTAATTGGATGGGCTTCTACTCCAACGCAAGAGCGGTGCCAACACCTACTATTCCAGATGCCTAATCGTTAAGGGCGCGGACCATAGGGATGGCGACGCTCTCCGTCAATGCCGATCAGCGCCATGTCCCCCGACGTTAACCGCCGGGGGATCGATCCAGCCGAGATTGCCGTCTGGGCGTCGGTAAATGATATTCACCCGGCCGCTTCCGCCATGCTGGAATACCAGGCAGGCGGCGCCGGTCAGGTCGAGTTCCATCACCGCCTCGCTGACCGAAAACCGCTTCAAGGACGTGGTGGCTTCCGCAATGATCACCGGGTTATAGCCGGTCATCTCCTCGTCGCCTTCGGCGGGCGCCTCGATTACATAGCTCGGCGCGTCGAGTTCAGGCGTCTCCATCGCCGCAAGCGCCTGTGAGGCTGCATGGGCCTTGCGGGCCGAACGGTCCTTCAGGCGGCTCTTGTAACGGCGCAAACGTTTTTCGATCATCAGCAAGGCCTGGTCGGCGCTGGTATAGGCGTCCGCGGCATTGGAGTCCGCCTCGAGCGTGATGCCGGAATCCAGATGCAGCGCGCAGTCGGTACGAAAACCGAAACCGTCCTTGCTGAGCGTGATGTGGCCGGAATAGTTGCCGTCAAAATATTTGCGCAATACCTCCTCGGTGCGCTCGCTGACTCGTCCGCGCAATGCGTCGCCGACACTGATGCTTTTTCCCGAAATCCGGAGCGTCATGTTGAGGGCCTCGATGGTTGACCGGGCCGACACTATTCCGATTTCGGCGAGACGCAATCAGGCAGGCTGGGTGTCCCGGGACCGGTCGGAGGCGGCGGCAGCGGTCGAGAGCGCGCTGCCAAGCGCGCTTTGCTTGTCGCGCCGGCGCTGAACCGACGAAGGGATTCGCATCGCTTCGCGGTACTTCGCGACGGTGCGGCGGGCGATATCAATCCCGGATTCACGTAATCGTTCCACGATGGTGTCGTCGGAAAGGATCAGCGCGGAGTCTTCGGCGTCGATCAATTGCTTGATGTGGTGACGTACCGCTTCGGCGGAATGGGCTTCGCCTCCGTCGGCCGATGCGATCGAGGCGGTGAAGAAATACTTCAGTTCGAAAATGCCGCGGTTGGTCGCCATGTATTTGTTGGCGGTGACGCGCGACACCGTCGACTCATGCATCTGGATCGCCTCCGCCACCGCCTTGAGATTGAGCGGTCGCAGATGCGCCACGCCGTGGGTGAAGAACCCGTCCTGCTGGCACACGATTTCGGTTGCGACCTTGAGGATGGTCCGGGCGCGCTGATCCAGGGCCCGCACCAGCCAAGTCGCGTTCTGCAGGCAATCGCTGAAATAGGATTTGTCGCCGTCCTTGCGGATCGTCTTCGACAGTTCGGTGTAATAGGTCTGGTTGACCAACACGCGCGGCAACGTGTCGCTGTTGAGTTCGACGTGCCAGCCGCCATCGTTGCCGGGCCGCACGTAGACGTCGGGCACCACGGTCTGCATCCGCGCCGAACCGAATCTCAGACCCGGCTTCGGGTCGAGACGGCGAATTTCACCGATCATTTCCGTGATGTCTTCGTCGTCGACGCCGCAACATTTTCGCAAGGCGGCAATGTCGCGCTTTGCCAGCAGGTCGAGGTGCTCGACCAACGCCTGCATGGCGGGGTCGTACCGATTGAGCTCGCGCAGCTGGATCGCCAGACACTCGCTCAAGGAACGCGCGCAGACACCCGGCGGGTCGAATTTCTGCAGCACCGAAAGCACCGCCTCGACATCGCCCTCGGAGGCGCCGAGCCGCTCGGCGGCCTGGCCGAGATCGCCCGGCAAATAGCCGGCCTCGTCGACGAGATCGATCAGGTATTGGCCGATCATGCGTTGCGCCGGAGCGGTGACGGCGACCGCCAGTTGCTCCGCAAGGTGGCTGGGAAGCGTCACTTCGGCGGCAACGAATGCCTCGAGGTTGTAATCCTCGTCATGGGAGGCGCCGCCGCCCCATTCGGTATAGGCCGTTGGCGCCGCATCCTGCGCGTTGCGCGCGGCCGCCTCCGCAGGCTCCTCGGAAAACACATTGTCGAGAGGAGCGTCGAAGGTCTGCTCGATCTCGGCACGGCTGCCCAGATCGCGGTTGAGCCAGTCTTCCTGGACGGGCTCGAAACCATCACCGCCGGAAGCGCTGATTTCCGCACCGGCGCCCTCAGCATCATCGGAATCGGGGAATTCGGCCGGTTCCGGGGCCGTTTCGCCCACCCCCGGTGCCTCCGGACCGTCGTTGGCGCGTTCCAGCAATGGATTTCGCTCCAATTCCTCCTCGACAAAGGTCGACAGATCGAGATTGGAGAGCTGAAGCAGCTTGATTGCCTGCATCAGCTGGGGGGTCATCACCAGCGATTGTGACTGGCGGAACTCTAATCTCTGCGTCAGCGCCATGGAGGCAAGAACCGGTCCATAAAATTGGTCCGATTCTTGCTTAGCCTAGTCGCGTGGCGATGTACACGCCTTGACGAACAGGAAAATTTGGCTAAGGCGCGTCCCTTTTGGCGGGATGGTGCGTTTCTGGCTACCTCAGAGGCGGAATTCCTCGCCCAGATACAGCCGCCGGACGTCGGGATCGTTGACGATCTCGTCCGGCGTTCCCTCGGTCAGGATCTCGCCCGCGTAGACGATATAGGCGCGGTCGGTGAGCCCAAGCGTTTCCCGCACATTATGGTCGGTGATCAATACGCCGATACCGCGATTGGTGAGATGGCGAACGAGATCCTGGATGTCGCCGACCGCGATGGGATCGATGCCGGCGAAGGGTTCGTCGAGCAGCATGTAATTGGGCCGCGTGGCGAGCGCACGCGCGATCTCGACGCGGCGCCGCTCGCCTCCGGAGAGCGCAATCGACGGGGTTTTCCGCAGGCGCGTGATGTTGAATTCGTCGAGCAGTGAATTGAGTTCCGCCTCGCGCTTCTTGCGCGAGGGTTCGACGACCTCCAGCACCGCGCGAATATTCTGCTCCACCGTCAGGCCGCGGAAGATCGAAGCCTCCTGCGGCAGGTAACCGATGCCGAGCCGGGCCCGCTGATACATCGGCAGCCTGGTCACGTCATGGCCATCGAGTTCGATGCCGCCGCGGTCGGCCTTGATCAAGCCGGTGATCATGTAGAAAACCGTGGTCTTGCCGGCGCCGTTGGGACCCAGCAACCCCACCGCTTCCCCGCGACGAACATAAATGCTGACGCCGCGCACGACCTGCCGACTGCCAAAACTCTTTTCCACACCATGCACAGCCAGGTAGCCCGTACGCACGGCTTGCCGCGGTTCCGCCGAGCCATTGGTCCTGACCGGAGACCTTGCAGGCGCCGGCCGAGGTGGCCTGTCGGCCTGAGGCAGGTCGAGTTTGGGCAAAGGCGCGGCGCGGGCCAGCGGCGGCGCGTCGCGGACCGTGCTGGTCAGCATTTCGCCGATACGGTCGCCGAGCGCGGTAATGTCGGCTCGCGGCCGCGCGAATCCCGGCGAGCCTCGCTTCGCCGGCCGGCGCCGGAACATGCTGAGTAAATCCACCATTCCCGCTCGCTTCAGCCTCTCACGATGTTCGGCGAGCCGCAGCTCGCGATTCGCAGCTCCTCGCGCAACATGAAGGAATGGATGTCCCTTGCCCAGCAAAACACCCTCAGTCAGAGAGCGGATCGCGAGGGCCATGCACAATCTCCCAAGCCACGCCCGCGACTGGCGAAGCCCTCATGCACTCTCTTGCGTCATGACGCAAATACAGGCTCCCGTCCCGAGCTTCAACCTTGTCGGCGCCGACCAGAACACAAGTAATTGAGATTATTTCGGTTTATTTGCGGTCGCGGGCCCGGGCAGGACCGATGGCGACGAACCTGCCGCCTGGCCATTGCAGCCTTGCTGGTTAATGAACAGTCCCTGCACCTTGCCGCTGTCGGATTCCACGCGCGACACGCCCGTCGTCATGTCCACGATCAGCCGGTCGCCCTTGAGGACGTTCTTGCATTGGGTCAGCACGACCCCGCCAAGCATGGTGACGAGATTGGTCTTGGTGTCGAACACCGCGGTCTCACCCGTCACGACCTGATCCTTCTGGGTCACGACCACATTGCCGTGCGCTTCCAGCCGCTTGATCGAGGAGCTGCCGCCAGGCCCAGGGGTCGCAGACTGGATCGGTGCCGATTTGGTCGAGCCCTTCGCCGCCGGTGCGGCGGTGGCGCTGCCACCCGATTCGTAAAACACCACGAGCGTCTTCGACGTCATGGTGGTGTCGCCCTGCACCACTTTCACATTGCCGATGAAGGTCGCTTGCTGCTTCTTGTCACGCACCTCGAGCTTGGCGGCTTCGATCTGGATCGGCTGATCCCTGTTTTGCGTAAAGCCCTGCATCGCGTTGGGCACGCCCTGCACCGTGCTCTGCGCATGAGCTGCGACCGCCGCCAGTCCCGATGCGACCAGGATCGCCACGGCGCGGAGCACCGTCGCGTTACGAAAACGTGGAGACTGCACCATCGCCGTCATTTCGAATTGGCGGACTTGTTGCCCTGCCGCTTCTTTGCCGATGGCGCGGGTTCGGGCGGCGGCGCAGGCTGCGTGTCGTCATCGAAATGGTCGAGATGCATCACGACGTTACCTTCGAAGACGATCAACTCGCCGCCGCGGGTGATGTGCAGCCGGTCCGACGACAGTGTGCCGTTGGTGAGCTTGACGTCGACATGCTCGT
>NZ_DATMLW010000260.1:0-14577 GCF_035570375.1 Bradyrhizobium sp. | reverse complement strand
CAAGGCGGCGCATCCCCACTTGCAGGCATTTTCCGATGTGGCGGAACAACTGCCGGTGTTCCTCGATACGCCTGCCGTCTGAGTCACGCGCAGCGGGGAGCGGGACGCCGAACTACACCGTCTCCGCTTCCCGCCCCACTCCCCCCTGAAACAACGCCGATATCGCGTCCGTCGACAGCGGCTTCGCAAAGTAGAAGCCCTGCATCTCGTCGCACGCACGCTCCTTCAGAAAGTCGAGCTGCGCCGACGTCTCCACGCCTTCAGCGATCACCTGCAATTTCAGCGAATGCGCGAGCGCGATGATCGCGGAGGTGATCGTTTCATCGTCGCCGGACACGCCGATATCCGACACGAACGAGCGGTCGATCTTCAGGCGGTCCACCGGGAAGCGCTTCAGATAGCTGAGGCTCGAATAGCCGGTGCCGAAGTCGTCGAGCGAAATGCGCACGCCCAGCTCGCGCAATTGCGCAAGCACGTCATGGGTCATTTGCGTGTTGCGCAACAAGGTCGATTCGGTAATCTCGATTTCGAGGCGATGCGCAGGCAATCCGGAAACGTCGAGCGCGTAACGGACCTCGCCCAACACGTCGCGCTGATGGAATTGCTGCGGGGAGAAATTGACCGCGACACTGACGCCTTCCGGCCACTGCATGCATTCCATGCACGCCCGACGCAGGATCCAGCGACCGAGGTCGACGATCATTCCCATGTCCTCGGCGACCGGAATGATATCGATCGGCGAGACCGTGCCGCGCACTGGATGATTCCAGCGCAGCAGCGCTTCGCAGGTCGATATCCGCCCCGATTTGAGATTGACGAGCGGCTGAAAGAACAGCTCGAACTCCTCGTTCGCCAGTGCCTTGCGCAGGTCGAGCTCCAGGATGCGTCGCGCCTCGACGGTTTGCGCCATTTCGTCGCGGAAGAAACAGAAAGTGCCACGGCCGTCGGCTTTCGCCCGGTACAACGCCATGTCGGCATTCTTCAACAGCGTGTCGGCGCTGACCCCTTTCGGTTCGGTCATCGCGATGCCGACGCTGGCGCCGATCTCGACGAGATGATTGTCGATCTTGTAGCGTTCGCTCAGGTGATCGACGATGCGGCGGGCAAGGCTTGCGGCCTCGTCTGACGATTTGATGTTTTGCTGAAAGACCACGAATTCGTCGCCGCCGAACCGCGCCACGAAATCCTCCGGGCGCAGCATGGTGCGCAGTCGCTCAGCGACCGCGCACAGGAGTTGGTCGCCACAGGGATGGCCCAATGTATCGTTGACCTGCTTGAACTGGTCGAGATCGATGAACAACAGAGCCGACAATTGCGTGGCATTGTGTGGAGCGGCCAGCAGATGCTCGATTTCGTCGCGAAAATTGACGCGGTTGGGAAGACATGTCAGCTCGTCGAAACGCGCCAGATGCGTGATCCTGGCCTCTGCATTGCGGCGTTCGGTGATGTCCTCGAGCAGCACGACTGCGCCGCCGCCGGCCATCGGCTGGAACGTCCAGGACAACGAGCGACCACTGCCCACGTCGGGATCGGTGGTGATGATGTCCTTTGCCTGCGAATTCTCGATTTCGGCAAGTATGATCCGTCCGCTCGCGTCCGATACGGACCCCGCCTCGATACAGGCCTCGACAATGTCGGATGCGCTCGCGCCGCTATGGACGAGCTCGTCCGGCAGCTTCATCATCGAGCTGAAGCGGTGATTCATCACCGCAAGGCGTTCGTCGGCGGTGAACATGCAAAGGCCGTGCGGCATGTTGTTCAGCGCGGTATCGAACTGGCCGGCAAGCGCCGCTTCGCGCTCCCTTGCCATCCATGCATTGAGGTAGATGCGCTGGAGGCTGGTGGTGATGCTCTGGATCGCGACGAAGAAAACGAGGCTCAACAGCGCCAGCGCGAAATGATAGATCCCGCCGACGAACATCAGCGTCGCGATCAAGGGCCCGCAGGCCAGCACCAGCATGACGTGAAAAATCCGCGGCCGGCCGAAGGTTCGGCCCACGCCCGCGGAGGTATAGGCCACTACCGTCGTGATACAGAGCATGTGCGCGGCCGAATCCGAGGTGCGCAACAGAACCACGCAGACCCACAGACCGAGCACGAAGCCGTAGGCGTAGGCGCCGAGCTTGTAGCGCTCTTCCCAGATCACCGCTTCGGTGGTGGTGAGTGGAGAATTGCGCTTCTTGTATCGGTACATCTGCAGCGCACGCGCCACGCCGACCACGATGAACAGCGGCACGCACAGCCAGCTCAGAATATCGCCGGTGACGCCCGCGATGACGGAACCGGCGATCGCAGGCCCGAACGCACCGAAAACCATCGGCGCGGGATTCATGAACAGCGAATCCACCAGCGCCGCATTGATCGCCGGTGACATTTTCTGATCGGGCTCTGTCGGGTGCTTCGCCAGTTGCATCGTGCACACGCGTCCTCTGCGGACGAAGTCTTAACCCACCGCTGATGAAGTCTTTCTGAGGGAACATCGTTACCGGGGCGTTGTCGCTGGTCCGGAAAAACGAGAATCTGCCCGCTAAATCAGCAGGCTAGGCAAGATTTGCCGCCGCTCATGACGGAGGCATCCGGAAAATGCGAGGCAAATCTTACGAAAGCAGCGGCGACCACGCCGGATCGGACGCGAATCCGGGGGTTGGGACCCGCTGTTCGAACCGTCCGGAAATATCCACTGTGTAGAGCGACGGGCCGCTATTGCCGCCGGGATCGCGGAAGAACATCACGACGCGCCCGTTCGGAGCGAAGGTTGGTCCTTCGTTGTGGAAGCCGGAGGTGAGAATTCGCTCGCCTGAGCCATCGGGCTTCATGATTCCGATCGAGAACTGTCCGCCGCCCTGCTTAGTGAAAGCAATGTAGTCGCCGCGTGGCGACCACACCGGCGTCGAGTACGTGCCGTTGGTGGTCTGGTCGAAGGAGATGCGTTGAGCAGGGCCGCCGGTCGCCGGCATCACGTAGATCTGGGGCTTTCCGCCGCGATCGGATTCGAAGCAGATGCGACTTCCGTCGGGCGAATAGGACGGCGCGGTATCGATCGCCGGTGTATCGGTCAAGCGCGTGGTCGATTTCGACCGCAGATCCATCACGAACAGGTTGGAATTGCCGCCCTGCTGCAGGCTCATGATCACCCTTTGGCCGTCAGGCGAAAAACGCGGCGAGAAGGTCATGCCGGGAAAATTGCCGACGATCTCGCGCTGGCCGGTCTCGATGTTGAGCAGATAGACCCGCGGATCACCCTGGCCGAATTCCATATAGGTGATTTCCTGCGTGCTCGGCGAGAAGCGCGGGGTGAGAACCAGATCGTTGCCGCGCGTCAGGTAGCGGACGTTGGCGCCGTCCTGATCCATCAGCGCGAGCCGCTTGACGCGGCGCTCCTTGGCACCGGTCTCGTCGACGAAAACCACGCGGGTGTCGAAATATCCCTTCTCGCCGGTCAAGCGCTCATAGACCTGGTCCGAGATGATGTGCCCGATCCGCCGCCAATTCTCGGGTTGGGTGACATACTGCTGACCGGCCAGTTGCTGGCCGGTGGCGACATCCCAAAGACGGAATCTGGCCTCGATGCGCCCGTCCGCCTGGCGGGTCATGCGGCCCGTTAACAGCGCCTGCGCGCTGATGGTCCGCCAATTCTGGAACTGCGGTAGTGCGTCGATATTGACGATCTTCTCGATATAGGCCGCCTGATCGATCGGCGCGAACAGCCCGCTGCGCTTGAGGTTGTTGGTGATGACCTGCGTGACGCCGATGCTGACCTCGCCATCGGAAGGCGTACCGGCAACGAAATTGGGAAGCGCGATTGGCAACGGGACAAACTCGCCCTCCGGAATCTGAACGCGCTTTTGTGCCAGGGCCTGCGGAGCGCCTGCGAGCATGCCAAGGGAAGCCATCCCGCTAAGAAGATGGCGGCGGCTCAGGCGGAGTGAGGACTGGCGCGATAGGTCTGTGTCGGTCATTGGTTGGGGCTTCATTCCATTACAGAGATCGCCGAAAGCATCGGTCTTTTAGATCTTTCGTTCGGTGAATACCGGCGTGAAATATCTCCACTCATCGAAATACGCCGCCGGCAGGTTATACGGCTGGCATTCGATGATCGCGCGCAGGGCGCTCTCCTGGTAGACGCGCAGGTAAGGCGTCGCCGGCGTGCCTTCAGGAACCGGCATGCCTTCAAGCGTGCCGTCACGCTTGAGCCGGATCGTGAAAGCGGCCTCGGGGTTCTGGCTCTCGATGCCGCCATAGGGCTTTTTCCAGCAGCGCTCGACCTGCGCCTTGAACAGCGAGCCCCAGGTGGCCGAATTGTCCGCGGCCCTGCCCTTGGCGAGGCCAAGCGCTGCATTGGAATTGAGCGTTTCGCCGGTCGTGGCCTGGCGCGACGGATCGCGCTTGTCGAGGAGAGCTGCAATCTTCGACTGGTCGAAGGTGCGCTCCTTCGGCTTTTGTTGCGGCTGCGGCGGGGTTGCGGCCTGTACTGGCGGCTTCGGCTTCTTCTCTTCCTTCTTCAAGGCTTCCGCGATCGGATCGACTTGAGGCGGCTCCGGCTTTTTCTCGACCGGCTTCGGCTCTTCCTTGGGCTTGGCTTCGGCGACTGGCTTCGGCGGTTCGGGCTTGTTCTCGACCGGCTTTTCCACGGGCTTTGGTTGCGGCGGCGGCGCGGTGTCGGTGACCACCGGTGCCTTTTCCGTGATCTTGCCGACCGCGTCCTCGACAGGCTTGGCCTCGGCCACCTTCTCAGCCATCGGCTTCGGATTTTCCTTTTTGCCGGTCTTCATGCCGGCCATCACATGGGCGAGCTGGTCGGAGGAGATAATATCGACGGGCAAGGACTCTTCCGGGTTCGATTCGAATACCCTTGAGGAGAATGACACCAGCCCCCACCCGATCACGACGACGTGCAGGATCACAGACGCGACCAGTGTCTTGTCGACCTTCACGCTTCTAGGACCCCTGCTCCACTTCCGTGACCAGCGCCAGCCGCTTGAACCCCGCGCCGGACAGTTTGCCCATCACGCGCGCCACCGTTCCGTAGTCCGCCTTCTTGTCCGCCCGCATGAATATACGCTCGTCGAGGCCGCCGCGGGCGTCGGTGATCGCCTTTAATTTCGGCACCAGATCGTTCATCGAGACTTCGGTATCATTGATGAATACCCGCCCCTTGGGGTCGACCGAAAGCTGCAACGGCGTCTTGTCCTGCTCCAGGCTCTTGGCCTGGGTCTGCGGCAGGTCGAGCGGGACGCCGACCGTCAACAGCGGCGCCGAGACCATGAAAATGATCAGGAGCACCAGCATCACGTCCACCATCGGCGTGACGTTGATTTCCGCCATCACGGCGCGCCGCCGGCCTCGCCGTCCGCCGCCCGGCGAGCCTGCCATGTTCATCGCCATGTTCTGGTGCTCACCCTAGTGCCCACTTTCCGAAGTTCGTATTGCACCTCAGCGCCCCCCTTTCACGAACTTCGGAAAGTCATGGGCACTAGCAAACTTTCAGTTCTAGTGCCGCTTTCTATTTGAAGTTCCTGAATGAATTCGCCACTTGTGCGCAGGAACTTCAAATAGGCGGCACTAGGCCTCACACTATCCCGATCTCGACCCTCACGCACGCTCGTCGATCTGGCGTGACAGGATGGCCGAGAACTCGTCCGCGAACCCCTCCAGGCGCTGGGCCTGCCGATTCACCTCGGAAGTGAATTTATTATAGAAGATTGTTGCCGGAATGGCGGCGATTAGACCGATTGCGGTAGCAAAAAGCGCTTCCGCAATGCCCGGCGCCACCACCGCCAGCGAAGTATTTTTCGACGCGGCGATCGACTGGAAGCTCGACATGATGCCCCAAACCGTCCCGAACAGGCCGACAAAGGGGCCTGCCGAGCCGACGGTCGCGAGCACCAGAAGCCGGCGTTCCAGCCGTTCGATCTCGCGCGCGATCGAGACGTTCATGACCTTTTCGATTCGCATCTGAAGGCCGCCGAGGGACCGCGCCTGGCTTTCGAATGACCGCTTCCACTCGCGCATCGCCGCCACGAAACACGCCGCCATCGACTGCGTCGGCTTGGCCGAAAGCGCGCGATAGAGTTCTTCGATCGATTGTCCCGACCAGAAGGCCTGCTCGAAGCGATCCATGGCGCGCTTGGTGCGCGAATAAAGCAGGATCTTGTCAATGGCGATTGCCCATACCCACACCGAGCAGGAGAGCAGTCCCAGCATGACCGCCTTCACGATCCAATGAGCCTGCCAAAACAGGGCGATCAGCGAAACGTCAGCGTTCGGGAGCGGCAAGGCGGACTGCGCCACGTCAGCCGGATTCATAAGCGATGTCCTCTCAACGCAAGTGTCCCAAATCCTTTCGGCTGCCAGAACGCTTCTGGTACGATGGCTGCCGGTTCTACGGCCGCGGTAAATGCGCGGCGGTAAGCGCCAGCGCGTAAGCCGTAATGCGTCGCATGGGAGGCCCGTCCAAAAGCCGAGGCTTGCATCCCCTGCCAACGTGTCAAAACGAGGGCTATCGGCGCGTCCTTACGCCTCTCACCAGACGCCGATCGTGGTTAACACCCGGTTACCAAAGGAGATTTTGACCGGCCCATTCCGGCGGGATGGCCGTTTGGCAGACCAATGGACCCCCCAGGGCCGCAAATCAAAGCCGCCCGCCTGCTTTCGCAAACGGGCGGCTCTGTCGCCGTCAGGAACGTTGGGGCACTACGCCTTCAGGCTAATCCCAAAACCTCAGGCTTGAGGCTGGCCATCGGAGGGCGGGTTCGGTCGGGAGCGATGCTGCGCCATGAAGAGATCGAACTCTTCCTTGTCCTTGGCGTGGCGCAGCCGATCGAGGAATTCACGAAACTCCTTCTGCTCTTCCTCCAGCCGCCGCAGCGTCTCCATACGGTATTCGTCGAAGGCACGGTTGCCGCTTGAAGGCTGACCGAACGGGAAACCACCGCGCTCCATGCGGTTGCGCATCCGCTCCATCTTGTACTGCATCCGCTCCATCTTGTTCCCCCAGCGCTCGTGACTCCAGCAACCCATTTTTCTGCTCCCGAGTGTGAAAAAGAGAAGGGCAAGGCCAATCGGCCACCAGATCAGGAAACCCAGCACGGTCACGACAATCCAGCCGGGGTGCCATGGCGTATCGAACATATGGGGGCGGTAGGGCTCCTGAACGGGGCCGCGCCATCGATTGACATCTGCGGTGTAGGCCATTTCCCTCTCCATCACGGCAATGCGCAGTTGTGAATGTAAATAACATTTACATAGCTAAACCATCCCGGATTTTTGTCAAGCCGCCTGCCACCCCGCCCCGCGAATTTATTTTGGGGTTCCCCAAGGCCCGCCAGGTTTGCCGGACGGCCTGTTGTCCGCCGTCCCTTGGGTTGCAGACCTGCGGTCAGTTGGAAAGCCGAGCCCGCGCAGATAAATCAGCACCTCCGCTTCCAGCAATTCCTCTGCTGACATCGGCAGCTTGCGGCGTGCCGCATCACCGCGCCCAAACAGCGAGGCGACGCCGTGCGACATCGACCAGATATGCAGCGCCATCATCAACGCTGGCGGCCGCGGCATGTTGGGCGGCGCCAGCGCCGCGAGCCGCTCGGCCGCGGCTCTGATCACGGCAAAAGCGCGTTCAGCGGCTGCCTGCAGGTTCGCATTGACGTCGACGGGAAGCCCGGATTCGAACATCGCCGAATAGAACGCGGGCTCCTCGCGCGCAAAGGCGAGATAGGCCTTGCCGACCCGTTCGAACGCCGTGACGGTGTCCGGACGGCCGTCATCCCAGGCCTGGGACAGAGCGGACTCGAATTGCTCGAAGCCGCGCTGGGCGATGCTTGAGAGCAGCTCGTCGCGATCGCGAAAGTGCCGGTACGGCGCCGCCGGGCTGACGCCCGCCATGCGCGCGGCGTCGGCGAAGGTGAATCCGGCCGCGCCTTTTTCCGCAATCAGGCCGAGCGCCGCCTGAAGCAGAGCCTCTTTCAGATTGCCATGATGGTAGCCGCGCTCGGCGCGGCCCTGTTCCTTGCGCCAACTCATGTAAAGGACTTTTACATGAGCGGGCCGCCCCTGTCATGCACCGAGCGGCGAATCACAGGGTTAATGAGGGGCCGATCTCTGAACGTTCGGCCCCCTCTCAGCAGCTGAAATTGCGCCATAGTGGAGTTGATTTGACGTTCCTGTAACGCACTAGCGCCAAGACTGACAGGAACGTCAAATCCGCCACACTAACCGCCCGGAATCGGAAGAACCGGCATGATCTCGATGGTCTCGCCCGGAAAGATCGAAAAATGCGGATGACCCTCGAACATCTTCGCGGCCGCTTCATGCGAGGGCGCACGAACGACTGTAAAAGCCGTGAGCAGGTTGGTGAAATCGGCAACCCCTTGCGAATCGACCTTCTTGGTCTTTCCGAGCGGTCCACCCATCTGCAGGATGGCACCCTGGTGCTTCTCGACCCAGGCCTTCCAGGCCGCCATGCCCTGTTGCGCCCTGGTGTTGCGCTCCGCTTCGGCAAGCGCGTTCCAGGCAGCCATTTTTGCGCTGTTCTTGCCGCCGGTGAAGACAGCGAGGAAGGTGTCATTGGTGCTCATCGGATTTCCTTTTTTGCAATTCGTGGGTTGAAATAAGAAATTGAATCAGCGTGCGCGTTGTCCGCGCTGCAACTCGGCAAACCCTGCCGCCGCCTCCTGGATGTCGGGCGTGAAGTCCGCCATCTCCTGCACCTGCCGGATTTCGATGATCTCGTTATTCGAGGCCGGGCAGCGTTTCGCCCACGCGATCGCCTCCTGCAGCGATTTGACGTCAATCATCCAGTATCCGCCCAATACTTCCTTGGATTCGGCAAACGGCCCGTCAGTCACGACCGGCTTGCCGCCCTCGAACGAAACCCGCGCCCCCATGGAGGGCGGGTGCAGCCCGTCCAGCGTGATCAGCACCCCGGCCTCTTTGAGCGCTTCGTTGTATTTCATCATCGCGGCCACGGCGTCCGCAGGCGGCATGGCGCCCGGCGCGGCGGTCTCGTAACCTCTCGGGATCATCAGCATCATGAATCGCATTCCGTTCTCCGTTTCCTTGACTTGCTTCGAGCCCCGGCTAGTGCCCACTTTCCGAAGTGCGTGCTACACCTCAGCGTCCACTTTCACGAACTTCGGAAAGTCATGGGCGCCAGCAAATCCATGATTCTAGTACCGCTTTTCCATTTGAAGTCCCTGGATGGAATTCGCCGCTTGTAATGCAGGAACTTCAAATGGACGGCACTAGCCGGCGCTCTCAAGGAAGACGAACAGGGATTTGCGGCGCCGACATGCCCTTTGAAATTATTTCGGAGGTAAAGGCCGCCTCGTCCGGCAACGACCGCGACCGGATTACCGGCTTTTGGCGATGGAAGCGGCTCAATTCGCCACAAGCTGGTTCACCGAATTCCAGAAATCGGTAATCGTGCGTGGCGGCTGCGGCGAATCCATCAGCCGCTGGGTGAGCAGAATGCCGGTGAGCTGTGAGCGCGGGTCCGAATACCAGGATGTTCCATAGCCGCCATCCCATCCGAAGCGCCCCTGCGCGTCATCGCGCTCGTTCATGCCTCGGAAGACCGACATTCCAAAGCCCCATCCCCGGGTGGCGCCGAGGA
Source organism: Bradyrhizobium sp. (assembly GCF_035570375.1). Classification (GTDB taxonomy): domain Bacteria; phylum Pseudomonadota; class Alphaproteobacteria; order Rhizobiales; family Xanthobacteraceae; genus Bradyrhizobium. The sequence goes on along the minus strand of NZ_DATMLW010000260.1, from coordinate 4,970 downwards.
ACAATTGCGATTCCCGTTTTTCATCTGCCGAGATGTGGTTTTTCGTCATCAGCTCCACGGATGGCCGTGACAGGATGCGTTCGTTTCCGAGAGTGCCGCCGTTAAGCATCATTTGCGCGAAGGCGTTGAAGTCCTCCGCAGTCGAGACCAGACCGGCGGCGCCATTCTCGAAGACGGGCGAGCTTGAAAATCGGCCCTGGTCCGGAAGATCGAAAACCGTCAGTTGCCTGGTCGCGTGATGGCGGCCGTACGCGGTCGCAAACCTGTGCTGCTTGTCCCTGGACACGAAGAAGGCGGTGTCCGTCATGCGCAGCGGCGCAAAGATGCGATCGCGCAGAAATTCGCCGAACGTCACGCCGGCCACGCGCGCGATCAGGACGCTGAGGATCTCCGATCCAGCGTTGTAAAGCCAGCGCTCGCCCGGCTGAAAGACCAGCGGCAGCGTGCCGTAACGCCGCATCAATTCGTCCGGCGGAAACGAGGGAAATACCGGTCCCGGCGCAAAGCCCGCTTCCGCGATCGCCCGCTGGATCGGGTAGCGATCGGGAAAAACCGGGATCATGCCGTGGCCGCAGCGGAACGTGAGCAGGTCGCGCAGCGTAATCGCGCGCTTCGCCGGCACTGTGTCAAAAATCGGCGCACCCAATCGGCGCAGCACCTTCCGATCGGCGAGTTCCGGCAGCCATCGATCGACGGGGTCGTCGAGCTGCAGTTTGCCTTCTTCGACGAGGATCATGGCCGCCGCCGCGGTGACCGGCTTGGTCATCGAGGTGATGCGGAAAATCGTGTCGCGCGCCATCAGCGGACCATCGAAGGCGACGCGACCGATCGCATCGACATGGATTTCGCCGCGGCTACTGACCAGCGTTACCAGCCCCGGCACCTCGCCGCGCTCGACATGGCCGGCCATGACGTCGTGCATTTGACCCAGTCGTTTTTTCGAGAATAGGCTCTCGCCAGTTGTGGGCATCGTTCCTCCCCCGGGGGACATCAGAAGTCGCAATTCATGTTGTGGCATTAGGCTGTTTTTGGCGTGAAAGTACAGCGCTGACAAATCAGTTGATTCGTTGGCGCAGAAAAGTGCCATTTTGATAGGTGGCGCCGAAATAGACATCGATGCGCCTGATCCTGTCGCCTTCGAAGGTGAAGAACTCGGTGTTGCGAAAGCTTCTCCCCTCCTTTGCAACGCATCGGTAGGTCACGAACGCACCATTGCCTTCGACAAAGATGCGTTCCAGCTCCTGCCGCCCGATCCAGCCGCTGTCCCTGAAGCACCGCGCGAAATAGGTGCGCTTGTCGATTTCGTCGTCATAGGGACTGGTGAAACGGAAATCATCGGTAAAGGCATCCTCGATCGCCTTGCGGTCGTTCGCGAGATAGGCGGCAAAAAGCGCGCGAATGATTTCAGACTTGTCGCGTCCGGGCATGGAAGATGCTCCCGTCGTTACATTGGCGAGGAAGGGTGGAAACTTCACGCACCATCCCATCGGCGCACCGGGGCCGACGCGCCTTCAAACCTCGCCTCGCGGCGCGCGGCATCGGCTTTGCCGAATGGCTTCCTTCGGTATCCGCGTCAATGGAAATTCTTCATCTTGCGCACGTGATGGAACCTTGCCGCTCGATACGCTGTTGATATTCTGCTGCGGTAACACCTGCTCAACGATATCGACATGAACCGAACGGCCATCCTCAGGACGATCCGGCTTGCGGCAATGACGTGCGCGTTGGCCACAGCTCCCGCGCAAGCCGAGGTACGCATCCTGCAGAGTCCGGGTGGACAGGTCGGACCATTCCTCGACCTGTTCGAGCAGGTGCGCGACTCCGGCGAGCGCGTCGTGATCGACGGCCCGTGCCTTTCGGCCTGCACCCTGGTGCTGAGCATGGTGCCGAGCAATCGCATCTGCGTGACGCGACGGGCGGTGTTCGGATTCCATGCCGCGCGGTCGATCGACCGGCGCGGCCGCACCTATGCCGAGCCGGAAGCTTCCCAGATCGTGCTTCAGACCTACCCGGCCGGAGTGAGGAACTGGATTCGCAGCCGCGGCGGATTGACCTCACGGCTGCTGCTGTTGCGTGGACGCGAACTCGCCGCGCTTTATCCAACCTGCCGGTGAGCGCGATCAGCGCGATCGAGGCGATCAACCCTCGCTCGGACTGAACACCATCCAGGGGATGCCGAACTGATCGACGCACATGCCGAATCCCTTGGCGAAGAAAGTCTTGCCGAAAGGCATATTGACACTGCCGCCCTCCGACAATGCCTTGAACTTGCGCTCGGCGTCGAGCGGATCCTTGACCGTCAGTGACACCGAAAAGCCCTGCGGCTTCCTGAAATGATCTGGAGGGGTGTCGGAGGCCATCAATACCTGGCCGTCGATCGAAATCCGGCCATGCATGATATTCTTCTTCCGCTCGGGGGAAGAGGCCATCTCCGGGGGGCCGTCCTCGTTTCGCAATAGCATTTCGATTTTGGCGCCGAGCGCTTTTTCGTAGAACTTGAATGCGGCTTCGCAATTGCTGTCGAAATAAAGATAGGGATTGATCTGCATCATCTGCTCCTTGTTATCGTGAGTGTCAGGTGTTGCGTTTATTTCTCGACAAGCCGCTTCAGATTGGCGAGACCGGCTTCGAAATCCCTGCCGATCATTTTGTCCAGATTCATGAACACCTGCATTATTCTGGACATGAGCGGCGCCGGTCCATGCATGACCCAGATGATGTTGGTCGTGGATGCGTCGCGTTCTGGCACAAAATTGAACTCCGCGGTGTTGTGGCCTTCGAACGGCTTGAAGAAGTCGAGCTTAATCACGATTTTTGACGGCGAGGTGGCATCGAGAATTTCCATGCGGCCGGAACCGACATTCTTGTTGCCCTCCCATGCATAAACGGCGCCGTTGCCGCTTTCCGCGCCGCTATAGCTCCGCTTCATCGCGGGATCCCTGTTCTCCCAGGGCGACCAGCTTGTCCATTGATGAAAGTTGCTGATCAGCGGGAAGATCTTTTCCGCCGGCGCGCTCACGAGCGCCGTGCGCCGGACGCTGAAACTATCCGGCTTGGTCATGGCGAGGACGAGTATGATTGCGATCGCGATCGCAAGCACGGCGGCGATGATGGCGAGGATTTGAAGCATGATTTGCCGCTCCTTCAGGGTGTGAGCCGGGCGAACCAGGCTTTTAGCGGAAATAAGGCGCGCATGCCCGTGTCACGGAACCAGGGTCCACCCCACACCATCAGGAGGCTGACCACTTCGATATATTGCGGATTCATCTCGCGTCCCCTCTTCAACTACCCTTTCTGAGCTGAAGGCGAAATGGCGGGGCGCCGACAGACAAACGAGGACAAATTATTTTTTTGAATCCTTTGTCCCGGGCGTGGCGCTGTCGCGGATCAGCCGATCGAGATGGGTGCGGATGTGGGCGGCTTCGGCGGAGGTATTGGCGAGCGCAATCGCGCGGTCGAATGCGACGCGGGCCTCTTCGTTGCGGCTGAGCTGCATCAACAGCGCGCCGCGCACGCCGAAAAAATGGAAGTAACCGGAAAGCCGTTCCGCCAATGGCTCGATCATTTGCAGGCCGGCCTCGGGCCCGCGTACCTTGGAGACCGCCACCGCACGGTTGAGCGTCACCACGGGCGAGGGCTGCATGATCTCGAGCGCGCCATAGAGCAGGTCGATCTGTGCCCAATCGGTATCTTCGGGTCTTGCGGCGCGCGCGTGAAGGGCCGCGATCGCCGCCTGCACCTGATAAGGCCCGCTGCGGCGATGGCGCATCGCCTTGTCGATCAAGGCAACGCCTTCCGCGATCATCTTCTGATTCCAGAGCGAGCGGTCCTGGTCGTCGAGCAGCACGATCTCACCGTTGACATCGAATCGCGCCGCCGCGCGGGCGTGCTGCAACAACAAAAGCGCAGTCAGGCCCATGATTTCCGGCTCGCTTGGAAACAGCCGAAGCAACAGCCGCGCCAGGCGGATCGCCCCCTCGCAAAGCGGTTTGCGGATTTCGGAAGTTTCGCCGCTTGCGGAATAGCCCTCGTTGAAGATCAGGTAGATCATCGCCGCGACCGCCGCGAGCCGCTCGCTGCGTTCGACTGCGCCGGGCGTTTCGAACGGCACGCCGGCGGAGGCGACGCGCGCCTTGGCGCGGGTGATCCGCTGCTCCATCGCAGCTTCCGAAACCAGAAACGCACGCGCAATCTGCATGACGGTGAGGCCGGAGACGATGCGCAGCGCCAACGCGATCTGCTGCGTCGCCGGCAGGTCCGGATGGCAGCAGATGAAGAGCAACCGCAAAATGTCGTCGCGGTAGTGCGAACCATCGAGACGTTCGGCGAGCTTCTCCTCGGCATCGTCGAGATCGGAAATCAATTCGTCTTCCGGCAAGGCTTCCTGCTTGCGGGAGCGGCGCACTTCGTCGATCGCAACATTGCGGCCCACCATGATCAGCCACGCCGCCGGATCGCGCGGCGGGCCATTTTGCGGCCAGGTCTTCAGTGCCCGCAGGCAGGCATTCTGGAAAGCCTCCTCGGCGGTGTCGAGATTGCGGAAATAGCGGAGCAGCGCGCCGACCGCCTGGGGACGCGCCGAGGTGAGCGCGGCATCGATCCAGGCGGTGTCGGTCACGTCGCAGTGCTCCCGGGCTGAAACAGCCCAACAGGGCGAATTTCGTAAGCGCCGCCAGGATTAGCCGCGCCGAGATCGCGCGCCACATCGAGCGCCTCGTCGAGATTCTTGCAGTCGACGACGTAGAAGCCGAGCAGCTGTTCCTTGGTCTCGGCATAGGGACCATCGATCACGACCGGGGGGTCGTCCTTGCGCAAGGTGGTCGCCGATGTCGTCGGCAACAGCCGCGCCACCGGGCCGAGCCGGCCTTGGCTCGCCAGTTTGTCCTGCACGACAGCAAGCTTGTTCATCACGGCAGCGTCCTGGTCCTTGGTCCAGGAACCGACGAAATCTTCATCGTGGTAGCAAAGGA
>NZ_DATMLW010000259.1:0-46636 GCF_035570375.1 Bradyrhizobium sp. | reverse complement strand
AGAATTCAACAGTCCTAAGACGACGACAACCTTGGCTACCGTTGCCCAACCTGCCCGCTTTCCGACTTTTTGGCGTCTAGCAATTAAACGGTTTGCGGATCGCCACACGCCTGTGACCTGCCAGACGGTAAAAGCGATTATCAGCAGCCAAACGCAGGTCAAAGAACCGAAGATTGCACGTGGCTCATATCCTCTGTCGGTTTGAAATAGCATAACGATACTGACAGCAAGAAAAGCGACAGCAATATTTCCGATGAAACCAAACAGCCAGTAAGAAATGCCCAGCGAATATTCCCCGCGCCAGTACCGCGCGATGAAGTTGTTTCGCCTGTTCGGGTCCAACGGTGTCTCGAAAATATTCTCTGGCTCTTCGAATGTGCTTGGGTCCAGCACGCTCTTCCGTCGAGACCTTCCCGATGCAAAATCGACTACCCCGCCAACAATGAACCCGAGCACCACACAAATTGCGACCGTCCCGATTATGAACCCAACGTTTTCGAAGAGGCCGCTACCCTCCCAGCGTTTGAATTTTGGCCCTCTCCATTCGAAAAGATAATCTGTGAGCACGACTGTCAGACCTACGTACATTCCATAGAGGGAATATTGTCGCTTGCGCGAAATCTGCTCCGATGCCTTTACTAATCTGTCTGGGACGACAATGTCGAACAGCTGGCTAGCTGGCATCCAGTCATCCAGACCGGGACGCCATACGCTGACGACTTTCCGATCATCGAATTTCGTGAGGAATTGGATAACGTCGGCATGGGACATAGGCCCACGTTGAGAAGCGCCGTCAAAGACGTACCACTCGGCTGCCGTCACGGATGGGAGCCCCCGCCCAATTTATGCTCCAATATTATCAGGCTTAGAACGGGCTGCAACCTCACCGTGCTAATTGCTAAAGATAAAGGACCGTCGCCCCGCGCAGGGGTCCTTTGTCGGCCACGTTTCTGGCGCTGCGCCCCGCGGCGCCTTCAAGATTAAACACCCAAACCGAACCGGAAAAAAACACAGCTAACTTTATAGTTTTAGGATAGAGAATGTGAACCAGTAAATCGAACTGCCCATTGAGCGGGGGGCGGAACATACATGGCCGTTTGCGACTATTGCGGGACGACGTACCGGGGCGGGGCAGCCGTGCACGGCAAACTTCGGTTCTGCACGCATCAATGCCGGGATCGCGGTAAAGTGCTGGAGGTTTTGGACTACGTCGCTCCATCTATTGTGGATGAGGAAATTGAGCGTGTTCGGTCGCAGCCTTGCCCGGAATGCGGAGGACTTACGAGTGTCGACATACACAAGTCGCACCGCATTTGGTCGGCCATGGTTTACACGACATGGAAGACCGAGAGCCATTTCTGCTGCCAATCCTGCGGGCGGAAACATCAGTTGAAGTCGCTCGCGTTTTCGGGATTGCTTGGATGGTGGATGCCTGTAGGGTTTCTCATCACGCCGTTTCAAATAATCCGAAACGTGAAGGGCATGTTGCGGCGAGGTAACAATGCGTCGGACGATTTGCAGAGAAGCGTCAGGATAAATTTCGCACAAAGAATTCTAGAGCAGGCATCAAGACGATAAAAATGGGTCGTGGGCTGCATCTCATTCAAGTGGAAAGCCTCGATGGGTCGTATGATCTGGCAATTTGCCCCAGCAGCGCCTTCGCCTCCTTCAGATCAACAGTGTCGAAGCCTTCGGTGAACCAGCCGTAGATGGGCGCGAGCAGTTCGCGTGCTGCGGCTTCCCCTGATCACGCCAGAGCCGCGCCATGCTCATCGCAGCGCGCAGTTCCCAGGACTTTGCCTGCTGACGTGCAACCGCGTGCGCTCGCTCGAAACAGGCTTCGGCTTTTGCTGCATCCGGCTCTGGCGACATCAAGGGCGATTTCGCCAGCGATGCGATTAATCCTTCATCCGATACGCGATGGGACGTGAGCGCCAATCCGAAGCTTCCTATCAGCGACGTGTCATTAGCTTTTAACTAGGTTGCTGCCCTTGTAGTACTGAAGCACTCGGTTGAAGATTTCGACGCTTAGGAAGGCTCCTAGCTTTGCTTTTCTCTCTGCTTCAGGGTTTGGCGCATAAACGATCTCGCGACCAATTTCGGCGAGTTCGATCTTCTGGGCACTTGATGTGCCAATTGTCAGACCAATAGTCGCGGGATGCAGCACACAAATAGAACCACGCATTGCCCCCGGTGCCTGCTCCGATCGCCTTCTTATTTCTTCAGGCTCCCAGGGATTTCCACCATTGTGGTCCTTGATCGCGGATGGGATTTTGAGCGCCTGCTCGAGGGTTGCGCGAGGAAACGGCCGACGGACGCGTTCCTTCTTCGCCTTGATCGCTTTCTTGACCATCAGAGAATTACCCCCGCCCGCCCGGCAACCCCGAATTGATCCACTGAATTTTGTATCGATCAGGTCGTGCGCCCCCGGATGCACGTTCAGGGTTCGGAGTCGGACAGCCAGCCAGAAATCAATCGAGAGGCGGACGTGTCGGTCCCTAATAGGACCCCGTGAAACGCCCCGTATCCGGTTCCCCGTGAGTTATTTTTGATCGAAGGCCCCCCACAGCCGGGAGCATCAAAACTCACAGGGGAAGCCTCGTTTGTGGGAACGTGTATGGGTAGAGGTGGAAAAATCAAAAATATCCAAGTGATTTCAATGGGCTTGGTGCCCAGGAAATCGCACCGTAGCGAAACCCCGTCGTAACATTGGTTATGACATTGATTAATTCAGGACCCTGCGCCGTCATGCGAGCTTAAGCTGTTGATTTCCTTGGTGCCGCAAGAGGGACTCGAACCCCCGACCCCGTCATTACGAATGACGTGCTCTACCAACTGAGCTATTGCGGCGGACCAGACTTAATTTTCCGCGTTCGGCTGCGGGGCCGACAACGCCCGCACCTGATATCGGGCACCGCTGCGATTGGCAAGAACAACGCTCATCCGCCTTTACGACAGATTTTTGGGCCGGTTTCGACGGCAAAATCGCCTGCTGGTCACCCTGTCTCCAACTCAAAAAACCGCTTTAGCCGCCCCAGCGGGACAAAAAACCGCGCCAGCCACCGGCCTGGCCCTCCGCCGGGCCGGCCCGTTCGGCGAAATCCGGCTCGTCGTCGACCCCGGGATCGTCGGGCGCGCGGACAATCGGGATGATGGCCGGGATCGGCGGGGCTGGTTTCTCGCCTGTTTTCGCAAAATCGGTACGCGCGCGGAACAAGGGGGGCGGCGCTGAGGCGGCAACGGCCTCGGCAGCGGGCGGGGATGCCGCCTCGCCGATTGCGGGCTTGGGGGGCGAATTGTCCTGCGCCGCAGGTGGCGGTGCCTCGGCCTCGTGCGGCGGCTCGATCCGGTGCGGGGTCGCGAGCATCGCCTGCTCGAAGGGCGAAGGTTCGATCGCGCCGCTCTTGTCGGAGGGCAACGCCGACACCGGCACCTGCCACTGGAACGCATCGAGCCTTCCTGAGACCGGCGACACCGGCCGCCACCGGTCGGAAACGTAGCCATCCGCGGTCCAGGCCGGATCGTGACGTGCGCGCACCGCGCGCAGCGTCCAGGCGCGCGCCTTTCCACTGTCGCCATGCTCGGTGCGTTCGATCTCCGCCATCAGCATCGCCACGCGCTGCGTCGGAGCCTCGATGAAGGGAGCGAGCGCCTCGCGCGCGCGCGCAAATTCCGATGCATCGATGGCCGCGCGTGCCACCGCGAGCGCGCTTTCGGGATGACCCGGCGCTTTTGCCGCCAAAGTTTCCATTCGCACCAGACGCTGGCGCGCGGAATCGCCTAATCTGACATGGGCATAGGCGTCCGCCAGATCGGGATGCGGATGCGCAAGCCACGCCGCTTCCACGATCCGCATCGCGCGCCGGATTTGATGTGCCTCGCTTTGATATTTGGCGGCGAGCACCGCGGCGGGAACCAGCGTCGGCGCCAGCTTGACCGCCTCCATCACATTGTCGCGCGAGGCGTCGCGATCGACCGTTTCCAGCTCGAGCGCTCGCGCCGTCAGCAGCACGCCACGCTGCCGCCGATAGGTCGGCTTGTCGATCAGGCCCGAAGCCAGGTTGTTGTCGAGGATCGCCAACGCACCGCTCCAGTCGGCCCTCGCACAGCGAAATCCGAGCACGGCGTGCGAGGCCCAGGTCGAGGAGGGCGAAAGCTTCAAGGCCTCTTCCGCGATGGAGACTGCAGCGACCGGATCGTCGGCGCGCTGGGCCTCGATGAACAAGCCGCGCAGGCCAAGCAGCCTTGTCTCCTGGCGCTCGGCCATGGCCCGAAACGCTTCGCGCGCGGCATGACGGTCGCCTTCGAGCTGCGCCGACTGCGCGTGCAGCAAAAGCGACAGCGGATCTTCGGCGGCATGGCGGCGCGCGACGTCGGCGTGCATGCGGGCGGCACTGGAATCGCCGTGGCCGATCGCGAGCAGGCCGTGCGTGATGGCGTGACGGCCCCGCGCGCGCCGGCGTTCGCGCTGATGGCGGCGGATCTGCTCGGGCAGGCGCCACAAGCCGCGCAGAATTCCCCAGGCCATCATCGCAGCGACGATCGCAACGCCAAGCGCCAGCGCAAACACCGGAAGCGTGGTGTGCACGCGCCAGCCACCCCAGGAGAGCGCGACGTCGCCCGGTTGATCGGCAACCCAGGCGGCGCCCGCGGCTGCCAGCGCAATCAGCAACAGGAAGAGGATGATCCGGTACATCGAGACCCTATTGCGCCGGCTTGCCGGGCTGCGCCGCCTTGTCCGGCTGGGCTCGCCCGGCAAGCGCCGCCATCGCCTCTTCGGCGAAATGATGGGCGGCGGCAAGCGCCACGTCGCGCTCATTGGCCTTGTCGAGCCATGCTTGTGCCGCGGCGCGATCGGCCGGCGCAAGCGAATTCAGCTCGCGCCGCGCATCGGCGAGATCATTGCGCAGCGCCGCCGCCGTGACACGGGCGATCACGGCGTTGCGGTCATTGCCGACGGCATCGGTGCGCTCGATGCGAACGAGCTTCGCGGCCCCTGCCTGCAGGCGATCCATGATTCCGGTGCCGGTGGTTTTATTCTCCGGCGCCGGCGGCGACAGTTTTGGCACCAGCGCCGACAGCTCGCGGCTGAGGCTGGCATGGCTCGGAACTCCGGTGGAGGCAAAGCCATCGAGCGGCTTCAGTTGTTCCGGATCGGGCGCGAGCGCCTTGGCGGCGGCGAGCGCGGCGACAAAGGGCTCACCCTGGCGAACCGAAATGTCGAGCACGGATGCGGCCACGACCCGTCGAAGCGCGGTATCGTCGGCGGGCTTGTTGGCGGCTTGCGCGATCTCGGCGCTCTCGGCGCGTCGCGAACGTTCGAGCTCGTTCAAACGTTCGTTGATGCCGGAAAGATCGGGCGCGGCAACCTCGCGCGGCGCCGATTTGAGCGCGTTGAGATCGCCCGCCATTTTCTCCGACTGCGCGCGGGCGCTGGCGGTCTCGGCTCGCAGCGAGGCGAGCGATTTATCCAGCGCATCCAGCCGTGCCGTCAGCGCCGGGTCGGTCGGCGCGGGCACGGGCTTGACGGAGCGCGCCTCGAGATCGGCGACGCGGGAGGCGAGCGTATCGATGGCGCTCGCATTGTTCTGTGGACTGGCGAGCGGCGGCGACGTCTCGCCCGGCCATCCGATACCCCAGGCGATGGCGACGATCACCGCCGCCGTGAGCGCTGCGGTAACGGCTGCCACCATGGTCGCAGAAAGCACCTTGGCCAGTGGCCGCGGGAAGGACCAGGAGGACGCTTGCGTTGGCTGCGCGCCGGCATCGGGATCATCGGCTGGCGCGGATACCTCCGAGGCTTCGAGGTCGATGGTCGGCGGCGGTCGCTTTGCCCGGCCCTGTTCGGACGGCTGCGAGGAGTCTTCGGGCTTGTGTTCGTCCATTCCCTTCGGTTCCTCTTTAGGTGTCAGCCGAACCCGGCAAACGAATCGGTCTGGTTGCAAAAGCGCGTCCACCCCGCATCAAGCCTGCGGAGGGCTAGTGTGGTGGTTCAGAAGTTCTCTTCATTTTCGCCGCCAGTCCACCAAGAGAACTTCTGAACCAAAACCACACTAGAATCATAGGTCTCTAGTGTCCTTTCGAATCCGAAGTTCGCGAAAGAGGCCGCCACAATCAGGACACCAGGTTCTCGCGTTTTAGCGCGATTGGCTGCGCAACGCACGGTCCTGCCCGACAAGAAAGGTCAGAACCGGGATAATAGCAGCGCAAATAAGGCATTCTCGTCCGGTGATCCCGCCACCATGACCCGGGTTGCGCCGGCGTCGCGCAGGACCGCGGCTACGCCCGCGGAAACGCAGAATTGCGGAACGGAAAGTGCCGATATTTCCACGCCGGCGGCGCGAACCGCCTCCAGAAAGGCGCCGGCGCTTCGCCTCGAATAATGCAGCACCGCCTCGATATGATTGGCGGCAAAGGCTTCGCAGGACTCGCGCGGCAGGCGCAAGACCGGAACCATCCGGTAGGTGGTTTGCCTCACGACGGTAAATCCGCGTTCCCGAAAATCTGCGGCGAGATCACGCGCAAGATCGGCGCCCGCCAGATAGAGCAGCGGATGCGCTTTTTTCAAGACTTTCGACTTGACGGCGGCAAGGACGCAGTCGCGCAAGGCTGTGGCGTCGCCGCCAGCCGAAATGACCTGTTCGAATCCAAGATTGCGGGCAACAGCTGCGGTATGTTCCCCGACCGCAAACAGCGGCAGCTTGAGCAACCGGCTGGCCGTGAGGTCGGATTCGATCGCGCGCAACGCATTGGCGCTGGTGACGATGAGGCCACCGTACTGCGCTTCGGTGTCGTCGTGGAAAGCCGCGGGCTCAAAGCGTAGCATCGGCGCGAGCAGCACCTCAAACCCCCGCGCCCGCAGGCTCGCGGCGGTGGTCTCCGCATCCGGGTGCGGGCGTGTGACGAGAATGGCCATGCATCAAACCCTTGAAGCCGCGGATTCCCCAATTGCACTTTACGGCCTGGCAATGCTACCGCACTAGTGTGGCGGGTCAGAAGTCCGCATCATTGCTGCGGTGCCCCTGACTTTTCGAAGTTCGTAAAAAGGGGCGCTGCGATCGAGTACGAACTTCGAAAAGTGGGCACCAGATTGACCAACGACACGCCAACATTGGTGTTGGGAATCGAGACCACCTGCGATGAAACCGCAGCCGCCGTGGTCGAGCGCCACAGCGACGGGGCGGGGCGGATCCTGTCCAATATCGTGCGGTCGCAAACCGAGGAGCACGCGATTTTTGGCGGCGTGGTGCCGGAGATCGCCGCGCGCGCCCATGTCGACCTGCTCGACGGCATCGTGGACCGCGCGATGAGGGAGGCGGCCGTGAGCTTTGCGCAGCTCTCGGGCGTTGCCGCAGCGGCCGGCCCCGGCCTGATCGGCGGCGTCATCGTCGGGCTCACGACCGCCAAGGCGATTGCGATGGTGCACGACACCCCGCTGATCGCCGTAAACCATCTCGAGGCCCACGCGCTGACCCCGCGCCTGACCTGTGCGCTGGCTTTTCCATATTGCCTGTTCCTCGCCTCCGGCGGTCACACCCAGATCGTCGCGGTGATCGGCGTCGGCCAATATGTGCGGCTCGGAACCACGGTCGATGACGCCATGGGCGAAGCCTTCGACAAGGTCGCAAAGATGCTCGGACTGCCTTATCCTGGCGGGCCGGAGGTCGAGCGGGCCGCAGCCGGCGGCGACGCGCAGCGTTTTGCTTTTCCACGGCCGATGCTCGGCCGCGCCGATGCCAATTTCTCCCTGTCGGGGTTGAAAACGGCGGTGCGCAACGAAGTCGGCCGGCTGTCGCCCTTGGAGCCGCAGGACATCAGCGATCTCTGCGCCAGCTTTCAGGCGGCGGTACTCGAATCGACCGCGGATCGGCTCAGCATGGGCTTGCGGCTGTTCCACGAACAGTTCGGACCGCCGCGCGCGCTGGTCGCCGCCGGCGGCGTCGCCGCCAATCAGGCGATTCGCGCCGCGCTGCAGGGCGTCGCCGCGCAGGCACAGACCACCCTGATCATCCCGCCGCCCTCGCTCTGCACCGACAATGGCGCCATGATCGCCTGGGCCGGCGCGGAACGCCTGGCGATCGGACTGACCGACGCGATGGATGTCGCGCCTCGCGCGCGCTGGCTGCTCGATCAGAATGCCCGACCGCCGGCGAAGTTCGCCAACACCCGCGCGGGATTTTGAGGCAAGTCATGGACGCACCGTCGCATTTGTTGATGCTCGCGGTTTCTTATCCCTCCCCCCGCGAAGCGGTGGGGAGCGAAGCGGAGGCCAGGGTGGGGGGCTGTGTTGTGGAAAGTCCCCCCGCCCCGACGCTCGCCCGTAGCTCGCGTCGACCTCGAGAGCGAGCTTGCTCGCCTCGGACCCCACCACTCGCTGCGCTCGCGGGGGGAGGGATAAGGGCGCGCAAAGACGAGGCCCGATAATGTCCTCGCTTGACTCAGTCGCAGTGATAGGTGCCGGTGCGTGGGGGACGGCGCTCACCGGCGTCGCCGCGCGCGCCGGAAGAGAGGTCGTCCTCTGCGCCGGCAGTTCGGCAACTGCTGCCAGCATCGCCGCCGCGCGCACCAATCCGAAATTGCCCGGAGCAAAACTCGACGCCAGGGTCGAAGTGACCGACGACATCGCGCTGGCCGCGAAGGCCGCGATCGTTCTGGTCGCAACGCCGGCGCAGAATTTGCGCGCGGCGGTGACTGCGCTGGCTCCACATCTGGCAAAGGACACGCCGGTCGTCGCCTGCGCCAAGGGCATCGAACGCGGCACGCATAAATTCATGACCGAAGTGATTGCGGAGGCTGCGCCGAACGCAAGCCCGGCGATTCTGTCCGGGCCGAGTTTCGCTGTCGATGTGGCGCGCGGCCTGCCCACCGCGGTGACGCTCGCGGCCAAAAATGCCGAACTCGCAAGCAGGCTGGTGCGGGCGCTGGGTTCGGCGACGTTCCGGCCCTACCACACCTCCGATGTCCGCGGCGTCGAGATCGGAGGGGCCGCGAAAAACGTGCTGGCAATCGCGGTCGGCATCGCAGTCGGCAAAAATCTCGGCGCCTCGGCGCAGGCAGCCCTCACCACGCGCGGCTTCTCGGAGCTTGCGAGGTTTGGCCGCGCGCTTGGCGCGCGCGCCGAGACGCTGGTCGGCCTCTCCGGCCTTGGCGATCTCATTTTGACCTGCGCAAGCCCGCAATCACGCAATTTCGCGCTCGGGCTGGCGCTCGGTCGCGGCGAGGGGCGGCCGCGCGACAAGCTCGCCGAGGGCGAATTCACCGCACCGGTGCTGACGGAACTGGCGGCTTCGCAGGACATCGACATGCCCGTGTCAAACGCGGTCGCCGACATCCTGCGCGGCGCCAAGACGATCGACGATGCGATCGAAGGTTTGCTGGCGCGGCCGTTCAAGGCGGAGGGGTGAATTTTCTTTCGTCATGCCCGCGCTTGTCGCGGGCATCCACGTCTTGAACGCAAGAGGAAGACGTGGATGGCCGGGCATAGGCGAGCGGAAGCGACGCCGTTCTTCGCACGGCTATGCCCGGCCATGACGAGTTGGGGGAGTTCCCGCATCCCCTCACCCCAGCACGAAATTGACCAGGTCTTGTAACCCCGAACCCATTCCATCCGGCATCACGCCCAATTCCTCGACCGGCGTGCTCATGCGCTTGACCCAGAAGGTCGGATATCCGAACCATTTGGCGCCGCACGCATCCCAGCCGGCAAACGCAGCGAAGGCGATTTCCTCTTTTCGAAGTTTGAACGCATCGAGGCCCATCCGGTAGGCGCGCGGATCAGGCTTGAAAGCCTTCACCCGATCGGTCGAAAGATGCGGTTCGAAATATCCCTCAAGTCCTGAATTCTTTACCGCGGCATCCAGCATGGTTTCGGTGAGGTTGGACAGGAACGCCATGCGAATGCCGGCATTCTTCAACTGCCGCAACGCCGGCGCAACATCGCCCCAGGCTTTCAGCGAAAGCCAGGTCTGCATCAGCTGGTCGCGCTCTGCGACGGACAAATTGACTCCGCGCGCCTTGGCCGCAAAGATCAGCGACTCCTCCGTCACTTGCCAGAAATCGACGTAACGCCCGCCGAGCGTGCGCAGCCAGGTGTATTCGAATTGCCGCGAGCGCCAGGCATTACCGAGCTCCGGTCCATGGGCCGGAAACATTTCTTCCAGCCTGGCAAACACCGGGCGCGGATCGATGATGGGGAAACCATCGAAGGCGACCGCCTTGAATTTGATCGGCTTGATGTTGTCCGCGAAGGCTTGTCCGGACGGCCCGCCCACGGCCATGGCGCCCGCGGCAAGCGTTACAAACTCCCGACGATTGAACATCTGATTTCCTTGTATGGGATGCGTGGGCCACAGCTTCGCCCTTGACGGCGCTTATATCTCGCTCGGGGTATTGGAGATGTAACAAGCCCGAGATGGCGGCCCTCGTCATGGCCGGGCAAAAGCGCGAAGCGCGTCTTTAAACATATTGACCCGGCCATCCACGTCTTGCTTTTCTTGCACGGGAGAGAAAGGCGTGGATGCCCGCGCCAAGCGCGACCATGACGGGTGGAGAGAACCCCATGAACTACTGGCTGGTGAAATCCGAACCTTCGTCCTGGTCGTGGGACCAGCAGGTTGCCAAAGGCGCCAAGGGCGAGGCCTGGACCGGCGTGCGCAACTTCACCGCCCGGCAGAATCTCGTGAACATGAAGAAGGGCGACAAGGCCTTCTTCTATCACTCCAACGAGGGCAAGGAGATCGTCGGCATCGCGGAGGTGATCAAGGAGGCCTATCCCGATCCCACCGACAAGACCGGAAAATTCGTCTGCGTCGACATCAAGGCCGACAAGCCGCTGAAAACGCCGGTGACGATGGTGGCAATCAAGGCCGAGAAAAAACTCGCCACCATGGCGCTGGTGAAATATTCGCGGCTGTCGGTGCAGCCGGTGACGGCGGACGAATGGAAAATCGTCTGCAAGATGGGCGGGGTGTGAAGCCGCCACAGCGTTAACGTCGTCCCGGCGAAAGCCGGGACCCATAGCCACCAGCATTGATCGTGGAGCAAGCATCGGCCCCGGCGTAGCGCAATACGCACCATTTATGATCATGGATCCCGGGCGCGCACGCGCGATTATGCTGCCAAAAACCGGTTGCAGGACCGTCGATGCATATTGCGCTTCAAAGAGTGACGCCTTTTTTACGCAGTTCCTCGATCATTCGCCGTTGCACCTCTTCACCAACGGATCGACCGAACTTCATCCCGGCAACCAACATCTCCTGCGATATGGTTGGCAGTTTTTGCAGTAATCTCCGCCCGGTCGGGGTTTTGTAGAACTCGTTGAGCGCGTGAAGATCGTCAATTGAAAAATTGTTTGCGTAGACGAGCGCCGCCGCGTCGCTCATCTCCGACACCCGCTGCCGAAAGACATCGATTATCGCGGGGGTGAGAGCATCGTATTGCCGTTCGACGTCGGCGCGCCCCTGAACAATGGTCGGCTTGAACTTCTTGATGAACCCCGGAACGATTGCATTATATTGATCGTTCAGATGCATGGTCTCGACCAACTCCCTGGCCGCAGCTATGGCTTCGGGGGCGGGCGCCTGGGCCTGCGCCAAACCCGACGAAAAGAAAACATGCAGAACAAGCGCGCCGAACAGCGGACGAACAATGCGGCTGACCATAGATTTCCCCTATCGCGTGTTTCCAAGCGGAGATCGACTATCGCACGCGTATCCATTTCGTTGCATGAAACGTAAAATCTTGTTTCAAGATTTTGAATGTTGCTGGGGATTCCCGGAATATCCGTTTCGCGCCCATGCGCGCGCCAAAATGACAGTGTGAGCCTGGCAAGAACGCGAAGGAAGCTCTTGACACGATTTCCCGCACCAACGCTGATTTGCCCGTCGTGCCAATTCGCCGCACGCACGCGGCGTTGATCTCGCCCCCAAATCACCGGCACGATTCGCGCCGTCCCGCGCTTTCGAAGAGGGGCGCTTCGCGATCGTCACGAACGTTGGGCGCGGGATGCGGTGGACGCGGTTGGCGGAAGACGAATGCGCTTGAATCGCGGACGGCGAAGTCGTGTGGTCCTGACATCCCGACGCTTATGTCAAGCCTGTCGAGGCGATGATCTCGCAGGTGATGGTGGCAACAAAGCCCGGCTCACCAGGGAGAGCGCGAAGGAAACCGTTAAAACCATCGTGCAGGGAATGCCGGGTCGCTTCCGGCGTACCTGTGGTGACTTTGCTCGTGTGTTTTTCCTTTTACACGCGAGGCTATGGGTGCGCGCCGCGCATCCGGCATTCCCTGCGCCCTCTGATTTTCGGGGGCATGGCTGGCAAAAGCCCGGGCAGATTCGTGCCGCGGGAATGTGGATGTGTGTCTTATCGACTATGCGAGAGCTAGCGACGGTTTACCCCTCTCCCCTTGCGGGAGAGGGTGCCCGAGCGATGGCGAGGGCGGGTGAGGGGTAGGTCTGACGTGTGTAAAGAGGCCCCTCATCCGACGCGGACTGCGTCCGCGTCACCTTCTCCCGCAAGGGGAGAAGGTAGGGAGCAAGCCTTACGCCGCGGCCGCCATCACTACCTCGGCCAGAAGCTGCTCGCGCTTCTTCTGCGAGCGGCAACCCTTCATGGTCGCGGCAAAGCGCTCGAGAATGCCGTCCTCGAACGCCGTGACGATGGTGTCGTGCACATAGCTCTTGCGGCAGATCGCCGGCGTGTTGGAGAGCCGGTCGGCGGCGGCGCGGATCGCGTCCAGAACCTGGCGATTGCGGCCGCGGGCGCTTTTGGCGGGCGAAATCCGCGAGAGCGATTCCAGCACCACGGCGGATGCCATCAGCGTGCGAAAATCCTTCAGCGAAATCTTGATGCCGGCGATCTCGCGCAGGAAGCCGTTGACGGTCGTGGTGGAAACGGTGCGCACGACGCCGGAAGCGTCGCGATACTGGAACATGCGTCTTCCCGGAAGGCTCTGCAGAATGCCGATCGCGCGCACCAGCTTGGCGGCGTTGCATTCCTTCTTCACCGCCTTGCCGCCCTTGGCCTTGAAGGTCAGCACGATGCTGTCGTCTTCCAGCGTGACGTTGGATTTCAAAAGCGTGGTGGCGCCGCGTGTGCCATTCAGCCGCGCATAGGATTCGTTCCCCGGCCGGATCGCGGTGCGCGCGATCAGTTCGATTACCGCGGAGAGAGCGAATTCACGCGTCGGCTCCTCGCCGGACAGGTGCATCGAGACGTTGCGGCGAATTTTCGGCAAGGCAGCGACGAGCTTGGCCAGCCGATGCGCCTTGCGATGCTCGCGAACCTTTTCCCAATCGGCGTGATAGCGATATTGCAGGCGGCCGGCGGCATCGCGCCCCACGGCCTGCAGATGCGAAGTCGGGTCGGGCGAATAGCGCACCTCCGCATAGGCCGGCGGCACCGCCATGGCATGCAGGCGGCGGACGGTGCGGGCATCGCGAATATGCGCGCCGTTGGCGCGGACGAAGGCATAGCCCTTGCCGCGCTTGATGCGGCGAATGGTCAGCTGATTCTGGTCGCCAAGCTTGAGACCGAGCTCCTGGGCCAGCGATTCCACGGTAGGACCGGGCATGCCGGGCACCTTGCCCGGCGTCCGGGAGGCAAGCGCCTTCGGCGGCGCCGGCGGCCATTGCCCGAGCGCCTTGGCCAAAGCGACGGCAGGATCGGCCGTATCGGGCCGTGCAGTCTCCAAATTCTGCTGATCCGCCATAGCTTTAGACGCCTTGCTCCGCTCGTATCCTGCTAATGCCGGTTTTTCGAGTTTGTTCCGGCCCGGCCGTTTGGCCCTGGGGCGCCATTTAGGGGGTTATCGCGCGCAGCGCTAGTCCCCCCGGTCGGATCATTGCGGTTATATGTTACCTGCATCGACCGACGGAGCCTGCCTGCGTCGATTCGACGTAGCCGAAAATGCCAAACGGGCTGCCGAGACCTGGCGCGCTTGCGATCAAATTCATCAATTGATCCCGCGCAACGCGCGCCCCGCCGAAGGTTGTAGTGATCGGGCATGGTTGTTCCGCTTGTCGGCGCCGTCAGGCCCGGCGCATACTTATTTCAACAATCAAGACGGCTCGAGAGTGCGCCGCACGGTGGAGGAAAAGAATGTCCGAGAAAATTTACGACGTACCGGCCGACTGGGCCAGGCGCGCCTGGATCGACGACGCCAAATATCGCGAAATGTATGCGCGCTCGATCAAGGACCCCAACGGCTTCTGGGCCGAACAGGCCAAGCGCCTCGACTGGATGAAGCCTCCCCACAAGATCGAGAACTGGTCGTTCGCTTCCGGCAACATTTCAATCAAGTATTTCGAGGACGGCGTTCTCAACGCGGCCTGGAACTGCGTCGACCGCCATCTCGAAAAGCGCGGCAACCAGACCGCCATCATCTGGGAAGGCGACGACCCTTCGGAGTCGAAGCACATCACGTATCGTCAGCTGCACGACGAGGTCTGCAAGTTTGCCAACATCCTGCGCACCCGCAACGTCAAGAAGGGTGACCGCGTCACGATCTATCTGCCCATGATTCCGGAAGCGGCCTATGCGATGCTCGCCTGTGCGCGGATCGGCGCGATTCATTCGGTGGTGTTCGCGGGCTTCTCGCCGGACAGCCTCGCCCAGCGTATCAATGACTGCCAGTCCAAGGTCATTATCACCGCGGACGAGGGATTGCGCGGCGGCAAGAAGGTGCCGCTGAAGGCCAATGTCGATGCGGCGCTCGCCAAGACCGAGGGCGTTGACTGGGTGGTCGTTGTCAAGCGCACCGGCGCCAAAGTCGACATGAAGCCGTCACGCGACCTCTGGTACCACCAGGCTGCCGAGATGGTGACGACGGAATGCCCGTGCGAGCATATGCACGCGGAAGATCCGCTCTTCATCCTCTATACCTCCGGCTCGACCGGCCAGCCCAAGGGCGTGCTGCACACCACCGGCGGTTATCTCGTCTACGCCGCGATGACGCACCAGTACGTGTTCGACTATCATGAAGGCGACATCTATTGGTGCACCGCCGACGTCGGCTGGGTCACAGGCCACAGCTACATTCTCTACGGGCCGCTCGCCAATGGCGCGACCACGCTGATGTTCGAAGGCGTGCCGAATTACCCCGACAATTCGCGGTTCTGGAACGTCGTCGACAAGCACAAGGTCAACACCTTCTACACCGCGCCCACCGCGATCCGCGCGCTCATGCAGGGCGGCGATGAGCCGGTGAAGAAGACGTCGCGCCAATCGCTTCGCCTGCTGGGCAGCGTCGGCGAGCCGATCAATCCGGAAGCGTGGGAATGGTATCACCGCGTGGTCGGCGAGGACCGCTGTCCGATCGTCGATACCTGGTGGCAAACCGAAACCGGCGGCATTTTGATCACGCCGCTGCCCGGCGCCATCAAGCTCAAGCCGGGCTCGGCCACGCTGCCGTTCTTCGGCATTGTGCCCGAGATCGTCGATGCCGACGGCCAGGTGATGGCCGGCGAAGCCACAGGCAACCTTTGTATCACCAGACCATGGCCTGGAATAATGCGCACGGTCTATGGCGATCACGCCCGTTTCGAGCAAACCTATTTCTCGACCTACAAAGGCAAATATTTCACCGGTGATGGATGCCGGCGCGATGCCGCCGGTTATTACTGGATCACCGGGCGCGTCGATGACGTGATCAACGTCTCCGGCCATCGCATGGGCACAGCCGAGGTCGAAAGCGCGCTGGTGGCGCATGCGGTGGTCTCCGAGGCCGCGGTCGTCGGCTATCCGCACGACATCAAGGGCCAGGGCATCTATGCCTATGTGACGCTCATGGCCGGCACCGAGCCGAGTGAGGAACTGCGCAAGGAGTTGGTGGCGTGGGTCCGCAAGGAGATCGGCCCGATCGCTTCCCCTGATCAGATCCAGTTTGCGCCCGGTTTGCCGAAAACCCGCTCCGGCAAGATCATGCGCCGGATCCTGCGCAAGATTGCCGAGGACGAGCCGGGAAGCCTCGGCGATACCTCGACACTTGCGGACCCTGCGGTGGTCGACGATCTCGTCAAACATCGCCAGAACAAGAAGGACGCGCCGGCGTAACGCGCGCAACTTCGGGGTTGAACCGCGAAGGCGCGATCCTTCACCGCGCCTTTTGCGGTTGACCGGCGGCTGGAATCACAGACATCAATACGGCGTCGTCGACATCGGTCGATGCGGATTCGGTTGCGTCCGCGCGCGCCGATCAGGATAGGCAGCCATGGGCATGAGCGATCGCGAACATGCCGCTCACGCCATTGTCATCCGGAGGCGGGCGTTTCACGGAGGTTTGCTGCGGGGGTGTGGTTTTCCGGTCATTTACTTTGTTTTGAACATTTTCTTTTTTGCTGTCGCAGAACCAGTCCCAGCCCTGGCGTGACAAACATTCAGTTAACTCGCGCGGTTAAGATTTCGTGGGAAAGCGGTTTCTCTGGCGGCGCCGGTCGGAAGTGGACCGCCTCGGAAGGTCAGGCTCGGTATCGGAGAGGTCAATGTCGTTGAGGATTGCGGTGGCTCTGGCGGCCACTATCGGATTGGGAGCGTTGGGCACCACCGAAGCTCAGGCGCAGCCGGATGTGGTCGGATTCCGGGGCGACTATTCGCCCGGGACCATCGTGATCAGGACCAACGAGCGCAGGCTCTATTACGTCATCGATCAGAACCACGCCGTTCGTTATCCGGTCGGCGTCGGCAAATACGGCAAGCAATGGGCCGGTACCACTCAAATCAACGGCAAATACCTCCATCCGGCCTGGTCGCCGCCGGCCGAAGTGAGGCGGGACAAGCCGCATATACCGGATGTCATCCCTGGCGGCTCGCCGCGCAACCCGATGGGCGTCGCCGCGATGACACTGGCCGGTGGCGAGTACGCGATCCACGGGACCAACATGCCGGGTTCGGTCGGCGGCTTTGTCTCCTATGGCTGCATCCGCATGCTCAATCCCGACATCACCGACCTTTATGGGCGGGTATCTGTCGGCACGACCGTGGTGGTGACGCACTGATCGTTATCTTTGTGACGTCCGGGTCAAAAATCCGAGGCGATGCCCTTGACTTCCCAGTCGCCATATCTCGTGGGCTCGGGGCCCTCAGGCCCCTGAAATTCCCTGGGCCAGGGCTTGCTGGCGGGTGCAACCGCGAGCCGTCGTGCTTCGGCCTCTGCGAGCGCGCGTTGTGCTGCGGGCGAAAGCGGCTTGCGTTTTGGCCCGGATGCATCCGCTGTTGAGCGGGAAAGATCGTCCGTCAT
This sequence comes from Bradyrhizobium sp., assembly GCF_035570375.1. Lineage (GTDB taxonomy): Bacteria > Pseudomonadota > Alphaproteobacteria > Rhizobiales > Xanthobacteraceae > Bradyrhizobium. The sequence continues at coordinate 29,401 of NZ_DATMLW010000259.1, read as the reverse complement.
CGATAGATTCCAGCTGCCTTATCAGCCCGCTTCATTCAGCCTCCGGCGGCGCAGGTCACTTCCGATCCGTGAAGTCACAGAGTAGATTCTTACATTTGGCATATTCTGCTGCCAAAGGGATTCGCCAACCCTTAGTCGATGGCAACAGCTGAAATGCGAACTGCTGTCCGATTTCGCAAGATATTGGAGCTCCATGCCCCAACAACGATTCGCCCAGTCGTCCGAAGCGCCCGGTCTGCCGGCGCGTCGGATCGCGGCGGATATTCTTGACGGCGTCCTGCACAAGCACCGTACCCTCGACGAACAGCTCGATGGCGCTGCGGCCCATCCGGGACTGAGGAACCTCTCCGATCGCGACCGCGCCCTGATGCGCCGCCTGGTGGCGACCATTTTGCGCCGGCTGGGGACGCTCGGCCATGTCCTGTCGCGGCTGCTCGATCGCGGCGTGCCGACCGATGCACCGCGTGCGCAGAGCGCGCTTTTGATCGGCGCTGCCCAGATTCTCTGGATGGACGTGCCCGACCACGCCGCAGTGGATCTCTCCGTGCGACTGGTGCAGTCGGATCGGCGGGCCGCGAAATATGCGGGGCTCGTCAACGCGGTGTTGCGCCGCTGCGCGCGTGAGGGCCAGCCGCTGATCGACGAGGTCAAATCACAGGCGCTTGACGTCGCGCCTTGGCTGATGGCGCGCTGGAGCAGCCATTACGGCCCCTCCGTCGCACGTGACATCGCGACTGCGATCGGCCATGAGCCCTCTCTTGATCTTACTGTAAAGTCCGATCCGGCGCAGTGGGCGACCCGTCTGCACGGCGAAATGCTGCCGACGGGATCCGTGCGCACGCTGTTGCAGGGCTCGGTGACGATGCTTCCGGGCTTCTCGGAAGGACAATGGTGGGTGCAGGACGCGGCCGCCGCCTTGCCGGCGCGATTGTTGGGCGACGTGGCCGGCAAGACCGTCGTCGATCTCTGCGCCGCGCCGGGCGGCAAAACCGCGCAACTCGTTCAGGCCGGGGCGCGTGTGATCGCCGTCGACCGTTCGCCCACCCGAATGGGGCGGCTTCGCGATAATCTGGCTCGCCTTGCGCTGAATGCGGAAATGGTGGTCGCCGAAGGGGCCGAATGGCTGGAAAAAAATCACCATAGAAAGATCGACGGCATTCTGCTCGACGCTCCCTGCACCTCGACCGGGACCATTCGCCGGCATCCCGATATCGGCTGGCTGCGGCTTGAATCCGATATCCCTCCACTGGTGGCGGCGCAGAAGCGTCTTCTGCAAGGGGCGGTGGCGGCACTGAGGCCCGGCGGGACGCTGGTTTATTGCACCTGTTCGCTCGAGCCTGAGGAGGGTGAACAGGCGGTATCGGAACTCATGGCGTCGGAATCGGCGATCAAGCGCCTGCCGATCAAGCCGGGCGAGGTCGCGGGCTTGATCGAAATCCTCACCAGTGAGGGCGATCTGCGCACCCTGCCCTGCCACATGCCGCACCAGGACCCGCGGCTTGGCGGGCTCGACGGTTTCTACGCCGCCCGCCTCGTTAAATCCTGATTCTACACCGTTTTTAGCCCTGCCGCGCTGATTCGCGCGGTTTCAAGAGGGTGTCTTGGCCACGTTTCCGGATTAAAAGGATTCGCCAAAGAATCCTCCCAACCAAGGCAAGGCGTGTCGGTCGCTCAACGCAGACGTATCTCGACGCTGGTCATGGCCCGCTTCGCCCGCAGCACGCTGGCGCGCGCAAGCGGCAGTTCGCTGGCGCTGTCGCGCCTGTGGCCGGGCCGCACCGATCGTCTCATCATCGCACCGCACGATCTGCGTACGGCTGACGCTACCCGCGCCGCCGAAATCTATGCCGGGCGCTTCGTGTTCGCCGGCAAGATCGTGACCTGCCACGGCCGTTCGATTTTTGATCTCGAGCCGCCGTCGGAAGATTGGGAAGTGGCGCTCCTCGGCTTCGGATGGCTTCGGCATTTGCGCGCCGCCGATACCGCGCTTACCCGCGCCAATGCACGTTCCCTGGTCGATGACTGGCTTTCAAATCAGGCCAATAAACGACCGGTGGGCCGTCGTGCCGACGTGCTGGCGCGCCGCGTGATCTCGCTATTGTCGCAGGCCCCGCTCGTCCTCGGCGATACCGATGGCAAGTTTTATCGGCGCTATCTGCGCGGACTGACCCGCGAAATCCGCTACCTGCGCTACACCATGATCGATATTCCCGACGGTGTGGCGCGGTTGCAGGTGCTGATCGCGCTTTCTTACGCTTCGCTCTGCCTCGCCAATCAGGTACGGCACATTCGTAACGCGGCGCGAAAGCTTTCCGACGAATTGCAACGACAGATTCTCCCCGATGGCGGACACATTTCGCGAAATCCCGGCGCGCTGATCGAACTTCTGACCGACCTGCTGCCGCTGCGGCAGACCTTTGCAGCCCGAAACATCGCGCCGCCTCCGGCCTTGTTGAATGCGATCGACCGCATGATGCCGATGCTGCGTTTTTTCCGTCACGGCGACGGCAGCTTCGCGCTCTTCAACGGCATGAGCAGCGCGCCTTCCGACGTACTGGCGACGTTGCTTGCCTATGACGACGCCCATGGTGCGCCGATGGCGAGCATGCCGCACACCGGCTTTCAGCGCCTCGATGCCGGCACCACCACCCTCATCACGGATGCTGGCCCCTCGCCGCCGCCGAGCGTCAGCCAGGATGCCCACGCCGGCTGTCTTTCGTTCGAATTGTCGTCGGGAGCAAGCCGCATCGTCATCAATTGCGGCATGCCGTCGACCAGCCGCGACAACTGGCGCAGCTTTGCCCGCAGCACGCCGGCGCATTCGACTCTGACCTGCCACGACGTTTCCTCATGCCAGTTCGTCGAACTCTCGGCAGTGAAGCGGCTGTTGCAGGGCGCCCCGATCGTCAGCGGGCCGAGCGAGGTGGAAAGCCGTCGCGAGATTGTCGACAACGGCGTGCTACTGACGATGTCCCACGACGGCTATCTCGACAGGTTCGGTGTGCTGCATCGCCGAACCTTGCTGCTCTCGCATGACGGTAAAAGACTTGACGGCGAGGATACGATCTCGCCCCCGCCGGGTGGCCGGATCAAGGGCAAGGAGATCGGCTATGTGCTGCGGTTTCACCTGCACCCTTCCGTCAAGGCCAGCCGTCTCAGCGACGCGCGCGGCGTCATGCTGGTGTTGCCCAACCGCGACGTCTGGACCTTTGAGGCGCTCGACGACAAGGTCTCGCTGGAAGACAGCGTGTTTCTGGCGGGCAACGACGGTCCCCGCCGCTCCGCCCAGATCGTAATTCGCCAGGATTCGCGCCACGCGCCTTCCATCCGCTGGACCTTCCTGCGCTCGGCCACATCGGCCTCCGCCACCTCGGCGAAACGCAGCGCGCGGCGCGAACCGGAACTGCCGCTATGATTCTTGTGACCAAGATGTCGCTATTGAACGAGTGCCGGTTTCGTGGCTGGCAAAACCGTGCTACCCGGCCAACCTTGAGGCGCGAGGGCTTATCGTCCAATCGCAACCGCGCTCTGGAATTGTCGTTCAAGCATGAACTCCGCCGACGCATTTTTCACGTTGGTCGCGGAGCAAACCGGCTCCCATTGTTCCGGATCACGCTTTTAGTCATTTGGGATTGAGGCATGACCGACCGCCCGCGCCGAGTTACCCGCGCCCTCCTGTCCGTTTCTGACAAATCCGGGCTGATCGAATTCGCCCGTGCACTGGCCGGCCATGGCGTCGAACTCGTCTCTACCGGCGGCACCGCCAAGGCGATTGCCGCGGCCGGGTTGAAAGTGAAGGATGTTGCGGAACTGACCGGATTTCCGGAGATGATGGATGGAAGGGTCAAGACCCTTCATCCGAAGGTCCATGGCGGATTACTGGCGATCCGCGGCAACGCCGAACATGCCAGCGCCATGACGGCGCACGGCATCGCGCCGATCGATCTGCTCGCGGTCAATCTCTATCCATTCGAAGCAACCGTCGACAAGGGCGCCGGTTTTACCGACTGCGTCGAGAACATCGACATCGGCGGCCCTGCCATGATCCGCGCGGCGGCCAAGAACCACGAAGACGTCGCCGTGGTCGTGGAAGCGCAGGACTACCAGGCCGTGCTCGACGAGCTCGCTGCCAATCAAGGCGCCACCACGCTTTCGCTGCGACGGCGGCTTGCTGCAAAAGCCTACGCCCGCACCGCGGCCTATGACGCGGCGATTTCGAACTGGTTCGCGCGCGAGCTCAAGACCGAGGCACCGGATTTCCGCGCCTTCGGCGGGCGGCTGATCCAGCCGCTGCGCTACGGCGAAAACCCGCACCAGACGGCCGCGTTCTATCGCATGGCCGATTCCCGGCCGGGCGTGGCAACCGCGCGGCAGGTGCAGGGCAAGGAACTATCGTACAACAATATCAACGATACGGACGCGGCTTACGAATGCATCGCCGAATTCGATGCGGCGCGCACCGCGGCTTGCGTGATCGTCAAGCACGCCAACCCCTGTGGGGTCGCTGAAGGCGTCGATCTCGTCAGCGCCTACCGAAAAGCATTGGCCTGCGATTCGACCTCGGCCTTTGGCGGCATTGTCGCGCTCAACCGGACGCTGGATGAAGAAGCCGCGCGCGCCATCACCGAAATCTTCACCGAAGTGATCATCGCACCCGATGCCACCGAGGAAGCTGTTGCCATCGTCGCCGCCAAGCGAAACTTGCGGCTGCTTCTGGCCGGCGGGCTGCCCGACCCGCGCGCGAGCGGACTGACCGCAAAGACGGTCGCCGGAGGTTTTCTGGTGCAAAGCCGCGACAATGCTGTCGTCGATGACATGGCGCTGGAGGTTGTGACCAGGCGCGCGCCCGGTGAGGCCGAGCTGCGGGACTTGCGGTTTGCCTTCCGCGTCGCCAAGCATGTCAAATCCAACACCATTGTTTATGCCAGGGACCTCGCCACGGTCGGCATCGGCGCCGGCCAGATGAGCCGGGTCGACGCCGCGCGCATCGCCGCGCGCAAGGCGCTGGATGCGGCGAACGAATTAAAGCTCGCCGCGCCGCTGACCAGGGGTTCGGTGGTGGCTTCCGACGCGTTCTTCCCCTTTGCCGACGGAATGCTCGCCTGCGTCGAGGCCGGCGCTACGGCCGTCATTCAACCCGGCGGCTCGGTACGCGACGACGAGGTGATCAAGGCCGCCGACGATCACGGCATCGCCATGGTGTTCACCGGCGTGCGCCACTTCCGGCACTGAGCGACTTTCCTGTCATTTTCGCGAGCGCTAAAGCGTGATGACCTTTGAATCGATCTTTCAGCTGAACGGTTCCCTCTCCCGCAAGGAGGGAGCACACCTTTGGCGCTGTTAAAGATCAACCTGATTTCATCCGTCGCTAGCGCACTCTTGCGAGCAGCGCGAGGCCGGCCGCGAAAAACAGCACCAGCACCGCCATGCCGGCCTTTTGGCTCATCGTCACCGCCGTGACGATGCCGATCAGCAATGGTCCGACGAAAGAAGTGATCTTTCCGGTCAGCGCGAACAGACCGAAATATTGGGTAATGCGATCCCTCGGTGCCATGCGGATCAACAGCGTCCGTGACGCCGCCTGCAGCGGCCCGCCGGCCATGCCGATCAGGCATCCCAGCACCAGATAGGCGCGTTCTGCGGCTGAATCAAACAGCGGCGCATTTGGTACCGGAGGCGCGACCCTCACGAACAAGATCCTCTCCTTGTCCACTGTCAGAATCGCGATAATCGCAAACAGCAGAACCAACATGCTGCCCGCAATCACGCGTTTCGGGCCAAGCCTGTCGTCGAGCTTGCCGCCCAGCCAGGCGCCGAAAGTGCCCGCGATGGCAAGGATGATGCCGAAGGTGCCGATCTGGATCGTGTTCCATCCGAACGTGCCAGCCGCGTAAATGCCGCCAAAGGCAAACAGCGATACCAGGGCGTCGGTATAGATCATGTTGGCGAGCAGGAATGCCGCGATCGATTTCTGCTTCGGCAGCTCGCGCAGCGTTTGCTTCAGTTCAACCATTCCTTCCCGCAGGCCTTCGCGGATGGAGCGCTTGGCGGGATAATCCGGCGTGAAGACAAACATCGGCAGCGCGAACACCACGAACCAGATCGCTGTGAGGGGACCGGTGATCCGGTCGCCCTGATGGGTAAGGGGATCGAGCCCGAACAGGGGTGTGAACCCGAACAGCGTGTGGCCGCTCTGCGGGCTTGCGGCGAGAAAGCCAAGCACCAGAACGAGGCTGAGAATGCCGCCGACATAGCCCACCGCCCAGCCGGTTCCGGACAAGCGACCGATGCGGTTCGGCGGGACCAGCGTCGGCATCATCGAATTGTTGAACGAAGGCGAACTCGACGCCGATCGATGCAATCCCGTAAGCCGCGAGCAGCGCCGGAATCGTGCTGGGATCGCCGGGCCTTGCAAACCACATCAGCGAGGACCCTATGACCAGGAGTGCGCCGAAGGCGGCGATCCACGGCTTGCGATGACCGCTCGCATCCGCAACTGCCCCGAGCACCGGCGACAGCAAGGCGATGACCAGCCCCGAAGCCGCCGTCGCAAAGCCCCACAATGCCTGCCCGCGCGCCGGGTTGGCCGCCACATGGGTGGCGAAATAAGGCGCGAATACGAAAGTGGTGATCAGCGTGAAAAAAGGCTCCGCTGCCCAGGCGAAGAAAATCCAGCTGATGACGGCGGCCCGCGGAGGATATTTCTGCTGGATGCCCGCATCAGGCGCCGCCGCGGCCGTCCCCGCCATGCAAATAATCCCTATCCATCACGAGGAAGACGTTTTGCCCTTCGTGTCGAAAGCCATATAGCATTGGGGGGCTGCAATACCCTTGCGCTTTTCTTGGCCGAACCGGCCTCAACTACCGACGGATTTTCGATGATGTCCCTGACAGTAGCCATGCGCAGGCTTTTTATCGGCATTGCGTTCGCGGTGATCTTCACGTTGCCCGCAGCAGCACAGGAGCAAGGCCGCGCTCTCTACAAGCCAGCCCCGTCCGACAGCGCTCAGCCGATGGTCGCCGAACGCGGCATGGTGGTTGCCCAGGAAAAAACGGCGGCGCGAGCTGGCGCCGACATCCTGCGGCGCGGCGGCAACGCGATCGATGCGGCGGTGGCAACCGGCTTCGCCATGGCGGTGACCTACCCCCGCGCAGGCAACCTCGGCGGCGGCGGATTCATGGTCATCCATTTGGCGGCTCGCCACGAAGACGTTGCGATCGACTATCGCGAGACTGCACCCGGTGCGATCACATCCGACATCTTCCTTGGCGCCGACGGCAAGCCTGATGCAGCGAAATCACGCGATTCCGCGCTCGGCATCGGCATTCCCGGCACGCCTGCGGGCCTGGCGCTCGCCCTCGAGAAATATGGTTCGGGAAAATTCACGCTTGCGGAGCTGCTGCAGCCCGCGATCGATCTGGCGCGAAATGGTTTCCTCGTCACCGACGATATCGCCGACAGTTTGCCCGGCGTGCATCCGTGGCTGGCGCGCTGGACATCATCGGCCAAGCTCTTTTCCCGCGAGGACGGAACGTCACTGCGCGAGGGCGATACGCTGACCCAGAGCGATCTCGCTGTCACTCTCTCTGCAATCGCGGCACGCGGGCCGCGTGGATTCTACGAGGGCGAGGTTGCCGAAAAGCTGGTGAAGGCGATCAGGGAGGCCGGTGGCATCATGACGCTGGACGATCTCAAATCGTATCAGCCGGCCATCCGCGAGCCGGTGCGCGGTACCTATCGTGGCTACGAAATCGTCTCGATGCCGCTACCGTCCTCGGGCGGGATCGTGCTGCTCGAGACCTTGAACATCCTTGAGGGCTTTCCGCTGCGGGACATGAAGCAAGGCTCGGTGCCCTCGCTGCACGTCCTGATCGAGGCGATGAAACGCGCCTATGCCGACCGCGCGCGCTATCTCGGCGATCCCGCCTTCGTCAAAGCGCCGGTGGCCAACCTGATTTCGAAGGACTACGCGGCAAAGCAGCGCGCGAGCATCGATCTCGACCATGCGACGCCCTCAGCCGCGCTGTCCGCCGCGCAACCACGCGAGGGCAGCAACACCACGCATTTCTCCGTCGTCGACAGCCTCGGGAATGCGGTCAGCAACACCTACACGCTCAATTTCAGCTATGGGGTCGGCCTGATCGCCGATGGAACCGGCGTCCTGCTCAACAATGAGCTCGATGATTTCACCGCAGCGCCTGGCGCATCCAACGCTTATGGGCTGGTCGGATTCGAGGCCAATTTGCCCGGCCCGGGCAAACGGCCCTTGTCATCGATGACGCCGACCATCGTGCTCAAAGACGGCAAGCCGGTGCTGGTGACCGGGTCACCTGGCGGCAGCCGCATCATCTCGACCGTGTTGCAGGTGATCGTCAACGTGCTCGATTACGACATGGATGCGGGTGCAGCCGTATCGGCGCCGCGCCTGCACCATCAATGGCTGCCGGACGAAGTGCGGGTCGAGCGCGGTTTCAGCGAGGACACGCTGGCCGCGCTCAGCGCCAAAGGCCATCACGTGGTGGGGCCGATGGCGCAGGGTTCTGCCAATTCGATCGCCGTGACCTCCAAGGGAACGCTCGGCGCACCCGACCCGAGAACCCGCGGCGCGGATGCGGCCGGGCAATAGAGGGCCACAAACTATCAGGATTTGGAAGAATTACCTCCCGCGTGCGGGCGAAGTGGCTGTAAGCTTCCGCGGAAACGGATACCAACCGGAGGTTTGCCGATGACATCGCTGAAGGGCAAGACGTTGTTCATCTCCGGTGCCAGCCGCGGCATCGGACTCGCGATCGCTCTGCGTGCCGCGCGTGACGGTGCCAACATTGCGATTGCCGCGAAGACGGCGGAGCCGCATCCAAAACTCAAGGGCACGATCTACACCGCCGCCGATGAAGTCCGCGCCGCCGGCGGCAAGGCCCTGCCGATACTCTGCGACATCAGGGACGAAGCGCAGGTGATGGCGGCGATCGACAAGACCGCCGCCGAATTCGGCGGCATTGATGTTTGCGTCAACAACGCAAGCGCGATCAGCCTCACGAATTCGCAGGCAACCGAGATGAAGCGATTCGATCTGATGATGGGAATCAATACCCGCGGCACCTTCATGGTGTCGAAATACTGCATCCCGCATCTCAAGAAGGCCGAAAACCCGCACATCCTGATGCTGTCGCCGCCGCTCGACATGAAAGTGAAATGGTTCGAGCATTCGACCGCCTACACTATTGCAAAGTTCGGCATGAGCATGTGCGTGCTCGGCCTTTTCGGCGAACTGCGGGATGCGGGCGTTGCGGTCAATGCGCTGTGGCCGCGCACCACGATTGCCACCGCCGCGGTCGGCAATCTGCTCGGCGGCGACGCGATGATGCGTGCGAGCCGCAAGCCGGAGATCATGGGGGATGCGGCTCACGCCATTCTCACCCGGCCGTCGCGCGAATTCACCGGGCAATTCTGCATCGACGACAAGGTGCTTTACGCAAGTGGGGTGCGTGACTTCGAGCATTACCGAGTCGACCCGACAGTGCCGCTGGCGCAGGATTTCTTTGTGCCCGATGACGACGTGGCGCCGCCCGGCGTCACCGTGACGCGGCTGGCGACAACGGGCGGCGTTCAGAAATCGGGCTAGCCGGGCGTTCAGCGCCCGACCGCGTAAGGTCCGCCCTTTTCCAGGGCGCGCCTGTAGGCCGGGCGCGCATGAATGCGCTCCAAAAACGCCGTCGATCTGGGGTGACCGTGCTCGAGCCCGCCGCGCGCTGCGGCTGCTTCCAGAGGAAAACTCATCTGGATGTCGGCTGCGGTGAACTCTTTGCCGGCGAACCACTCGCTTTTCGAAAGCTCGCCCTCCCAGAATGCCATGTGCTGCTTGAGCTGCGGGTTGACGAGGGTCGTGAGCGCCTGGTTCGAGACCTTGCGCACGAGGGGCCGCAGCAACGCGGGCGCGCGCTTCGGCATCACGGTGAATAGCAGCTTCAGCAGCAGCGGCGGCATGGCGGAGCCTTCCGCGTAGTGCAGCCAATAGGTGTAACGGAGTCGCTCCGGCGTTTTTTCCGGCGGGATCAGGCGGCCGTTGCCATAGGTGCCGACGAGGTATTCGACGATCGCGCCCGATTCCGCGATGGTGTTGCCGCCGTCGGTGATAACAGGGGATTTTCCGAGCGGATGGACGGCGCGCAGTTCGGGCGGCGCCCGCATGTCGGGCTGACGTTGGTAGCGCACGATCTCATAGGGGATGCCGAGTTCTTCGAGGAGCCAAAGCACGCGCTGGGAACGGGAATTGTTCAGATGGTGGACGGTGAGCATGGAGTCGGTCCTCAGCGGCGGAAGGCATTCATTTGGTGGTGCCAGCGGCAATGACGAAAGTCGAGGCATTCGCGGGCGGATTTGTTCTAGGCGGGTATTATTGACGGTTTGATTTACCCGGATAATATCTCCCTAATTGGATCGCCATCCACGATGGGCTTGCAACCACCCGCTTATGTCGCCTTCGAAGGGGACCGCCGGATCGGCGCCGGTAGTCTTCGCGCGGTGGCTCGTGCCGCGAAAGTGGCGATTGATCGGCGCAGGGGTGCGTCGATCCTGATCTTCGATTCGAGCACTGGCGGCCCCATCGATATCGATTGGCGCGGTGCCCTTGCTGGCGTGGCGGCGCGATCAGAGACGGCAGGCGCATCCGCAAACGTCGCGGCGTCCGCTCCGCGCGGCCCGGGCCGGCCGAAACTCGGCGTGGTCGCCCGCGAAGTGACCCTGCTGCCACGGCACTGGGAATGGCTGGCGCAGCAGCCGGGAGGCGCTTCGGTTGCGCTGCGCCGGCTGGTCGATGAAGCGCGCGGGAGCGGCGAGGGCCGGGATGGCATCGGGCAAGCCCGTGGCGCGGCCCATCGGTTCATGTCGGCCATGGGCGGCAACAGGCCGCATTACGAGGAGGCTATCCGCGCGTTGTTCGCCAACGAGGCCGTCCTTTTCAAGCAATTGATCGCCGCGTGGCCCGCGGATGTGCGTGATTTCGCGCTGGCGCTGGCAGAAACTGCGTTCCGCCGCAAATCGGAGGCCGGTTCCGGTTGATCCCGCGGGCCTGAAGCGCTAGGGTCGATGGAATGACGAATGTCATATAAGAAACTCAGGGAGACCGCTGTGAGCGCGAAAGCCCCGCAATTCCTGTTCGATTTCGGCAGCCCCAACGCGTATCTCAGCCACGAGGCGATCCCGGCGATCGAACAGCGGATCGGCGTCAACTTTGAATATGTGCCGATTCTGCTCGGGGGCATCTTCAAGGCCACAAACAACAGATCGCCGGCGGAAACGCTTGCCGGCATCAGGAACAAGCCCGAATTTCATGCGCTTGAGACCGAGCGTTTCTTGAAGCGCTTCCACGTGAAACCCTATACCTGGAACCCGTTCTTTCCGGTCAACACGCTCAACCTGATGCGCGGTGCCATCGCAGCCCAATTGGAAGGCGCTTTCGAGAAATATGTGGACGCGGCGTTCCACCACATGTGGGTCGAGCCGAAGAAGATGGACGACCCGGAAGTGGCGATGCAGGCATTCACGGCCTCCGGCCTCGATGCCGCAAAATTGTTTGTGCGCGCCCAAGAGCCCGAGGTCAAGGCCAAGTTGGTGCAGAACACGCAATCCGCGGTCGAGCGGGGCGCATTCGGCTCGCCGACCTTTTTTGTCGGCAAGGAAATGTTTTTCGGCAAGGAGCAGTTGCGCGACGTCGAGGAGACGATTTTGGGCAAATAGTGAACCTCGCGGCCGAGAGCCGCGCCAGCGTCGTCTCAAACTAAAAGTCCTCAAGGCAGCCTCATCCTTCGAGCCGCGGCGAAGACGCCGCTCCTTGAGGATGAGAGCAGGAGAAGATGCATGCAAAAGCGCAACGCGACGGTCGCGGTGATCGGTGCCGGCGATTTCATCGGCGCCGAGATCGCAAAAAAATTTGCCTCCGAAGGTTTCACCGTGTTTGCCGGGCGCCGCGACGGCGCCAAACTCGGGCCTCTGGTCAGGGAGATCGAGGAGGCCGGCGGATCGATCGTCGCCCGCACACTGGATGCGCGCAAGGAGGATGAGGTTGCCGCATTTCTGAATGATGCCGACGGCCACGCGCCGCTTGAGTTAACCATCTTCAACGTGGGCGCCAACGTCAACTTCCCTATCCTTGAGACCACGGATCGCGTTTTCCGCAAGGTCTGGGAAATGGCGTGCTGGGCAGGCTTTCTTGCCGGCCGCGAGTCGGCGCGGCTGATGTTGCCGCGCGGCAGGGGCAATGTTTTCTTCACCGGCGCCACCGCCTCCTTGCGCGGCGGCAGCGGATACGCGGCGTTCGCCAGCGCCAAGTTCGGGCTCCGCGCGGTCGCACAATCGATGGCGCGCGAGCTCGGTCCGAAGAACATCCACGTGGCGCATCTGATTATCGATGCCGGCGTCGATACCGCCTGGGTGCGCGAACGACGCGAGCAACTCTGGGGCAAGGACGCGCTTGATAATCCCGATTTGCTGATGCCGCCATCCTCGGTCGCTTCTGCCTACTGGCAGCTTTACCAGCAGCCGCGCAGCGCCTGGACTTTCGAGCTTGAAATCCGCCCGTTCGGAGAAAAGTGGTAGGCAAGAAAAGGTGAATGGACTTTTGTTCCATTCGCTATTCCCTCTCCCGCGCCGGCGCTTTAGATCATGATGCGATTAGGCGGAATCGCATCATGATCCCATCACTTTGTTTTTAGCATGATCTCCGCGCAAACGCGTTCCGCGTTTGTAATCTAAGGGAAAACCGGTTTCCACTTTTCCGGATCATGCTCTAGAACAGCAAAAAGGGGAGTAGAGCATGCGCATTGTTGCGGTCGGCGCCGGCGCGATCGGCGGGTTTTTTGGCGGCAGGCTGCTTCAGGCCGGGCGCGACGTGACATTCCTGGTGCGCCCGGGGCGCGCGGCGGAACTTGCCCGCGACGGCCTTGTGATAAAAAGCCCTAACGGCGATGTAACGCTGCAAAATCCGCCAACCGTGCAGGCCGACAAGCTCAACGAAAAATTCGACGTCGTGCTGTTGAGCTGCAAGGCGTTCGATCTCGACGACGCCATCAAGTCGTTTGCCCCCGCGGTCGGACCGCAAACCGCGATCATTCCGCTCCTCAACGGCATGCGTCATCTTGATGTTCTCGACACCCGCTTCGGCAAGGACCGCGTCCTCGGCGGCTGGTGCGGCATCGCCGCGACGCTGAACGAGCATCGCCACGTGGTTCAGCTCGCACCGGTGTTTCAATCGCTGAGCTTCGGCGAGCGTGACGGCGCCATGTCGAACCGCGTCCGCGCCATCGCCGAGAATTTTGCCGCCGGAAATATCGGTTCGCAGGCCAGCGAAAAAATCGTGCTGGAGATGTGGGAGAAGTGGGTCCTGCTCACGACGCTCGCAAGTTCGACATCGCTGATGCGCGCGGCAATCGGCCATATCCTGGCCGCGCCGGGCGGGCGCGATTTTATCCTCGGCGTTCGCGATGAATGCACCGCCGTTGCAAAAGCCGCCGGCTATGCCCCAGGCGAGGCGTTTCTGACCCGCATCAACTCCATGCTGACGACGGAAGGCTCACCGCTGACCGCATCGATGTTCCGCGACATCAAGGCCGGTGCGCCGGTCGAGGCCGATCATATCGTGGGCGACATGATCGCGCGCGGCGACGCCGCCAAGGTGCCGGTGCCGAAATTGCGGATCGCCTATACGCATCTGAAGGCGTACGAGAACCAGCGGGCGTAGAGCCTTTTCGGTTCTGATTGAATCAGAACCGAGGCTCTAATCTTTTGTTTTGACGCGTTTTCTTCACGCGAACCGGTATCCACTTCGCTCGAAAACGCTATAGGCGTTGGCGGGCAGGAAGGCGCGGGCACAAAGCGCGCTTCATCAAGTTCAAGGTGAAGACTGCTTGAAGTGGGCGAGATAATGCGACAGCGCGGTGATTTCTTCCTCGCTCAACGGAAAGGCGACTTCCGCCATCGCCGCCATGCCGCCGCCGGATCGAACGCTTGATTTGTAATCGTGCAGCGCCTTCACCAGATATTCCTCCCGCTGGCCGGCGACGCGCGCCACCGCTTTCGAGCCCGCATAGGTATCGGTATGGCATGAGGCGCAGCGCCGGCCGACAGCGGCTTGCGCACCTTTCTGCGACAGATCGGGATTGTCGTCGCCGGGGGATTTCGGCGGATCGAGCGAGGCGAAATAGGCGCCGAGATTGCGAATATCGTCGTTGCCGAGCTGTTCGACGATCGGCTGCATCTGCTCGTTCTTGCGCGTACCGCTGCGGAAGAACACCAGCTGCCATTGAATGAATTGATCGGGCTGACCGGCGAGCGAGGGAATGTTTTCGGTTTGCGAAATGCCGTTTTCGCCGTGGCAGGCGACGCACATCTCCGCCTTTTCCTTGCCGGCGGCAAGATCGGCGGCCAGAGCCGGAACGACGGATAACGCCGTACCGCAGAGGCCAACGAGAAGAGACAAGGGACGCATAACTGACATTTCCGGTTTCTGGAGCGGCGCACGCGACGAGGCAGAAACGCAAGGCTGCGGTCACCCGTTCCCGGGCGGCCGCAGCCTCGACATTGTTCAAGCCCTGCTACTTCTTGGCGTAGCTAATGCGGTAGATGGCGCCCGCCCAGTCATCGGCGACAAGGATTGATCCGTCCTTGTCCAGGATGACGTCGGCCGGCCGGCCAAGATAGCCACGGTCCCCCTCGATCCAGCCGGAGGCAAACTCCATCTCCTTGGCGTTCTTGCCATCGGGATCGACGGTAACGCGGACGATCCTCGCGCCCTGATACTTATGCCGGTTCCACGAACCATGTTCGGCAATCAGGATCGAGTTCTTGTACTCGGCGGGAAATTGATTGCCGGTATAGAACTTCATGCCGAGCGGGGCGACATGGGCGCCGAGATTGAGCACCGGTGCGGTGAATTCCGAACATTTGTGACCCATGGCGAATTTCGGATCCGGCAGATCGCCCTGGTGGCAATAGGGATAGCCGAAATGCTCGCCGAGCTTCGAGATCACGTTGAGCTTGTCGCTCGGGATATCGTCGCTCATCCAGTCGCGGGCGTTCTCGGTGAACCAGTATTTGCCGCTGCGCGGATCGACGTCACCGCCGACGCTGTTGCGGACGCCGAGCGCTACCAGTTCGGCGTTGCCGGTCTTGGGATCGACCCGGCGAATCTGCGACACACTGGTCGGCGGGATTCCGATGTTGAAGGGAGGGCCGAACGGCACATAGAACCAGCCGTCCTTGTCCGGAGCGAGATATTTCCATCCATGCGCGGCGTATGACGGCATGTCGTCATAGACCACCTTGCCCGTGCCGAGGTTGTCGAGATTGGCTTCGGCGTTGTCGTATTTGATCAGCTTGTCGACGGCGATGACGTAGAGCGCGCCGTCCTGAAAGGCCAGCCCCGTCGGCATGTTCAGCCCCTTGAGGATGGTCTTGACCTCCTTCTTGCCGCCGTTGTCCTTGATCGCATAAACATTGCCGAGGCCGAACGAGCCGACAAAGAGCGTGCCCTTGTCGCCCCAGGCCATCTGCCGGGCGGCCAGCACGCCGGAGGCGTAAACCTCGATCTTGAAGCCTTCCGGCAGCTTGATCTTCTTGATCAGAGCCGCGAGTTCCGCGTCCGACGAACCGGTCGGCGGCCCTGCCACCGGCGTCAGTCCCTTTTGAGCCTCCGTCTCGTCGCCAAGGAACCAGTCCGGCGGCGGATTGTTCCAGAAATCCTTGGTACCGGACTCGTACTTCTTCAGCGGTTTATCCTGCGCCGCGGCCGGTCCGGCTCCCGCGACAATGACGATTGTTGCGAGCGCAAGAATAGATCGATTGAAAGCCGATTGCATCGCGTCACTCTCCCTGTGGCAGCCGAGCGGCTGCGGACGTTGTTTTGTTTGTCCGCCTACGAAGACGAACTTTTTAGTCTGAATTGAGGTAGCCCAGACCAGAAAAGCTTACCACATCCGCATGCGCAAAGAAGCGCATCGCGCGGATTAGCGGTGGCGGAAGCGGTTCGAGCAGTTTTTCCGGCTTTCTGTTTGACGACATAAACGAAAAGCCCGCCTGCACAGCGGGCCTTCGTCAAGCTTTTGCCAGTTGGGAGAAAATTGGAGCGGGCGAAGGGATTCGAACCCTCGACCCCGACCTTGGCAAGGTCAGAGTGAGCGGATTTCTTCTTCTTCCTCGCGATTGCCCGTTATTGCTTGTGATTGATTAATAAACGCTTTTTCGGTAGCGCCGTGTTACGGGTGCTTGATCGAGTTTTACCTCGTTTACTTTCCGGTGCTTCCCCCGCGCTTCCCCGAGCGCGGGTTGCCCGACGGGGAAGCAATACGGGAGGCGTGGCCTGCCCGATGCGGCAATAACGGAGGCGTCAATGCCCAAGATAACCAAGCGCGCTCTCGATGCTCTTCGGCCCTCGGTCGACGGAAGAGAGGTTTTCTTGTGGGACGCCGGGGACGGCTCCTTGAAAGGCTTTGGCGTTCGAATGAAGCCGAGCGGCGTCGCTTCCTATTTGGTGCAGTACCGAAACAAGGAGGGGCGGACGCGCCGTCTCGCGCTGGGCAAGGTAGGCACGCTGGCCCCCGACGAGGCCCGAAAATTAGCCGGAAACACTTTGAGTGACGTAGCCAAGGGCAGGGATCCCTCGGCCGACCGTCACGCAATTCGCGGGGCGATGACGGTGTCCGAATTGTGCGACTTATACCTCGTGGAGGCGAAAGCGCGCATCAAAGCATCCACCCTCGCTGCGGACATCAGCAGGATCGAAACGCATGTCAAGCCGCTGATAGGGCGGTTCACGGTGCGCAGCCTGACAGCCGCCGATATCGAGCGGATGAAGGCGGACATCATCGCTGGCAAAACCGCAAAGCCTCGCAGGAGGGTAGGGCGTGGAGGCGTCGCTGCGGGCGGCTCCGGTGTCGCCGCTCGCACGCTAGGGATGACGGCAACCATCCTCGAATACGCCAGAAAATCGCTCAACTTGATCAAGGAGAACCCGGCTCGTGGTGTGAAGAAGCCGCCGGATCGCAAACAGCGACGGTTCCTCACGACCGAAGAGATCACAAAACTGGGACATGTTATCCGCATAACCGAGAAGGAGGGAGGAAACGCGGCAGCCTTGGCAGCGATCCAGCTATTGTTGTTGACTGGTTTGCGCCGCATGGAGTGCCTCGCGCTTCGGCGCGCTTGGGTGGACGGCCGCGCGGGCTGCATCCGCTTCGAGGATACCAAGAGCGGCCCTCAACTCCGCCCAGTCGGCAAGGAGGCTATCAAGCTTATCGAAGCTCGGCCTATGCGGGATGATTGTCCTTGGGTCTTTCCCGCCGCACATGGCGAAGGCCATATGATCGGCTTGCCGAAAATCTTGGCACGCATCTGCGCGAAGGCGGGATTGGAGGGAGTAACTGTGCACGTGCTGCGTCATTCTTTCGCTGCGACCGCCGCGGAAATGGGATTTTCAGAATTAACCATTGCGGGTTTGCTCGGACACTCGGTTCCCGGAGTAACAGCGCGCTACGCGCACGTCCCTGATTTAGCACTCGTAGCGGCAGCCGACCGCGTGGCAGCCCGCATAGGCGCGGCGCTTGACGGACATGTGGGAGCCGAAATCGTGCCGCTTCGATCAGTTGCCGTTTGATTAACGGGCTGATCACACTTTCGTGAATTAAGGTTGGATTAAGGAAATCGGAAAGAGGTTGCTGGCACCCGCCCGGCATTGCCGGGCACCTCTAGAAAAGGGTGCCCACATGGAGCCTCATCGATTTCTTCGCCGAAAGGCGGCCTCAAAATATCTTCATGAAGTCCACGGCGTGGTCCGCGCCCCAAGCACACTGGCGAAGTACGCGGTGCTTGGTGGCGGCCCGGTCTTCCAACGCATTGGTCGTGATCCGGTTTATACGCCCGTCAACCTCGATGAGTGGGTCGCCTCCCAATTGAGTGGGCCGATGCGGTCCACCTCGGACAACAAAAACATGCATTCGCAAGGAGGGGTGAAATGACACTCCTCAATCGAACGATTGACATCATTAAGGGTGAACTGCACGTGGCTCTCAAGCGCGAGACCACTGATATCCTTACAATCGGCGGTCTGCTCGCGGAGGCAAGGGAGAAGCTACCGCACGGCGCATGGCTACCGTGGTTGAACAAAGAATTCTCGATGTCAAAGCGGAGCGCCCAGAACTACGTGAAGGCGGCCGAATACGTCACCAAATACGCAACCGTTGCGCATTTGAACCTCGGCCCCTCCGCTCTCTTCCTGATATCGCGGTATGAGCAGCCTGAGATAGCGGACGCAGTAATCAAGGCCGCGAAGGAAAGGCATCTCGGACGCGATGAGGCGAAAGCCATCATCAACAAAACGTTAGCCGAGCTAAATGTCGGCGCTCAATCGCATTCGCGAAGGGGGGTCAACCCGCGAGACCAAGTAGACCTTACGTTTACCGCAGCCGTGACGACACTCGATAGGCTGACCAAAACACGGCAAGCCGACCGCTTCGCAAAAACTGCCGTGAAGCCGGACGTTCTTGCTCGATTGGGTCAACTCCTCATGGACATCGCGACGACCCTTCAGCCCACCCACGTGGCATCGGAAGCAAGCGTAGAAAAGGCGGCGTGAAATGAGCCTCGATGCCAGCTTTGAGGACACGCCGGTTACTGCCACGGTAAGTCCAGCTCCGGAGGCCGCATCGGCGATCGCGGACGCCGGGTTCGCTGATCTGGGCGCGCCTGTCCAGCCCTCCGCGCCGACGGCGAACACAGTGGCTGGCGCGAGCAATGCCTCAGATGCCGATCTTGATGCCCGCGCAGGTGGTCTCCTTGCGAATAAGGCGACGACCAACTGGAATGCCATCGAGCGCTTTATGCGCGCAGTGGTGCCATGGCCGGGGGAAAATGACCCCGGCCACGTCAACCTGCACTTCGACTACATGCCGAAGCCCGGCAAGAAGGAGTATGGCTCGGGGAAGCCCGGCTGGGCGTTCAAGACGCTCGATGGTTTCGTTCGGATGGCTGAGTACGCTAAAGCACAGCCCCGCTACCGCGGCTTCTGGCAATGCATGTCCCTGCAGAAGGACAACGAAGGCCCGAACAAGAGTGGCAACAACTACATGGCCCTCCGCAATGCCAAGAACGCGCTGGCGGTCAAGTCTCTCTGGATCGACCTTGATCTCGACCCCGCCGACCCGAAGAAGTACCCGGACGAGCGGGCCGCCATGAGGGCGTTGCTCATAGTTCTCGCCAAGTACAACGTACCTGCCCCGAGCGCTGTGGTGCACTCAGGGAATGGCTTACACGTCTACTGGTGCAGTCTGACGGTGCTGACCGTCGACGAGTGGAGGCCGCTCGCGGAGGGCTTCAAGGCGCTGCTCCTGAAGGAAGGGGTAAAGATCGACCCAACGTGCACGGCTGATGTGGCGCGTTTGATGCGTCTGCCAACGACCTTCAATCGCAAGGACCTTGCCAACCCAAAGCCAGTGACGCTCATCACCACCACAATTGTCGAATACGATTTTTCCACCAAGCCATTTCAAGACCTGAAGCAGTACGCCGTTATCGCGCCCCCTGCTGCTCCCAAGACCCACTCCGAGTATTTCGAGGCCGCAGCCTTCAATGGCGCGAAGCCGAGCCCGGTGTTCAAGGGGATCGACAACAACGAGAAGCTATCGGCTGGACTGGAGCGGCTGGTTCACCCCAAGGCAGTTTTTGACCAGTGCCCGATGTACGACGAGGCATTGAAGACAGGCGGCAACGGCTACAATCAGGGCCTGTGGATGCTGCAAATCCTCGGTACCACATTCATGGAGGGCGGAAATGACCTCGCACACGCGATCAGCAAAGGGGATGCGCGCTACACCCCGGACGGTACGGACCAGATGTTCAGTCGCAAGGTGGCTGACAGAGACAGCTTCGGACTTGGATACCCATCATGCGCCACCTTTAAGGGCGCTGGCAGCACGGCTTGCGAAGGGTGCCCGCTGCTCGCGAAGGGTAAGTCCCCGCTTAACATCCGGCCCGAGCCAAACCAAAGCGGCGGAACGGCCCAGCAAACGCCAAACGCAGGTGAAAAAAGCGCCGATAATGGGGACGAACGCCTTGTTGTCCCCAAGGATGACCACATGGATCGCGCTCGTATCTACCGGAGCAGGAAGCGGCCGAACCTCTATCATTACCGCGATGACTACTATGACCACGAGGGTGGTCATTACACCGTCATCGCCGACGACACGATACGGGCAGACCTCTATGAATTTTTGGACCATTGCGACAAGAAGGTCCCTTGCAAGGGGAAGCCAACGAAAACGGAAGTGGTTTCGTTCGCGCCGAACAAGTCAAGCGTCAGCGAAACTAGCGAGGCACTCAAAGCTCTCGGCCACGTGGTGCCGACGGTTGAGCAACCGCATTGGCTCGACAGTCGCGCGGGACCCAATCCGGCGGACCTTATCTGTTTCCCGAATGGTATTCTGAATATTAATTCAAACCAGTTCACCCCATCTGACCCAATGCTTTTCACGCCGCACGGTGTGGGCTTTGACTACGACCTCAACGCCGCCGAGCCAACCCAATGGCTTAACTTTTTGGATCAGGTTTTCGATGGTGAGCAAGATCAGATCGCGGCATTGCAGGAGATGTTTGGCTATTGCCTATCGAGTGACGTATCGCAGGAGAAGGTGTACATGCTGCTCGGTGACAAGCGAAGCGGCAAGGATACGATCCGACACACACTGCAATCCTTGCTCTCGCCGACTGTAATCTGCGGACCCACACTCGATAGTATGGGCACCAATTTCGGCATGTCACAGCTCATCGGCAAGCAGCTCGCCGTTGTCGGCGACATGCGGATTGGTTCCAAGTGCGACAAAGATTTGCTCGCTGAACATGTACTGAAGCTCAGCGGTCGAGGGCTGTTCACGATTGACCGCAAGAACAAGAGCCATTGGACTGGGTCGTTGCCCTGTAAGTTGTTGCTGATCAGCAACGAGATGCCGAAGCTCAAGGATGCTTCAGGTGCGCTTGCAAGCCGGATTATCACTTTCCGCACACGAAAGTCGTTCTATGGGCGGGAAGACCGACACCTATTCGAGAACAAGATCAAGCCAGAGCTTCCGGCGATCCTGCTCTGGGCACTCGATGGTCTCCGGCGAATGCGCCAGAGGGGTCCTATCGCCGAGCCCGCTTGTTCGGCTGAGATGCGCGAAGAACTGGCTCGTGAAGGCTCTCCAATAATGGCATTTGTGCAGGAGTGTTTGACGCTGGACGTCGCCGCCACCGTCGACAAGAATGTTATGTATTCAGCTTACCTCGATTTTGCCCATGACAACGGCCTGCCACCTACCTCCAAGAGCTGGTTCTACCGCGACCTCGACACTGCTACCGCCAGCAAGGTCAAGGAGCAGCGCGTGCGGAAGGGTGGCGGTGACGTGCACAATATTCTCGGCGCGCGCATCAGCAATCCGCCACCCAAAAGGCCGTCGAAAAATGAGCCTATTGTGGTCTACGCCACCGCCCCGGCAGCGGCCACGCAGACGGCCGAGGATACAGGGAGCGCCTCCGAGGGCGATGTAGCTCTCGACGAGATAGTCGAGAACTTGCGGACCTCTAAAACGACATGACGCGCACGACATCGGCCCGCGCGGGCCGCTCCCGGTCGGCCCTGCCAGCCCATCCAGCCCATTTCTCTAATGTGGCATGTGGGAGGTGCCTATTAGGTCTTCAGGATATGCAGTGATGAAAAGATCATTTCCTTAGGGCGGCAATTGAGAAATGGGCTGGATGGGCTGGCAGCGACGCCAGCAGGGCGGCGTCCGAGGAGGATCGTCAATCGGTTCCTGCCAAGGTGCTAAGGAAAAAAGGTCACCGCGCTACCCTTCCCATACACTCGGGTGATCCCGATCATCACCGATGCTCCCGTCCCACCCTGCCGTCTTCTTACTGTCGGCCCAGACAGCCATTTGCCACCGCTTAAGCAATTCCCAATAAGCCCTATGGTAACCAAAACCCGTAGCGGATCGGCCCGCGAAAAGGGACCGAGGATCGCTGACCCGGGAGAGCATCGATGTCGCTTCTAGGAAAATTGGCAGAGGCCCGCGCCGAGTTGGATGCGCGATACGAGGACCCTTGGTGTAGCACGGTAGCAGCTGCTGTCCGCGGTAAGCATGCCATTTCCACCGCCGCGCTACTCGATCTGCTTCGGGTGCCCGCGACCACGGGTACAGCGCGGCGGCTTGCCGTCATCATGCGGGCCCTGCACTTCATTCCGATCAAGTCGCGCCGTCTCATGCCCGGTGGTCGAGCCGGTAACACGGTTACAAGAGGATGGGCTCGTCCCGTCCGCAGAATGAAATCGTCCCCAACGATTTGCTACCCAAACTCTAACCATCAGGGGATAATCCCATGACCACCTTCATGCTTCACAATAGACATTACTATCACGCTATCCTCAACGTTGACGCCGACTTCATCGTTGCCCGCGTTTACCCGCTTTGCGGCCAACACGGTCAATATGAAGTGACCTCCTGCTTCAGGCCCTCGTATCAGGGTAGCGATGTCGGCATCGTCAAGTCTCTCGACGATGCAATCCCGGCCTTCATCGACTACTGCAAGAAAAATCCAGTGCCGTGGGAGCGGGAGAACCACGCTTTGTACTGGAGGCACACCGTGTACGTGTCTCTTCGGGTCGAACAAGATCGACAGGGTCACTGGCTCGCCTATCGCGACGATTATCCGATGCTTCAAGATACTCTCCCGGCGTATTTTGCTACGCGCGCCGATGCACAACGAGCCGCCGACGCGCACGAGCTCGACTTATTTCCGAACGCCAAGGTAATTGACGACGGCTACTCGTGGCTTCCCGATCCTGAGATCGAAGAACGCTTGATCCCGGCACCGTGTTGAGGCGCACGAAGATTGGCAGGTGAGCGCGCCCGGTTTGTTGCCTTGATTTGGCAGCCGCGCGAGCACCGCTAGGTGGGTGTTGGTCACGCGACTACCTCGTCTCGAAGGGAGCGCGCGACCAACGTTCGCGAGTTCTGCTTTACGCCGATGAAGTTCTGCTTTACGCCGATGAACGGACATCATCCGGCTGCTCTGGCATGTCGGTTTTGTGCCAAAGAGCGGAAGTGACGCGGCCTATTCGATCACCTCCGCAGCACACATTCATTCGGGCAATCCCGCTTTCCGCAGGCCCTCGATCAACAGCTTCGCGTGTGACAGCCCGCCCCGAGCGATCCACGCCGATATTGTAAAGGCGGGATCAAGCTCAAGCACACGCGCCGCCGCCTCACGCGCCTCAGCGTCACGTCCGAGGTGGGCGAAAGCAGACGCGAGACAGCGGTGAGCTATCACATAGAAGGGGGTCTGACGTTGGGCTTTCTTCCCTGCCACAATTGCCTCGTCAAAGCGACGAAGCTCAACAAAGGCCAACCCCATCCCAACAAACGACCGGTGTAGCAGCGGGTCTACCGGGCTCATTCGTATGGCTCGTTCATAGCTCCGGATAGCTTCCTCCGGCAGCCCTGCAATTCTATAGACCCAGCCTCTGCTGTTCCATGCATAAAATGAATTGGGGTTGAGCGCGACCGCGCGGTCAGCCATTTCGATCTCGCTTTCACAATCGCCGACCATGTACGCAGAGGTTAGTGCAGCCATTGCTAATATGTCCGGATCACCATCGTCGAGGCTCAAGGCTAAGTGAAGAAGCCGAACCGCTTCCTTGCGCTCGAATTGCGGATCGACAGCATAGCCCCAAAGGACGTTTCGCATGTGACATTGACCTGCGAGAGCAGCGACATAGCCGAACCGAGGGTCTAGCTCCAAAGCGCGATGAGCCAGCCGGAGCGTCTCGGCCACCCCTTCGGGGGTCGTTAGATAAAACTGCTGAATTGCACGAAGAAAAAGATCATATGCGGTGAGGTTCTCTGGTCGCCGCCGCGCTGCCATCGCAATTTCTGTTCGAAGCAACTTTGGCTGAATGGCCGAGACAACAGCGACCGCCACATCGTCCTGAAGAGCAAAAACGTCTGTCAGGTCACGCTCAAACCTGTCCGCCCAGATGTGAGCGCCCGTCACCGCGTCAACCAACTGCCCGATGATGCGGACCTTCCCCGACGCCTTGCGCACAGACCCCTCAAGGACGTAACGCACGCCGAGCCTGCGTCCGACCTCCTTTATATCGACGGCTTTGCCTTTGAACGTAAAGCTCGAATTGCGAGCGATCACGAATAACCATTTGAACCGCGAGAGCGCGGTGATGATCTCCTCAACCATTCCGTCCGCGAAGTATTCCTGTTCGGGGTCGCCGGACATGTTCTGGAACGGCAGAACCGCGATGGAAGGCCTGTCTGGAAGTGGCGGGGCCACACTTAGCCCCTCGGTCAGCGCGCTATAGGCTCCCGTGCGCACAGCGTAAGCGTGGACCGGCTTGGAGATGTTCTTGAGCTGCTGCTCGCCGCGATCCTCGAAGCCGGCGTCCAGTTTGCCTTCGACTTCGCTGTACACCTTTTCGGAAATCAAGATGCCGCCCGGTTCGGCGACCCCTTCTAGCCGGACAGCGATGTTGATCCCGTCGCCAAAAAGATCGCCGTCAGCCGCGACGATAACCTCCCCGAGATTGGCCCCGATGCGTAGCTTAAGGGAGCTTCGGCCTGACGCGATGCTTTCCTGTATCTCCACCGCGCATCGCACCGCAGCCGACGGACTTGCGAACTCGGCGAGCGCGCCATCACCCGTTGTCTTGATAAGCCGCCCTTCGTGGCGGCAGAGGCAAGGCTCGATCAATTCTCGCTTGAGCCGCTCGAACTCAGCGTAGGTGGCTTCCTCGTCGCGTTCCATGAGAGCGGAATAGCCGACCACGTCAGCGGCCAAGATCGCCGCTAATCGCCTTTGAACCCGCTGCTCTGTCACAGCGACCTCCGAACGACCAGACTAGCCACGCTCAGTGGGAGCATGAGCCTAGCACTTTGCAGCGGACTTGCGAGCGGTAATCGCGGAAGAGCTGGAGGTCCGACTTGGGTCAAGCTGAGACAAACCGGCATGTTTGCGCCACGTCCCGTTCAGCCCCGATAGCTGACATCAAATTGGGACAGATCGCACGTCAAGCAGCTGGGCGGCCAAACCAAACGAAGTAGGTTCAAGCAAGTGCAAAGGTACAACCGCTTCAGGCCCGGGCAACGATGAGACAACATCCGCGCTAAATTTCCTGAAGCGGCACAGTGCCAGCTTTCAATGGGCCGCATGACGTCAAGTGCGTCACCATCAACCCGCAACGGCATATCACGGCAGCGAGCTTGCTTCCGCTTTCGGGGCACAGCGGACATGGCCGGAACTGATGTAAGCTCGACCGGGTAGCGATTGACCCATTTCGGAAGTTTGCTCTAGAACGTGAGCAGCCAGCTATGCTTTTATTTGGAGGTCAACTTGCGGATCGTCTGGGGGGCATCTCCTTGGCCACCGAGTACGTGAAACGTCGACTTGCAGCTGTGCTGGCGGCGGATGTCGCCGGGTACAGCCGCATGATGGGGAATGACGAGGAAGGCACACTGGCGCGACTAAAGGCTGTCAGAAAGGCCCTCGTTGACCCCGCTATAGCTTCCCATCGAGGCCGCATCGTCAAGACGACCGGTGACGGCATGCTGATCGAGTTCGCCAGCGCCGTCGATGCAGTCCGCAGTGCAGTTGAGGTCCAGCGCAAGATGGCGGCGCAGAATGCCACCGTATCGCTGGATCAAAGGATTGAATTTCGTATTGGCATTCACATCGGTGACATCATTTCCGATGACAACGACATTTTCGGCGATGGCGTTAACATTGCCGCCCGCCTTGAGGGTATTTCCAAACCGGGAGGGATATGCATTTCGGATGACGCCCAACGTCAAATCCGAACCAAGGTCGATGTGGCGTTCGACGATATGGGTCAACAAACGCTGAAGAATATTGCCGAGCCGATGCGTGTCTGGAGCGCACGGCTGGACGGCGATGCTCCCTCGCCAGCGAACCGCTCGACCAGCCCTGTTCAACCTCTCGCGCTTCCCGACAAGGCGTCGATTGCCGTGCTGCCGTTTCAGAACATGAGCGGCGATCCCGAGCAGGAATACTTTGCTGACGGGATGGTAGAGGACATTACAACCGCGCTCTCGCGTTTCACGTCGCTGTTCGTGATCGCGCGCAATTCGAGCTTCAGCTACAAAAGCCATGCCGTCGACATTAAGCAGGTCGGCCGCGAACTCGGTGTCCGCTATGTGCTTGAGGGTAGCGTTCGCAAAGCCGCCGGTCGGGTGCGCATCAGCGGGCAATTGATCGAAGCAGCAACCGGCGCACACCTTTGGGCGGAAAAGTTCGATGGTGCCCTGGAGGATGTATTTGAGCTGCAGGATGCCGTGACTGAACGAGTCGTCGGCGCTATCGAGCCCACCATCAAGCAGGCCGAGATCAATCGCGCACGCACGAAGCCGACCAGCAATCTCGACGCCTATGACTATTATCTCCGGGCTTTTCAGCAAACAACTCTATACACCCGCGAAGGCAGTGACGCCGCCCTGGACTACATACGCCAGGCAATCGCGCTCGATCCCGGCTATGCGCTTGCGAAGGCGTTTCTCTCCGTCACTTACATGACGCGTTGGATACAAGGATGGGGTGCGCCCGGCGATCCCGAGAGGGGACTTG
The DNA here is from genome assembly GCF_035570375.1 of Bradyrhizobium sp. Classification (GTDB taxonomy): domain Bacteria; phylum Pseudomonadota; class Alphaproteobacteria; order Rhizobiales; family Xanthobacteraceae; genus Bradyrhizobium. The sequence continues at coordinate 2,736 of NZ_DATMLW010000259.1, read as the reverse complement.
CCGCTGCGAGAGAGGCAATTGTCCTGGGTTCCGACGATCCTTCTGTCCTGCGATGGGCGGGTCACACGCTTGGCTTTTGGGGGGAACATGACCGTTCCATTGCGCTTCTTGAGAAGGCCGCCCGCCTGAACGTGAACGGATCGCAGATACTGGCGAGCCTAGGCTGGGTGAAGGTTTATGCCTGCACCGATACCGAGCGTGCGATCGCGCATTTCGAGCGCTCAATAAGGCTCAGTCCACGCGATCCCGAGATGGCCTCCACTCTGACTGGGATCGCTTTTGCCCATCTGATTGCAGGGCACAATGAGCAGGCTCTGGCGTTTGCACAGCAAAGCATCGATGAAGGGCCGCAGTTCACTTCAGGTCATCGCGTCAAGATCACGGCCTTGATGTCTCTAAATCGCGAGCAAGAGGCGAGGGCGGCAGCAGAAATGCTTTTGACTTACGATCCTCAGTTTACGATCTCCTCCCGTCTGCCGGTTTACCGCAAGAGCGATTTTCGCCAAAAATATCGCGCCGCTCTCAAGGCAGCCGGGTTGCGCGAATAAGCGCTTTTAGAGTGCTGCGCCAGAGTTGATCTGCTGTCCCACGTCGGCTTCTGGCCCATCGCGTCACTTCGCTGCGCTGCGGAATTTGGTCGGTTATCGGGGCATAGCGGACATTGAGTTTTTTACTCTTTCTGATCGGGCGTGATTGATCCGGTCGCTTGCGGCTCAGGCAAGACTTGATTTTCCGTCGTGGTTGTCGAGCCCCTAAGCTCTGACCCTACGCAATCACCAGCCCATAGGTTTGTGCCCCGGACCGTTCCAACGAGTTTGCAGCCCATCGGCGCTTTCGGCTTTAGCTGAACCAGCGGTTTGTTACCGACTTTGGGCGGCGCACTCTGAGCGAATACGGTGCCCGAAAAGCAGATAGCAACAAGAATGAGCAGCGACCTCATCGTCAATTCACCCTTTGCCCCACGACACCCCGACCTCTGGAGGCTGATTACAGAAAAAAAATGTCCCGCAGAGCATTCGCGCCCTGCGGGGCGCGCCGGGGGTTCCTAAAAATTGATTGCTTACCGAATGCCCGCCCCGGTCTTTTACAAACTTGCACTGGGCAAGGCGGGGTGAAAGTCCAAAATTGCGTTCCATCGAAGGAACAAAAGAGATGTTGCACCGAGAACACGGCGCCGTGTTCGCGCGGTGAGCGGCGGGTCGCTTGATAGCTTCACCAGCCTGACCTTCAAACCTTATTAAGACTGTTCGGATGCCTCGATAACTGAGCGCGCCGGGGGCAGTCGCCAAGCTCGCCTTCGCGGCCCATCCGTATACTTACGATACCCGAGCGCTGCAGGCTCATCTCGGCCCACAAAAATATCCAGCACGAGGCTCGCTATGCCGAGCTATTGCAAGATCGGTTTAAGGTTTCAGGGATAGGGATGTGAGAGGAGACAATGATGTTCAGAGACCTCCCTTGGCGAAGTGCATTAAACGATCTCGTGTTGCGAGGTGCCCTAAGCCTTATTGTCTGCGCCCTTGCTGCCTTATGTGTGGTCGGTGTTTTGTCGGCACTCGCCGCAAATCTCGGGCCGAAGGAGCGAGCGAATTACGGAGATCAGGCCGCGCCATGCAAGGCAGGAAACTGCGTCGCCAAGCCTAAGGACAGCGGACACCGGGTAGCCAATACAAAATCGGAGAAACGGGCCTCCCAGTTCTAGCCCTCGCGGTGAGCACACCACGGCCGAGGTTCATGGTGCTACGCTCGAAGTCGGCTACGGCGTGATTGGCACCGATCAGCTCGGGAACGTGCGCGACGCGTGCCGTTCGCTGATTAGGTGAAAAGGTGCAGCTCCCGAACCCAAAAAGTGGCACCCGCCAAGACCAAAACACCACGTTGTGCTTCACCCCAGAATCACCGATTCTATACTGGGGGCCCAACCGTGCTGACAGCCGCGACATATCTAAACGAACTCAATCCCGAGCAGCACCGCGTCGTCGAACACGGTGTGCGCAAGAATAGCACCGTGGGACCGCCTCTCCTGCGTTATCGCTGGTGCCGCGGGATGCTGGGTGCGGTTATCGCAAAACTTATACATTAGTCCGGCAGCATTGATTCATTCACGTGCAGGAGGTCTAACGAACACGCCCAAATAATGCCGACCGAGTCGCTCTATCAAGGTAAAAAGGTAAAACGCCCTCGCGACCAGCGCCGAAAATATTGATACGCACTCTAGGTCACGGCGTATTCGCTACCACGGCTTCAACGCCGTGGTCTTGCTCAATCCGTTTGGCCGGTGCAAGGGTGTGAATCCTAAAGCGGACAAGTCGGCTTGGTCAGCGCAGATAGTCAAGGAGGAGATGGTTCAAGCGTTCGGACGCTTCGAGCGGCACCCAATGGCCGACGTTATCAATACGTTCGTATCGCCAACCAGCTTTGCAGAATTGAGCGGAATTAACCATCTGCTGCTCAGTCAGATTCCCATTACGGGGATGGTGACGCCCGCCATGTCGGAGGAAAGCATAAGGGCGATGTTAGCGCGGTAGTAATTTAAAGCCGCGGTGAGGCGTTCCGGTCGTCCGAGATCAGCCTTCCAGTTCGGAACCTCCTGCGGAAATCCGGACAGTTGCCCGAACAGCTTAAAATCGTTGACACTTACCAGCCACTCGGCGAAGCCACGAAGTTGAAACATTAGCATGTACCAAGAGCGCACCTTTTGTTCGAAGCCACCCCTCTTAAAGGACGTAGGATGTC
>NZ_DATMLW010000258.1:0-63792 GCF_035570375.1 Bradyrhizobium sp. | reverse complement strand
TGCATGATCGGAATCCTGAAAGACGTAGGACGTCGTCTGGTAGATCGGCACGGCGCGCGCGCCGGTCGCAGGGTCCACCCGCTGGCCGGCATGCAGGCTGAGAGTCTCAAAAGCAGGCGGCTTGGGGGTGGGCATCCTGGAACTCGCTTCTGATTTGAGCAATTGATAGTGGTCTTAGGGCCTCGTGGGGCTAGGGTGCCTTGTGTCGAGTCCGGATTGGAGCGAGGAACCAAGATACGTACGCGACAATCAAGAACAAGATCACCCACGCAATCATCCCCAACGCCTCCCGCTTGGTATCGATCGCAAACCAACCGATTACCGCGAGAGGCAGAAGGTAGGCCGCAGGGATGGTCCAAAAATTCCATAGGCCGGCGCGAGTCAGCACGAAGTATACAAGCCCGCCATAAAGGAATTGCACGATAAGGGCCGCAACAAACGCCAGAAAACCAAGGCGAAGCATAGCGTTCCAAGGTCGAAGGGTTCCAGCATCTAACCACACCCAGAGCACCATGAAGCCGACAAATGCGATCGAAAATGCAACGCTGGACGCTAGCCAAGCGATGAATAGATTCTTCATGACCGTTCCACCCCTCGCATTTGCTGGATTGCTTCGCTAGCGCTCGCAATGACGTGGACGAATTTAAACGGTCACGGCAGCGCGAACCCGTCCGGCATTGCCGAACACGCGCAAGTAACGCTCGACTTCGCTCGCAGCGCCGGTGGCTTTTTCCGGATTGTCCGAGAGCTTGACCGCCGGGCGGCCGTCGACCGCGGTCACCTTGCAGACGATCGAGATCGGGTCGAGATCGACCGAACCGTCCGGCGCGCATCCGACGAAATCGTTGGTCAGGTTGGTGCCCCAGCCGAAGCTGATGCGGACCCGCCCGGCAAAATGATGGTAGATCTCCTCGATGGAATCGACGTCCATGGCGTCGGAAAAGACCAGAAGCTTTTCCTTAGGGTTTTGGCCCTTCTGCTTCCACCATTTGATGATTTCCTCGCCAGCCGTAATCGGCGGCGCGCTGTCGGGGCGAAAACCGGTCCAGTCGGCAACCCAATCGGGGGCATCGCGAAGGAACGCCTTGGTGCCGAAGGCGTCGGGCAGGGCGATCAGGAGATTTCCGCCATAGGTGTGGCGCCATTGGTCGAGGATGCGGTAAGGCGCCCAGCGCAGCTCCTCGTCGTCGTTCGCCAACGCCGCCGCCACCATCGGCAATTCATGCGCGTTGGTCCCGATCGCTTCCAGATCGCTGTCCATCGCCAGCAACACGTTCGACGTCCCGGTGAACGCCGGGCCCAAGCCTTCCTTGACCGCCTCGACGCACCAGCGTTGCCACAGAAAACCGTGGCGGCGTCGCGTGCCGAAGTCGGAAAGGCGCAAACCTTCCAGTTGGCGCAACCGCTCGACCTTGGTCCACAGCTTGGCCTTGGCACGGGCGTAAAGCACGTCGAGGGCAAAGCGGCCTTGCCCCTTCGTCACCTGGCGCGAGCGCAATTCGTTGAGGATGGCGAGCGCCGGGATTTCCCACATCGTGGTATGGGTCCACGGGCCGTAAAAATTCAGCTCATACTGGCCGTCGATCTTCTCGAGCTCGTATTCGGGAAGGCGGAAGGTCGAGAGATAGTTGATGAACTCAGGCGAGAACATCTGGGTCTTGCCGTAGAAGGTGTTACCGGCGAGCCAGATCAGTTCCTTTTTGCTGAACCGGATCGAACGCGCATGATCGAGCTGGGCGCGAAGCTCGCTCTCGTCGATCACTTCGGCAAGGCGCACGTGCTTGCTGCGGTTGATGACGGAGAAGGTCACCCGCTGGTTCGGGTAAAACTCCCGGATCATCTGCAGCATCAGAAGCTTGTAGAAATCGGTGTCGAGCAGACTTCGCACGATCGGGTCGAGCCGCCAGCCGTGATTGTAGGTCCGCGTTGCGATATCCGTGACTGTCATGGCAGAATTATTCTATCTCGCCCGGGCTCCTGCAACCAGAGCTCCGATTCCGAAGTTCGCAACCTATCGTGGCGAGCTCCGATGCGAACTTCGGAATCAAAGGAGCCCTGGCAACTTGTTGATTCTAGTGCGGCTTTGAATTTGAAGTTCCTATCACGAACTTGCCGCGATACCGATAGGAACTTCAAATTCGCCGCACCAGTCTCAAATCCGCGCCACTTGCATGGCAGATCAGCGCGAAATCCCCTGCCGGATACGGTTAACAACCGCCGGCACGTCGGTCCAGGCAGGCTTTTCGGGTGCGAATTGCGCCCGGAGACAGGAGACAAGCTCGACGATCTGCTCGTCGGACAGGCTGTCCTTGAAGGCCGGCATATAGCCGAGATCGCTTGAAGCCGGCGTGGTGATCCCGTTCAGGATCACCTGGATCAGGTTGTCGGGGACGGCCGCGTGCAGGTTGCTGTTGAGCGCCAGCGACGGCCGGCTGCCGAACAGGGGCGGCGCGCCGACCTGATGGCAAACAGCGCAAGCGCCTTCATAGAGGCGAAAACCCGTCGATGAGGCGGAAACCGCTCGCGTGGCGGTCATTTTTTCCAGCCTGTCTGCCAATGCGTCCTGATCGGCCCGGCTGATCACCCCTTCGCTGAAGGAGCCGAGATAGACCGCGATGGCGCGAATGTCGTCGTCGGGAAGAGCCTTCAAATCCTGCACGACAGGCGCCATGGGTCCGGCGGCGACACCATGGAATCTTGATTCGCCGCTCCGCAGATAAGCGAACAATTCATCCTCGCTCCAAGGGATGGGCGCCTGCGAGAGCGAGGTCAGCGCCGGCGCTTCCCAGCCTTCCGAAAATCCGCCAGCCAGATAGGCGTTCGACCTTTCGGCGCCAAGCGCGTTGCGCGGGGAGTGGCAGGCAGCGCAATGGCCGAGCCCTTCGACAAGATAGGCGCCGCGATTCCATATCGCCGATTTGTTTGCATCGGCCGCAAACGAATAGGGGCGATGGAACAACGCGTTCCAGCCCGCCATCAACGGCCGCCAGTTGAACGGAAACGCGATTGCCTGGTCACGGTTTTTCGCGCGCGCCGGCGGCTGCGCCATCAGATAGGCATAGAGCGCCTGCAGATCGGCATCCGTCGTTTGGGCAAAATGCGTGTAGGGAAACGCCGGATAGAGATGCCGGCCGTCGCGATGGACGCCCTCGCGCATGGCGCGCTCGAAAGCCGGGTAGGACCAGTTGCCGATGCCGGTCTCGACGTCGGGGGTGATGTTGGTGCTGAAGATCGTGCCGAACCGCGTCTTGATCGCCCGGCCGCCGGAGTTGACGATGCCGCCGCCGTCGGTATGGCAGACTGCGCAGTTGCCGAGCGCTGCGAGTTGCCGGCCGCGCTCGATCGTGGCTGGCGAAAACACCGAGGCGTCCGGCTGCGCCACCGGTGCGATCGATCGCCACGGCAGCGCAGCGATCGCAATCCCGATGCCGGCGGCAACCAGGGCGGCGATGGTTGCAAGAACGCCGCGGGATGCGGCAAACGGATTTCGCCATTTTTCGCGCGCATGCGACGGGGCATGCGCCGCCGCGGGAAGCACGCCCTTTATCGACAGCTTTTGGCCGTGCAATCCTGCAAGAATACGGTCCGGCGTGAACGGCGGTTCGCGAAAACGCACGCCGGTCGCATCGAAAATCGCGTTCGCGATTGCCGCCGCACTTGGAACGGAGGCCGATTCCCCAACCCCGAGCGGCGGCTGATCGGCCCTTGGCAGCATCAGGACATCGATCTTGGGCAGGTCCGGGAAGGTGATGATGGGGTAGGCGCCCCACTCGCGGCTGGTCACGGAATTGCGGTCGAAGGAAACTTCTTCCATCAACGCGCGGCTGGTGGACTGGATGACGTTGCCCTGGATCTGGTGACGAACGCCGTCGGGGTTGATCATCAGGCCGGAATCCTGGCCCGCGACCACGCGGGTCACGCTGACATCGCCGGTCGCCTTGTTGACGGCGACGTCGGCGATCCAGGCCGACCAAGCCGCGCCGTAGCCTGGAAACTTGCTGTGGACATACAAGGCATAGGCAAAGCCACGCCCGCGGGCGATGTGGCCTTCCGCCACGCTCTCCTGCCGGATCGGACGCGGCTTCCAGTCCGCACGTTCGGCGACCGCATTCACGAGATCGATCGCCCGTCGGTCCTTCAGGTAACGCAGGCGATATTCGATCGGATCGATGCCGGATTCGGTCGCGAGTTCGTCGATATAGGATTCGTGCGCAAAAGTATTCGGCAGCGCCGAGACGCCGCGAAGCCATGATGCCCGCACGATCGGCGGCATGTCATGCGCCGTCACGCGCAAGTTTTCGTAATCGTAGGGCGGGATTGCGGTGCGGTCGCCCATCTCGGACACTAGCGGCGCGGGCGAAATCGCGCCGGTCAGGAGCAGCGCCAAAGTCGGCGCACCGTTGGAGGGATAACGCGTTGTGAAATCGTAAGCCGCGACGCTGCCGTCGGCGTTCAAGCCGCCCCTGATATCCATCAACTGCGCGGCACCCTTCGGCTCCCACGCGTGCTCCTGTTCGCGGGTGAGCTGCACGCGGACCGGACGGCCGACCGCGCGCGACAAGAGCACCGCGTCGGCAGAGACATCGTCGGCACAGTTGCGGCCGTAGCAGCCGGCCGCTTCCATGCGAATCACCTCGATTTCGGTCTCCGGCAGCGCAAGCAACAGCGAAAGATCGCTGCGGAGCGCGTGCGGATTTTGCGTGCCCGACCACACCCGGACCCGATCGCTTTGAAAGTCCGCAACCGCGCAGGAAGGGCCGATCGAGGCGTGCATCTGGTATGGCCAGGAATAGGTGCGTGGCATCGGCTTTGCCGCGCGGGAGAGGGCGCTGTCCACATCACCCTTGTTGATCAGCGTTCGCGGCACGGAAGGATTGGCGCGCAGTGCCGTCTCGACGTCGTTCAAATCGGGCAGCGTCGGAACGGACTTCCATTTCAGCTTCAGCTGCGCCGCCGCCTTGGCCGCTTTTTCCTCTCGCTCGGCCACGACGCCGACAAAGTCACCGATCCGCACGACGGCAACGAAGCCTGGAATATCCCGCACTGAAGATTCATCGACTTCAAGAAGACTGCTGCCGACAAAATTGCCGGCGTCGACGCCGGCATAGGGTGGGCGCACGACACGGCCATGCAGCATCCCCGGGATGCGCATATCGTGAACGAACACCACTTCGCCGGTCGCCTTGGCGGGAATGTCGACGCGCGGCACCGATTGCCCGACAATCGTGTAGGAGCAGGCCGCCTTGACCTGAACCGCTTCGTCCAGCTCGAGGTGGATGATCTCGTCGCCGATCAATTCGCCGTAGCTGAGGCTGCGGTTATGGCCGCGGATCAGGCCGTCTTCGATGCGTAGTTCGGCGGCGCGAAGCTCAAGCCGTTCGGCGGCTCGCTGGAGGAGGAAATGTCGGGCCTGGGCGGCCGCTTGTCGAAGCGGGACCGCCGTGATCTGAATGGTCTCGCTCGCGATGGTCGGACCCTGGTCGGGGACGCTCGAGGTGTCGCCGAGCACGACGACGACGCGCGCAAAGAACACGTCGAGTTCTTCGGCGACGATCTGCGCGAGCGCCGTCCGAATACCAGTTCCAAGGTCGACGTGGCCATTGAAGGCCGTGACCGATCCGTCGGCCGTGATCTTGATGAAGGTTTCGAATTCGGCAGCCGCATCGGAAGACGCCCGGCGAACGACCGACAGGATTCCCCGAGGTCTGTGATCCTGGGGAGGGGCCGCCACCATCAGTCCTGGACCTCGACGGTGCGGCCCGCCGCCCGCATCACGGCGCGGACGATTTCGATATGCGCGCCGCAGCGGCAAAGATTGTAGCGCAGCGCTTCACGCGCTTCGGCCTCGGTCGGCTTCGGGTTGCGCATCAGCAAGGCCTTGGTGGTCATGATCATGCCGTTGAGGCAGTAACCGCATTGCGCGGCCTGTTCGCGAATGAAGGCTTCCTGCACCGGATCGGGATCGCTGGGCGAGCCAAGGCCTTCTAGCGTGAGGATCTCGCGATTGAGGCACCCGCTGATCGGGATCACGCACGAACGCGCGGCAACGCCGTCGATCAACACGGTGCAGGTGCCGCATTCGCCGAGCCCGCAGCCGTATTTGGGCCCGTTCAGTTCGAGATCGTTGCGCAGCACGTAAAGCAGCGCGGTATCCGCAGCAGCATCGACCTCATGGATCCGGCCGTTGACTTTCAGGCGGATCGCGGGCTGCGTCATGCGGATCGGTTCCGGCAACATGATTGCACTGCAAACATTCTCTCAAACGCATTCGAGGATACCGTTTGCATACAAACGTGCAAGCTTGCCGTTCCGCGCAATCCCTCTTTGCCCGCTTGTGGACAGTAGGCTTGAGCATATGAAGTTTTACTCGGCACGAGCGCTTTTGCGGCGAAGGGCGCTTGACAGGTTTTCACGGTGCGCGCAACATCGTTCGTATACGAACGAAGTAGCCGGCGGCGAACCCCGAGACAGCTGTGGCGCCACCGATCACGCCGCAAACTATCCTGACGCCGGCTTGAAGAGCTTGTTCATGCAGACCGATCCGCCTGCCGCCACCGAGAAGATCCGCTGCGATGCCTGTCCCGTGATGTGCTACATCAAGCCGGGCGCGGCCGGCGCCTGTGATCGTTACGCCAATCACGATGGTCAATTGGTGCGCGTCGATCCGCACATTGTCCTGGAGCGAACGGTATCGCATGGCGGACGGCTGGTGCCATTCCAGGCCACCGGCGACTGGGACGGAAAGATCGTCCACGAGCAGGACGTGTTCGTGACCGCGATCGGCGCCGGCACAACCTATCCCGATTACAAGCCCGCGCCCTTCATCGTTTCCTCGGAGGTCGACGGCGTCGACATGGTCACGGTCGTGACCGAAGGCATCTTCAGCTATTGCGGCGTCAAGGTGAAGATCGACACTGATCGGTTTCTCGGTCCCGAAACCGCGACCGTGCGGGCGCAGGGCGAGGCGGTGGGGCACGTCACCACCAGCGAGTATGGCTCGCAGATGCTCTCCCTGGGCGGGGTGCATCACCTGACCGGCGGCTCGAAGAAGGAAGGGCGCGTCACCTGCGACACGCTGATGGATTTGAGCAACTGCAAGCCCGTCGAGCTCACCATTGACGGCGGCGCCACGGTGGTCGTGCAGGCCGGTTATCCACCGATCGTCAACGGTGTCCTCGAAGAGCGAATGCGGGTCGGTTGCGGTTCGGCCACCATCGGCATGTTCGCCAAGCAGTGGCATGGCAAGGTCGACGAAGTCGTGGTCGTCGATGACCATATCACCGGCGTGTTGAGCGAACATCAGGCCGGCAAGGTGCTGGACGTTGCCGATACGGGCATAAAAATGAAGGGACGGCGTTCGACGCCGGGCCGCTATTTTCAGGTCGCCGAGCCCGGCACCGGCTGGGGCGGTACCAATATTTCCGATCCGCTCTCGATCCTCGGACCGTTCGATTCCAAGATTGCCCGTCCCGGGATGACCGTGCTGATGGTCTCGACCACAGGCGAACACGCCGCTTACTACGAACTCGACGAGACGCTCAAACCGGTCGAAAAGCCGATGCCGGCCGATCTGCAGCTTTCGGTCGAACGGATCCAGGAGAATTGCGAGCCGGCGCTTTGCACCGTGCTGTTCATGGGAGGGGCGGGCGGCTCGTTGCGGGCCGGCGTTACCGACAATCCGGTGCGGCTGACGCGGTCGGTGAAAGAGGCGTTGACGCGCGTCACCAGCGGCGGCGCGCCGGTTTATGTCTGGCCCGGCGGCGGCATCACGTTCATGGTCGATGTCACGCGGCTGCCTGCGGGCGCGTTCGGTTACGTGCCGACGCCGGCACTGGTCGCGCCGATCGAGTTCACGTTGAGGCTTTCCGATTATGGTGCCCTCGGCGGTCATATGGACCACGTCCGGCCGCTGGCGTCGTTGAAGGCGAATGCCGACACGCGTCAGGTAACGTCCCCGCCGCCCCTGCCGGGACCGCGGCCATGAAAAGATTGCCGCAGATCGGTGTTTTGGCGGACGGCAGACGGCTTCATCTGCAGGATGGCCCGATCGACTTGATCGTGGAAGCCCATGGCAGCGAAAAGGGCCTGCGCGCAGCCTATCGCGCCGCCGTTGGCCGCTTCACCGGTTTGCTCGATGAACTCTGTGAGGAATTGCCTTTGTTGCGACAGGCGGCCGATCCACGTGCCTGTCCACTCAAAGGCGTGGTCGCGCGCCGCATGTACGCGGCGGTCGCTCCCTTTGCCCGTGAGGATTTCATCACGCCGATGGCGGCCGTTGCCGGCAGCGTGGCGGAGGAAATTCTCGGCGCGATGCTGGATGAGGCGTCGCTCGATCGCGCCTATGTCAATAATGGCGGCGACATCGCGCTGCATCTTTCGGAAAACCAACAGTTCACGGTCGCCCTGATGGATCGGCCTGACCGGTTCGGCCTGATGCGGACGATGATCGTCGACGCCAGCGACATCAGCCGCGGCATTGCGACCAGCGGACGCCACGGACGCAGCTTTTCGCTTGGCATTGCCGACGCGGTCACCGTGCTAGCACGGACGGCAGCGCAAGCCGATGCCGCCGCCACCATCATTGCGAACGCCGTCGACCTGCCCGGTCATCCCGCCATCGTTCGCGCTCCCGCCCAGGATCTGCAGCCCGACAGCGATCTCGGCGCGCGGCTTGTGGCGCGCGAGGTGGGTTTTTTGGCTGAATTCGAGATCGCGGCCGCGCTTTCCGCAGGTTGCGAAAAAGCGCGCACACTGCTTGCAGCAGGCCTGATCGACGGAGCGGCGCTGCATCTGCAAGGCGAGATGCGCGTCATCGCATTGAAAAGGCTCGGTGCAAGTGTATCAAACGGCATGCGCCCGGAAAAAATCGAAAGTTTGATCCATGCGTGAAACGACGCTATCGGCTGAAATCGGAAAACGGGGCGCAAAGCCATGAATGCGGTCATTCGCAAGATCGTAACGGTCGTCGAGGAGACGATGCTGGAGATGGGGCAAAAGGTCGCGCCGCCGAGCAGGCGCGCGGCCGCGATTGCCGTTATTGAAAACCCCTTTGCCGGCCGGTATGTCGAGGATCTCACGCCTTTGATCGAGATCGGCGAGGAGCTCGGCGATCTCCTGGCCAAACAAGCGGTGGCGGCCCTGGGCATCGAAGGGTCGAAGGCGCACAGTTACGGCAAGGCGGCGGCAGTGGGGGAAAATGGCGAACTCGAACATGCGGCAGCGATCCTGCATCCGAAAATGGGAGCGCCGGTTCGCAAGGTGCTGGGCAAGGGCGCGGCGCTGATTCCGTCGTCGAAAAAACGCAGCGGTCCCGGCACCACGCTGGACATTCCGCTCGGCCACAAGGATGCGGCTTTTGTCAGAAGCCATTTCGACGGAATGGAAGTGCAGATCAACGACGCCCCGCGGGCCAATGAAATCATGGTTGCAGTTGCCGTGACCGACAGCGGCCGGCCGCTGCCACGCGTCGGGGGTTTGAAGGTTTCCGAGATAAAGGGCGAAGACGGTCTGCGGTAACTCATTTTTTCAGGTCGGAGGTTTTCGGATGCAACGAAGCAAACGTCTGTTGGGGCTGGCGCTCGCCATCGCCTTCATTGGCCTGGCGCAGTCCGCCAGAGCGCAGAGCGAAATGAAGGGCGGCGAAATCAAGATCGGCGAGATCAACAGCTACTCGCTCTTGCCCGCGTTCACCGAACCCTACCGCAAGGGCTGGCAGCTCGCGCTGGAACAGATCAACGCCGCCGGCGGCGTCAACGGCAAAAAGCTCGTCGTCATCTCCAAGGACGACGGCGGCAAGCCGGCGGACGCGCAAACCGCCGCGAACGAACTGGTCTCGAGCGAAAATGTCGCCATGCTGGCGGGTACCTTCCTGTCGAACATCGGTCTTGCCGTCAGCGACTTCGCCAATCAGAAGAAAGTATTTTTCCTGGCCGCCGAACCCTTGACCGACGCGATCACCTGGTCGAAGGGCAACCGCTACACGTTCCGCTTGCGCCCCTCCAACTACATGCAGGCGGCCATGCTGGTGGAGGAGGCTGCAAAACTGCCGGCCAAGCGCTGGGCGACGATCGCGCCGAACTATGAATACGGCCAGTCCGCGGTTTCGGTGTTCAAGAAGCTGATGTCTGCGAGGCGACCCGACATCCAGTGGGTCGAAGAGCAATGGCCGCCGCAAGGCAAGATCGACGCGGGTCCGGTGGTGCAGGCGGTTGCTGCCGCAAATCCGGACGCGATCCTCAACGTGACCTTCGGCGCCGATCTCGTCAAACTCGTGCGCGAAGGCAATACCCGCGGTCTTTTCAAGGATCGCGCGGTGGTCAGCTTCCTGACCGGCGAGCCGGAATATCTCGACCCTCTGAAGGATGAGACGCCCGAGGGCTGGATCGTCACCGGCTATCCCTGGTACTCGATCAAGACACCTGAACACGATGCTTTCCTGAAGGCATATCAGGCGAAGTACAACGACTATCCGCGGCTCGGCTCCATCGTCGGTTATGTGACGATGAAGGCGGCGGCAGCGATCCTGGCCAAGGCCAACTCGATCGATCCGGAGAAGCTGATCGCGGCGGCGGAAGGGTTATCGCTGTCCTCGCCGGTCGGCGAGATAAGCTTCCGCAAGATCGATCATCAATCGACGCTGGGCGCGTTCGTCGGCAAGACGGCTCTGAAGGACGGCAAGGGCCTGATGGTGGATTCGGTCTATCGCAAGGGGTCCGACTATATGCCCGGCGATGCCGAAATCGCCAAAATGCGTCCAAAGGAGTGAACTCTTCTCCCTCCCCCAGCGAGCGTAGCGAGTGGTGGGGAGGGTCGGCGCGAGCCGCAGGCGAGCGTCGGGGTGGGGGGAACCTCCTCAAACGGCCCCCACCCTGACCTTCGCTCCGCTTCGGTCTTCCCTCCCCACCGCTGCGCGGGGGGAGGGATGGCAGCCGCGTCATCGGCCACGACTAAGTAACCGATCGAGTCTTGCGCACAACCCTCATGGCCTTTTACGTCGTCCAGTTCCTGACCGGACTTGCCAGCGCCGCTTCGCTGTTTCTCGTCGCTTCGGGCCTGTCGATCATCTTTGGCGTGACGCGGATCGTCAATTTCGCCCATGGCGCGTTTTACATGCTCGGCGCCTATGTCGCGTTCACGCTGACCGAACGATTTTCCGGCGCAACCGGATTTTGGGGCGGCGTCGTTGTTGCCTCGCTGATCGTCGCCGTGATCGGCGTGCTGGTCGAGATGACGCTGTTGCGCCGGATTTATCACGTGCCCGAGCTGTTTCAATTGCTGGCAACCTTCGGGCTGACGTTGATGGTCGAGGATCTGGTGGTTTTGATCTGGGGGCCGAGCGATCTCCTCGGCCGTCGCGCGCCCGGATTTAGAGGCGCGGTCGATTTCTTCGGTCAGAATATTCCCTCCTACGATCTGTTCCTGATCGTGATCGGCCCGATGGTGCTTCTGTTGTTGTGGCTGTTGTTCCAGCGGACGCGGTGGGGGGTTCTGGTTCGCGCAGCAACGCAAGATCGTGACATGGTGGCAGCCCTTGGCGTCAATCAAAAATGGCTTTTCACCAGCGTATTTGCGCTCGGAGTGTTTCTTGCCGCGCTTGGCGGGGCGTTGCAGATTCCGCGCGACGCGGTCAATCATGCCATGGACCTGCGCGTCATTGTCGACGTCTTTGTCGTCGTGGTGATCGGCGGATTAGGCAGCATTGTCGGCGCCTTCGTGGCGGCGGTGCTGGTTTCGGAGTTGAACGCGTTCGGCATCCTGATCTTTCCCAAAATATCCATCGTGCTGGTGTTCCTGGTGATGGCAGTCGTGCTGATCGTGCGGCCATGGGGCCTGTTCGGAAAGCAGGAGGGGCTGGCGCGCCGCACGCCGGGACTGACGGTCCATCCGTGGCGCCCATTCACTCCGACCGAGCGCATCGCAGCAGCGGTCGTGCTTGCATTGGCTGCGGCGCTGCCGCTGATTGGTGGCAATTACGCGCTTAACGTGGCCTCCGAAATCGCGATCTTCGTGATCTTTGCCGTCAGCCTGCATTTCCTGATGTCGGTCGGCGGGCTCGCCTCCTTTGGTCATGCCGCCTATTTCGGCCTTGGCGCCTATGGCGTTGCCTTCCTCGCCAAACTTGCCGGCCTGCCGATGATTGTTTGCCTGCTCATTGGGCCGCTGCTGGGGCTTCTAGGGGCTGCCGTGTTCGGCTTCTTCGCGGTTCAGTTGTCGGGCGTCTATTTCGCGATGCTGACGCTGGCTTTTGCGCAAATCGTCTGGTCGATCGCATTCCAATGGGTCGCGTTGACCGGCGGCGACAACGGCATCCTTGGCGTCTGGCCGGAGAGCTGGGCGGCGAGCCCGGCGCGCTTCTACTGGCTTTCGCTTGGGGTTGCTGCGCTCGCGGTCACAGCGCTTCGCATCGCTGTGTTCTCGCCTTTCGGATTTGCGCTGCGCGCCACGCGTGACTCGCCCCTGCGCGGTGAAGCGATTGGCATCGACGGCAAGCGCATCCAGTGGACGGCTTTTGTGATCGCGGGAACTGTTGCCGGCGTTGCCGGTGCACTGTTTGCGTATCTGAAGGGAAGCGTCTTTCCCGACAGTCTCGGCATATCGCTCTCGGTCGATGCGCTGGTCATGGTGCTGTTGGGTGGCGTCGAAACGGTTTCAGGCGCGATCGTCGGCGCGATCGTCTACAAGGCCCTCTCCATCTGGCTGGTCAGCCAGACCGATCTTTCCAAGCTTGTCCTTGGCGGCTTCATCATTTTGATCGTGGTGATCTTCCCCACGGGCATTGTCGGGGTGATGGAAAAGATCAGGCACCGCCGACGGGCGTCGACAAAGCCTGCCTTGCTTTCCTCTGGAATCGAGACCGCCGAATGAGCGCTTCGCAGCCATTGCTGAGGGTTGAGGGCTTGAGCAAGTCGTACGGCGGCGTTCACGCCGTGCGCGGCGTGTCCTTTGCATTGAACGCCGGCGAAATCCTGGCGCTGATCGGCCCCAACGGCGCCGGAAAGAGCACCTGTTTCGACATGCTCAACGGCCAGACCATCCCCGACGCCGGCCGCATTCACCTGCTCGGGCAGGACACCGCGGGATTGAGGCCGCGTGAGGTTTGGCGGCTCGGCGTCGGGCGCACCTTCCAGATCACGGCGACATTTGCGACCATGACCGTGCGCGAGAACGTCCAGGTCGCGCTGGTTTCGTATCACCGAAAACTGTTCGACCTCATCGCCTCGACGCCGAGATACGAGCGTGCGGAAGCCGGCCGCCTGCTTGAACTGGTCGGCATGGGCGGTTTTGCCGAGCGCGCCTGCGGCGAACTCGCCTATGGCGATCTCAAACGGCTCGAGCTTGCGGTTGCGCTCGCCAATCGGCCGAGACTTCTCCTGATGGACGAACCGACTGCCGGCATGGCGCCGCGCGAGCGCATCGACCTGATGCGGCTCACCGCTCGCATTGCGCGCGAGCAGTCGATCGGCGTGCTCTTTACCGAGCACGACATGGACGTGGTGTTCGAGCACGCCGATCGCATCCTGGTGCTCAACCGCGGCACCGTGATCGCCGAGGGTCCGCCGGAACACGTCCGGCGCAACGGCGAGGTGCGTGCCATCTACCTCGGCGAAGGTCTGGTTTACGATGCCCGGCACCGGCAGGGAGCGCCGTCGTGAAGCTCTCCGTCCAGGACCTCAACAGCCATTATGGCCCGGCGCAGATCCTGTTCGATGTCGCGCTCGAGGTTGCCGACGGCGAAGTGGTCGCGCTGTTGGGGCGCAACGGCGCTGGCAAATCCACCACCTTCCGCTCGATCGTGGGCCTGGTCGCCCAGCGCACTGGCCGGATCCTGTTCGAGGGCTCGGACGTCTCTGTCTCTCCGACGCATGCGATCGTGCGCGCCGGGCTTGGCTACGTGCCCGAGGAGCGGCGCATCTTTACCGATCTTACCGTCGATGAGAATCTGGAAGTGGGCCGCCAGCCGCCGCGGCCGAACGCGCCGCATTGGACCAGGGAGCGGCTGTTCGCCCTGTTTCCGAACCTCGACGAAATGCGGAGCCGGCCGGGCGGGCGGATGAGCGGCGGCGAGCAGCAAATGCTGACGATCGCGCGCACCTTGATGGGAAATCCCTCGCTGGTCCTGCTCGACGAACCGTCGGAGGGATTGTCGCCGAAAATCGTCGAGCAGATGGTTGAGGCGATCCTGACCATGAAAAAGGAAGGCGTGAGCGTGCTTGTCTCCGAGCAGAATCTGCATTTCGCAAGGCTGATATCGGATCGCGCCTACATCATCGAGCGGGGCCGTATCTGCTTTGCGGGCACCATGAGCCAACTTGATGCGCGCCCCGACGTTCGCGACGCGCATCTGGCACTTTGAGTGAATGGCTAGGCAAACCGGGCGGGGAAGCGCATGACCAGGAGTGTTTCGTCGAAACGAAGCTTTAGGCCTTCGCGCATGCCTTACGTGCTCGAAGAACAGATCGGCTTCATCCTGCGCCAGGTCTGGCAGCGCCACGCCGCGATCTTCGCAGCCGGGATCGGCGCCAATCTGACACCGACCCAATGGGCGGCGCTCGCCAAGCTCGCCGAGACCGGGCCGTGCTCGCAGAACCAGCTCGGCCGGCTGACCGCGATGGATGTTGCCACCATCAAGGGCGTCATCGACCGGCTCACCGCCCGCGGTCTGACCGAGACCAGCGCCGATCCGCAAGATGGCCGCCGCCTCAAGGTCAGTCTCACGCGCAACGGTCGGGAGCTCGCCGAAAAGGCCGCCTCGAACGCGCTCGCGATCACGCGGGAGACGCTGGCGCCGCTGGAGGCAAACGAGCGCGAGTTGCTGACAGCGTTGTTGAACAAGCTGCGGTGAGCGAGATGCTCATCCGGTTTGATCACGATAGATTTGATTTCGATCGAGAAAAATTCATTTGCCTGCTGCGCGTTAGTGGTCCGATTCTAACATTTCGCATCCCGTTTTGGCAGGCACTTTTGCAATCCACTCCACCAGCCACAGTTCGTCAGCGAACGACGCAGAGCAGCTTTGAAAATCCCCGTCCGCGCTTGACAGGATGCCTTCGCTCGCTGAACGTGCAGGCACGGGGACCTGCGGTCTCCCTGCCAGGCGACATGCCCAAGAATCGCGTCCTTAAGTCATGCAGGGACGGATCATATCGACGATCGGATCTGTGTTCCCGAACATGCCAGGACGACGAAGAATCCTGATCTTGTTTGCGTCTTTTTTCGTCGCGATCGCCGCTTTGGCTGCTTCACTTTATCTATTGTTCGTTCCCGGCCTTTCGAGCGCGCGGAGCGAACCGCCGGTGACCGAAACCGTGATCGCGACGTGGCTGTTGCATCAGAGCGTTCCGGACGAAGCAAAGTACAGCGTCAATCCGCTGGGGGCCGATCCGGCTGATATCACGGCAGGGCGCGATCTCTATCGTGCCAAGTGCGAGGTGTGCCACGCCTATGAGGGTGGCGGAAAAACCTCCATCGGGGCCGGCGAATATCCGCGTCCGCCTGCGCTCCGCTCGGCGGCCATTGCGGCAACCCCTGACGGAGAACTTTTCTATCACATCCGTTACGGCATCCGTAACACCGGAATGCCCGCGTGGAATCTCCCCGACCGTCAAATCTGGCAACTCGTGAGCTATATCCGACATCTGCCGCAGGTTGCGGCGATGACGGCCGATCCGGTGGCCGCTTTGTCGGCTGCGTCGGAAGTCCAGCAGCATTATGTGGGATCGGCCGCATGCAAGAGCTGTCACGAGAGCATCTCCGCCCGCTGGAGCAAGACGCGGATGGCAAATGTGGTGCGCGATCCACGCGAACATCCCGACGCCATTACCCCGGACCTTTCAAAGCCAGACCCGCTTTTGAACTTCAGCAAAGACGACATTGCATTTGTCTACGGCAGCCGCTGGAAGCAGCGTTACTTCAAAAGGATCGGCGACGACTATTTCCCCCTGCCGGCCCAGTGGGACGTCGCGCACAAGATCTGGCGGCGCTATTTCGTCGCCAACGGTACGGATTGGTGGGCGACGCTCTACCCGCCGGATAATTTCCAGCGTCCGACAGGTCCGCTTTGCGACGGCTGTCATTCCGTCAATTACGACATCAACAACAAGTCGGTCACCGAGTGGAATGTCGGTTGCGAGAGATGTCACGGACCGGGCGAGGCGCACACCAAAAAGCCGGTGCGCGACAACATCCTCAATCCGGCCCGTTTCGACTACGTCCACGCCAGCGACACCTGCATCCAGTGCCACTCCCAGGGCCAGCCGCTGAAGAACCCGATTCAGGGCAAATATTACGATTGGCCCGTGGGTTTTGATGTCGGCAAAAATCTCGCCGACTACTGGAAACTCGAAGAGCACAAACTGGGAGAAACCACCTTCACTCATTTTCCGGATGGCACCGGCCACAAGAACCGCATGCAGGGCAACGACTTCGTCGAAAGCCTGATGTATGCCCGCGGCGTCACCTGCTTTTCCTGCCACGATCCGCATGGCGGCGAAAACGTCGCCATGGTGCGCAAGACCGGCAATGCGCTGTGCCTCGACTGCCACGGTCCGAATGCGCAAGCCGGTCCGCACGCGCCCAGCGTCGAAGCGCACTCCCATCACAAGGCCGGCAGCCCCGGCAACGAGTGTATCGCCTGCCACATGCCAAAGATCGAACAGACGATCTCCGACCAGAACGTCCGAAGCCACACTTTTCACTTCGTCACGCCTGGTGATACGGAGACGATGAAGATTCCAAACGCCTGTAATCTGTGCCATACGGATAAATCCACCGAGTGGGCAAAGGATGCGTTGGCATCCTGGTCGGATCGTTCGCCCTGGCGCATGGCGCGCTAAGAAGGCGCATGTTGCGCCAAGAAACAGGCTCGCGATGAGGCAAAATCGCACCCGATCCATGCGCGTCGGCTTGACCGGCCTTTTGGTCGGGATTGGCCGGGCAGGCGCCGTGGCGATTTGCCTTTACGCCTGGCCGGCCGCAGCCTATCGGCCTTTCGATGGAACCGATGCGGCCGTGGCAGGACTGAATGAAATCGAGATCGAACTGCAGCCCATGGGTTGGCAGCGAATCGGATCGCCGTCGGCCTTGATAGCCCCCCAAGTGGTTTTCAACTACGGGTTTGCAGAGCGCTGGGAAGTGGTGCTGCAGACCGAGATGGTGACGCCGATCACGCAGGTAAACGGCCCTCCGAGTCTCGTCGCACAGGGCGCGTTCCTCAAATGGGTAGTTCGGCCAGGCGTTTTGCAGGATCAACCCGGGCCAAGCATCGCCATGGAATTCGGACCGCTTCTGCCCGGCGTCAACGCCGAGCCCGGCGTTGGATTTAGCTGGGCGGGCATCGTGTCTCAACGCTGGGACTGGGGAACCGCGCATTTCAACGTGGAGACCAACCTGACACGCGATCACAATGCGGAAGCCTTCCTCGACGTCATCCTCGAAGGGCCCTGGACGTGGAAGGTGCGTCCTGTCTTCGAGACGTTTTATGACAAGGTGTGGACGCAGACCGAAACCCGTTCAGTCCTCGTCGGCGCCATCTGGCAGGTCGAAAAGGATCTCTCGCTCGACGCCGCGTTTCGCTATGCGGTCGTGAATGGACACCCCGTCAATGAAATCCGCGCCGGTCTCACCTTCGCGTTCAAGGAAGAGGGGGACAAGACGCCGATGAAACCCGGCGTCACTTTCGGCAATTGGGGTCTTTCGCGCTGATTGCGCTGGCGCCTGCTGACGGAACCCATTCAGTTCCACTTGTTTTTGCGCCGGATACGAACTAAGAATCCGCTCAAGGGGAATAGGCAGTCTCCCCTTCAGACTTCGGTCCAAGCACTGCGCGACACTCGACTTGTCGAGGAGGTTTGCGCATGGACCAAAGGAATTCGATTTCACCTGAACATCTCTATGCACGGCTCGGCTCCGAAGCGGCGCCGGTCATCGTTGACGTGCGGCGCGACGCCGATTTCGCGGGCGCCGCGACGCTTCTTGCCGGCGCATTTCATCGCTCTCCCGACAGGATCGAAACCTGGCGAACTGATCTGGCCGATGGCCGCGAGGTCGTGGCCTGTTGCAAGTACGGCGGCGAGACGAGCCAGGGCGTGGCTGAAAAGCTCCGCCGCATGGGCGTGCAGGCGCATTTTTTGGAAGGCGGCATAGCCGCGTGGATCGAGCAGGGCTTGCCGACGCAACGCAAGATCGGATCCAGTCCCGGCAAGTGGGTGACGCGAGAGCGTCCCAAGATCGATCGTATTGCCTGCCCCTGGCTGATCCGGCGCTTCATCGATCCCAACGCCGAATTTATCTACGTCCCGAAGGATCAGGTGCTGAGCGTTGCCAGACAGACGGGTGCCACTCCCTACGACATCGACGGGGTGGAATTCACGCATGAAGGTGAGCGCTGCTCGTTCGATACCATCCTGCGCATTTACGAGATCGGGGATCGACCGCTCGATCATCTCGCAACCATCGTCCGGGGCGCCGACACTTCGCGGCACGATCTGAGCCCGCAATGCGGCGGTCTGTTCGCGATCTCGCTCGGACTCTCGGCCAACTTCCCCGACGACCACCAGATGCTCAGGCATGGCATGGTCATGTATGACGCGCTCTACACCTGGTGCCGCAGTCTCCAGGCTGAAACGCACAATTGGCTCGCGCGGGCCGCGGGCGTCTGAAGCAATTGCAGCAAGTGAACTCGCCTGGCAGCGTGGCCGATCGACCGATGAGCAATCGCAATAGTGGGGCTCTTGAACAACAAGGAGAACAAAGCCATGCGAAATCTTTCTTGGATAATAGTTTCGATTCTGGCGGCCTTGTCTGCCACAGCCGCAACGGCGCAGGAGATCGACTGGCAGAAGGTCGACGATGCCTTGGGCAGGAAAGCCGCCGTGTCAGGCGACGTGCATCGATATGGCTTTCCGCGCTCGGATCTTGTCGTGGCCCTGGACGGTGTAGCCATCAAGCCCGCATTGGCGCTCGGCGGCTGGATTGCGTTCAAGCCGATGCACGGTCAAGCCATGATCATGGGCGATCTCGTGTTGCTCGAGACTGAAATTAATCCGGTCATGCTCAAGCTGATGGAAGGTGGCCTCGAAATCACCGCCGTGCACAACCATCTGCTGCGCGCCAATCCCGCCACTTTCTACATGCATGTCGGCGGCCACGGCGATCCAGCCAAGATGGCGGCCGCGATCCATGACGCTCTTGCAGCCAGCAAGACTCCACTAACCGCGTCGGCTCCACCTTCGCCCCCGCCGGCCATCGACCTGGATACGGCTCAGCTCGATCAGATCATCGGCGTCAAGGGACAGGCCAATGGCGGCGTCTACCAGTTCGGCGTGCCGCGCCGTGACCCGGTTTCGGAAGGCGGAATGCAGTTGATGCCTGGCGGACCGCTCGGCGTCGCAACCGCGATCAACTTCCAGCCGACCGGTAACGGCAAGGCCGCCATCACCGGCGATTTCGTTCTGATCGGGGACGAAGTTAACCCCGTGATCAAGGCGTTGCGCCAGAACGGCATCGAAGTGACGGCGCTGCACAGCCACATGCTCGACGAACAGCCGCGGCTTTACTTCATGCATTTCTGGGCCAACGACGATGCCGTGAAGCTGGCGAAGGGATTGCGAGCCGCGCTCGACAAGACGGCGAGCACCAAGAGTTGAGGAGGATGATTCTTTGTTCTACTGGCTGGCGGCACGGGGCAGGACATGACGACATCGACGGAAAATCCGCACGGGAATATGGGTGAAGTCGTGCGCTATTTCCTGCGGCTCGGCTTTCTCGGCTTCGGCGGGCCGGTGGCGCTCGTCGGCCAGATGGAACGCGAACTGGTCAACGACCGCAAATGGCTCACCAAAGAACAGATGCGTGAAGCGATTGCGATCTGCCAGTCGCTCCCGGGTCCGCTGGCGATCCAGGTCGGCATCTACATCGCCTGGCTGCGGTGCGGATTCTGGGGCGCATGGGCCGGCGGATGGGCATTCATCCTGCCGAATTTTGTCATCGTGGCCGCGCTGGGCGCGCTTTATGTCTATCTTGGCGACCTCCAGCCGGTGACGGCGATCTTCTATGGCGTCAGCCCGGCCGTGATCGCGCTGATTCTGCATTCCTGCTACCGGCTCGCCAAGCTCGGCATGGAAGACTGGCTGCAATGGGCGATCGCCGCCGTGTGTCTGGTCGTCACCGTCATTCTCCAGGCCGAAGTGGCGCTTCTGTTCATCGGCGCGGGCATCGTCGGCATCCTTTATTACGGCAGCCTGTTCAAGCGGGCGCCGGCCACGCTTCCCCTTATCATAGCCGTGCCGGCCGCAACGGCGCCGATCACGCCGGTTGCAACAGCTTCCACACTCGGCAAGCTGCTGCTGTTTTTCCTCAAGGCGGGTTCACTCACCTTCGGCAGCGGTCTGGTGATCGTCCCGTTCCTCGAGCAGGGGCTGGTGCAGCAATATGGCTGGCTTGACGAGCGGCAATTCCTCATCGCGGTTGCGGTCGGCATGATCAGCCCGGGGCCGGTGGTGATCACGGCGACGTTCGTCGGCTATCTCGTTGCCGGCTTCTGGGGGTCGGTCGTTTCGACGGTCGGCATTTTCCTGCCCTCGTTCCTGTTTGTGCTGATCGTCGCACCTCTGCTGGCGCGGCATCGGGGTAACGCCAACGTCCAGGGTTTTGTCAAAGGCGCCTATGGGGCCGCGATCGGCACCATCCTTGGCGCCTGCATCCTGCTTGGAAAGATTGCCATCGGGGACTGGCTCACCGCCTTGATCGGTATCGTCTCTCTTGCCGTGCTGTTCCGGTGGAAGGTCAGCAACCCCTTGCTGATCGCCGCGACCTCCGCCGTCGGTCTGATCGCCTATCCGCTGCTGCAGCCGACCTGGGTGATGGTGCATTAAGCGTCGAGAGGCAGCGTCCGGGTTTCAGATAGCGGGCGTCCCAAAGTAGAACCGCCTCACTCTCCGTCATGGCCGGGCATAGCCGTTCGAAGAACGGCGTCGCACCCGCTCGCCTATGTCCCGGCCATCCACGTCTTCCTTGTGGACGCAACAAGACCTGGATGCCCGGCACAATGGGCCTGTGCTCGGGCCGGCGAAGCCGGACCCGAGTGCCGGGCATGAGGGCTTATTCCTCTCGGCCTTACTTATTGCTTTATTGATCGTTCAACCCCCGACGATCTCCGGCACTTTCGTTGCCGGCGGAGTGTTACGGCTGCGCTGCGTGCGCACGATGCCGTCGATGATGGTCATGCCGACGCCTGGGAGATCGCCGAGCCGCACGCTGTCGAGAATGTTCTTGCCCGCGGAATGCTGCGCCTTGTCCATGATGACGAAATCGGCCGAGCGTCCGACTTCGATCAGGCCGCAGTCGAGCGCGCGCATCCGAGCGGTGTTGCCGGTCGCAAAGCAGAACGCGATCTCGGCGGGGACCTCGCCGAGCGAGGACAGCATCGACACCATCCGCAGAATGCCGAGCGGCTGCACGCCGGAGCCAGCGGGTGCATCGGTGCCAAGGATGACGCGGCCGAGCTCGTCCATCTCGCGCGCGGTCCGCAGCGTGAAAAGCGCTGCGCGTTCGTTGCCGTTGTGAACCAGTTCGAGGCCGCGCCTGCAGCCTTCGCAGATGCAGCGAATCTGATCGTCAGGCAGCGCCGTGTGACCGCCATTGATGTGTCCGATCACGTCGGTGTCGGCCTCCAGCACCACGTCCTTGTCGATCAGGCCGGAGCCGGGTATCGACGGGCCGCCGGTGTGGATGGTGCTCTGGATGCCGTATTTGCGCGCCCAGGCGACCATCTTGCGCGCGGTCGGGCCGTCCTTGACGCCGCCGAGCCCGACTTCGCCGAGCAGCTTGACGCCGGCAGCCGCCATTTCCTTAAAATCGTCCTCGACCATTTCGCATTCGATCACCGGCGCACCGGCGTGAACCTTCACCCCGCCGGGGCGAAGCGTCCAGAACGCGCGCTGCGCGAAGATCGCCATCGCTTTCACCCCGACAACGTCGCGCGGCCGGCCCGGCATATGAACCTCGCCCGCCGAGATCATGGTGGTGACGCCGCCGTGCAGAAAGCTGTCAATCCATCCGATCTGGTTTTGCCGCGGCGTCCAGTCGCCGGCGACGGGATGCACGTGGCTGTCGATCAGGCCGGGCGCAACCGTCGTTCCGTTGGCGTCGACGATGGTGGTGGCGCCTTCGGTATCGACATCCATGGCGCGGCCGATCGCGCTGATCTTGCCGTTGACGGCAACGATCGTGTCGGCATCGAGGATCGGTTTTTCGAGCGCGCCGGAGAGCATGAGCCCGATGTTGCGGATCAAAAGCTTGGTCGGACCAGTTGCCTTGGGCTCATCGTGGGCCATCGCTTTTCCCTTTTGTTCAACGCCTTCGCGCCAGGATCGGCATTTTGCGCGTGGTCTGGTGTCCTGATTCCGGAGTTCGCATCATTTTGCGCAGCAACAATGATGCGGACTTCTGAACCGCCACACTAGTGCGGTGGATTTGACATTCGCTTCAGTATCGCCGCGAGTCCCGCGCAGCGAATGTCAAATCCTAAACCGCACTGGAAGACTATATTAGCTAGTGTTCCTAAGGTTCTGACATTCGTAACAGTGCCTGTTGGAAGATAATACGAATGTCAGAACCGGAACACTAGCGGCGGGATCAAGGCCCCTTGACTCGTGATCGCGGCTGCCCAGTAATACCGCAAATTTTTCGCGGGCCTTCGCGAAAGAAGAAATGCTCCGGGAGGAGATGACCATGGCGATTGGTCGGCGCGGCTTTGTCAAAGGCGCGACGTTGGGCGCGCTGGCTTTCACCATAGGTGGAATAGAAGTTCTGATGGCGCCGCGCGAAGCGAGGGCGCGCAATGTGCCGTTCCGCCTTCTCGATGCCCGTCAGGGCGAGACGCTGGAGGCTCTCGGCGAAACGCTGGTACCGCAGGCGCGCGAGGCGGGGATCGCGCACTATGTCGATCAACAACTTTCGGTGCCGCCGCACGAGGCGCTTCTTCAGGCCCGCATCTTCAACGTCCGCCCGCCGTTTGCCGATTTCTACCGAGCTGCACTCGCTAACATCGACGAGAACAGTCGCAAGGTCTTCGGGCGGGATTTTGCGCTTCTCGCGTCCGCGGACCAGCACGAGTTTGTCGATCGCATGCGGCAAAACAAGATCGAGGGTTGGACCGGAAGACCAGGTGCGTTCGTGTATGCCGTGCTGCGCGCGGACGCGGTCGACGTCGTCTACGGAACGATGGAAGGCTATGAGGCGCTGGGGATTCCCTATATGGCGCATATTCCACCGCAAAAGAGGTGGTGAGATGGCATTCGAAAAAGTGGACATCGTCATCGTCGGAGCCGGCGCTTCCGGTTCGGTCTATGCATCCGTGCTGGCCAAGGCGGGCAAGAAGGTCGTCTTGCTGGATTCAGGTCCCGACTGGGAGCTTTCCGATCTCATCAGTTCCGAAATCTGGGGTCGCCGGGTCAAACCGGCAGGCGCGCCGATCCTGCTCGAAGGCAAGAATCCGATGGGATATGCCGCGCAAGCGGGGTGGGGCGTCGGCGGTGCGACGCTGCATTATTTCGCCAATTTCCCGCGACTGTTGCCGGCCGATTTCAGGATGAAGAGCGAGCACGGGCGCGGGCTCGATTGGCCCATCGCTTACCAAGACGTTGCTCCCTTCTATGACAAGGTGGCGCGCGAGATCGGCGTCTCCGGCGATGCCAGGGCCGAGGAGAAATGGCGACCTGCCGGCGAGGCATATCCGATGCCGCCGATGAAGACCTTCCGCAATGGCGACATCTGGCTGAAAGCTTTTGAATCCGTCGGCATTGCGATGGTGCCGGCGCCAGTCGGCATGAATTCGGTGGAATTCAAGGGACGGCCCGCGTGCATCTATGACGGGTGGTGCCACGTCGGCTGTCCGACCGGCGCGCTTGCCAATCCGCACGTGACTTATCTGGGCGAGGCGCGCAAGGCCGGCGCCGAAGTGCGGGCCTGGTCGACGGTGACGCGCGTCCTCACCAATCAGGCCGGCACGCGGGTGACCGGCATCGAATATTACGACGACAAGCATCAAAAGCAGGTCCAGGAAGCAAGCGTGGTTCTTCTGGCGGCATGGTCGGCGCAAAATCCCCGGTTGCTCCTGAACTCGGCGACCGACAAGCATCCCAGGGGCCTTGCCAATGCGAGCGGTCTCGTAGGCTACTTCATGATGTCGCACCACGTGGCCAACACCTGGGCGATGTTCGACGAGGACGTCCAAAACCACATGGGCACGGTTGGTGTGCAGTACATGTCTTACGAGCGTTACCCCAAGACCAGTCACCCCGGCGCGTTCGGAAGCTCCTTCGTCACGGCGGGGTTTGCTCTCAAGACCGCCGATCTTGCCAATGCCCGCGGCGATCTTTTTGGACCGGAGCTTGCGGACTACATGAAGCGCGCCGCGCGCCACCTCGCGGGCATCAAGACTTTTGGCGAAGAGCAGCCAGCTGCGGAAAATCGCCTCGAATTGTCGGGCGAAAAGGATCAGTTCGGCATGCCGCTCGGCAAACTGACCCACAGCTTCGATCAGGACGCGGTGGCGCTGTGGAACGCCAATCTCGAAGAGGGACTGAAAGTCGCCAGGGCGAGCGGCGCCAAAGAGGCGTGGTCCGCGCGTGGCGCGATGCCGACCAGTCATCTGCTCGGCGGCACCATCATGGGAACGAGCGCCGCCAATTCGGTCGTCAACAGCTACGGCCAGAGTCATGAGATCCCGAACCTTTGGGTTGCAGGACCGGGCATCTTCCCGACCGAAGGCGCATCAAACCCGACGTTTACGATCTTTGCGCTGTCGCAGCGCGGTGCCGAGCGGATGGCGTCGCAATGGGGGACGCTGACCAACTGAGTTTTCGCCGATCACCGCCGGTCCTCGCTCGGTGGTCAAACTTCCATTAAAAGTTGCGCTCCGCCAATCTTCGTCCTGCATCCGTTTTGAATGGCTGCGCATCGGTGCTAACCGATTTTCGCACAAGGTAAATTTTCGCGTAAGGATAGTCGGCGATGCAAGGCTCCTATCCATGGGAGGGATGGGAGAAAGCGGCCCTGTCACAAAAGCAGCAGGTGTTGCGGAATAAGGCTGCCTGTACCGGCGTATTTAGGTTGCCGGTCATTTGTCCGGCCTCGCTAGTGTCCCGATTCCGAAGTTCGTATCATTATGCGGCATACTCGTTTTCGAACTTCGGAATCGAAAGGACACCAGGAAGCTAATGTTTCTAGTGTGGTTTTGGATTTGAAGAGTCAGCGGAGCCATTGATAGGAACTTCAAATCCACCACACTAGGCCGGGCTGTCTTAGTTACTTGAGATCATGAGCAAAGACACACAGCGCGCGTCCGACAGAATCGACCGGGAAATCCTCGCGGCAGATGCGCTGGAACGCGCCCGGCTTTTGCCCCCGGGGCCGCAGCGCAACGAAGCGCTCAAGCTTGCAGGCCTGCTTCGTAGTACGGCCGAATCCCGGGGGCCCGTCTTTGCCAAACGCGGCAGGCCGCGGAAGTGAGGGAAGCGGGGGCACCTTTATTTTGTGTTTGCGCATGATCTCCGCGCAAACGCGTTCCGCGTTTGTCGCGATGGAAAACCGCTGCAGGCTTTGCGCTAACGCGGCCCTGCGGGTCCGGATCATGCGCTAGCAGCCGCGGCAAATGCCCTTGATTAAACGGTCGACCTTCGCGTTCTCCGCGTCCAGCGCCTGCTCAAACGATGCCGTTGCAGGAACATCTACCATCTGGGGCTGGCGGTGCCCGACCGGCGCCGACCACGGTCTGGTCGCGGTCTCGCATCCGGGCGGTATCCAGCTGGCGGTCGGGGCCGGGGCAGCGCCATTTTGGGAAGCTTGGGACAGGTTCGAACAGGCGGCGGAATCAACGGTTACGGCTTGAGCCGGCAGCGGCGATGCAAAGGCTATCGATAAAACTGCCGCAGTTCCAAAAAGGGCAAGTCTGGTCATTGTGCAATCTCCCGGCGTTGCGCGCTCCTCAGGCGCTTCTGGCAGGACAGACTCCCGCCTGAATCCGGTTATTCCTTCAAGGAATCCGGCTTGCGGCATGCTCGGCCTCGCGCAGACGCATGCCTTGTGTTCACTAGAGCGTGCGCATCGGAATAAAAGCAGGGGAAGGATAGTCCCCGGTCGCCGCCGCGAAGCGCGGCTTGAGCCTCGCCCGGTACGGCGCATTTTTCCTTAGGGGCTGGTCAGGTCACGATCCGGCTGTGTCGTGCGCCGTAGACAAAATAGATCACAAGCCCGATCGCGAGCCACAAGGCCAGTCTCCACCAGGTATCGGCGGGAAGTCCAAGCATCAGGAAGATCGAGGTCAGTGCGCCGGCGGGAGCGACGATCCAGATCGCGGGCGCCTTGAAGGGACGTTCAAGCGTCGGCTGCGTGAAGCGCAACACCAGCACGCCGATGGAGACCACTGCAAACGCAAACAGCGTTCCGATGCTGACTAGTTCTCCCACCAGACCGATCGGCAGGAGCGCAGCCAGAGTGGCAACGACCGCGCCGGTGGTGATTGTCGAGATATACGGCGTGCGGAAGCGGGGATGTATTTTCGCGGCCGCGGACGGCAACAAGCCATCGTGCGCCATCGCGCGAAAGATCCTCGGTTGCGCAAGCAGCATGACAAGGATGACCGAGGTCAGGCCAAAGATGATTCCCAGCTTCGCGAACGGCGCGAGCCAACCGACTCCGGCCGCATCGATGCCAACCGCGATGGGATCGGGCACGTTCAATTTGTCATAGGGGACGATGCCCGTGAGCACGGTGCCGACCAGCACATAAAGCACGGTGCAGATGATCAGCGAGCCGAGAATGCCGATCGGCATATCCCGCATCGGATTTTTGGCTTCCTGTGCGGCTGCCGAGACCGCATCGAAGCCGATATAGGCGAAAAAAACCACGGCCGCGCCGCGGACGACACCCGACCAGCCATAGGTGCCGAAACCAGCATTGGGCGGGATGAAGGTTCCTGCGGGATTGCCCGGCGTGATCCAGTTCGCCGTGCTGAATGCAGGCGCTGCGCAGATGATGAACAAGGCGATCACCATCAGCTTGATCGCAACGATCCAGTTATTGAACCGCGCGGTCTCGCGTATGCCAACCACCAACAGCGATGTCACGACAATAACGACCAGGGCAGCGGGAAGATTCAGGACGGCGCCTGTGAACGCCCATGCACGGCGAGCGGAATCATAGTCGAGCGGGGAGGAGACGAATTGCGTCGGAAGATGCAGTCCGAAATCGCTAGCCAGGCTGACCACATATCCAGACCAACCGATGGCAACCGTGATGGCTCCCACCGCATATTCGAGGATGAGGTCCCATCCGATGATCCAGGCGACCAGCTCTCCGAGCGTCGCATAGGCATAGGTATATGCGCTGCCGCTGATCGGGACTGCGGATGCCATCTCGGCGTAGCAGAGTCCTGCAAATGCGCAGGTCACCGCGCCAAGAAGGAATGAGAGCGAGACGGCAGGGCCCGCATTGGCTGCAGCCGCATGTCCGGTCAGGACGAAGATGCCCGCCCCGATGATCGCGCCAACACCAAGCGCCACCAGATTGAGCGCTGACAGCGTCCGCCTCAAAAGAGGTGGCCGATCGTCCAGGCTGTCGGCGCCGGCGGCTTCGTCTTGCAGCGCGGCGGTTGATTTGCGAGCCCAGACGTTTGTCATGACGCCCATCGCGGGGAATGAGTCGGCGGTCGCAACCTCCGACAGCTTACACGGCCGTTGGCCTCTTCCATCCGCCGAATGTCCGCTCGAGATGGGAAACGAGCGCCAGCGCGACGTCTTCGCGCCACGGTCGTGCGGCCACCTGAACGCCGAGCGGAAGGCCTTCGGGCGAGGTTCCGATCCGCACGGTTGCCGTCGGCCACCCCGTCAGGTTGTACATCTGGGCATAACCGAAGCCACGGCGGTATTGTTCCTCAAAGCTTGTGCCGTGAGGCAATGCCGGATACGGCGCCACCGCCGACAACACGGCGTCGTAGTTCTCGATGAAGCGCAGCATCGAATTGCGAAAGGCATCCCATCGCACGAATGCGGCCAGCGCCTCGGTGGTGTTGGCAAAAGCGGGTGCGACGGAATAGGTCAACGCCTTCTCGAACAGAGGCGAGATCGGATCACTGCCGATGTTCTTCAGAAAGGCGCGCGTGCCGGCGCCGCCGTCGCCGCGGCTCATGTCATGATAGACAGTCGCGGCCTTGCCGGCCTCCGGAGGACGGCTTTCCTCGACCTTGACGCCGGCTTCCGCCAAGGCGTTGGCGGAATCCCGCACCGCCGCGGCTATTTCCTTCGTCGGCGCTGCCACGCCGTCATCCTCGAACCAGGCGAGCTTCAATCCGTTCAGCGTGACCGCCTTTGGATCGAGCAATGGCATTCCCACGATCGAATGGTCGCGGAAGTCGGGGCCTGCGATGACGGGCAGCGCGAGCGCGAGGTCATCGACCCGGCGTGCGATCAGGCTGACGTGAAACACCGCGTTGCGCGCACCCATCGGCATCGGGAATTGACCGGTGCGCGGGACACGACCGGAGGTCGGCTTGATCGCCGCCAGACCGCAAAAATGCGCCGGAATCCGAATGCTGCCGCCGGCATCGGTGCCAAGGCCGAGCGGCGAACCGCAGGCCGCCACAATCGCCGATTCGCCGCCGGTGCTGCCGCCCGGGGTGCGGGCGAGGTCGTAAGGATTGTTGGTGCGTCCATAGACGAGGTTGTCGGTTTCGATCGCGCCCGCAAGCTCCGGCACGTTGGTCTTGCCAAGAATGACGGCGCCTGCGGCACGTAGCCGGGCCACGGCGGTGGCATCGGCATTGGGCACATAATTGGCGCGGCCTTTGGTCCCGCCGGTGCAAATGACCCCCGCCGTTTCCAGCGTGTCCTTGATGGTGACGGGCACGCCGTGCAGCGGACCCTTGATTTCGCCGCGCGCGAGCGCCGCATCGGCTTCATCGGCCTCCTTTCGCGCGGAGTCCGCCGTGAGTTGGACCACTGCGTTGAGCTTCGGATTGACGTTTGCGATCTGCGCCAGGTGGGCCTCGACGACTGTCCTGGAGCTGAGATTTTTTGCGCGGATGGCGCTGGCAAGCTCACTGGCGGATTTCAGGATAATTTCGTCGCTTGTCGCGGGCGCTGCCTTGGCCGCGTCGACCAGCGCATTGCCTCCCGCGGCCACGATCGCGCCGGCTGCGGCTGCCGTACCCAAAAAGTCCCGCCGTCCGATTCTGTCGCTCATCCGCGATCCATCCTCTCGCAAGACAACCAAAGGTTCCATGCAGCTAATTCTGTTTCGCAGCCGTATGCAAGATTGCTTGTTGCAATGCCCGGAACCTGGCCAACGGTCATCGCGCGACAGGTGGATTTTTTTCGATGCCTTGACCCTGCGGAAAATGTTTGATGGCTGTGGCAATGGATGCAAAATCGGTGCCGCCGCAGGAAAAATCAGGGAAGGCGAAATCAAATGACGATGATCGATCCGCTGACCGCCACCGCCGTGGTCGCCGCAACCGCAGCCACCGATGCGGTCTATGTGATGTTCACCTCCGCCGTCGTGGCCCGCAAGCGGGTGCCGGCGGCGACCTGGAGCAGCATCTGGTATCTGCTCTCGTCCTTTGCCGTGATCAGCTACACCGAAAACTGGCTCTATGTCGCCTTCGCCGCGGCCGGCTCCTGGATCGGCGCCTTCGCCACGATCACTTTCTTGCACCGGCCTCCAGGAGGTCCACCTGTCGGCGCCAGCCCGGATTGAGAACCGATGGCGGGCTTGCCTTGAAAAGCCCGCGATGGTGAATGAATCCCTCTCAAGACTTGAAAATTCCCCGAACAAGTCGCTTGAGGAACGAAGCCGTCATTTTCCGGCCGCGCCGGTCGCGGCCATCGCGGGCGCCCTTAGCCTGCGTCCGCCGATGGCGAGGTAAACCGCGCCGGCGACCACGATGCCAAACAGCCAGCTCAGGTCGGCCCCATCCAGAAGTCCCGAAATCGGTCCCTGCAGCGCGGGCACGAGCCCGTCCTGAAACGACCAGCCGGCAACCAGTCCCACCAGAAACGCGATGATACCGCCCCAGTTGATGTCGCCATAGGCGCTGGTCTCCGGCGACTTGTAGAGTTCGGCGACATCGATCTGGCTCTTTCGCATGATGTAGAAATCCGCCATCACGACGCCTGCCCACGGACTCATCCACAGCAGAAGGCTGATCATCCAGTTGTCGAACGCCTTGGCGAACGAAGGCGCGAACACGAAGTAGATGGTGACGAGGTAGCCGACGACACCTGCAATCAATGCCAGCGCCGTCCGGGAAAGGCGGACGCCCATGCTGAGCGCGGCCAGCGCCGCCGAATAGACGTTGAGGATATTGGTCGCGATCGGGCCGTGCAGCACCATCAAAAGCACCAGGATGCTTGTCACGCCGCCGAACACGGCGCTCACCATCTTGGCCGGATCCGTATCAAGCGTGACGCTTGCGATCGTCGCGCCGAGAATGGCGAGCCACACGGATGGTACGAACATCCCGACATAGCTGTACCAGAACACGGAAGACGAAGGCACGCTGCGAGGCACGAAGCGCGAATAGTCCGATGCCCACGTCACCCAGGAGATTCCCCATCCGACGCCGATCGCCGTCATCAGCAGCGTCAGCATCGCAAGATGCGGCCCTGGCGGGAGCGGGCTGACGAGATTCCAGTTGACGACGCCGGGCTGGCTCCAGGCGAGCACGCTCATGATCACCATGATGACGACGGTGACCGGCACCGTATATTTTTCGAAGGTGCGGATGGCATAGAAGCCGTAGATTCCGATCCCCACCTGGATCACCATCACCAGGGTGATGACGATGAAGACGGTCGCGCCCGTTTCCGGTATGCCGAATTGTCCGAGAATGGCCATCGATATCTTGACCGGGAAATAGGTATTCACGCCGATCCAGCCGAGCGTCATCAGAAACATCAGAAGGCTGGGCAGATAGGCGCCCCTGCGACCGAAGGCGGAGCGGCTCAGCACCATCTGATTGACCCCGGTCTTGTGGCCCATCACGGTGAAGGCGGCAAAGATGGCGCAACCGACGATGTTGCCGAGCACGATGACGGCGATCGTCTCCCACAAACCGAGCTTGAGAACGATGCCGAGCGCGCCGAGAGCCCAGTTGACGGGCGCGATGTTGGCGCCGGCCCAGATCCACATTTGCTGCGGCCCGGTTGAATCGCGGTCTGCGTCGGGAATCGGCTCGATGCTGTGAAGATCGGACCGCAGTTCAGAATTTGCCATGACGCCCTCCCTTTTTGAAACAATCCTCCATCCAGAATCGAGCAAAAATCATACCAAGAACTCGCGATTTCTTCGTCCCATACGGCGCAGTACCCACAGGATCACGCCTGTCGCGGAATGCGAAGCAATCTTCGCATTCTTTCGGCTCGATGAAGCGGGGTTTCGCGGGATGCGCGACCGGCACGAAAATACGATCACAATCTCTGATACTGTTGTGGTTTCGGGGGTTGTGGCATACCGTTTGCTTCAAGTGAGCCGGGACTTAAACCGGCGGCTCGTGATGCTCGCCGTGAGCGCGCCGATTGAGCCAGCGAGCGAAACGACGAAACGAAATTTCAAGGGGAGTTGCCAAAATGCCGACAAATCTGACGCGTCGCCAAGCTCTTGTTCTTCCAGCCGGGATTGCCGTGGGGAGCCTCATCGGTCGTCCCGCGATCGCAGCAGAACCCGTCAAGATCGGTCTGGTTGCGGCGCTGTCCGGACCTTCCGCGAAGTCGGGGGAGGGGATCACCCGCGGGCTTACGATTGCCATCGACGAGATCAATGCCAAGGGCGGCGTGCTCGGTGGCCGCATGCTCGAACTCGTCCGCCGCGATGACGAATCCAATCCCGGCAAGGGACAGACTGCGGCGCGGGAGCTGATCGACAAGGAAGGGGTTGCGATTTTGTTCGGAGGGATCGACAGCCCCGTGTCGCTGGCGATCGTGCCGCTGGTGAATTCGGCGAAGGTGCCGTTCATGGGAGTCTGGGCTGCCGCGACCAACATCACGCGTAACGGCGCCAATCCGAACTTTGTGTTTCGGGTATCGGCGGTCGACGTGCTGGTCGATCGCGCGCTGATCAAATACGCCACGACCAAATTCGGTGCGGAAAAACCAGGGCTGATGCTGGTCAATAATGGTTGGGGCGAGTCCAATCTGGCAGGGCTGACCGCGGCCGCGGAAGCCGCCGGCGTCAAGCTGGCGGGCGCAGAAAAGTTCGACGACAAGGACGCCGACATGACACCGCAGTTGCAGCGGCTGCGTGAGGCCAGTGCAGACGCGGTCATCCTGGTCGGTAACGCCGCGCCTGGCGCGCAGGTCATCAAATCGTTGCAGCGCTCCGCCTGGACGGTGCCGATCGTCTCGCATTGGGGAATCTCGGGCGGGCGCTTCCCCGAGCTCGCGGGGTCATGGGCAGGGAAGGTGCATTTCGTCCAGACCTACAGTTTCTTCGGTCCGCAAAATGACGTCGGCAAGCGCGTGCTCGCGGCGCTGATGGCGAAATATCCGGATATCAAGGGCCCCGGCGACGTCACACCGCCGGTCGGCGTGGCCAATGCCTACGACGCCATGCAACTGACCGCGCTTGCCATCACCAAGGCAGGCTCGACGGAAGGACCCAAATTGCGGGAGGGCCTTTTGGCAATCGAGAATTACCAGGGTCTGATCAAGAACTACACCAAACCCTTCACCGACGACAACCATGACGCCCTGAACGAGAATGACTACGTCATGGTTCGTTACAATGGAGACCAGATCGAGCCCGTCACCGGCTAACTCATGCTCGCGACTGCACTTGTCTCCGGGCTCAGTCTCGGCAGCATCTACGGACTCATTGCGCTCGGATTCACCTTGACCTTTGCCGTTTCGGGCACGGTGAATTTCGCGCAAGGCTCATCCGTGATGCTGGGTGCGGTGATCTGTCACCTGCTCGCGGTCGGCCTGCGCTGGCCGATGGTTGCGGCCGTGCCGGTTGCCTTGGTGGTCTGCGCCATCTGGGGCCTGATCGTCGAGCGCGTCGCGGTCCGGCCGTTCGTTGCACGCGGCACCAATTCCTGGCTGATGGCAACCGTGGCGCTGGGAATCGTGCTCGACAATGTGGTGATGGTGCTGTTCGGCAAGGAACCGCGCGCGCTGCCTTCATCGCTCGCCGATGATCCCTGGGTCATTGGCAATGTCGGCATCTTTCCCTTGCAGGTGCTGGTTCCGGTGGTCGGGCTCGGGCTTGCACTGCTGGTTCATCTCGGGATGCACCGAACCGGGCTGGGATTGAAACTGCGCGCGGCGGTCGAAAACCCGGACGCCGCGCGACTGATGAGCATCGACGTCACGAGGCTGATCGCGCTCACCTACGCGGCTGCCGCGCTCCTTGCCGGAATCGGCGGCATCCTGATCGCGCCTGTGTACAACGTCGCCTATGACATGGGGACGTTGTTCGGCATCAAGGCCTTCGCCGTGGCTATTCTGGGCGGTCTCACCAATCCATGGGGCGTCGTGATCGCAGGCCTGCTCTATGGTCTGGTGGAAGCGTGCGCCACGACCTGGCTCGGTTCGAGCAGCACCCAGATCGTCACCTTCTCCGCCGTCATCGCCGCGCTTGTGCTCGCGCCGTCCGGATTGTTTGCTGGTCGGACCAGGGTGCGCGTATGAGAGTGATCGTCGCCTCGATTGCCGCGGCGCTGGTCGGCGTCGCCGCCATCCTCGTCTGTCTTCTGGCGCCGGGCTACTATGCTTATCTACTCGGCACCTTGGCAACGACCGCGCTCGCCGGTGTCGGGCTGAACGTGCTGCTTGGGCTGGCCGGTGAGGTCTCTCTCGGGCAGGGGGGATTCATGGCGCTCGGCGCCTATGGCGTGGGGATTCTCACCTCCAAGGCCGGCTTGAATTTCTGGGAAGCGCTGCCGCTCGCCGTTTTGCTGGTCGCGGCGATCTCGGCGGCCCTTTCAGTTCCGGCACTTCGGGTCACCGGTCCCTATCTTGCCATGGTGACAATTGCATTTGGTTTTATCGTCGAATCCGTCTCGATCGAATGGCGCGATCTCACCGGCGGCTCCAGCGGCCTTAGTGGAATTCCGGCGCCGTTCGGGACCGGCGGCACGGCCCTCCTGGCCTGCCTCTTGTGCGCGGCGGCCCTTCTCGCCTTTCATTATTTTGCGCGAAGTCCCCTGGGTCTTGCGATGCAGGCCCTCGCCGCGGCGCCGTCCGCGGCGCGCAGTGTTGGCATTAGCGCTGTTCCGGTACGCACGGCCGCCTTCGTG
Source organism: Bradyrhizobium sp. (assembly GCF_035570375.1). Lineage (GTDB taxonomy): Bacteria > Pseudomonadota > Alphaproteobacteria > Rhizobiales > Xanthobacteraceae > Bradyrhizobium. The sequence goes on along the minus strand of NZ_DATMLW010000258.1, from coordinate 29,504 downwards.
CTGGCCGCGGTGGCGGCAGGTCTTGCCGGCGGATTACAGGCGGCGCTGACCGGCTTCATCGCGCCGAGCTCGTTTCCATTCTCCCAGTCGATCCTGTTTCTCCTCGTAGTGGTGGTCGGAGGCGCCGGCCGCACGCTGGGGCCGCTGATCGGGTCGGCCGTCGTCGTGTTCCTGCCAGAACTGCTCGCAGGTCTTGCGGAATATCGCCTCCTGGTTTTCGGCGCCGGCCTCTTGATCGTGCTTTGGGCCGCGCCGGGCGGAATCGCCGGTGCTCTTGCGCGTCTTTTGATGCCGAAGCAGGCTGATATACGGCCGAAGCCGGATATCGATCTCGCTTTGGCTCACATCACCGGTTCGCGCGGCAGTCTCGTGGCTGAGGGCGTGCGCGTAGCGTTCGGCGGCGTCATTGCGGTTGCGGGCGTCGACATGACCGCTCCGCCCGGCCGCGTCACCAGCGTGATCGGCCCCAACGGCGCCGGCAAGACCACGCTGCTCAATCTCGTCAGCGGTTTCCAGCGTCCTGATTCCGGGAAGGTTCGCGTCGGCAATCGCGACATCACGGGCGAGGCCGCGCATGAGGCCGCGCGCGGCGGTATGGCGCGCACCTTCCAGACCGCCCAACCCTTCGGCAGCCTGAGCGTGCTGGACAATGTCCGCCTTGGGCTCTTGCATGGCCGATGGCGCGGCGAGGCGCCGGCGGAGCTGGCGCGCGCGCTGCTCGCGCTTGTCGGATATGCGGAAAGCGAAGCGCGGCTTGCCGGCACATTGCCGCATGTCGATCGCCGGCTTGTCGAAATTGCCCGCGCTCTTGCCACGGCGCCCGCCGTGCTTCTTCTGGACGAGCCCGCGGCCGGGCTCAATGAGGTCGATACGGCCAGGCTCGGCAGCCTGCTGCAGCGGCTGGCGCGCGCCGGCCTTGCCGTCGTGCTGGTCGAACACGACGTGTCGCTCGTGATGTCGATCTCGGACGAGATCATCGTGCTCGATGCCGGACGCCGCATCGCTGCCGGGCCACCGGCCATCGTGCGCAACGATCCCGCCGTCAAGGCGGCCTATCTTGGCGCGACCATGCCGGAAGTATCGGCCGCACAGCGAACGGCAGGCGCGCCGCTGCTCGAAGTGAATACTCTCAGCGCCGGCTATGGGCCGCTTCAAGTGCTCGACCAGGTCAGCCTCAAGGTCGGCCGCGGCGAAGTGATCGCGCTTTTCGGGCCGAACGGCGCCGGGAAATCGACCTTGATGAAAGCGCTGAGCGGATTGATCCGGCCGGTCAGTGGAACCATCCAGCTCGACGGCAGGGACATCGCGGCACTTCCACCCCATGATGTTGCGCGCGCTGGCCTCATTCTCGTGCCGGAGGGGCGGCAGGTCTTTCCGCAATTGAGCGTTGCCGAAAATCTGAGGCTTGGTGCGACGCGTCGGTCCGATTTCGAGGCGGCCGAGATCGAGGCCATCCTCGATCGTTTTCCGCGGCTGCGCCCGCGCCTTCACACCGCGGCCGGCCTGCTCTCGGGCGGCGAACAGCAGATGCTTGCCGTTGGCCGGGGCTTGCTCGCCAGGCCCGAGGTTTTGCTGCTGGACGAGCCGTCGCTGGGATTGGCGCCGACGGTGGTGGCGGAATTGTTCGAACAATTCAGGCGCCTGCGCGACGAGGGCATGACCTTGCTGATCGTGGATCAGATGGCAGACTATGCGCTTGCCATTGCCGATCGCGGCTATGTGCTCGGCGGCGGGCGGGTGGTGGCACAAGGCAAGGCCGTGGAGTTGCGCGGCGCGATGCTCGACGAGGCCTATCTGGGTGCGGTTCCTGGAGCATGATCCGGACCCGGAGGGCCGCGTGAGCGCAAAGTGCAAACCGGTTTTCCCTCGCGACAAACGCAAAATGCGTTTGCGCGGAGATCATGCTCCGAAAAAGAGATGAGGTCATGTTTCGATTCGATCTAATCGAAACATGATCCAAGGCGGTGAAATGATGGATCAGATCATTCGTGATGCCCGCATCTGGCGGGACGGCGAGCTTGTCAACACTGATATCGCCATCAAGGGCGAGACGATCGCTGCCATCGCTCCTGATCTTTCGGCCGAGGGTCCGGAGCTGAAGGCCGGCGGATGCCTGGTGATCCCGGGCCTGATCGAGACGCATATCCACCTCGACAAGACCTGCATCCTCGATCGTTGCCGCATCGAGGAAGGCACCGTCGCCGAAGCCGTTCGGGAAACCGCTTCTGCCAAGCGCGGCTTCACGGTCGGGGATGTTTATGCGCGGGGAAGGCAGACACTGGAGCGCTGTATCAGCCACGGCACGATGCGGATGCGCACCCATGTCGAACTCGATCCCGGCATCGGCATGACCGGCTTCGAGGCGGTCGAGCAGCTCGCGCGCGATTATGCCTGGGCGATCGATGTCGAATTATGCGTCTTTCCGCAGGAGGGGCTTACCAACTATCCCGGCACGGAAGAACTTTTGATCGAGGGCTTGCGGCGCGGTGCGCGGACCATCGGCGCCGTTCCCTATTTCGACACCGATCCGCGTGCCCAGATCGATCGTATCTTCGCCATCGCCCGCGACTTCGACGCCGAGATCGACATGCATCTCGATCTTGCCGAGACCACGCAGGGCATGCAGGTCGAATATGTCTGCCGCAAGACCGAGGAGTTCGGCTGGGGCGGGCGCGTGGCCGTCGGCCACGTCACCCAGATGTCGCTTTTGCCGCCGGATCGCTTCGGCGAAATCACGACGCGGCTCGCCAATGCCGGCGTCGCCGTGACCATTTTGCCGTCGACCGATCTTCACCTGATGGGCCGCAACCACGACCATGCGGTGCCTCGAGGCGTGGTGCCGGCAGAACCTTTGCGCGAGGCGGGCGTGACCTGTTCGATCTCGACCAACAATGTGCTCAACCCGTTCACGCCCTATGGCGATGGTTCACTGATCCGGATGGCAAACCTTTATGCCAATGTCTGCCATGTGTCGCGCCCCGCAGACCTCGCCGGCTGCCTCGACATGATCACGGGCTCGGCCGCGCGGCTGATGCGGCTGAACGATTACGGCATCACGGTCGGCGGACCGGCCGACCTCGTCTGTCTCGACGCGAGCAACCCGACGGATGCGATCGCGACTCTTGCGCAGCCGCTCTGGGGCATCAAGCGCGGACGAATGTCGTTCACGCACCCGCGTCCAGAGCTTCACCGGCCGGGAAACTAGAGCGTGAAGACTTTTGAATCGGTTTGCCCGCAAATTCGGTTTACCTCTCCCCGGCGGGGAAAGGTCGATTTGCGCAGCAAATCGGGTGAGGGGCGCTAGTCCAACGAGGGACATCGTCGGGAGAGCAAAGACATCGCTGCCGGACCTGTTTCACACATGGCGTGACACTCTTTGGTCCGCACGCACACACTTCAGTCTACAAATGGCAGAGTTCATTTGAAAGGTAGATTCATGTTGTCCCGCCGGCAAATCATTACCTCGCCGCTCGCCGCTGGTTTGGCGCTGGCATCGCACAAGGCGACTGCCCAATCGGCCAAGCGCATCATCGTCGATGCCCAGGTGCATCTGTGGAAGGCGGAATCGGAGGATTGGAAATGGGTCCCCGGCGCGAAGCCGCAGATGCCCGAGCCGTTTACGATCGAGAAGCTGGTTCCGCTGATGGATCAGGCCGGTGTGGATCGGGTCGTCATCGTGCCGCCATCATGGCTGGGCGACCGCAACGATTACGGTCTCGAGGCGGCAAGGCGTTATCCCGATCGCTTCGCCGTCATGGGTCGCATCGCGTTACAGAATCCGCAATCCGCCACGCTACTGCCGAAATGGAAGGAGCAGCCCGGAATGCTCGGCGTCCGCGTCAGCTTGCTCAGTGATGCCACGATGGCTTGGCTGACGGACGGGACGGCCGACTGGTTCTGGCCGGCGGCCGAGAAGGCGGGAGTCCCCGTCATGTTTCTTGTGCCGGGACAGCTATCGACGTTTGCCCGCATCGCGGAGCGCCATCCCCAGCTCACGCTCATCATTGACCACATGGGTATGAACTCTTCGAGCCGAACCGCAAGGATCACCGCGATCCCGGCGGCGATTGACCAGGCCGTTGCGCTCGCCAAATATCCGAACGTGAGCGTCAAATTGTCGGGTGCGCCCGGCAACTCGCTCGAACCCTATCCGTTCCGCGACATGACGGTGCACTTGCAGCGCTTGTTCGAAGCCTACGGTCCTGAGCGTTGCTGTTGGGGTACCGACATAACGAACTCGTTCGCCAAGGCCAGCTACCGCGAGCGCGTCACCCATTTCACCGAAGAACTGAGCTTCCTGTCGGAGAGCGACAAGGATTGGGTTATGGGTCGCGCGATCCTCGCGCGTCTGCAATGGGCCTAACCGCACCTCAAGCGGCCTTATCGCCTGACCCGGTGTGGTCCATATCTTGCGGCGTATCTTAAGCGGCGCCAGCGGCGGGCGGGTTGCGGTCGGCCATGTGACCCAGATGTCGCTGCTGGCACCCAGCCGATTCGGTGAAATCACGACGCGGCTCGCCAATGCCGGGGTTGCCGTGACGATTTTGCCCGACCGATCTTCATCTGATGGGCCGCAACCCGACCTCGTCCGTCTCGATGCCAACAATCCGACGGGAGCGATCGCGACCCTTGCGCAGCCGCTCCGGGGCATCAAGCGCGGGCGAACGTCGTTCACGCGTCCGCGTCCAGAGCTTCACCGGCCGGCAACTAGCTGGAGTTCGAACTCACACTGATGTCAAGCACGCGCCTGCCACAGCGTAACCGCAAGCAGCATATAGGCAGCGCAAGTCCACAGCGACTGCCAGTTGGCCGGCCCTTCGTTAAACCCCGTATAGATCGCCGCCACCAAAAGCACGCCGGCAAATAACGATTCCGCCATCGGGCGGATTCCTTTCTTCGGGCGATTGAGCAACGTCAGAGCCGCAAAAGGCACCGCCGCCATGGTCAGCGCAGCATAGGGAAAATCCTTGTCGCGGGGGTCGAACACAAGGCCGAGCGCGGTCTCGGTGCCGATCACGATGGTTACCATCAAAGTCAGTCCGTGCATGATCGCCGGCATCGATTGGGTCTGATAGTTCTTCGGACCCAGCAGTTCCAGAAATGTCGGCAGCGCGCGCCCTGACATCAGGGCGTTGGCGCCAACGATTGGAGCAGCGGTCGCGGCGAGGAGCAACGCGCCCCACAGGAGCCAGCCTCCCGCTCCATAACTTTCATAGAACATCTTTTGGGCAGCCACCCCGAACAGGATTCCAGCAGTGGTTGCCGATATTCCGACTGCAAACCACGCGACGGGCCGGGGCTGCCAGGGCTTGCGGCGCAAGGTCAGCCACGCCGTGCCAAATATCAGGATCGCCAGAACCATTCCGCTGCCCATCTGCAGCTTCCAGAGCGGAAAATTGCTGATAGGGACGCCATGTGGATATTTCAGCGTGCGCCGGACGGAATCGAATAGCCCCCAATATCCGCCGACCGTGCCCTCGAGCTGTTGCTTCCACGATTCATCATAGGCCTCGAACAGGTTGACGCGGAAATTCTCGCGCCGGGCAAGATCGAGGATCTCCGAGACCACGCGCGCCTGATTGGTGCGTGACGCTAACGCTGCGTCGCGCATCCGTCCCTCGCTCGGCCATCCTGTTTCCCCGATCAGGATTTCCTTGCCCGGAAATGCCGCCGCCATCTGCTGGCGAATGGCGTCGACGTGAGCGGCGGCAAATTTCGCCCGGACCGGAAAATTTTCCCAAAATGGCAGGATATGAACGGTGATGAAATCGACCGCGTCATAAAGTTCGCGGTTGCGCAACCAGTACTCCCAGACATCGGCATAGGTGACGGGAACGTCGACCTGCGCCTTGACCGAGCGGATCGTGGCGGCAAGGTCGGAAGCTGTCATATCTCCATGCAACAGAACCTCGTTGCCGACCACGAGCGCGGTGATGGTTTGCGGATATTCCCTGGCGAGGCGTATGCCCGTCGATATCTGCGTCAAATTCTTCTGCCGATCCCTACCGAGCCAAATTCCCTGAATGACCTTCAGCCCCACCCCGGCCGCAAGTTCGGGAATCTGATCGAGACCGAGATCGACCGCATAGGTACGGATGCAGTCGGATATTTTGGCAAGCTGGGCGAGATCTTCCGCGATTTGTTCCCGCGACACCTGCGTCGCCGGCGAAAGTGATGTCTGGTGGTCGCGGAAGGGGGCGTAGGATACACACTGGAGCTTGGCGTTCGGATCGATCGGCGCGCGCGTTAATTTGATCGGTATGGCCAGCCACCACCACGCCGCGGCGATCGCAGCGAGGGATGTCAGAAGAAGCGCCAGCGGCGTGCGAAGAGAAATCAGTTCCGTCCTCCGGGTAGCAGTGATAGCCGGGCGCGGATGATCGCCCGTGATTGTGGGCCAAAGTCGGGCATCAATCCACAATTGCCTGAAACAGGCGCCATTCGCTCGGCACACCTTTCAAGGTGTGCACGCCGCGCTCTGTGAACGTTAATCCTGAACCGGCCACCAGGTCTCGAACGGTCTGCGAGACGAGCACTTCACCGGGCGCGGCCAGTGCGGTGACGCGCGCGCCGATGTGCACTGCGATACCAGCCAGGTCTTCACCGACCAGCTCGCATTCCCCGGTGTGCAGTCCGCAGCGGACTTCGAGGCCGAGCGAGCGCGCTGCTTCGCGGATCGCACCTGCGCAGCGGATCGCTCGCGCCGGGCCATCGAAGGCTGCAAGGAAACCATCGCCCGCGGTATTGATCTCGCGCCCATTTAAGTTCCGCAACGTGTCCCGAACTTTTGCGCGGAATGCCGCGAGCAATTCGCGCCATGAACGATCGCCAATCGCTACAGCTCGCTCGGTGGATCCCACAATGTCCGCAAAGAGAACCGTAGCGAGAACCCGCTCCCGGTCTTGCGCATGGCGCTTGCCCGTCAAGAACTGCTCGACATGGTCCAGCAGCAGACCGCCGTCATTCACCCAAAATGTATGATCCGTGCCAGGTAGCTCGATCAGCTGGGCCCCCGGGATGCCTTGAGCCATTCTGCGCGCGTGCTCGACGTCGAGAACCCGATCTCCGACGCGGTGCAAAATGAGCGTCGGAGCGCGGATCGCGGGCAGGACGTGTCGTACATCGATTTCTCTGTTCATCTTCATGATCGCGGCGGCTGCTCCGGGGCTTGCCGCTGTGCGAAAATAGGAAGCGAGGCGTTCGGCGGAACTCGGATCGCGGGCAAGGCTCGGTGCCCACATTTCGATACTAATTCCTTGTGGTGTGCCCCAATTGCGTTCGATGTTTTCGAGGAAGCGCCGCCATTGCTCGTCGTCCCAGCCCAGGGGGTAGTCGGGCGCCCAACTGCGCTTGGCATATGAGCCGTATAAGATCAGCGCCGATGTGCGTTCGGGATAGGTGGCAGCGTAAAGCAAGGACATCGGCCCGCCCTCGGATACGCCAAACAAAGCCGCCCGCTCTGAACCGACTTCGTCCAGAATCGCACGCACGTCGTGCATACGCTGCTCAAGCGTGAAAATCTGCGATCCCCGGTCTGACATTCCGGTTCCACGCTTGTCGAAGAGGATAAGGCGGGAGAACGATGCCAGGCGACGGAAGAACGAGCTGCGTACCGGTGACTGCCAGGTCGCCTCGATGTGTGACACGAAACCCGGGACGAACAGCAAATCCAACGGTCCATCGCCTATAACCTGATAGGCGATATGAACATCGTCGCTCTTGACGTAATGGGTCACTGGTGCAGCCATGACCGACCTCAATCGCGACCTTGCGCCAGCGTAATAACGCCAGCACCTACCACGACAAAAACGATGACGATGGCAAGCGCCTCCGAAAGGCCCTCGTACCAGTTGTTCCAAAGCTCAAGCATGCGCTGGCCTCTGTCCGAAGCGCGCCCAGCACTGACAAGATATCACTATGTCGAAAGGACGTGCCTTTGCGACCAATGCTACGTTTCGTCGCGCGCGGTTTGATCGCGCGACAAAATGACTTGTGCCGTGGCGGTATTGAGGCCACGCGCAAATGCAAAAATGATCGCTGAGCGCAGCAGGCAAGATTTCCTGCAACCTGCAGCGCCGCGAGTCGAAAGATGCCTTCCATTGATGCCGCTTTGATTGTTCTTGCCGGGATCGCTTTGTTTGCGGCCTTTGTAAATGGTGCTCTTGGCTATGGGTTTTCGTCGCTCACCGTGCCGCTCGCGCTCCTGTTCTATGCAAATCGCATCCTGAATCCCGCCGTCGTTCTGACTGAAGTCTTCCTTAACTTATACGTTCTCTTCATCAATCGGAATGGCGTTCCGGCCGTATGGAAAAAGGTGTTTCCTATTCTCATCGGGCTGCTGCCCGGCATCGCAGTCGGAGCCTTTGTTCTTGCTTCGCTTCCACCTGGTTGGATCAAACTAGGGACCTACGCGGCAATTCTACCGCTCATCCTGCTCCAGGCAGCCGGTTGGCGGAGGCCGGTCCGTTTCAGCTGGTTGATCGGTCTCCCATTTGGAACGGGGCTGGGCGTCCTGTATTCGGTAACGACCATCTCAGGACCTCCTTTAGCGATTTTGTTCAACAATCAGGGCTTGGTCAAAAACGAGTTTCGGGCCGGTCTCGCATTGGTTCGCGTGGCTGAGTCGAGCGTGACCGCGGTCGTGTATTACCAGCTTGGCCTGTTTATAGCCGAAAGCGAGAGCATCTTTTTGGTGCTTGTTCCCAGTGTTGTGGTTGGCGTACCGCTTGGGGCCTATCTGATCCGACGGCTGGATGCCGAGACGTTTCGTCGGATATGCATGAGCTTTGATGCATGGGTCGTCGGATTCGGCCTCTCCCGGGTGTTGATCGAGCTGGACTTGATGGAAAACCCGTGGGCCTACAGCGTCATGGCGGTCACCATTTTGATAGACGCCTGTTTGTTGTACATCTTTTTCACCGTACAGAAAACGGCCTCAAACGGATCTCGTACATTGTGGGCTCCGCTGACACTTGGCCACCAGAGTGGCCCGCACGATCGCATTCCTTCGGACATGACATAACTTCCTCACGGTCCGTTCGGTCGCCTTAACCACTTGCTCGGTTACGTCATTGCGATCGTCGCTATTGCGATGCTCCTGCACGCAATTCGGCCGCAGCCATAGAGCGGAGCAGCACGGATACAAATATGGCCGCCAATACGGGATGTCCGCCAATGGCCCATCGCGTCATTTTTGCAGCGATCGGAGTTTGGTCGCTAACGGGACATTGCGGGCATAGTAAAGTCACATCAATCAATCTCGAGGTATGAGTTCGCGCGATGGCGACGATTATTGCGCAGCTTTTGCGGTCTGGCCGAGCATGGCCCGAATTGGAGTTTTGGGAAGCGTCAGCAACGACCACCGTCTCCAACATTGCCGGTCAATGCTTGCCGTCCATCGCTGCGCAGGGGGGGTTGGAGACGAAGTCGCCGACGAAGCGCAGTCGCAGGCATTGCGCAAAGGTAGGATGAAGAAGCTTAAAGCATTCCCTAAATCGCCGGATCGTCCGCCAGGGGAAGTCATCGAGCGACGGTTGCGTAGGCGGACAGACGAAATCGCATGCTGATCTCGCAGCCGCGAACAGCGGCGGGTACGACCGCCCGAAAGACCTATGGGCTGCAGCTTTCTCCTTGTCAAACATGCGCGGAGGGATCAAATTTCACCCGCACCGGCGTGCACACGTGCCGGTTAATTAAAAAGTATGGGGCGGAGACCATGAATAGACATTACGCTACCTGCGCCGCGTTATTCGGCGTTGTTTACTTACTCACGGCGCCAGGCAATGCGCAGGAAGTCAAACAGGATCCTTGGTCACCCTCGCGTGAGGCGAAGATTTCTCCAGTCACTCAATCGCAACTCAATGCAGCCGACAAGAACACAACCAATTTTCTTCTGACCAACGGCAATTATGCCCAGACGCGCTTTTACCCCGCAAAGCAAATCAACCGTGACAACGTAAAGAACCTCCACGTCGCATGGATTTTCCAGACCGACGTCAAGGAATCATTGGAAACCTCGCCTATCGTGGTCGACGGGGTGATGTTTGTGACAACGTCGTTCAGCCACGTCCACGCACTCGACGCCAAAACGGGCGAACAGCTCTGGCACTATAGCCATAAGATGGGGCCGGTGACGACTTACTGCTGCGGTCCCAATAATCGCGGCGTCCAGGTGCTTGGTGATATGGTTTATCTCGCTACGCTCGACGGCAAACTGGTGGCGCTAAATGCAAAGACTGGCGATGTCGTCTGGAAAACTGACGTTGCCGATCCTGAGCTCGGCTATAGCGAGACGATGGCTCCGACCGTCATCAAGGACAAGGTCCTGATCGGAACGAATGGCGGTGAATACGGCATCCGCGGCTTCGTAAGGGCCTACGACGCCAAGACGGGTAAGCTGGTCTGGAATTTCGATACGATCCCCGAGAATTCGGTCGGCGTCTGGGCAACCAAGGACGCGACCGGACGCGACATGCACCGTGACATTCAGGCCGAAAAGGACCAGCTTGCCAAGATCGGTGACCCTTACAAGAAGCTCGGTGGCGGCGTCTGGCAAAATCCCGCAGTCGATCTGGCAACCAACCGGATCTATTTCGTGGTCGGCAATCCATCTCCTGACCTTGATGGTTCGCCGCGTCCCGGCGATAATCTGTACACGGACTCGCTGGTGTCACTTGATCTCGATACCGGCAAATACCTCTGCCACTTACAGTACATCGCCCACGACGTCTGGGATCTCGACGCCGTGAGCCCGCCGGTGCTGGTGGATGTCAAGGACAAGAACGGCAAGGTCATTCCTGGCGTGATCCATGCCGGCAAGACCGGCCACATCTATGTTCACGACCGGAAGGACTGCAGCTTGATCCGGTTCTCGGAGGCGATGGTAGCGCAGGAGAATATGTGGGTTCTGCCGACCAAGGAAGGAGCCCGCATGCTTCCAGGAGCGAATGGCGGCGTCGAATGGTCGCCGATTGCCACCGACCCGGGACAGGAGCTTGCCTACGCCATCAACCTTCATCAGCCCATGCACTACCGGGTCGAAAGCTCGCCTTACCCGAACGGCAAGTTGTGGCTTGGCGGCGCTTTCACGGCAATCCCTGGCGAAAAGCAGTCGGGTAACATCACCGCCGTCAACTACAACACCGGCAAGATCAAGTGGCAGGTGAAGACGCCTGAACCAATGATCGGTGGCATTCTTGCCACCGCAGGCGGTCTTGTTTTCACAGGTGAAGGCAACGGCAAATTCGCAGCCTACAACTCGTCCGACGGCAAGGAACTGTGGAGCTTCCGCGCTGGTGCCGGCGTCAATGCGCCGCCCTCAAGCTACACGGTGGGCGGCAAGCAATATATCGTGGTTGGCGCGGGCGGTAACGTCCAGGTCAACTTCAAGCGCGGCAACAACATCATCGCTTTCACGCTCGAGTGAACAAGCGGGTTTCGTGGTGATTACGAGCGCGGGGCCAGTTGCGGCCCCGCTTCTGTTGAGCGTTCGCGGAATGAACCCGTGGGTAGCAAATTGGGTCGGTTGATTTCTTGCGGGCTAATTCTCGCGGCATTGTTGAGCGCAGGCCCTAGACCCGCAATTGCGCAAAGCATCGCTGAAAAGGTTGAGGCCTGCGCTGGCTGCCATGGCCACGACGGCAAACCGATCGACAAGACAATTCCCATCATCTGGGGACAGCAAACCGGGTACATTTACATCCAGCTCCGCGATTTCAAGCGTGGCGACCGCAAGAACGAGACCATGCAGCCGATCGCTGCATCCTTCGAGAAGGAGGATATGCTCTCGATTGCCGAATATTTTTCAAAGAAGCCATGGCCCGACCTGGGCCAACCGCGGGCGCCGAAGGACGTTTCGGAACGAGCTGCCGGCGCCGAACACTCGGTGGGTTGTACGGGCTGCCATCTCGATCATTTTCAGGGCGATGGCACAGTACCAAGACTGGCTGGACAGAGTCGCGAATACCTGACCAAAACAATTGCCGACTTCCGCACCCGCGCCCGCGGCAACAACCCCGGCATGACGGATCTGATGCTCGCCACGCCTCCCGACGACCTTGCGGCACTGTCGGAGTACCTGGCCGGTCTGTAAATCGGGCTAGAGCCTTTTCGGTTCTGATTGAATCAGAACCGAGGCTCTAATCTTTTGTTTTGACGCGTTTTCTTCACGCGAACCGGTATCCACTTCGCTCGAAAAACGCTATAGATCGAGGCCGAATGCTCGGCGAGAGCCTCATTCAGGGCGCCGCCAGCCGTTCACGTAGCGACGACAGAGAGGTGAGATCTGCCGCACGTTTGCCGGCCTGGTCCCTGAGAGAAGGATCAGCTCCTCGCGCAAGTAACAGAGCGACGATCTCTGCACGGCCGCCTTCGGCGGCGATCATGAGAGCGGTGCGGCCGCGGGCATCCCGGTCATCGATCCGCGCTCCAGCGTCCACAAGAAATTTGACAACCTCGATGGCGTCTGCTTCCGGGACCTTTTCATCCGCGCCCGATGCCCACATCAGCAGGGTGAGATCATGTTGGTAACGGGCGTTGACGTCGATATGCCGGCCCAACAACCGTTTCACGATATTCAGCTTGGCGCGTGCCGCCGCATAAACGATCGGCGGCTTGCCCGTATCGTCGGCTACTCGCTCGTCGGCTCCATGTTTGATCAACGCTTCGACGATCACATCGCTACCGGCATAGGCGGCAGCGGCAACCGGAGAAATCCCACTCCGTCCCGTCAGGCTGACGTCAGCACCGAGCTCGATGAGTCGCTGCGCCACCAAGACATGGCCTCCTTCGGCAGCAAAATACAGGGCCGTGGCGCCGGCCAAATTGCGCGCATTGATCGGAGCGTCTCGCGCATGCAAAAGGTCGACCATCGTAAGATGGCCAAACCTTGCGGCATGGCTAAGGGGTCTAGCACCAAATCGGTCGCGCGCGTCGACCGATGCGCCATAATCCAGCAGTTCGGTTGCCAAGACGATACAATTCCCGTCGGCGGCCGAGAATAAAGCCGAGGACACTTCGATTGCACTGATCTGCGGTTTCGCGGTTTGAAACTTGCGGCCCAGCTCCTGGCATCGCTCGGAATCGGCGGCGACAGCCGACGTCGCACTCAGAAAAGCCATCCAGACCGAACAAAGAATTACACCAGGACGGTACAACAGGTTCCTCCCGCATTATTTGCCCACGCAGGGTGACACGTCGGGAGACCCATGCCAAGGCGGAAGCTCACGCCGACCGCTGCGCCACACGAGTCCAGAAATGGCCTACGTGTCATTTTCGCGTGCGCGCAACGGCAGCACGCGGTGCTCTCCGATGGTCCCGTAGAGCGTTTTGGTCTAACATGAAGCTGGGACAGCATTCCAACTCCCGGGTGGACGGCGATCGTGCGGTCCGACCGCGATGCTCCAGCGCGTACAACGGGCGGAGCCGCCTCTCTGGGCGGCGCCGGGTCGCCGGGGCCATGGGCCGTGCTGGCGTGGGCCGCGCTGCTGGTGGCGGTCGTCGTGTCGTTCAGGCCGGCTGTCCCGGTTATCTGGGGCGACACGCCGCCCTTCGTGGAATCTGCGCTTCTTACGCTCGAGACCGGAAGGCCAACCGTGGCTGGTGGGCGCGATCCGGGTTACCCGGCGCTCCTGGCCGTGACGTTCGCCTTCGGAGGTGACCTCAGTACGGTGGTGCGGTTGCAGCAGGCGGCGTGGGCCGTCCTGATCCTGGCACTTGCAGCAACCGCCCAGACGGCGACACGCAATGCCGCTGGGCTCGTGCCGATCATCCTTGTCGCTATGTATCCGGGCCTGCTGCTGTTCCGGCACGTCCTCACCGCAGACCTTCTCTTTGCGGTGTTCCTCAATCTGGCAATGGCTGGATTGCTCGTTGCCACCTGCGTCGGCAGAACGGCGCGGTGCTGCGCGGTCGCAGGCGCTGTCCTGTGTGCAGCACTCGCGGCGTGCCTCAGATCGCAGGGTATGCTGGTCCCGATCGCCGCCGTCCTGGTCGGTGCCTGCGTCGCCCGGCCAGACACGCCCACGCGCCTTGCCGTAATCGCCCTGTCCGTCGCGGCGGCGCTGGCCCTCCTCGCCGCTGGATCCCGGTTCGGGGCTTCCGACTCCGACCGGGCATCCATTGTGTTCCTCCCCAAGACACTGTTCTGCAATCACCTGAACATCGTACTTGCAAGCGATGCGGCGCGACGCGAGATAGTGTCGGCGGCCGGCGGCCCCGCCGATGCCACGATGGCTCGGCTCGCCGTCGACTTCGCCGCGGAGCCGGGTCGCTGGCCCGTGCTCGGGTTCTTCGGCGACGCGTGTCTCTTCGACGCCGCACTGGATCGAGACGTCGCCGACGATACAGGGAATGCTGTCGGCGCGGCCGCAGCCTATTGGCGCATTTTCCTGACCGCCGTGCGTGACCGGCCGCTGGCCTACGCAGGCAAGTTCGTCCGTCAGATGGCCTATGGGGCCTCGGTCGCATGGCCGTCCTACGGACTCGACCCCACCATACCGGTGTCGACCGACGACGTGCCGCTCGTGTCCGAGATCATGACGCGGCACGGCCGGGCAACTCAGCCGATCGACCTGCAAGGCAGACCGGTTCGGATCGGCCTGTTGTCCGATCTCCCAGGGGTCTCCCCCCATCTGTTCGAAGCATTGTCCACCGCCTTCGTTATCGCCGTCATTTTTTGGACGGTGATCGCCGTGCGGCGTCGTCGCTCTCGGTTCTTGACGCGCGCAGGCATTGTGATCGTGATGTGGGTGGCTTCGATCGTGACCGCCGCCGCCGCACACACCCTCGACGTCTCGCGATATCTGGTTCCGGCAGTGCCGACGGTAGGCCTCATGCTGTCCCTTTTCGCCGCCGAGCTGACCGAGACGATCGCAAGCCTGCGGAGAGGCTAATCACAGCACTCACGAGCTCTCGTGCGCAGAAAATGCCAGCGTACATCCGTATAGAAGAAAAAAGCCCTCACGGGATTCCGCTTGAAACAAAATTGGGGGTGACATCGATTATTCCGGCGGGCGCAGGGCCAAATATGCAAGCCGCCGTAACTCGCGGCGACCACGCACGACGGTGTCGAGAATCATTCCGCTGAAGAAGCTGAGGAAGGCGAGTATCATGAGCCCTGTCGAAAGGACCGCGGTGGGCAAACGCGGCACCAAGCCGGTCTGAGCATATGTGACCGCAAGAGGCACTGCGATCACGATCGAAACGAATGCGAGCAACGCGCCAATGACACCGAAAAAAAGCATCGGCTCTTCAATTCGAAACAGCGTCAGGATGGTGAATAGGATGCGCCAGCCGTCGCGGAAAGTAGAGAGCTTGGACGTCGAACCTTCCGGCCGTGCTTTGTAAGCAGTCACGACCTCGGCCACCGGCATGTGCAACTCCAAAGCATGAATGCTGATCTCCGTCTCTATCTCAAAACCTTCCGAGAGAGCTGGGAAGCTTTTGACGAACCGGCGCGAGAATACGCGATAACCGGACAGGACATCGCTGAACGAGCGACCGAAGATACGCGACAAGATTCCAGTAAGGATCGCATTGCCGAGTCGATGGCCTGACCTGTACGCGGCATTAGCGACCGAACTTCGCACACCAACCACCATGTCCAGCCGGCATTCGATCAACTTCAGTATCATCGTCGGAGCAGCCGAGGCGTCATAAGTGGCGTCGCCGTCGGCCATCACATAGACATCAGCATCAATGTCGGCAAACATCCGACGGACGACGTTGCCCTTTCCTGGCGCCAGTTCTGTTCGAACTATCGCGCCAGCAGCGCGAGCTACATTCGCAGTGCTATCAGTCGAATTGTTGTCGAAGACATAAATGACAGCGTCAGGCAAAGCCGCACGAAATGCTGCTACCGTAGCGCTAACGGCCGCCTCTTCATTACGACAAGGAAGGATTACCGCCACGCTGTATTGCTTCATGGCCTGACCATAAGGCCTGCAGTATGCGCTCAAGCGACAGTAAACCGAAGCCGCCTGCCAATGTAGGCTTCACCACACCACCAAGTGTTTTGCCCGAGTCGCGCCAAATCGTCGACACGCTCACTCTGCCGCCTTGCCGACAGTTACGTTACTGCCTGCTCTTTTTGGCAAGGCGCTCATTGAAGGAACGAAGATCGATCACAATCCGCTGGTGCGTTCCGCTGCCGATCTCCTCATCGCCGTCGCTTGCCGACACCTTGAAGTCAACCCGTTTTCCTTCGACCTTGATTACCTCAGCGGTTGCCCGCACCTCGTGGCCTGCAGGCGTGGCAGCGAAGTGCTTTACATCTACGGCAGTGCCGACCGCGCTTTCACCCGCGTCCAAAAACGGTCTGATGGCATTCAGCGCCGCATTCTCCATGATCAGAATCATTACCGGCGTCGCAAGCACTTGCGGCAGGATGGCGTCCTTGAATCGGTTCGCAAGATGTTCGGGTTGCACCCGCAACGCCGATGTTCCTCTTGCTCCCAACGGAATCTGCCGCATTTGTTCCCGGATCTCTGTTTGGACGCGTAGACCGATTTCGCCTGCCAACTGCAGCACAAAGTGCACATCCGGCCAGGTCAGAGTGAGGTCACCAGCGACGCCTCGAGCCTCGGCCGGCGGCTTCCGGTCTAGCCCCAGGTTCGGAGATTTCTCCGCGCCGCGCAAGCCGTCGCTTGGGGCCATCTCCAGACTGCTGTACCGCGGCGGGTGAAACCCACGCGATCACCGCAGTTGCAAGCGCTGCCACAATGATAGTGAAGATCGGTCCGCCGAGGCAGCGGCACAAGGCCCGCGCTGTGGTTGTTGCATCGCAACCTTTATGCAAAATGACGGCGCGGCCGGGGCTCGAAGTCGCGTTTCCGAACGCCTTCCTGAGAAAAGAGGGCAGGCGCGAGGACGCCGGCGCTGTATGATTTGCCAAGATAGCGCATGATCCGGAAAAGTGTGCAACGATTTTCCGAAAAGATCATGTGCCAAACGACAAACTAAAGCGCGATGGCGATTGAACCTGAAGCCATCGCGCTCTAGCGGACCAGAAAGGAGAATAATCATGGAGAGGCAACGTCACCGCGCATTCGTCATCACGGCCGCAATTGCCGCTCTCGCCGTTGTCGGCGGAGCGCATCGAGCAGGGGCCGAACAAGGCATCGATCTCGACGGCTTGACTTTGCGACAGGCGGCGGCCGAACTCTGCGCGGGCAAGATCACGAGCAAGGCGCTGACTTCGGCCGCGCTGGCACGCGCCAAGGCAACGGGGAATCTGAACGCGTTCATTACGCTGGATGAGGCGGGGGCGATGAAAGCGGCCTCGGCGTTCGATGCCGCCCACACCAGAAGGTCTGCGTGCAAACCTCTTGGCGGCGTTCCCGTCGTGATCAAGGACAATATTGAAGTGGCAGGCCTGCCGTCGACCGCCGGCACCCCGGCGCTCAAAAACTTCATCCCGCGCAAGGATGCACCGGTCGCGGCAAGGTTGCGGGACGCAGGCGCCGTCATCATCGGCAAGACCAACATGCACGAGCTGGCGTTCGGCATTTCCGGATACAACGCGGCGTTCAAGTCCGGTCCGGAGCCCGGGGTCCGCAGTGCCTATGATTCGACCAGAATTGCCGGGGGCTCATCGTCGGGAACGGCCGCCGCGATCGGGACGCGTATCGTTACGGCGGGGCTGGGCAGCGACACCGGCGGATCGGTCAGGATCCCCTGCGCGCTGAATGGCTGCGCGTCGCTGCGCCCGACCGTTGGCCGCTATCCGGGCGAAGGCATCGCGCCGATCTCGCACACGCGCGATACCGCAGGCCCAATGGCCGCCACTATCGCCGACGTCGCTGTGCTCGATCGCGTCATTGCTGGCGGCGGGCCGATCGCGCCGGCAAATCCCAAGGAGGTGCGTATCGGCGTCGTCGCCGCCATGCTTGCCAATCTGGATGACGATACCGACGTCGCGTTCCGCGCTGCGCTGGACAAGCTCCGAAAGGCTGGCGTGACGGTGGTCGATGTGGACATGCCGAAACTTGCCGACCTCAATGGTCAGGTCGGCTTTCCGGTCGCGCTTTACGAAGCCTATGACGATATGGTCGCGTATCTGAAAAGGACCGGCACCGGTATCACCATCGAGGAGCTCGCGAAGCAGATCGCCAGTCCCGATGTGAAGGGCACCTACGACGGGTTGGTGATTCCGCGCAAGCTGCCGGGGCCCGACAACAGCGTCGTCGATGGCAAGCCTGCCTACGATGCGGCCATGAAGACCGCGCGTCCGGCACTGCAGGCGCTTTACCGCGATACGTTCACCAAGGACCGCCTGGATGCGATCGCATTTCCGACCGTGCCGAAGGTCGCGATCCCGGCAAATCCGGAGTCGAGCAGCCTCGCCAATTTCACGTTGTTCATCCAGAACACCGACCCCGGAAGCAATGCCGGCGTCCCGGGCATCCAGGTCCCGGTCGCGCTCGGTGCCAGGTCGAAACTGCCGGTCGGACTCGAACTCGACGGTCCCTCGGGGAGCGATCGACGGCTGCTTGCGATCGGGATGGCGTTTGAGAGTATTTTCGGACGCCTGCCGGCACCATCAGCACATTGACAAGGTGCTCATCGAGAGTTCGACGAAAACCTTGGCGACGCCGCTTCGGCGGCGCACGCATATTCGTTGCGCGCGACGCTTACTCCGCCGCCTTGTCGGTCCTTGCGCCGAATACGCGGGTTGGCGCAGCGAAACCGCACGAGGTGCCGTCGGTGATCTTGACCTGGTCCTCCCATGGCAAGCGGTAGGTTCCCCCAACCATGTCCTGCATGAAAGTATAGGGGCAATCCATCGCGCCGCCCTTCACCGCGACGTAACCACGGTGCCAGAGCTGATAGATATTGTTCTCGACGCCCCAGTTGATCCGCGCTTCGCGCACCAGATCGGGCCGCACCTCCGAGGTGATGATCTCGTCGGGCCGCCCGGTCGTGCCATGGGCGAGGATAGTGCCGTCAAAGTTCACGATCATGCCTTCACCCATCGAGTCGAACGAGCCGTCGGAGCCGCACATGCAGACGTTGGCGGTCACCATCAGGTTCTGGAAGGCGTTGGCCTGGTTGGTGAAGCGCCAGCTCTCGCGGATCGGCGCGGTATAGCCGGCGGTCCGGATCATGATTTCGGCGCCCTTGTAGGCGCATTCCCGAGCCATTTCCGGGAACATGCCGTCGTGGCAGATGATCAGGGCGAGCCTGGCACCGTTGGGACCGTCGATCACGGGAATGCCGAGATCGCCGGGCTCCCACGGCTCGACCGGAATCCAGGGGTGGAGTTTCCGGTAATAAAGCTTGATCTCGCCGTGATCGTCGATGATCAGTCCCGAATTGTAGGGATTGCCGTCGGGATTGTACTCCATGATCGAAAAGCAGCCCCAGATCCGGTTGTCGATGCAGGCTTTCTTGAATGCGGCGACTTCCGGTCCGTCGAGCCGGCACATGATCGCGGGATTGGTGTCCATCGACAGCCCGTGGAGCGAGTATTCCGGGAAGACGACGAGGTCCATGGTGGAAAGATTGCGGCGAGCCTTGCCCACCATATAGACGATACGTTCGGTCTGGCGGGCGAGATCGGCCTTGGTCACGACAGCGGGCAATTGCAGCTGCACCAGACCGATCACCACGCCTTCGGGCGATTTGTTGAGTCCACCGAGTCCGTTCATGGGTCGCTCCCTGGCCTGAAAACCGCGTTTCCCTTGAGGCAAGCAAATCCGATTTTTGCGGCCGACAAAAGCTTATTTTTCAGGCGATTACGCGCCCGAACTGAAGGCAGAAGTTTAGCTGGCGACGAGGGCTTTCACCCGGAACCGGCGCGGCTATGATGACGAGATGCGCTCCTCGCGGGGCGCGTGGAAACGAAAAAAAGAGAAGCCAACCAATGGCAAACTTGTCGAGAACTTCCGAACACAAACTCCGGGTCGCGATCGCCGGCTTGGGGCCGATCGGCAAGGGCGCGGCCGAGGCGCTCGATGCGGGAATGGACGGGCTCGTTCTTGCCGCCGTCTCCGCGCAAAACCCGGCAAAGCATCACAACTGGCTGGCTGGGCTGAAAACGCCGCCCGCCGTGCTTCCGATCGAGCAATTGTCCGGCGTCGCCGATATCGTGATCGAATGCGCGCCCGCCAAGCTCGTCAGATCGATCGTCGCGCCTTTCGTCTCACAAGCAAAAACCGCGATCGTGCTCAGTGCCGGAGCGCTGCTCGAAAACGATGATCTGATCGAACTTGCGAAACAGAACGGGGGACAGATCGTGGTGCCGACCGGCGCGCTGATCGGGCTGGACGCAGTGACCGCGGCGGCGGTCGGAGAAATTCATTCGGTGCGGATGGTGACCCGCAAGCCGGTTCGGGGCCTTGCGGGCGCGCCTTATCTGGTCGAGAACAACATCGACATCGAGAGCATCAAGGAACCGCTGAAGATATTCGACGGCACGGCGCGGGAGGCGGCAAAGGGATTTCCCGCCAATCTGAATGTCGCGGTGGCGCTGTCGCTGGCCGGCATCGGTCCTGACCGAACGCGACTGGAAGTCTGGGCCGATCCTGCGTTGACGCGCAATGTGCATCGGGTGGAAGTGGAATCCGACTCGGCGCGATTTTCGATGTCGATCGAGAACATTCCGTCGGAGAATCCAAAGACCGGGCGCATCACCGCGCTTTCGGTGATCGCGTTGCTTCGCAAGCAGTTCGCGCCGCTTCGCGTCGGCACCTGAAGAGATGCGAATGCGATCTCTCAAGTCGTTATCCGACAGGCTCGCTATTTTTCCCCGTTTGGGTCTGGCCAATCTGCCGACCCCACTCGAGCCGATGAAGCGACTGACGGCTTATCTCGGTGGGCCGCGGCTATGGGTCAAGCGCGAAGATGCGACAGGGCTGGGCTTCGGCGGCAACAAGTTGCGCAAGCTCGACTACGTCCTGCACGAGGCGGTCTCAACCGGCGCCGATACGATCGTCTCCGGCGGCGTCGTCCAATCGAACAGCCAGCGGCAGGTTGCGGCGGTTGCGGCGAAGCTCGGGCTTGCGTGCCATCTTGCCGTCTATCACGGCCGATTGGAGCCGCCGACGCCGGAATACAAGACCTCGGGCAATGCGTTTCTCAATCGGCTGTTCGGCGCGCATCTTCATGACGTGCCCTGGACCGGTGACCGCAATGCAGCCATTCGAACGCTTGTCGGCGATCTCGAAGCCAAGGGTCACAGGCCGTACTTTGTGCCGTACGGGGTCTCGAACGCTCTCGGCGCGGTCGCTTATGCCTCGACAATTTCCGAAATCGAAGCACAGGCGGCGGCGTTGGGTTTCGCGCCAGCCGCGATCGTGCATTGCACCGGAAGCGCCGGCACGCAGGCCGGCCTCGTCGTAGGCGCGGCCGTAGCAATGCCAGACACGCGCATCGTTGGGATCGATATCGACGCCGAGCCCGAGCGCGTGCGCGCCGATGTCGTTGGGTTCGCGCAAGAAGCGTCTAATCTTCTCGATATTCCCTTTGACGATGCAGCAGTGGAAGTGATCGCGGGGCACGCTGGACCCGCCTACGGGGTCCCGCACCAGGCCACCATCGAGGCGATCCGGCTTGCCGGCCGCCTTGAGGCTCTTCCACTTGATCCGGTCTACTCGGGCAAGGGGCTCGCTGGCCTGATCGCCCTGATCCGCCAGGGGCGTTGGCGCAAGGACGAAGACGTCATCTTCCTGCATACGGGCGGCGCACCGGCGCTTTTTGCCTACCAGAGCGCGCTCGGCATTTGAATAGGCCAAGCCATCCTATTTGGTGCCGTAAGCGCGATCGCCGGCATCGCCCAGACCAGGAAGAATGAAACCGTGTTCGTCCAGCCGATCGTCGACGGCCGCAAGCCAGATCGGGACGTCAGGGTGGATACCGCGCATTCTCTCGATGCCTTCCGGGGCGCCGATCAGGCACACCAGCCGAATGTCGTTGGCGCCTCGCTCCTTTAGCCGGTCCACGGCCGCCACGGCCGTGTTCGCGGTTGCCAGAACGGGGGAAATGACAATGACCTGTCGCTCCTGCAAATCGCCCGGCGCCTTGAAGAAATATTCCACCGCCACGAAGGTTTCGGGCTCGCGGTAGAGGCCGATATGGGCGACGCGTGCGTTCGGCACGAGATCGAGCATGCCTTCCGCAAACGTCATGCCGGCCCGCAGCACCGGCGCGAACACCAGTTTCTTGCCGGCGATCTGCGACGACTTCATATGGGCAAGCGGCGTTTCGATATCGGTGTCGGTGAGCGGCAGATCGCGGGTGATCTCGTAACACAAGAGCATCCCGACTTCCTTCAGCAGCTCGCGAAATGACTTGGTGGAGACGTCCTTCCTCCGCAGCAGCGTCAGCTTGTGCTGGACCAGGGGGTGTCTGACGATCGTGACGCCGTCCATATTGCTGTTCCGGGTTTTTAGATCATGATGCGATTTGGTCGAATCGCATCATGATCTCGCGTCTTTGTTTGAGCATGATCTCCGCGCAAACGCGCTCCGCGTTTGTCGCGAGGGAAAACCGGTGCCCGCTTTTTCGGATCATGCTCTAAAACACGGTGCCGTCGCTGATGACTTTCACCGGCGGCGATGCATCGGCGCGGCGCTCGCGCGCCAGGCTTCGGCCGGCGGCCCAGGTCCCGCCTTGCAGAACTTTCGCCAGCGGCAGCGAGACGGCATCCAGGGAAAGCCGTTGCCGCATTCCCTCGGCAACGCGGTCGAGCAGGGCCACCGTCAGCGCTCGCCACTCCACGACCAACGGCGATCCCACTTCATGCTTGCGCTCTGCTTGCTCTTGATCACGAAACGCGAGCACGCCGGAATCGATGAAGAGCCCGCCGTTGCGGTATTCCGCAAGGCCCGTGAGCCCGTCGATGTCGCGCACGGTTAGGCCCGCGGCCTGCAGCGGCTCGATCAGCGAATAGGCGAGCCACTGCGAGAGCTTGTGCAGCGGCATCAAGCCGCCGGTCGCATCACTCGTCGTCAGCGCCGGATGCTTCCAGCAGTCGCCGAGCGCGATCCCGCCCAATGTCAGCCGCGACGGCCAGATCGGCCCGAGTTGCTGCAGCAATTCGGATAAAATCGTTGGCGCGGGTAGTTGCGCGTTTTTCGCAAGACTCGCCAGGGAATCGAACAGTCCGCCGGGGCGCGGCTGGTCGAAGCGGCCGAAGACGTCGCCCTTCGAGGAAACCAGCCTGCCCAGGCGGCGCAAGAGATCGGCGCGGCCTTCAAGGCCGACCAGCGGATTGGTTTCGGAGACCTGCAGTCCACGCCTGAGATCGGCCACCGAGAGATTGGCAAGGACATCGGCATCGACCCGCAGGGGATCGCTTGAATCGGCGGAGAATGCGCCGCTTGCAAACATGGCAAGGCTTGCCAGTCCCAATCCCTCGGAACGGCCGATCGAAAGACCGGTTCCCGAATCGTGATAGCGCCATGCCGGACCAGCGCCGGCATCCAGGAACACGCTGACGATGGCGAGATCGAATTCCGCCCGCGCCCGGCTCTTTCGGTCGCGCCACTGTCTCTGTTCGGCGATCGCGGACCAGCGGTCGCTGCCGTTCACGTCGAAATGCCGCCAGCGCGAATGAAACGGCACCTCGAAGGAAGGATAGGTTTTGCGCGTTGTCTCGAGCACCAGCTCGATCACGCCGTCCATGTGCTCAAGATCAATGCGGAAGTTTGCAAGCTTGTCGTCAAGCCCCGTCGCCAGCATGCGATGAGCACGCTCGCGGACCGCGTTGGCATTGAGCAATGTGAGAGCAGCCGCGGTCTCGGAATTTGCGAGGGACAAGGGCCGCCCTCTCGTCAATATTTTTCAAGCGGGCGGCCGACCGAATTGACCAGGTCCTGCGGCTCGACGGGCTCTGCGCTGTAATAACCGGCGGCCTTCTTGGCGGCTATTTCCACGTGCGCGTCGGTCGGGACAAGATCGTCCGGAATCGGAACTCGCTCGACGATCTCGATGCCCTGGCTCGTCAGCGCCTCATATTTCATGTCGCTCATCGAAACGAAGCGATCGATGCGCTTGAGCCCGAGCCAGTGGATCACATCCGGCATCAATTGCTGGAAACGCGCGTCCTGAACGCCGGCCACGCATTCAGTGCGTTCGAAATACTGGGCTGCGGCATCGCCGCCTTCCTGGCGCTTGCGCGCATTGTAGACGAGGAATTTGGTGACCTCGCCGAGGGCGCGGCCTTCCTTGCGATTGTAGACGATGATTCCCAATCCGCCGTTTTGGCCTGCGCGCGCGCATTCCTCGATGCCGTGAAGCAGATAGGGGCGGCAGGTGCAGATGTCGGAGCCGAACACGTCGGAGCCGTTGCATTCGTCGTGGACCCGGCACGTGATGCTGGTGCGGTGATCTGGCAGTTTGGCGACGTCTCCGAA
This sequence comes from Bradyrhizobium sp., assembly GCF_035570375.1. Classification (GTDB taxonomy): domain Bacteria; phylum Pseudomonadota; class Alphaproteobacteria; order Rhizobiales; family Xanthobacteraceae; genus Bradyrhizobium. Next base: position 5,151 of record NZ_DATMLW010000258.1, on the reverse strand, counting down.
CAAATAGGCCGTCGTTCCGCCGATCGGAGGCAGGAACACCTGCAGGTCGGGCCGAGTCACCAGCTCGGGAAACATGCCGGCCGTCTGTTCGAACAATTGCCGGCGCAAATTGTTTTCGGTAGTGGCGAACCGCTTCGCCAGGCCCGGCAGATACCAGACCGGGTCGATCGCGATCTTGACCACCGAGACGCTGCCGTTGTTGTGGACCACCTCGTCATCATGCTTGAGCCTGCCGGCTTCGATCGCCGCCTTCAGCTCCGGCAGATCGAGGCGGGCGCGCGTGATCGCGATGCTCGGGCGGATATCGGTTCCTTCGGCGATCTCGGTCGCGAAGCTCTCGGCGACCAGATGCCCCCACGGGTCCAGCGAGACGATCCGTTGCGGGTCGCTCCATTGCGGGAAGGGGCCGATGGTCGCGGCCGGGTGGGTGTTGGTGAGATCCGAACGCCGGATCGGATCGAGCGCACCGGACGAGACGGCGAGTGCCCGGTAGACCGAATAGGAACCGCCATGGGTGCCGACGACGTTGCGGTCCTGGGGGCGGGATACGGTGCCGATCACCGGTCCGCGCTCGCGTGCGCTGGTCGCGCCCCAGTGGATCGGGAAGTTGAGCTTGCCCCCTGGCGCGGGGTGCGAGGTAATCCGGATATGATCAACCCGGTTTGAGCGAGTCATCGCCGTGTATCCTTGAGCCGTCTCGTCCTTATAGCCAGTATCCTTGCGTGTATCCTTAAACGGCGACGGCCCGCCTGATCAGACGGGCCTGGCCACCTACCAACGATTAGCTTCACGGCCGCGGCCGTTTTCTGAACTATAGCGCGATCGGGGGCGAATACAACGTCGATTAAAGTCCCGTTTTCACTGAAAAACCGCGTGTATTAACCACTTCAGGTCATGGCCGGCGCCTCTAAGCACGGGCTCGCCCGCCCACGCATCCGGCCCGGCTCCGGGATCGGTCCGGTTGGGCTCGACGGCACTGCCGACGCTGCCTTCTTCAAGGTGAGACACTGCCTCTCGAGGCACGGCGGTCGAGGCAAGAACTCCAGGCAAGCCGCGGTCTTGCTTTCCTATCATTTTGAGCAAGGCGCAGGGCCATGCTTGCCCACCAAAAAATCTTCGGTTGCGCAAACATTGAGCGCGCCAGTCGCGGCTCGATTTGCCAATATTTGCCCATGGCGCGGCAGCTGGGCGGAGCATTGAAGCTGGACGATCCCGACGGTACGCTGTGTCGGGTCGAGCGGGAGGCATTTTCTCCGATCGATCCCGCAGCGACAAGAAGGACAGCCGATGCCGGGGCCGAATTGATTTCTTCAACAAAACGCCTGGCGGTTGACGTTCGCAACGTCTCGCTGACCTTCGAGACTGCGGATGGCAAGATCGACGCATTGTCCAATGTCAGTTTGCAGGTGGCGGAGGGCGAATTCGTCTCCTTCATCGGTCCTTCCGGCTGCGGCAAAACCACGATGCTGCGCGTGATCGCTGATCTCCAGCAACCGACATCCGGAACGCTTTTCGTCAACGGGATGAAGGCGGAACAGGCGCGGCTGGCGCGCCGATACGGCTACGTGTTCCAGGCGCCCGCATTGTTTCCATGGCGGACAATCGAAAAGAACATCAAGCTGCCGCTCGAGATCATGGGTTTTTCCGAAAGCGAGCAACGACAGCGCGCGGCGCGCTATCTTGCCATGGTCAACCTGACCGGCTTCGAGCGCAAATTTCCCTGGCAATTGTCGGGCGGGATGCAGCAGCGCGTGTCGATCGCCCGCGCGTTGTCCTTCGACCCGGAACTGCTCTTGATGGACGAGCCGTTCGGCGCGCTGGATGAAATCGTCCGCGACCATCTCAATGAGCAATTGTTGCAGCTATGGGACAAGACCGGAAAGACGGTTCTGTTCGTCACCCACTCGATTCCGGAAGCGGTGTTCCTGTCCACCAGGATCGTGGTGATGTCGCCGCGGCCGGGGCGCATCATCGATGTCATCGATTGCAATTTTCCGCGCAACCGCACCCTGGAAGTTCGCGAGACGCCGGAATTCCTGAAGATCGCGCAACGCGTTCGCGCCGGTTTGCGGGCGGGGCACTCCTATGACGAGTAGTGCGCTTGCCTTTTCCCTGCCGCGCGGCTCGTGGCGGCAATACCGGCTGGTGGAGCGCTTTGCGCCGATCGTCACGATCGTTCTGGCGTTGATCGCGATCTGGTACGTCGCGGCCGTTCTGATGAATCTTTCGCTGGTGCGGGACGGCTTCGAGCGCGAGGAGACGCCTTACACGATATCGGACCTGATCGAGGGCACGATGAGCGCGGAGCGGCCGCTGCTGCCGGCGCCGCATCAGGTGGTCAAAACGTTTCTGGATTCGGTGTTCGGCTATGCGCCGACGGCGCCGCGCAGCCTGGTCTATCATTCGGGAATCACGCTCTCGGCGACATTGCTTGGCTTTGCGCTCGGCGCGCTTTTGGGTATCGGCCTGGCACTGATGATCGTGCACAGCCGGGTGCTGGAAAAAAGCCTGTTGCCGTGGGTCATCTGCTCGCAGATGGTCCCGATCCTGGCGCTGGCGCCGATCTTCATCGTGGTGCTCGGCGCGATCGGATTGCACGGCCTGCTGCCGAAGTCGATCATCTCGGCCTATCTCTGCTTCTTTCCGGTGACCATCGGCATGGTGAAAGGCTTCACCTCGCCCGACCCGATGCAGCTTGACCTGATGCGGACGTGGTCGGCATCGCCCCGTCAGGTGCTGTCGAAGTTGCGATGGCCGTCCGGCGTTCCCTATCTTTTCGCGAGCCTGAAGGTCGCAATCACGATTTCGCTGATCGGTGCCATCGTTGCCGAACTGCCGACGGGGGGTGAAGCTGGAATTGGGGCGCGGCTCCTGGCGGGCTCTTATTACGGGCAGACCATCCAGATCTGGGCAGCGCTGGTGGCCGCTGCGATCCTCGCCTCGGGCTTGATCGCCCTTGTGGATCTGACCCAACGCGTCGTCGCGCGGCAGATGGGAGCACAGCCGTGACCCCGCGCCAGCGCCGATTGGGTTTCACCTTAAGTCTTCTGGGCACGCTCGCGCCGCTCGCCTTGCCGCTTTCGGGCCATCCTGTGGCTGCCTTGTCGGCGCGACCGGGTCTGCTGGCATTGACCGTGACCGGCGCGGCGTGTCTTGCCGTGGCTGCCGCCTTGGGCTCATCCGGCTCGATCCTGCCGGGATTGTTCGGCGCGGCCTGCGGGGCAGTGACGACGCTGTCGTTGTTGCGCGACGGCGGCATTGCCGGCTCGGCGGCATCAGGGTTTTGGGCGATGACGCTCGCGGTCTGGCTTGGTTCGGCCCTGTGCGTCAACGAGCTGGCCTCGATTCGTCCGCGCGGCCCGCTTTTACGCCGCGCTCTCGGCCTTGCGGTTCCACTGCTGTTCGGCGCGGTGGTGTTTTATCTCTGGGAAGCGTTCGTGCGCGGGTTCGGCGTGTCCCCGGTGATCTTGCCGGCGCCAAGTGCAGCGGCGGCGAGGTTCATCGCGTCCCTGCCGACGCTGGGAGCGGATTTTGTTCAGACCTTCATCCGAGGCGTTCTGATCGGATACGCCGTCGGTTGCGGTGCGGGCCTCGTGGTGGCGATTGTCGCGCAGCGCTTCGTCTTTCTCGGGCGCGGCCTGCTGCCGCTCGGCAATTTCTTCTCTGCGCTGCCGCTCGTCGGTATTGCGCCGATCATGGTGATGTGGTTCGGCTTCGACTGGCCCTCGAAGGCGGCGGTGGTCGCGCTGGTGACTTTCTTTCCGATGCTGGTGAACACGCTCGCCGGATTGTCTGCCTCCGGCCACATGGAACGCGATCTCATGCGGTCGTATGGCGCCGATTATCGGCAAACACTCGGGAAACTCTATCTGCCGGCCGCCTTGCCGTTTGTCTTCAACGCGTTGAAGATAAACGCCACCTTGGCGCTGATAGGCGCGATCGTGGCCGAGTTCTTCGGAACGCCGACGCAGGGAATAGGCTTTCGGATCTCGACAGAGGCCGGTCGCATGGCGCTCGACATGGTGTGGGCGGAAATCGCGCTGGCCGCGGTTGCAGGAATGGCTTTCTACGGACTTGTCGCGCTTGCCGAGCGCGTGACCACTTTTTGGCATCCATCGTATCGAACCTGACTCGGCGGGTTCTCTCAAGACCTGGAGTATCGCATGAAAAAATCATTGGCATTCGCGCTCGGCATCGCCCTCGGCCTGTCGTTGACGGCGGCGCGGGCGGCGGACAACGTCACCATCCAGCTCAAATGGGTCGCCCAGGCGCAGTTCGCCGGTTACTTCGTGGCGAAGGATAAGGGTTTTTACAAGGATGCCGGCCTCGACGTCACCATCAAGCCCGGTGGCCCCGATGTGGCGCCGCCGCAGGTCATTGCCGGCGGCGGTGCTGACGTGGTGGTCGACTGGATGCCGTCCGCGCTCGCCTCGCGCGAGAAGGGCGTGCCGCTGGTCAATATTTCGCAAACCTTCAAGAGGTCCGGACTGGAGCTGACCTGCCGCGCCGAGACCGGCATCAAGAAGCCGGACGATCTGAAGGGCAAGACCGTCGGGGTTTGGTACGGCGGCAACGAATATCCCTTCCTGTCGTGGATGTCGAAGCTCGGCTACAAGACCGATGGCTCTCCGGCCGGAGTCAAGATCATCAAGCAAGGCTTCAACGTCGATCCGCTCCTGCAGAAGCAAGCCGACTGCGTCTCCACGATGACCTACAACGAATATTGGCAGGTGATCGACGGCGGCTACAAGCCGAGCCAGCTCGTCGTCTTCAAGTACGAAGATGAGGGCGTCGCCACGCTGGAAGACGGTCTCTGGGTGATCGAGAAGAATCTCAAGGACCCCGCGTTCGTGGCCAAGATGGCGAAGTTCGTCAAGGCCTCGATGAAGGGCTGGGACTACGCCAAGAACCATCCGGACGAAGCCGTGAAGATCATTCTGGCTGGCGACACCACAGGTGCCAAAACCGAAAAGGACCAGAAGCGGATGATGCTGGAAGTCGGCAAATTGCTCGGCGCTGCCGATGGCAAGCTCGATGTCAAGGATTATGATCGAACCGTTGCGACACTGATGTCGGGCGGATCGGATCCGGTCATCACCAAGAAGCCGGAAGGCGCCTACAGCTTCGCGGTCTATGACGCGATGAAGTGAT
>NZ_DATMLW010000257.1:0-45899 GCF_035570375.1 Bradyrhizobium sp. | reverse complement strand
TGGTAAGACCGCTTCGTCTGTAAAGATCGGCGATGGCTGGTTCGAAGTCCTGATCGGCGGCCACGAAGAGCGCTCTGATCTCGGGTCAAGCGAAACATCCGAAACACTGCGGAAGCTTATCTCTGATGATTAAGCCGCCGCGCACTGCCCTGCCCTTGCCGCGCTACGTCGAGCGTAGGCCGCTCAAGTCTGGAGGGTGGGGCCACTTCTTCCATGTGCCGAGCAAATACAAGAGGAACGGTTGCCCACTGCACGATGAACCGCTCGGCCTCGACTACGATGCTGCGGTGAAGCGTGCCGAGACGATACTGCTTCCAGCATTCGATGCGTGGCTGTCCGGCGATACCAAGACCGCAACGATGCCAGCGGTCGCAGCAGTCGGAACGCTCGACTGGGTATTTGCCGAATATCGCGCCGATCGCCGTTACACCAAGCTGGACCCGAAGAGCAGACGGAACCACGAAAACGGTTTCAAGCTGGTGGGCGGCTTCAAGCTGAAAGACGGAACATTGCTCGGCGACCGCCGCGCCGCTCAGATCGACACCAGTATCACCGATAAACTGTATGAGGCGCTGTTGCCGCTCAAGGATGACGACGGCAACGTGATCGGTGAGCGTCGTACCACGGTCAACCACGCAATGAAGTCATGCCGCCGCGCTTGGAACATCTGTGCGCGCCGCAATCCCGGCAAGCTGCCACTGGTGAATCCATTCGCGCAAATGGGCCTGCGATCTTCTGACCGCGAGACACCGACCGCGACCTTCGAGGAATTGCAAAGCTTCCGAGCCAAGGCGAAAGAGATGGGGCTGCCGTCGCTCGCCACTGGCGCTCTGATTGCATGGGAATGGCTGCAGCGCGAGGTCGATATCTTCGCGACCTTCGATGTCGCTCACTATCGACCGAAGGAACGGCCCAACATGGTGCGCGTGGTACATGAGAAAACCAAGGAGGAAAACTGGGTGCCGCTGTTCACCGACGACGGCAAGCCGGTCTACCCCGAACTGATGGCCGAGCTTGACGTGATCAAACGCGAGCGCATCGGCGGCCTGATACTGAGAAGGGACTGGGGCGAGCGCGGACCGTGGCCGACATGGCCGAAGCCTGATCAACCGGATTTCACGCACCTGAGCCGCAAGGTGAAGGAAGTCATTCGCGCCGCCGGATTGCGCGACGAACTGTCCTTCACGTCATTCCGTCACGGCGGATTTACCGAGACCGGAGACGCTGAACTGACCGACCGCGAGATCGTGGCGCAGAGTCGGCACAAGTCGGTCAAGGTGCTGCCTAAGTATGTGAAGCGCACTGCAAAACAGGTCACCACTGGCGCGAAGAAACGGCGCGCCTATCGCGACAAGCAAGATGCGAACAATGCGTGATTCTGGTCCGAATGAGCAGCAGCACGCCGGTCCGAATAGAAAACGGAGGATGCGAGAAGTGCCTGATTTTATTGGAGCGGGTGAAGGGAATCGAACCCTCGTATTCAGCTTGGAAGGCTGCTGCTCTACCATTGAGCTACACCCGCTCGGCGGCCGATCAACTATCACGCCCCGCGCGCCGCCTCAACTCTCATCAGGCGGGAAAACCCCTAAACAGGCCACATTTGCCCGCTTATAGTAGGCCTCCCATCAACAACGAAAGGAGGTGATCCAGTGTCTTTTACCAAGCGCTGTCACCTCGCTGGGATCGCCCGCTGAGCTTCGGTAGCTTGGCCTGAAGGCGTTCTCGGCGCCTGGACCAGCGAGTTTGAAAGAGGTGCGGGCGCGACGGGAAAAGTCCCGCCGCGCCCTTTGTCTTGACCTGATCTCCTGACCTGATCGCCCCGCGGCAGCACGCCCAGGCGCGACCTTTTCTCTACTTCGGAGCTTTCGCAACAATGATTCGCCTCAGTGGAACCGTCGCGCGTACCGGCAGGCGCCAAACTGGACTCGACTTTGGGGCCGTGCTTCCATCGCCCGCCATCCTTCCGGGCGCCTTTCACCTTCCGAAAACAACATCGACTTCCACATGCTTTTCTACGAGCCGCTGTTTCTCACGGTTTTCCCTGCGGTCTACGCGTCCTATCTGCTGGCGACCGGCGCTCGCGCGCGAAAGTGGATGCTGCTCGTCGCAAGCACGCTGTTCTATCTCTGGGGCGAGCCGGTATTCGTGCTGGTCCTTTTTGCTTCCACGGCGCTCGACTACGCGCTTTCATTTCATCTGAGCGATCCGACGCGGCTTGCAAGGCGAAGACTGGCGCTTGCGGGTGGGATCGCCGGCAATCTCGCCATCCTGATCGTCTATAAATACGCCGACTTCATCGCCCAAAATCTCAACCTCGCGCTCGCACCGCTCAGTGCGCAACGCGTTCCCCTGTTGCATCTGGCACTCCCGATCGGCGTCTCCTTCGTGGTGTTCGAAAAGATCACCTATCTGGTCGATACCTATCGCGGCACCTCGCGGCCTGCCGCGACCTTTACCGACTATTGCCTGTTCGTGCTGTTCTTCCCGAAACTCCTGGCAGGACCGATCCTCAAATATCACGAGATGAAGGATCAGATCGCAAAGCCGCCCGCGGTCGAATGGAGCGACTTTGCGACCGGTTTCTTGCGCTTTTCCCGCGGCCTTGGACGCAAGCTCCTGATCGCCGATCCGCTCGGCAACTTCGTCAACACCGTCTTCGCCGCCGATCCCGCAAGCCTCGGCACTGGCTATGCCTGGCTCGGCCTCGGCAGTTTCACGCTCCAGATCTATTTCGACTTCGCCGGTTACTCCGACATGGCTATCGGGCTGGCGCGAATGCTCGGCTTTTCCCTGAAGGAGAATTTCAATTCGCCCTATGTGGCGCGATCGATGACGGAGTTCTGGCGGCGCTGGCACATTTCGCTCACGACGTGGATTCGCGACTATCTCTACAAGCCGCTCGGCGGCAACCGTGAAGGCGAGGCGCGCACCTACCTCAATCTCTGGATCTGCTTCCTGCTCTCCGGGCTGTGGCACGGCGCGAGCTGGAATTTTGTGCTGTGGGGCGCCTATAACGGCCTGTTCCTGACGCTCGATCGGCTGTTCCTGCGCGATGCTCTGGCGCGATGCGGCACCTTGATCTCGACCGGTATCACACTTTTCATCGTGATGATGGGGTGGGCGATCTTTCGTTCAGACTCTCCGGCACATCTGACGACGTTCGTTTCGGTTCTGTTTGGAGCTTCGCCTGCCTCGCACGCACTCGAAATTCCTCCGGAAGTGCCCTGCGCGCTCGCTGTTGGTGCCGCGATCTCGCTGCTGCCGGCGACCCCGCTATATCCCGCGCTGATCCGCAGCTATGAGAAGCGCGTCTCGATGCGGGCGCTGACCGCGACCGCGCTCGTGCTGATCTACGTGCTCTCGACCGCGCGCTCGGTGGCCGTGCCCTTCCAACCGTTCATCTACTTCAGGTTCTAAAACGATGAGGAGCCTCGCCCTGCCCCGCCCCCTGGTTCGCGCCGCATTTTGCGCGTTCCTGTTGCTGTTGCCGCTCGGCACGGCATGGAACCTCCTGGTCGCGCAGAACCATCCCACGCTTGCAATCAAGATCGGGCCGAAACTCGGCGGCGTCACTTACGACAAGCGGATGATCCTGTCCTGGTCATCGCTTCGCGACGGCAGTTTCCAGAAAGCGGCGGCCGAACGAATCACGGAAGCCATGCCGATACGACCGCTTCTCATTCGCATCAACAACGAGATTCGCTTCGAACTGTTCGGCGAACTCACCGCCCCTCATGTCGTCCGTGGCGCAAAGGGCCATCTGCTCGAGCGGCCATATCTCGAGGAATACTGCTCCCGTACCGAAGGAATGGGCGCGAAATTCGCCGCCGAGATTCTTCCGAAGTTGAAGGACATCCAGAATTATTACGAAGCGCATGGCGCCGTCTTCATTTACGTCATTTCGCCGTCCAAGATCGCCCACCTGCCGGAATATTTCGTCGATCGCTTCCCCTGCCCGAGCACGCCACAAGCGCGGGCGCAACTCGTCCCCCAATATGTCGGCGCGCTCAGGCAAGGCGGCATCAATCTCGTCGATACCGCGAGCCTGATCCACTCCCTGAAAGGGACCTACGAGTTCGACCTGTTTGCCGAAGGCGGCGTTCACTGGAACGATGTCGGCGGGGCGCGGGCGGTTTCCGCAATCGTCGAGGAAATCAACCGCCTGGCGGGACACCAGCTCGTTCCGCCGTTCGGGTTCAGCTATACGCTCTCGGGCGCGGCGAGCGGTGCCGACCGCGAACTCGTCGATCTCCTGAACGTGTTCTTCCCGCCTCTGGGTTATCTGACGCCGAAAGTAGGTTTCTCGCCGTCTGTGTCCTGCGTCGACAGCCCGGCGCGACAGCTCGATGTCGCAATGGTGGGCAGCAGCTTCGGCCATCTGCCCGCGAGCATCATGGTCGAAGCCAATTGCCTGAGCGGGCTGCAGTTCTATTATTACGCCGCCCTCGGCCGCTTCGGTGGCGTGCCCTACCATGAACTGCAGAGAAATCTCCCCCAGTCCGAACTCGATCGCTGGCGCGACGCCAGGATCATGATCGTGGAGGAGAACGAGTCGTTTGTTGCACGAACCGGATATGTCGATCAGCTTCGCGCGGTCGTGAATCGGCCTTGAGGCTCGGCTAGCAAATTACGCACTTCCACCGGATTGACCGAATGAGCATCGTTGCGTCGATCGCCTATATCGCGGTGGTCTCAATCGCCCGTACCCATGGCGCCGTCGTGATTTTTCAGACGCTGGCCTCGAAACGCGTGCGTGGCCGTTCCCCTGCCGCCGACCCGTGCCGACCTGTACCGCTGAGGTTCAAGTTGAACGGCCTTGCCGAGTCCTGCGTGCATGGCGCGGTTGCCGGCCCTATTGCATGAGAAGCCGCGCTGAGCTTTCATCGACCGAGCCTGCCAGCAGGGAGGGTATGATGGACGATACCTCCGACACGGTCGAGTCGCGCAAGGATCGTGTGCTTGCGACGGATATTTTGATCGATCGGCGCCTTGCGCTCGGAGCAATTGCTGGAGCGGTCGTGACTTCGGCCCAAGGGTTCGGCCTGGCCACGGCTTTTGGCGCTTCTGCAAACAATCTCGCCGAACAGCTCGCCGACTACGCCGCCCGAATCGAATATTCGGCTTTCGATGAAAAAACCGTCGAGGTCGCAAAATCGCTTTTCATCGACGCGATTGGGTGCGCCATCGCCGCTCACGAGGAGAAGCCTGTTCGCGCCGTCAGGGACGTTGCGCTTTCCGTGCCTGGCGGCGTCGCCACGGTTGTCGGGACCGCAAAGCGGACCACGCCGGATCTCGCTGCCTTCGCCAACAGTGCGGCGATCCGCTACTACGATTTCAACGATCTCTATCTGGGCCGCGAGCCCGGCCATCCCAGCGATATCAGCGGCGGATGCCTAGCGGTCGCGGAGGCCGAGGGGCGCAGCGGCAAGGATCTGCTTCTGGCGATCGTGCTGGCCTACGAGATCAACTGCCGCTTGCTGGATGCTGCCGAGCTTACGCGGCGCGGTTTTGATCACCCGATCGCCAGTCTGCCTGCCGGCGCGCTCGCCGCCGGCAGATTGATGCGCCTGCCGGTGGAACAGCTCGCGCAAGCCGTCAATCTCGCGATCAACGGTCACATCGCCTTGAACCAGACGCGGAAACAGGAACTCTCGGATTGGAAGGGTCTGGCCGATCCCGACGCGGTCCGTAATGCGGTTTTCGCCGCTCTCCTCGCCCGGCAAGGGGTCACCGGTCCATCCCCGATTTTCGAGGGAACAGCGGGCTTGTTCAAACAAGTGACCGGCCCCTTCGAGATCGACGTCAACCAGTTCGGCGGACGATCGGGACGCTTCCGCATCAACGATTGCAGCGTGAAATTCTATCCGGCACAGGGCATGACGCTCATGGCGATTGCCGCAGCCGCCAGGGTCGGAAAGGAGATCGGCGATTTTGGCAAGATCGCCGCTGTCGAGATCGCGACCACCAACTTCGCTTATATCTCAGCCGGCAAGGAGCCGGAGAAATGGGCGCCAGAAACCAGGGAAACAGCCGACCACAGTCTTCCCTATATCGTCGCGCGCGCTTTGGTCGACGGCGACATCACGCACGACAGTTTCTCGGCCAGCGCCGTCCGCGATCCCAAAATCCGCGACCTCATGAAGAAGATCATGGTCAGACCGGACGAGGCGCTGACCGCGATGGCGCCGAAAAACCTTCCCAATCGAGTAACCGCCACGCTAACCGATGGGCGCACGATTTCATATCAGGTCGACGCTATTCCCGGCTTCGCCAGCATGCCGATGCAGAAGACCGACTTCGAACTGAAGTTCAGCAAGAATGTGGCCAAGTACATGGGAAAACAGCAGCAGCGCCAGGTGCTGGATTATCTCTGGGCACTTGAGCGGCAGGAAAACCTCGCAACACTGTTCGAGCTTCTTGTGGTGAAGGCCTGAACCCGTTGTGCGGGGCCCGGCGAGATGCCGGCCATTTCGATTGACCTAGGTCAATCATCGCCCGCCGAGGGTGCCGCACTCTGGCTGGCCGCGACGAAGACGGAAAAAGTCCAGCTCCGCGTTCCTGCTTCAGGCGCTCCCATGCCCGACAATTTCGATAATCCGTTTGCCGTCTTTGCCGCGGCCCTGATCGGGCAAATCATCGCGGCCCTTGTCGGCGATTTCCTGCGCAAGCGAGTGCAATCCTTCAAGCAAGGCGAGCGTCACGATTTCAACACCGTCCAGGCGGCGACCCTCACACTCATGGCGCTGATCATCGGCTTTTCGTTTTCGATGGCGGTGACGCGCTACGACCAGCGCAAGACGCTCGAGGAAGCCGAAGCCAATGCCATCGGCACGGAATATCTGCGAGCGGATCTGTTGCCCGAGGAAAGTGCCTCGCGAACGCGCGAATTATTGAGGAAATATCTCGACCTGCGTATCGCCTTTTACGAAGAGGCCAGGAGCAGGCCTGCCACCGACATCGCCCAGCAGACGGCAAACGTGCAAGGCGAGATGTGGAACGTGGTCAGGCCTGCTGCGACCAGCCAGCCGACACCGACGATCGCGCTGGTCGTATCTGGCATGAACGAGGTGATCAACGCGCAGGGCTTTACCCAGGCCGCCTGGTGGAATCGGATTCCCAAAGGCGCCTGGGCGATGATGGCGCTGATGGCGCTTTCCTGTAACCTTCTGGTGGGCTACGGCGAGCGCCGCAAAGGCGAACTGTTCCTGTTCGTGTTGCCGGTCGTGATTTCGCTGGCGTTCTTCCTGATCGCCGATCTCGACAGCCCGCGCGGCGGTGCGATACGTGTGCATCCGCAGAACCTCTTGGCTGCGGCGCAATCGATGAAGCCGCCATAGCGAGGCACGAATCCTTTGCCGGTTCGCAGCCAAATTCCAACAGCGTCCTGCGCCGCGATCGCATGGCGGCTCGGACCCCCGCCGCAGCCGCCTAACGCGCGAACGCGGCGCAGGGCGCAAAGCCCTACGACAAACCGAGCTTGAAAGTCTTGTTATCGCGAGCCAATAAATTGCTTTCTTGCGCCAACGCCGCGAACTCCGCTCAAGGTGAAATGCCGGCCATGTCGCGATTTTTGCCGGGAACTTTATTGTCATCCTGCATACCGACCAGACCGAAATGAAGGTTGATCGAAGAAGCGTCGTGTTGCACTCCGACGCGCCAATTTCCTGGCATTCGGAAACGAGGTCTGCCGAGCAAGGGGCAGAGCGAATTTGCACCAACGCACAAAACCAGACCGCATTCCGATCCTGCGTGATCCTGCGGCGCGCCGTCATTCGCTTCGCGCCGCGTTTGCCGGGAAGGTGTCAGGGGGTTGTGGAGCGCGGGCCGAGCGGCGGACGGCGCCCACCCCGTTAACCTTTTATTAACCATACACAAGCAGCCTCAGATCGTGGCGCTTCGGGCGGGGTAATCCCCATTGAACATCAACCCATCCCCGAACCGCCGGTTTCGATCGTTCATCCTTGGGCGGCGGGCGATGCCCGCGGGGGCTTTAAGGGAGTAACGGCATGTCTGGACGTGCGGTGTGGGCCGGAACAAGTCTGCTTTCGGCTCTCGTGTCGACGATTGGTGGCGCCGTGGGTGTTGGCCTTCCGATGGCGCTGGTGATTATCTGGATTTGTTCCTGACGCATTCGGTAGCGAGGAAATTTACAGAGCTAGCGGACCGATTTTTTCGGCGGCGGAAAAGCCCCGTGCCTTCCGCAGTGATCATCCGGGAGTGACGCGAGGCGTCGAGAGCATTGCTGGCTCACGTCATGCTTCCAGGCATGAAGCAGCGAATCGACACGCCTTGGTAGGTGTAGAGCGGCCAGACCATGGTGTGCCCTGCTCTGTTCGGCTCCGTAATCACTGCCTCGTCCGGGACATCAACCCAGACGGCGTCGCTGGAATCGGCGCTCTTCGGTACGCGCACGCGATAGTGGCCCTCCATGGTCTCCCAATCCGCGTCCCGTACGACGTAGCCGTCGGCAAACGAACAGCAAAGGCCCTTGCGGCTCGCCAGATGTTCAAACCAGTCGTGGAGTGGCGACTCCCTGTAACGGCCGTCCAGGTCACGTCCAAATGCGGGCAGCGTGCCGGCTGCCATGACCGCGGCAAGGCTGATCGGCCGCAACCAGCGTGCAATTGGGTCGACGCGATGTTTTCCCATTCTCGCCTCCCTCGCCCCCGGAGCGGATTTCACAGGATGATGACCTGCACAATGGGCGAGAAAATGACAGCGGGTTCCCGCAGTCGATTGGCCATCGTTTGGTCCGCCACGTTTCCGATACCGAGCACGGTGCGTGCCGGCCTCGGCCTTTGGCCGGCAGGCGACATATACTCTTCTGCCTTGTCGCCGGGCGGTGTAGCTTGGCCGCGGAGCAAGCGCCGTGAGCAGGTCCTGGAGGTGAATGCGGGAAAGAAACGCCTCAGCGCGCACTTCCAATTTTTTTTGCGGCAATCGATCTGAGCGGGCGCCTCCGGAAGCTTCCGGGCAAGTGAAGTCGTATTTTCAGGAGGAGATACTCATGAAGCACAGCATTGCCGCAGTCCTCGTTGCTGCAGCTCTCCGGGGTGGAATTGGTCCCGCCGTTTGCGCAGAAAATCCTCTCGTCGGTACGTGGCAGCTGACGAGCTTCTCGCTGATCGTCCTGGATACGAAAGAGACAAGCCGGCCATACGGCGATCATCCGACCGGATATATTCAATATTCTCCTGGCGGCCACATGGTCATGTTCCTTACCGCGGGCGATTTGAAACCACCCGCGTCCGGAAGTTACACCGATGCGGAGAGAGCGGACGTTCACAGAGGGATCGTTGGCGCTTATGCGGGGACATATACGGTTGAAGGAAACAAGGTTACCTACCATGTCCTCACTTCCTGGCGCCCGGAATGGATCGGCCGCGATCAAGTTCGCTACTTCGAGATCAACGGCACAAACCTGACGATCAAAACGTCTCCGCTTGCCTTCTCGCGAACCGGGCAAACCATCGTGGGAACCCTGACATTTGACAGAGTCGAATAAGTCTGCCCAAATCGAAATGGCGGCCTTGCAATTTCCGATCCGTGCGTTGCCCCGAACTCACGGGCGGCTCGATATCGTCGGGATCGGATCAAAGACCTCTCATCTCGCATCCGCCGCACCCGACGAATTTCCTGAAGAAGGCTTTTGCACCACGAAGCGACCGGAAACGGCCCCGCCATTGTGGTGCGGGGGATGACGGGGCCGTGCATCGGGCCGTATGGGGGACGGTGCGGCCCGAACCGAAGACATCAACAGCAGCTGAAGTGGTCAGTCGATTGGTACGAGCGGTTTGTGCCACTGTGCCGCGAGCTTTTTGATCTCGGCGAAATTCAGGATCGCCGGATCGCCGTCTCGGACAATGGTCGCGAGCTTGCGTTGCTTGGGTAGCATCATCATCGCTCGCAATACCGCCAAGCGAAGTTTCATCATACCGTGATCTGTCAGGGTGACGAGCTCTTCCGGGTCTAGCTCTTCCGGGTCTAGCTCTTCCGGGTTCAAGGCCATTGTCGCACGCCTTTGCTTACGGCTGGCCCGCAAGCCAGCACACGCACCCCCGCTGCCCAAATCCAAGAATAAACCAACTCCGTTAAGAGCGGGTTTATCCCTGAAAACCAGCTGCCCGATCTTTCCGTTTCGAGCGGATGCGGCGCGAGCGAAGGTCAATTAAAGCCGGTCATGCTTCCCCAGGCGCCCGCGCTACCCTCATAGGACCTCGTTACCGGCGGAGCGGGTATCTCACCAGCATTGGAGTTGCGGAAGTGCTGGACGGTGAGCTGCCGCGCATCACGCACGTGATGACGCTCCTTTGAGTAGGCGGTTCCTGTGGTTGCGCTGGCCAGCAAGGCTGTGCCGAGAAAAGCGAAAATGATCTTACGCATGATTACCTCCTGTTTGGCTCCTCCAGATCACGTAGGGCGTGACACTCGTCTTGGTAATTCCGCGACCATCACAACACATCAAAGGAGAGTGATTGCACTGATCCGGCGTCGGACGAGTATCGCCAATCTTGCAAGGCGTGCGATTGCCGACCGATCGGCAAGGTTCTTCTGCGAAAGTCCGCCGGTAGCGTTGTGGTCAATGTCCGGCATGGACGGGCCCTCCGAGCTTGATCTTGCGCAGGGTCAGCGCGAGCGGCACGGCGGAAAGCGAAATCAGCATCAGAACCCAGAACGCATCCATGTAGCCCAGGAACGACGCCTGCACCTGCACCTGCGCGCCGATCCATTGAATGGCCTGGTCATGCGCCTGCGCCAGCGAGCTGCCATGCGCGGTGAAGTAGCTCGTGATCTGTTGCAATGTGTCCTGGTAGGCCGTGCTCGACGGGGTCACCTGCTCGATCAACCGGTTCTGGTGGAATTGCTCGCGATGCGTCAATACGTTGGAGACGATGGAGACGCCGATCGAACCTCCGGTGTTGCGCGCAGCGTTGATCAGGGCCGAAGCCTGGTCGGTCTTGGATGAGGGAATCCCGTCATAGGACGCGGTCATGATCGGGATGAAGATCAGCGGAAGTCCGACACCGAGCAGCATGCGCGACCGAGCCATGAACCAGAAGCCGAGATCGCCATACACGTTGGTCATGCTGTACATCGAGAGCGCAATGAGCACCGCTCCTGTCATGATCAGGTACTTCGGTTGCACTTTCGCCGCCACACGGCCGACCACGAACATCATCGCCATGGTGACAACGCCTCCCGGAGAGAGCAGGAGGCCGGCCCAGGTGGCGGTGTAGCCAAAATCCTGCTGCACCAATTGCGGCAGGAACTGTGTGGTCGCAAGCAGGATGGCGCCGGTCGCGAGCATCACCAGGAAGGAGGCGCCGAACTGACGCGACGCCACCATGCGCAGGTCGATGATCGGATTTCTGCGGGTCAACCCCCACGGAATCATCAGCACGAACGCGAGACCAGAGATGACCGCGAACGTCACAATGAAGGATGAACCAAACCAATCGTCCTCCAGACCGCGGTCCAGCACGACCTCCAGGGCACCGAGGAAAGTCGCGACCAGCACAAAGCCGATCACATCGAATCCCTGGCCCTGCTGCAGCCGCCGTACTTCCGCGCGCGCGGTCGGGGACTCCTGCAGGAGCAGCGAGATCAGCGCCATCGCGATCACCCCGACCGGCACGTTGATCAAAAAGCACCATTGCCAGGAGATGTTGTCCGACAACCAGCCTCCAAGCGTCGGCCCCACCACCGGCGCCACGACAACGGCGACGCCGAACAGCGCAAAAGCCTGTCCGCGCTTTGCCGGTGGGAACAAATCCGCCAGGATCGACTGGGCGACCGGTACCATGCCGCCGCCACCTACGCCCTGCATGATACGGAACAGCAACAGCGCGTTCAGATTCGGGGCAAACCCGCTAAGCAGTGAGCTGAGGGTGAACAATCCGAGACAGATAAGGAAGAAGGTCTTACGGCCAAGCATTCGCGCCAGATAACTGCTGGCCGTCAGGACGATGGCATTGGCGACCAGATAGGTGGTGACCACCCAGGAGGCCTCGTCCTCGCTCACTCCCATGCCGCCGGCGATGTAGGGCAGCGCCACATTGGCGATCGTGGTATCCAACACCTCCATGAAGCTGGCAAGGGCAACCAGGACAGCAATCAGCCAGGGATTGGTGAGGGCAGGTTCGGCCTGAATTGAAGCGCTGTTCATATGAACTTCCTCAGCCGCTCATAGAGTGAAGGCGCAGGGTTGATCCGCACAGTCGGCACCACCGACATGCCTGGGCCGAGCGCCACATCCGTTGGGGGATTGTCCATGACGATCTTGACCGGCACGCGCTGGACGATCTTGACGTAATTGCCGGTAGCATTCTGGGCCGGCAGCAACGAGAACGCCGTGCCTGATCCAGGCTGCACGCTATCGACATGACCACGGATCGTGCGTCCCGGATACGCATCGATCTGCAGTGTCACCGGTTCGCCGGGCCGCATCTGGTCAAGCTGAATCTCCTTGAAATTCGCAGTGACCCAAATCTCGTCCGGCACGAATATCGTGAGATTTGTGCCTGACTGTGCGAATTGACCGACTGCTGCGGTCAGGTTGACAACACGCCCTGGTTGGGCCGCCGTAACCGTCGTGTAGGAAAGATTGAGTTTCGCCTGGTCGCGCTGGGCCTCGGTTTGTGCCAGGTTTGCAACTGCGCTGTTGCGCTGCGCCTTCAGCGACTCCAACTGCCGCTGCGCCAGTTTGAAAGTGGCCTGTGCGCTCGCCACCGCCGCCTGCTGCTGATGCAGCTGAGATGAGTACTGCTGCGCGTTCTGAACGGTGCCATAGCCGGTCTGCTCGAGGTGCTCGTAGCGCGTCGCCTGCTGCTCGGCGAATACCAGCGCGGCCTGCGCCTGGTCGACCTGCGCCTGGTTGGCGCTGATCTGCGCCGCCTGCACGTCCAGCTGCGCGTCGATGTTCGCGATGCTCGCTTGCGCGGCTGCAACCTGCGCCTCCGCCTGCTCCAGCGCGATGCGGTAATCCCGGTCGTCGATGCGCGCGATGACGTCGCCGGCTTTGACATGCTGGTTGTCGGTGACCGGGACAGCCGTGATGTAGCCCGATACTTTCGGAGCGAGCGAGGACTGCCGCGCTGCGATGAAGGCGTCGTCGGTGGATTGAAAACGTTCCGAGTTGTTCAGATATACAAAGCCCGTTCCCAGCAAAGAGGCGAGAAGTACCGCACCGATGGCAGCGACAACGGGGCGGCGATGCAAAGGACCCTTTTTGGGCTGCTTGCCGCTCGCCGGCTGCTCCCGGCTCGGAGCCGGAAACGCGGCGGGCTCGGCCGTGGGGCCTTTTTGTCGCAAAGGAGCCCGTGCGATGACCCGCTCTTCGCCGAAACGTGAATCCGGCTCGCTCAGAACGAATTGCGGACTTTCGGATTCTTCCAGGGCAGCTTCGTTTCTCTCGATAACATTACTTTCAAACATGATTGTCGCTCCTGTTTCGATACGCGAGGCCGTGGTCGTCGCTCGAGGAGACCATCGGTGGCCCGACCCCGCTGACCGGCTTTGCGGCAAGCTGGACGAGGCTGAACAAGGCCGAGATCAGGATGACCGACAGCATTTCGCCACGTGCAGCGGCGGCGCTTGCCGCAATCAGGGTGGGCTTCAGCGTGGCCAAGATCGCGAGGAACTTTGACATCGAACACCTCCATCTCTCGATGGCCCCGGCAAAATCAGTTTTCAGGCGCAATGCCGGTCTGCGATGCCTTTGGAAATACACCTCTTGCAAAAGAGTGATAATCCCGCTTTCTTTTGCATGATCTTTGCGTTTTTCGAGGAAATCCGATGGACCTCCTGGGCGCACTCGGTGTTCTGGTTCGGGTAGTGGAGACCGGCTCGTTTTCGGCCGTCGCTCGCGAGCGCGAGCTGAGCCAGGCCGCTGTCGCCCGGCAAATCTCCCAATTGGAGGACCATTTCGGGGTCCGGCTTTTTCACCGCACGACGCGAAAACTCAGCCTGACCGATGATGGCCAAATGCTGCTGGGCCTTGCCCGGCCGGTACTGGACGGCGTCGATACGATGGAGGCTGCGCTCGGCAAGCAAAGCGCCTCACCCGTGGGACTGGTGCGCCTGGGTGTCACGGTGACGGCAAGCCGCTTCCTTTCCCAGCGTCTGCCGGCCCTGCTCGGCGAACATCCGGGCTTGAAGGTCGAACTCGTGGTGAGCGATCGGTTCGGCGACATGGTCGAAGACCGGCTCGACCTCGCCTTGCGTATCGGCGAGGTCGCGGATGCGTCACTGGTCGTGCGCCGACTTGGGACTGGTGCGTTCGTTTTGGTGGCAGCGCCGAGCTACATCGAACGGAAAGGAAGACCATCCACGCCTGCCGACTTGGCGAACCACACCTGCATCGTGCACGATCTCGGACCGGGATCGGACGTGTGGACTTTTGTGACTCCCGAAGGCCCCAGGGACTTCAGGGTGTCAGGCGGACTTCTCGCCAATGATGTCAGTGCGGTGCATCTGGCCGCGCGCAGCGGGTACGGCATCGCGCATCTTCCCTTGTTCCAGGTGCTCGACGATGTGCGCGTTGGGAGCCTGGTTGTCGTGTTAACCGAATTTCCATCACCGGGCATTCCCTTAAGCTTGGTCTATCCGTCGCGGCGACATCTGGCGCCGCGTACCCGCGTCGTCTTTGATTTCATCGTCGAGCAGGTGCGACCGATCCAGGAACTGATCGCGTCTGTGTCGGACCAGATCCGCAGCGCGTAAGCGCCCTTCCCCAAATCAGGCCGCGCGCCGACGCTGACCGGCGCGGGAACCCGCGTGGAACTCGCCCCGAGCGGTTATGCGCTTTGGACTTATGCGTTTTGATTGAAGGTGTTTTGCGCATTCCGTTCTTTTTCGCAAATGCCCGCCGCCATAAGTCCCGATCTTCGTTTGCAGCGCCCGCGCGCAGACGAGGGCGGAGAGCTAAGATGAGCAACCGTTTTGGACTGATCCTGGCAGCGTTGGCCTGCGCGTTCGTTTTGGCCGGACCTGAGCCGGCCGCTGCGGCGATGGAACCCTATACCTCAGCGCCAGGACAGCCGGAGACAGCGCATCATCGTACCGACGACGCGCTGTTTGGCATGGAAATCGCGCCAAGCTATGGAAACGTTTCGTCGAAATGGCTCGCCGTCGAGGCCAAAATCGAACAGGAACAAGCCGTGCTGGCGGGCTGCCGTGCCGCAGAAGACTGTCCCGCCCCCGCGCGAGAGCTGCTGCGAATTGTCGCAGAGGGCGCCGGCCGCACCGGTCTGGCGCGCGTTGGCCTGATCAACAGGGCCGTCAATCTCGCGATCGCGCCGATGAGCGATGAGGCGCAATGGGGGGTTGACGACCGCTGGAGCCCGCCGTTCGAGACGCTGCAGACCCACCGCGGCGACTGCGAGGATTACGCAATCGTGAAATATGCCGCACTGCTGGAGGCAGGGCTGTCTCGCGACGATATGAAGATCGTCATCCTGCGAAATTTCGTTCGAAACGAGGACCATGCGGTGCTGGCGGCGCGTGTGGATGGAGAGTGGCTGATTCTGGACGACCGCAATCTTACTCTGGTGCCCGACACAGAGATGCTCGGCGCTCATCCTGTCTTCGCGCTCGATCACGACGGCGCGCACCGCCTCGTCTCGCCGAAGCGAGCCGGCTAGCTCGGCGAAGTGGCGACCCGGACCGCCGTCACGTTGTCTCGCCTCACTGACCTCTCAGGCGGGCTTCCATAGCGCGAATGTCGCGGTTCTCTAAAACCAGGCCTCCGCGTTCCTCTGTTGCCCGGACAGCGACCTCGACCATAGCTCGGGCCAGGTCGTCAGCCCGAATGACGAGGTTTGGAAACAACACCCGAAAGACCGGATAGATGCCACGCAACAGGCGGTAGCTGAAGTTTGGTTCTTCCCGCGGCAGGACCGGGTAGATGTATGCCGGCCGGAAGATATAGGCGCGGGGGAAGCCCGCCGCGAGGAGCGCCTTCTCGGCCTCTCCCTTATAGCGTGCGAAAGCCATTCGACTTCGGCCGGTGGGATCCGCGCCACTTCCGCTCAGGAACGAGAAAGCCGCATCAGGGCTGCTGCCGCGGAGCACGCGCGCGAATTCAATGGTGTAGTCCACGGTTATTTTGCGAAGTTCCGCGTCTGGCACCGCGCCGGTATACGCGCCCAAACAAAAAACCGCCGCGTCCTCGTGCGAGAGCGCTGCCGCGAGTGCGGAGCAGTCCGTGAAGTCTTGATGCAGAACTTCTTTTAGCTTGGGGTGTGCGATGCCAAGCTTTCTGCGCCCGATCGCCGTCACAACCCCAACAGAGGGATGGTCGAGCGCGTAGCGCACGGCGTATCCGCCGACCATCCCCGTCGCGCCCACAACAACAAGACGTGCCTGACCCGGCGGCAGAGCGTTCATGACGGGACCCGTTCCTCCAGCCAATCGACGTAGAGAAGGCGCTCGGCGAAGAGCCACGCGTCGTTGATCTTGATGAAAGTGTCGAGGTAGCGAAGCGAGGCGACCATCAATCGCCGCCTTCCGTGTTCCGACTTGACGTGATGCGCAAGGCAGTAGGTTTCCCCAGTGGCGCGATCGTCCGTCAGCGTAAAAATGGTGCTCTGTCCGACGAAATGCGTCGTGGCATCATATTGGTTCAGATCGGCGAAAACGGGAGCGAGAGCCTCGCTTGAAGCAACTCCTGCGAGGGCTTCGGATCTTTCGCGTTCATATACACCACAAAATGGGTGTCTGGCGTAAAGAGCGCCATCTGGCCATGTGCGTCGCGACGGTCGGCGCAGTGGGCGTAGGCCTCGATGAGCTCCCGGATCGCAAGGCGATCCGCGGCTTCGCCGGCCGAAACGGCAACGTGCTTGGTCATCCAAGACTCCTGGCTCTCAAAACGGCTCGCGCCAACGAACACAGCCTTTGGCGCTTCAGGCAGCTGCACCGCTCGCAGCAAGATGGTCATAGTCGGGCCGCATGAAGATCGCGTGCAGCTGACGTCGCCTGATACCCATATTCCCGCCGTCAAAAATCGGCAGCGCGAGGGCGTCCTGCAGCAATCTCCCGAGCGGCGCGTCATGATCGTAGCTTTCGATGCCGACGACCCGCAGCAGATCGGTGATCACCCGTACTGCGGTTTCGGAACCGTAGATCTTGGCCTGGACGGCAAGTTCTTCCGCGGCCGGTGATTGGGTATCGAGCGCATGGCATGCACGCCAGCTGAGGTAGCGCGCGGCTTCGATCGCGGTCTTGGCGTCGGCTAGCGCATATCCGACGGCCTGGTGCTGGATAATAGGGTGAACGCCGCCGCGCTTCTCGGTGCGGGCAAAATGAAGCGCAAATTCGAAGGCCGCCCGCATCAAGGCAACACCAAGAATCCCGACAAGGGCTGCCGTGGCGGTGAACGCGGTCGCAGTCAATGCCAGACCACCACCTTCGTGTCCCAACAAGTTGGAGCGCGGCGCGACGACGTTCTGCAGGCTGAATTGCGGGACCAGGTGCGCGCGATGGCCGATCGAATTGATGGCCCGTTCGAACACGATTCCGGATGAGGGCCCTTCCACTGCTATGATCGAAATAGCCCTGTCCGGAGTCGCGTTGGGATCGGTTCGGCATACGACACTTAAAATGTCCGCGCCCCTGCGGTTCCACCCGGTCGCCGAAGACGTCCATTTCTTGCGACCGTTGATGACCCAGTCGTCGCCAGCAAGCCGCGCAGTCGTGCGCACCCCGTCTCCGGGCGGCGGTGAGTCGGCATTCGCGCTGCCGCCAGGTTCGCTGAAGCAAAATGCGGCAAGTGGCGTCCCGTGCTTCATAAGGAACGGAGCGAGCAGTCGCCCGCATTGTTCCGGGGACCCACCGAAGAGAATTGGCAATAGACCCAGCACCGTTCCCAACATGGTCAGGGTCACGCTTGGATTAATGCTGTAGAATTCCTCGGCCAGAATGGCCATATCGACAAGCCCGGTATTTTCGCCACCTGCAGGTGCAGGGATGCATTTCCGTAGGTAGCCCGCGCCAACCATCGCTTCATAAATGGGCCGCGTGGCGAGAAACCGTTCCTCTGGCGTCGCCAGCAACTCGGCCGCGCCTGCGCTGGTCAACACCTCTCTTGCAAACTTGCGGGCTGCGAGCTGCAGCTCCCGCTGTTGGGCGGTCAGCGTGAAATCGATAGCCATCAAACCCTCCCGGCGTTTTCAGCGGTTTGGCAACGGCTAGCAGAACCGGGAGTCGAAATCTTGGACTGCAGCGACCGATTATTGAGCCTGGAATGAACCAGACGTCCGGACCATGATCATCCCGGCGATCCCATCGCCTGCCAAATTCGCAACTGTCGAAACCGATCAGGGCCCGCACTGTCCAAGGGAATGATGGTCTCGCTGTTAAATCCGGCTTGCATCTCGCGAAGATTCCTCACGCAGATCGACCGCGTCGTAGCGTTGAACCGCTCTATGGGAGGGTGTATTCTGCCAAACGGGCGGGGCCATCGATTTGCAAAGCGCAAGGTGTGGTCAATGGAGTGGTTGACGGAACCGCGTCAGTTGGAACGGCCCTTCGGCAATTGGGCCAACCATCTGGCAGCCGCGTTTGTCCAGCTTGAACCCCGTGAGTTTGGCGAGCAGCCCTTTCGCGGGGCGATCACCAGGACCAACGCTGGTCGCATAAAGGTGTCCTTGGTGACTGCCACCCGGCACCGAGTGTTGAGGCTGCGCTCGCATATCGCTCGCAGCACGGATGACCTTTGTTTCATCAATCTGCAAATCGAAGGCATGGGCCGCTACACGCAACGTGGCCATGAACAAATCTGTGGGCCCGGGGACCTCGCCGTCGTCGACACGACCGAACCTTTCGAGATAGCAAACGCTCGCGATTTCCGATTGTTTTGCTTTGCCGTGCCACGTTGCTTATTGCCAGGCAAACTCTACGAGAGGCCCAGTCTCAGGACCGCCTCAACGCCAGCTGGCCGCGCTCTCTCCAAAATCCTCTATGGATATGCTGAACTATGCCTCGGCCAAACGACTGGATCGGAGGTTTCGGCGCGCTACGGCACTCACATCGTTGACCTGATCACTCAAGCCGCCTACCTGGAGGAGGATGGATCGCAAGCGCAAGCGAAGGAGCCCGTTTTACTTTCGATGATGCTCGACCATCTTGGTCGCTGCGTCACCGATCCTGATCTTTCAGCTGAATCGCTCGCCCGTACGTTCCGCTGCTCGGAGCGTTATGTTCACAAGCTGTTTGCGGTAACGGGCCGCACGGTGGGACAACACCTGAATGACAGGCGGGTCGCTCTTTGCGCACAACGTCTGATCGACAGGCAAGAGCGGCGGACAATCGCCGAAATTGCGTTCGAGGTCGGCTTTCGGGACATTTCGCACTTCAACAGATTGTTCAAGCGAAGCCATGGCATTACTCCCCGAGAACTTCGCAGATCGATTGCTGAGGAAGTGGGTTAAGTAGGCCGAACGGGTCCTTCTGCCCCGCCGTTTCACATTCAGCCTCGACAACGGAGTTTTGGTGCACCCGAAGTCAAGACGTCGTGCACTCCTGTCCAAGACTTTCCTGATCAACTCCGGTAGCGGTGGCCTTGATGTCTCACAGGAGGGAGATTTCGTGGCCATCGATTTTCGGCTTACCGCGCACCAGCGCGAATTGCAGCTGCAATCACGCAACTTCGCGAGGCAGGTGCTATCCGAGACGGCGAAAGCAGAGATTTTGGCTACTCCGGAAGAACGATTTGCCGCAACGAAGCCGGCGTACGAGGCGATGATAGCCGCTGGATTTCTGCGAAAATGTATCCCCGTTTCCGCCGGAGGAGAGAACACGAGCCTGGTTGAAACTGCGATTATGGTTGAGGAACTTTACGCGGTGAACGCCAGCCTGACGTTGACCTTGATGGGCACCGTGCTTGGTCTATTGCCGCTGTTGATCGGTGGCACGAAGGAGCAGCGAAGCCGGCTGCTGGTTCCATTCTTAAAGCAAGCCGGAGCGCCGTTGGCGAGCTTCTGCGCGACTGAACCGGGAGGCAGCGCTAATCCAGCATCTGCCCCACCGGGTGAGGGCGTTCGTACCACCGCCCGGCTCCTCGGCGACAGGTGGACCATCGATGGTCGAAAGAGCTGGGTTTCGTCGGCCACTGGTTGGGATCGCAAGGGCGCTGACCTTCTGTCGGTACTGTGCCGCACCGCTCCAGACGTTCCTCCCGAACGAGGGATTTCGGTGTTGGTTGTCGAGCGACCAACACCAGGCATTGTGCTGGAGCGTGCAATCGATTCGGTCGGACATCGTGCGCATCTCTTGCCGTGCTTCCAGCTCGAAGGAGTGAGCGTGCCGAGGGATAATGTTTTGGGAAGCCTGGGCGGCGGTTTTGCGCTGACAGCGGCCTGTTTTACTGGTGCAGCCGCCCTGGTGGGAATCTTCGCAGTGGCGTTGATGCGGGCGGCGTTCGATTTCGCGCTGAATTTCGCACGCAACGAGAAGCGGGGCGGCATCTTGCCTGTCATCGAGCATCAAGCGGTTGGATACGCGCTTGCGGATGCAAAGATGGCCATAGAGGCGACTCGCTATCTGTGCTGGCGCGCGTGCCACGGCGTGGATTTTCAATCGCCCGGCGCGGATGAACTGGCGATCGAAGCCAAAGTCTATGGTTCGGAGACAGCGGTGCGGGTGCTTACGGATCTGATGAGAGTCGTGGGAGTCGAGAGCTACGATCACATGTTTCCGCTGGGACGTCTGCTCCAGGACGCCCTCGCGCTTCCTGTCTTTGGCGGAGGCAACATCGGCGTCCGACGTCGACAGCTTCATGGGATCTTGAAGCGGCCCGAATACGATCCGCTTATGGCCAGCAGCGAGGCAGAGACCTGAGCTTCAGAGCGAGACGAGTGGAGTCTGGTTTCTCTAATTGGATGGACAAAGATCATGAGCACAGAGCAGAAGGTAGCCGTGGTAACGGGGGCTTCGCAAGGGATCGGTGCAGGCCTTCTTCAAGCATTTAGAGATCGTAACTACCGGGTCGTTGCGACATCGCGGTCGATCAAGCCGGTCTCCGACTCGAATATTGCGACTGTGCAAGGCGACGTCGCCGCCCCGGACACCGCGGAAAGGGTGTTCAGAACGGCGGTCGAGCGTTTCGGCCGTGTCGATACGCTGGTCAACAACGCCGGCATGTTCATGGCAAAACCGTTCACTCTTTATTCGCAGAGTGATTATGCGACCTACATTGCGACAAACGTGACGGGCTTCTTTCACATGACCCAGCGTGTCCTGGAATTGATGAGCAAACAGGGACATGGACACGTCGTCACGATTACCACGAGTCTGGTCGACCAGCCGATGACAAGCATCCCCGCAGTGTTGGCTTCACTCACGAAGGGAGCCCTAAGCGCGGCGACCAAAGCGCTCGCGATTGAGTATGCGAGGACTGGAATTCGCGTGAACGCGGTATCCCCGGGCATAATAAAGACGCCGATGCACCCCGCTGAAGCGCATCAGGCATTGGCGGCACTGCATCCCATGGGCAGGATGGGAGATGTATCGGACATTGTGGACGCGGTCCTTTACCTCGATGGCGCCGGGTTTGTGACAGGAGAAATACTTCACGTCGATGGCGGACAGGCTGCCGGCCACCACGTACTGGAATGAGGACTTGTAGTAGTCGTATCGACGAAAATCGGCCGAACGCGGCCGCTTGAAACCGGCGAGCTTATCGCGGCGCACACCTCTGATCGTTTCATAGATTGATCTGGATCAATGCGACCAGATCGTCGCGCGCCTTGGCTGCAAGGGAGCGGATGATGCCCTTCGCCTCGCAAACCATGGAGCAGTCACCATGAGCGAAAAAAAGAAAGCTGAGAAAACCCAAGCCCAGATCCTGTGTGATTTCTTCGAAGGCATGAAGGGTCGCCAGCCAAAGTCGGATCGCGAACTAAACGAATGGCTCGCCACCGACGAGGGCAAGCAGGCGACGATGTTCGAGCCCACACTGATTTCACGGTGGGGCGAAACCGGACATGCTTAGAACGAGCTGATTGACAGCAAATAGGACGATTGGTTCCGGCATGGCGTCCGCAGGATGCCCGCCGTCGGTCTTGGCTGTGCCTTCCGGGATAACCCTCCTCCGCCCCGGCCGCCGCCACGGCGAGCGAACAATTGCCCAACGACTCGAATTTTGGCGCGCGGCCGATTCAGTTGTCCTCAGCACGCCCGCTCGTATAAACTAACCGTCGATCTCCTGCGGAGCCCCACCATGAAAGCCTTCTTGCTCGCCTGCGCGGCCGCAATCGTGATTGCGGCGGCCGGCTTTATCGTCCTTGACCGGGTCCAGGAACCCGTACAGGAAGCGTTCGCGACGACAGGTGTGCGGCTCTGAAGCGCTTGCGCGTTACGGGTCGCGCGCGATCCCTACTCCGCCGCAGTGACCGCCGGCCGGGACCGCGCATCGGCTTCGGCGCGGGCATTCTCCTCTTCCAGCCAGCGACTGTGGTGCTCCTTGGCCCAGTTGACATCGACGGTGCCGCTCCCCATCGCTTCGAAGGCCCCTTCCATACCGATCGTACCGATGTAGATGTGGGCCAGCATGACCGCCACGAACAGCACTGCCACGGTTGCGTGGACCATTTGCGCGAGCTGCATCCCCTCGATGCCTGACAGATAGAAGGGGAACATCAACTCGTATCCGGTGGCTGCGACCAGACCGCCGCCGATGACCACGATCCAGTAGATCGCCTTCTGGCCGGCGTTGAAGCGATCGGCCGGCGGATGATCGTGACCTACTATACCGCCGCCGCGCTTCACCCAGTCGACATCCACCTTGTTCGGGATATTGCCGGCGATCCACATCAAAAAGAGCAGCACGACGCCGATCGCGAACGGGAAGCTGAGATAGTTATGTGCATACTTCGCCCACTGCGACCATTCTGAAAATGCCTCGTGGCCGATCAGCGGCAGGAGCAGTGGCCGGCCGAAAGTAATGTTCAATCCGGAAATCGCAAGAACGATGAAGCAGGTCGCGGTCATCCAATGCACGAAGCGCTCGAACGACGTAAAGCGCACGATCGTCAGGCCGGAACGACCGCTCTCCAGCCGCACCATGCCGCGGCTGAGATAGAAGATGATCAGCACTGCGAGCATGCCAAGGATGGCGATGCCGCCGATCCAGCGCAGCGTCACGTCCCGGAAATGCCGCCATTCGCGGCCTGCCGGCTGTTCGAGTACGCCTGAGCGCTGATCAGGAATGCTGACGCGACCATGGATGCGGTTCATCTCCTGCAGAAGCTGTTGCTCCTTGACCGAACTGGCGGTGGGGTTGACCTGTTGGGCAATGGACGGCGAAGCGGCGAAGAAAAGCAGAAGGAGCGCGCCCGCGCCAACGGCGAGCCGTATAAACCGTGTAAAACACGCCATAAGTTCCTCCCGATTTTGAGCGACTGCAGACGATGTTGTCGTCAGGACTCGATCGTCTCGCGATAGGCGGTCTTCCAGCCCCAGGCGCCGGAGCCGTAGCCGCGCCTCATCACGCGCTCCTTGTAAATCTGGGCGATGACTTCGCCGTCGCCTGCAAGCAGCGACTTGGTCGAACACATCTCGGCGCACAGCGGCAATTTGCCCTCGGCGAGGCGGTTCGCGCCGTATTTCTCGTATTCTTCCTTGCTGCCGTCGGCCTCGGGCCCTCCAGCGCAGAAGGTACACTTGTCCATCTTGCCGCGCGAGCCGAAGTTGCCGACCTGCGGATATTGCGGCGCGCCGAACGGACAGGCGTAGAAGCAATACCCGCAGCCGATGCAGAGATCCTTGGAGTGAAGCACGACGCCGTCGGCGGTTGTGTAAATGCAGTTGACCGGGCAAACCGCCGCGCAGGGCGCATCGGTGCAGTGCATGCAGGCCATCGAGACCGACCGTTCGCCGGGCTTGCCGTCGTTGATGGTGACCACGCGACGCCGGTTGATGCCCCAAGGCACCTCGTGCTCGTTCTTGCAGGCGGTGACGCAGGCATTGCACTCGATGCAACGGTCGGCGTCGCAGAGGAATTTCATACGTGCCATCGTCGTTGCTCCTTATGCCGCCGCGATCTGGCAGAGGGTGACCTTGGGTTCTTGCATGCCGGTCGCCGGATCGTATCCGTAGGTGGTGATCGTATTGGCGCTTTCGCCGAGCACGATCGGATCAGTGCCCTTCGGGTAATTGCCGCGAAGGTCCTTGCCGGCAAACCAGCCGCCGAAGTGGAAGGGCATCCACGCGACGCCCTTGCCGACGCGCTCGGTAACGAGCGCCTTCATCTTGGCGCGCGAGTTGTTTTCGGCGCCGGTGACCCAGACCCAGCCGCCGTCCTTGATGCCGCGGTCGGCAGCATCAGCGGGGCTGATCTCGATGAACATGTCCTGCTGGAGTTCGGCGAGCCAGGGATTGGTGCGTGTCTCCTCGCCGCCGCCCTCGTACTCAACGAGCCGACCGGAGGACAGGATGAGCGGGAATCGCTTGGCGATCCCCTTCTCGACCGCCGCCTTCTGCACCGAGAAGCCGACATTGGGCACTCGGAACTGTTTTGCATCCGGCAGTGTCGGATATTTCGCAACCAGATCGACGCGTGGCGTGTAGATCGGCTCGCGATGGACCGGTATGGGATCGGGCAGTCCGAACGCATTCATGCGCGCCTTGCCGTTGCCGTAAGGCACGCAGCCGTGCATCAGCGCCACACGCTGGATGCCGCCTGACAGATCGAGCGACCATGACACCGCATCCGGATTGGCGGAGTTGACCTTCGTGATCGTGGCCATCTCCGCCTCGGTGAGATCCTTGTCCCAGCCGAGCTTCTTCAGGCTCGCCAGCGTGAATTCCGGATAGCCGTCCTTGATCTCCGAATCCTTGGAATAGGACCCGTCCGCCAGAAGGCTCACCTTTCGCGTCGTGCCGTCGGCAAGCTTCTCCTCGCGTTCAACGCCAAAGCGCGGCCGGAACGTGCCGCCGCCATCCATCACACTCAGATTGGTGTTGTAGAGCAGCGGCGTGCCAGGATGCCTGACTTCCGGCGAGCCCCAGCACGGCCAAGGCAGGCCGTAATAATCACCACCGACTTCCGGATCGTCCTTCGGCGCCCGCATCGTCAGAAAGTCGAACTTGGCCTGGTTCTTCATATGCGCCTTGAGGCGCTCGGGCGACTGGCCACAGTAACCGGTCGACCAGCTGCCGCGATTCATCTCGCGCAGGATATCCTCGGCCTCGGGCAGATTGTTCTCGACCTTGATATTCTTGAACATCTTGTCGGCAAAGCCGCACTTCTTCGCCACCAGATACATGACCTCGAGGTCATCCTTGGATTCGAACACCGGCTTGACGATCTGCTCGCCCCATTGCAGCGAGCGGTTCGAGGCCACGCGCGAGCCCTTGCATTCGAATTGCGTGGCAACCGGAAGAATGTAAACGCCATCCTTGCGTCCCGCTTCCACGGCAAGCGATGCCCAGGTGGTCGGATGCGGGTCGGCGATGACAAGCAGTTCGAGCGCCTTCAGGCCGTTGAGGGATTCGGGCACGCGCGTGATGCTGTTGCTGGCGTGTCCCTGCACGAAAACCGCGCGCACATTGTCTTTCTGCGCGACCTGGTCTTTCGGCAGTGTCACCGCTTCGAACCAGCGGGTAAGCGGGATGCCGGGGGTTTCCATGATCTGCTTGGAGTCAAAGCGCGACTTCAGGAACTCGTAGTCGACTTCCCATACCCGCGACCAATGCTTCCAGGCGCCCTCGGCAAGGCCGTAATAGAACGGCAGCGTGACGATATCGAGCCCGACGTCGGTCGCTCCCTGCACGTTGTCGTGGCCCCGAAAGATGTTGGCGCCCATGCCGGGGCCGCCGACATTGCCGGTCATCAACAGTGCGATGCAGCTCGCCCGCACATTGGCGGTGCCGACGGTTTTCTGGGTCTGGCCCATGGCCCAGATCAGCGTCGACGGTTTCTCCGTGGCAAACATCTTGGCCACGCGCTTTAGCTGTTCGCCGGGAACGCCGCTGACGCGCTCGACCTCTTCCGGATTCCACTTCTCCACTTCTTTCCGGAGATCGTCGAACCCATAGACTCGCTGCCTGATGAACTCCTTGTCCTCCCAACCATTCTGGAGGATGTGCCACATCATGCCGTACAGCACCGGGATATCGGTGCCCGGCCGCATGCGCACATAATCGGTCGCATGGGCAGCGGTTCGGGTGAGGCGCGGGTCGATGACGATGAAGTTGGCCTTTTGAAGCTCCTTGCCCTCGAGCAGGTGCTGCAACGACACCGGGTGGGCCTCGGCAGGATTGCCCCCCATGATGACCTGGGTCTTCGCATTGCGGATGTCGTTAAAACTGTTCGTCATCGCGCCGTAGCCCCAGGTGTTGGCTACACCGGTGACGGTCGTCGAATGGCAGATGCGAGCCTGATGGTCGGTGTTGTTGGTGCCCCAGAACGCACCAAGCTTGCGAAACAGATAGGCACCTTCGTTGGTCATCTTGGCCGAGCCGAGCCAATAGACGGAATCGGGACCCGACGTCTCGCGCACCTGGAGCAGTTTGTCGCCGATCTCGTTGATCGCGGTGTCCCAGGGCACGCGCGTCCATTGCCCGCCCACGAGCTTCATCGGATAGCGCAGCCGCCGATCGCTATGCACCAGCTCGCGCACCGAAGCGCCCTTGGCACAGTGCGATCCACGATTGATCGGGGAATCCCAGGTCGGCTCCTGGCCGATCCACACTCCGTTCAACACCTCGGCGGTCACGGTGCATCCGACCGAGCAATGCGTGCAAATGCTCTTTCGAACGGTCGCTCCGGATGTAAGGGGACCTGCGACTGCCGCTTTCGCCTTGCGGACGCTGCCGACCGGCAGCGTGCCGATTGCGGCGAGCGCGCCGCCGGCAAGACCGGACCGACGCAGGAAGGTGCGGCGGTCGAGACCCTCGCTTTGCCCGGACAGGGCTGCGGCCATTGATCCGCGACGATCGGTTTCAAAGCGCTGTTGTGTTCTCTTGATCAGCACGGCCGCCTCCCTCAACCAGGATAACGATTGACGCGGTAATAGGCCTTCACATGATCGGTCTCCTTGTAGCGCGCCTTGCGTTTCTCATCGTCGGTCTCGCTGTCGGCCTGAGCCGGCGCCACGAGCGGCGTCGCCAGCGTGGCACCGGCGCCGACCGTGCCGATGCCGACCTTGCGAAGGAAGTCGCGGCGGCCGACTGTCGTTTTCTTCTCGTCTCTCATCGCATCTCTCCCGGACCGGCGTCGGTCAGTTGGCGAATGTGAAAGCCTCGGATTCGATTTCCAGAAACACGCGCCCAAGCGTTCCAACCGACCGGTAGAATTTGGCGTTTTCCGCCTTCTCCATGTCGGCGAACAAACGTCCCATCCAGCGCGACACATGCTTCTCGAAGAAGGCGCGCTGTGTTTCCGGCGAGACCGCGAAGCGCGCCGCGGCAAGGCCCGCCATGACCTCGCACAACGTCGCCGCGTGATCCTCAGGCTCAAAATTGTTCTCCAGGCGCTCGATGCCGAGCGCGGCGAGATCGTCGCGCAGGCGCGACAGCGGACGTTCGTTGAGAAATCCGGTCAGGTAATAGGATGCGTAAGGCAGCAGCTCGCCACGGCCGAGACCTGTGAACAGATCAAAATATTCGCGCTCGACATCGGGTAGAGCCGCTATCGATGCGGCCTCTGCGAGGGCCGCGTGGGCGCGCCCGAGCGGCGTCGCATCGCCATTCAGTCGCACGATCCGTTCGAGCAAAGCAGCCGATGGCGCGGACGAGAGAAGGGTTGCAAGCAGCGCGTATTCCTGTGCGCGGCCCGACTCGATCGGATCAACCGCGTCTGCCAACTCGGCAGGTTCGCTGTAGAGATCAGGACGAAGCTCTTTGCGCGAGACACCCGTCGCCGCCTCTACTGCAATCACACGTTGTGCGGGAACCCTGTCCCAGTTCGATACCGAGGGCTGGGCAATGCCGATCTTTCGGGCAAGCTGGGCAACGCCCCCGGCTGCATCAATGGCGCGTTCAAGTCCCGTATCGCGCAGGGCGACCTCCCATCCCAGGGGTCAAGCACTCGATTGCGTTTGCTCAGGAAAAAGTAGGCGCGCGTCGGGAAGCGGTCAATCGCGTGGCATAGCTTGAGGCTATAGCATTTGGTCGCACCTTATCGAGGCAGCGCGCCGCCATGCGTGCGGCGCGGACAGGGAGCCTCTTCGCCTGCATCTACCGGTTGCACCGCAGCAGAAGACGGCAATTCCGCGGCTGCGGGCTCGTCGGAGGTTTTAGCATCACCGATCGGCGGCTTTGACGCTTGCCCGAAATCCGGTTCCATCGAGGCCGATGGCATGGGATCTTGGGCCGTTTCTGCCGGCGAAACGGGAAGTCCCTCGGCGGCCTGCACCAGGCCCCCAACGATGCGGCGGACGAGTGCGTCAACCTGGTTTGCCGAACAATCGAGCGGACCAAAGCCGGGCATGGCATTCGGATCGTTGAAGTCCCAGGCGTTCTCGGCGAGCCCAACGAAATCCCGGATGGCGGGATCGGCGCTCCAGGCGCGACGAAGCGCCGCACGGCTCAACTCCTGCGGAACGCCTTTGCGCAGGAAGGCGGCGATGTCAGTAGCAGCGTCAATCGATTCAATCGGGGGCAGCTCGGAAAGATCCGTTTCCTGGGGAACCGGCTCCGCGGCGGCCTCGGACGGCGCCGGCGCTTGCGCCTCAGCACCTTCCGGCGCCGGTTCAGCGTATCCGGCCCTCACCTCTTGCTTGCGGCGCGACCAGCGCGCCAGGAATTGCTCATCGCTCATTCGTGGCCACCTTCGTGGCGCCGCCGCGCAAGCGCCTCCGGATCGGCGCGGCGCTGCTCGCGCTTGACGAACTCCGGCTCGACGTGGTGCTCGGCGATGAAATTTTCAATCGCCTCATGCAGCACCTCGGGC
This sequence comes from Bradyrhizobium sp., assembly GCF_035570375.1. Lineage (GTDB taxonomy): Bacteria > Pseudomonadota > Alphaproteobacteria > Rhizobiales > Xanthobacteraceae > Bradyrhizobium. The sequence goes on along the minus strand of NZ_DATMLW010000257.1, from coordinate 17,008 downwards.
ATCGGCACAGCTTCGACCAGGTTGGCACCGGCTTCCGTGAATGCCTCCCCTTCTGCCGGATCTGCGGTGACGGCCGAAACAGCATAGGGCCAAGCACCTTCGGAAGGAGTCAATACGATCCATACACTGGGAGCGCCGGTGGCGAGATTGTCGCGGTAGCGCGCAGTTTCCGACCGATAAAGATCGACAGTCGCGCTTCCAGCATAAAAGAGCGTCGTTCCCTGCTGTTCGCGCAGGACAGTCCACGGCGTCATTTCCGGCTCGTCCGGCAAGACTCCGATGCCGCGCCAGACAAAATCGATCCACGGGGAATCTGTCCTGCGGCGCTCCACCACGACGCCGACAGAAATGCGCAACAGCGGCAAGGCGCAGAGGCTCACGTTGCAGCCTCCAGGTGCTTGATCGGCAACCCCGTCAGCAGATTCTGCGGCTTCATCCGCACCAGCCGGTCGGAGGTCATTGCAAGGATCAGGTAGACCGGCTCGCCTCCCACGGCATCAACGACCAGGCGGGCATCAGAAAAGGTGAGCCGGAACAATGCCAGGACACGGTTGGCAGCGCCGTCATCCAACGCCTCTCCATGCCAAAGCCGGTCGCCCATGCGGGTGGCCTCAGCATCGAGCCCAACGTACCAGGTGAGCTTCGCATCACGCAGCGCGGTCAGCGGCTCGATTGCGACGTCAACTCCAAGCAAGTGGGAAATCCAGCACCTCATGGCCTCCGCCAGCGCTCCCGGCCCTCGCGTTCCACCCGTGAAATCAAGCGCAAGATCGAATTGATCACTGCGCCGCCAGTAGCTGTCGGCATTTCCCTCACTTAATACGTCGACCCCGGCGGCGTTCGCGGCCCCTAACATGGACATCAGCGACAACACAGGCGTCGGGCTTGCTCCACCGATGACTTCCTCGTCGCCCAGCAGCAACGAAAGATCATGCGGCACGATACGCTGCGGCCGGAAGAACAGTTCAGCCGCACGCAGCACGAACGGATCCTCGCAGCCATCGAGTGCGTTTCGCAGGATCGCGTGCACGAGATGATTCACGAACAGCGGCGGCAAGTTGACGGACCCCGACCGAACCAATGCAAGATACGCCGCTTCCAAGGTAGGCTCACGCAGCAGGAGCTTGCGAAAGGCCAGCACGAATTGCCAATTCTCTCGTGCGTCCGGATCGGCAATCGTGGCAATTTCCTCGGCAGCAACTGCCCGGCTCGGGTCTGCGAGCATCTCCCGGTGCAGCCTGCGCTCGACCGCGCAAGCGCCGTCCGGAGGCATCAGTTCGGGACGCGCGATATAGGCTTTCAGGAACTCATCTGTGACCACGAGCGCGCCGCTCGCATCGCGATCGAGCAGGTGGTGGCCGCAGGCGATCCAGAAATCCCTCATCGGCGCGGCGGCTCCTCACTCATGTTCGCAAGATTGAGATCGCCGTCGGGCTCGGTGTCATCCTCGATTTCCATGAAGGAGAACGCCTTGCCGTGACCCTGCCCCTCTCGCAGTTGCAATCTGCGGAACGACTCGCGAACTTCGCCGTCGCTTGCCGAGCGGTGGACGGCGATCAGCGTGCTTACCGGATGGGTGCAGAGCGATTGCGCAAATCTCACCTCTTCTTCCGCCGCCAGGCGCGCGGTCGCTGGATCCGGCGCCCCGAACCGTTCGACCAGTTGCCTTGCAAGCAGTTCCACCAATCTGTGGCAATCATCCTCAGAGGCGTGAACGATTTGCGCCAGCGTCGACCAGCCCCAGGACTGCACGCCGAGAAAACCGCTGCGGAACGCCGAGCGGTCCTTGCCGCTCAGTTTCGCCGGATCGCGATTACAGAAGCGGAATGCGCCGGACACGGCCCAATCGCCAGGCTCCGCCGCCACGTCGAAAACGAAAGTGTCGGAGAGATCGAGCGCGATGGTACGCAAGAGCTTCACAAGCGTGGTCCTCCGAATTCTGGATCGAGCCACGAAGGCGCACGCAACGCCTTTTCCAAATCGCGACGTTCACTCTTGCTCGTCCCGGTCCTGCGGACAAGAAGGTCGCCATTGTCGGCGATCACATGAGAGGTCTGCCGCTGGCGCGCCAGCCGGAGCAGGAACTCGTTTGCGACGGCAGCGAAACCGTCGACCTGCCAAACGTCGGCGACGAGCATCAGATGCCGCGCAAAGCTCTCCGTGATCTGAATCGCACCGGCCTCGCCAAAGCCCTCCTGGTCGAGTGCGGAAGCGAGCGGATGCACGCCCGCATCGCGGTCGGTAATTGCGACCGTCCGGATCATGGCGCCGAACACCAGCCAGCGCGGCGGTTCATCCCCTTTCGCGGACGAGGGCCAACCAAGCCGCCCGCCACCAACAAGCCCGCCGTCGATACGAATTGCATCGGGCCAGTCGATCGCGATCGCCTTGTTCGGCGGCGCATATGCGCGCAGGGCATCGGTCAACGCCACCATTGCGGCATAGAAGGCGCGCCGCGCAGTGCGTAAGGGCTCGCTCGGTTCAAGCACGACGGCAAACTCGGCCAGATCGAACCGTCCCACATAGGTCAGCGTACCTGCCCCGCCCTCTTCTGCGATGTCGATGGCGTGGGCGAAGGCGTCACGGCTCTCGCGCAGCCTCATCAGCCTGAATGGCGGAGGCAAGTTGATCGGCTCCAGGACCGATGAGCGCGTACCGGCTGTCGGTGTCAAGCGGACCTCCAGCTTCCTTTTCTTCTCTTGTGAGAATAACTTAATCGGGCGTCACGGTCGATGCGAGTTCGATCACCGTAGTTCCCGGAGGGAGGCAGACAGTAGCTGCGCATGCCAGATCCGCCGAAAACGATCCTGATCTGCTCGTGTGAGGACACGATGCGCCTCGATACGGCCGCGATCAGGCGAGGATGTCCCAACTGCGAAATCGCCGACTTCCACCAACTCTGCCGGCACCAGCTTGATCATTTTCGCAATGCGGCAAAAGCAGAAGGGCCGCTCGTCGTCGGCTGCACCCAGGAGGCCACGCTGTTCGGTAATGAGGCGGAAGGAGGCTCCGGGAAGATGGACTTCGTCAATCTTCGGGAGACGGCCGGCTGGTCGGTAGAGGGAGCCAAGGCTGGCCCAAAAATGGCAGCGCTGATCGCTGTTGCATCCGAGCCTGCGCCTGCTTATCCGTTCGTTGCTCTGAAGAGCGATGGCGTGATCCTGATCTACGGCCGCGACGAAGTGGCGGTCGAAGCCGGCCAACTGCTTTTCGATCATCTCGACGTAACGGTCATGATCACGAAGCCGGCGCTGATTGCGCCGCCGGCCACGACATCGTTTCCCGTCGTCAAGGGAACGATCCGCAACGCCAAGGGTCATTTGGGGGCATTCGAGCTTGTGATCGACGATTACGCCTTGCCGCAGCCCTCCTCGCGCACCGCGCTCGTCTTTGAAACTCCGCGCAACGGCCTGACTTCGCGCTGCGACCTCGTCCTTGATCTTTCCGGCGGTACGCCGCTTTTCCCCGCCCATGACTTGCGCGACGGCTATCTCCGCGCGGACCCGCGAGATCCGTCCGCAATGCTGCGTGCGGTGCTCAAGGCGCGCGATTTTGTCGGCAGCTTCGACAAGCCGAAATATGTGAATTTCAGCGCAGAAATCTGCGTCCATTCGCGCTCGAAGCTGACCGGTTGTCACCGCTGTCTCGACCTTTGCCCGACCCGGGCGATCACACCGGATGGCGATCACGTCAAAATCGACGCCGGGGTCTGCGCGGGATGCGGCCAGTGCGCCGCGGCCTGTCCAACGGGCGCGGCAAGCTATGCCCTGCCGCCCGCCGACGCCTTGCTGCACAAACTGCGTGCGATGCTCTTGACCTACCGTGAAGCCGGTGGCGCCAATCCTGTTGTGCTGTTCCACGACAGCCAACACGGAGGCCCTCTGATCGATGCGCTCGCCCGCCATGGCGATGGGCTTCCGGCCGATGTGCTGCCGTTCGCCGTCAACGAGGTGACGCAGGTCGGACTCGAAGCGGTCGCGGCTTCCTTTGCCTACGGCGCGGCTGGGATCCGCTTTCTTCTACGGGCAAAGCCGCGCCACGACGTCGCCGGCCTTTCCCAGACCGTCGCGATGGCCGATGCCGTTGTCGGCGGGCTCGGATTTTCGGGGCCGCGCGTCGCGACGATTGAAACGGACGATCCGGACGCGCTGGGAGAAGTGCTGCGGGAAATCGAACCCGCGCCGGCCGTGGAGCGGGCCGCAACCTTCAAAACGGTAGGCAAGCGGAGCGACCTGCTTCGCTTCGCCCTTCACGAACTGCACCGCGTCGCACCTGCGCCGACCGACATTATCGCTCTGCCCGAAGCCGCACCGCTTGGTGCGATCAGCGTCAATGTGGACGGCTGCACCTTGTGCCTGTCCTGCGTCTCGGTCTGTCCCACCGGCGCTCTCCGCGACGATCCTGAACGTCCCGTGCTCAAATTCGTCGAAGATGCCTGCGTGCAGTGCGGATTGTGCCGGAGCGCCTGCCCGGAAAAGGTGATCACGCTGAAGCCGCAGATCGATTTCCGTGCCGCCAGGGCAGCGCCCCTGATCATCAAGGAAGAAGAGCCAGCGCTTTGCATCCGCTGCAACAAGCCCTTTGGGGTAAAGAGCACGATCGAGAAGATCGCGGCGAAGCTCGAGGGCCGGCACTGGATGTACCCCGCAGGCGACGCGCGGCTCAATGCTGTCAGAATGTGCGCGGACTGCCGCGTTATCGTCATGAGCGAGCAGCAATTCGACCCGTTCGCCGGCGTGCCCGAACGCGCCTCACCTCGCACAACGGATGATTACTTGCGTGAGCGAGAGAACAAGCGTTAGCTATTTGGCAGTGGCGCGCGTCAGAAAATCCGTGAGCGCCTTGCGATCCTCCGCTGATCCAATTTTCTGCTCCGGCATTTTTGTCCCTGGCGTATAGGCGTTTGGACCGAGCTCGAACAGCCTTGACACTGTCTCGGGCGTCCACACGATGTCCATATGTTTCAGCGCATCGGAGAAGAGATAGCCCGGCAGCGTCGCGATCCTTCGGCCATACAGACCTGCGAGCGTCGGGCCGGCACGTTGTGGCTCCTTGTCGGACAAGGTGTGACAGGCAACGCATGCCCGAAACACCTCGGCGCCGCGATCTCCCGCATACGCGGCAAGCGGATCACGTGGCGTTGCTTGCGATGATGAGCCGATGGGCTCACCGGTCAGCGCGTTGAGGCGCCTGACCCTGCCGTCGGCGCCGCCGGTCAGCATGGTCGCGTTGTCGGGAAGGAATGCGACCGACCATACGGGTGCACCGGGAACGACCGCCGTCCGCACGGTGCGGCGCGTCTTTCGGTCGATGATCGCGATCGAGCCACTGATCGAAGCTGCTGCGATCAACGCACTGTCCGGTGAAATTGCGAGCGCAACAATCGGCGTCGCATCGGCTTTTACCTCGCCGGTCTCCCTGCCGGCAGAGGCCAGAAAACGAACCTTCCCGTCCGCTCCCCCCGTGACCATCTCGCCGTCAGAGGCGATGACCACGGCGTTAAGCGGGGACGGGAGCGCAATGGCTGCTGCCGACGAGCCACCGGCGGAGGACCAGATCCTTAACTGAAGATCATAGCCGACGCTGACAAGCGACTTTCCATCCGCCGTGAATGCGACCCCGTTGACGTTCTGCGTGTGCCCCTCCAGCACCTGCTGCGTACCGTCACCGAGCGACCAAATCCGGACCGTGTGATCCCAGGACGCGGAAGCGAGCTTCGTGCCATCGGGCGAAACCGCAAGTGAAACGATCGGTGCGCGATGTCCCTCGAAAACCTGATCCGGATTCTGCCGGCCGGCCGTCCAGATGGCAATCCGTGCATCCGCTCCGGCGGTCGCCATTCGGCCATCCTTCAGGAAGGCAACCGCGTTCACCGCGCTGGTGTGAAACCGAAGGACCTGCTCTGCGGATTCGGTCCTGAGCGACCATCGAATGGCGGCGGTGTCGAAGCTGCCCGACAGAACACTGTAGCCATTGCTGGCAACCGCGATCGCCCGTACCGGTCCGCCGTGACCTGTCAGTTGCGCTCGCGCCGGCGCCAAATGCATCGCCAGCAGCGCGGCAACGATGCGGAGACCCATGCTGAGACCTGGGACGCAATTCATCTGCGGTTTACAGTCGTCCGGGTATTTCACGGCCAGTGAAGCGCGATTTGCATCGCGTGCTGCCGTCAAAAATCGAAGCCGTTGTTCGGTTTCTCCATGCTGCACCGCAGGACGGGAAAAGGCCACCCCGCTACTCAACGCCGCGATGGCTATTGTCAGCTTGTACAGGGCATAGCCTGATCCTATGCTTGATTTGGCACGTCGAGGACGGCGTCATGCAAATGCGACCTAAAACGTATCTGCATTTCGGGTCGTTGTGGCGATCGCTTCGCGATGTGATACCGCCACGCCGCGGCGACGCGCCTGCCAAGGCGTCACCGTCGCTTATCTATGCCGCGGTCGTGCTGATGTCTCTCCTGACCATTCTGGAAATCGACGCCCATCAACGCGAATTGGAATTGCTTGGCCTTTTGGGGCACGACTACCCGATTCCGGCCGCTTTCCTGGGTCCGTAAGCCTTGCGGCTCACGGCCCGGGCCGCCGAAGTGAGGCAGCCTATCCAGGAGGGAAGCCATGGAATGGTTAGCAAATACAACGGGTTTTGTGATTGAGCGGTTCCGCTGCTGTGCCTTGGGGAACCTTCTCGCCGATCTTTGATTGTCCCTCTCGGGTCTTTGGCGCGACACCTAGGTTTCACCTGGCCTCGAACCATCCACCCGTGAGTGCCCCCGTCGGGGTCGGCTCCGGCGGGGGTTTTTGGTTTGGCTCATCCGCGCAGTTGTCGGGCGGGAGAACAGCATTGAATGAATTACCAGTGATCTTGCTCGTTGAAGACGACCAAGCGATTCAGGGCATCATCGAAGACACACTTTCCGAGGGCGGTTTCGAGGTCGCCATCGCCGCAAGCGGGGAAGAGGCAGCCACACTGCTAAGCGGCAACAACGGCCAGTACCAGGCACTGGTGACTGATATCAGCCTGCTTGGTCGGTTTGATGGTTGGGAAGTCGCTCGTCGCGCCAGAAAGACCAATCCTGATTTTGCCGTCGTTTACATGAGCGGGAAGTACGCGCAAGACTGGGCGTCAAAGGGCGTCCCGAACAGCATCATGTTGGCGAAGCCTTTTGCGCTCGCCCAACTTGTTACTGCCGTTTCTCAGCTTCTCAATGCTGTTCCGCCAATCGCGCCAGCCGAATAAGACCGCCTCAGTTGCAAAGAAAAAGCCCCGCAGGGGTCTGCGGGGCTAGTATTTGCGGTAACGCGCCAGAGCTTAAGCCGAGCAGGCGAGCGACGTCTATGGCGACGCCGCGACTTTCCCACAGCGGCTTACGCGGCTTGCTTCGATCTCTTGGCAATCTTTGCGATGGTAGCGCGGCTGCATCCGGGGCGGCCTGCATGGCGCTCCAGGACGCGGAATTATGGGAGATCCCAGTACGGCGGCCAATACGGACCCACGGGCAAACCTCGCCCATGGTATCTATATTGGACCCACGACCCGCCGGGGCAAAATCGCCCGACGGGGCCGCCATGTGGCCTGCAGACTTTTCCGTAGTAGCCGCACGGCTCTCGGTAAACAACGCAGCCGGCATCTGCTGATGATGACCAAATCGCAAGGATACTCAAAGTGGCAAGCATGGCCATACTGCGCATCGGAATTTCCTCATCGCGCCATTTTTCCGCTGTCTAATTCTAGCGGCGTCCCCGGCTAGGGCACAAGTGAGGGTCGCTGACCGTCGAGCCGCGCGCAAGGCGGCAAGCTTTTGGGCAACGTCAGTCCGGTCGCGGTCCAGATCAACGGCGGCCTAAATTTGAAAGGTGAGCAATCGCTGCGGCGATCGCGGGCGATCCCATTAGCGGCGGCCCTGCCAAGCCTGGTGTCGGCACGCTGACCTGGCTATGGGAAAGATACCGCGAGGTCGGTTTCGGGACGAAACGGAAATCAAATGGCAGGCAGGACCGGCTGACCCAGCCGCGAATGACCCGACGCGGACGTCATCTGTTCGCCCTCGGGCCAAGGAACGAGGCTATGGAGTTGCGACTTTGGAGAGACGACAGCACTCCTTACTATTTGCCGCGCCCGTTGGTGAGAGATAAGCTGCCAACTCGTCCGAGGGTCGCCCTCGATTAGGCGGGGACGTGCCGAACTCCCCGATCATTTCTTATTAATTAATTGCGCTTGGCATTGTTGTTGCCGTCGGCAGGCATGATCTCTCGGGAGATTGCCGTCTCTTTTGGCACTCCACTCACGTCCAACTTTCCTTTGCGCGTTGCTTTCCAGGCCAGCGGCTCCTTTTGGGCCAGCGTCGGGGGCATCTGTCGGCTAAACTTGATCTGAGAGGTGTGACATGCGCGCGCCAATGCTGATCACAGCCTTCCTAGTCTATGTTTTCGTTATGCCAGTCGCCGTTCAAGCGGGGCAAGCTAGGGCTATGCCTGAAGTGGGAGTTTTGTCGCCAGTGGTGCGCGCCGACAAGGAAGAGGTGATGAATTCCCTCAATGCGGCGCTCATGGAAGGTTTACAGGCGCTCGGTTATGTCGAAGGAAAAAACATTCACGTCGAACTCCGTATGCCGAGGAAGCCTGAAGACCTCGCTGAGATGGCCGCCGATCTAGTCAACCGCAAGGTCGATATTATCGCAACTACGGGACCACAGCCCATCGAAGCAGCGAGGCGTGCGACCGCTACCATCCCCATCGTCATCATCGCCTGCGATCGCGCCGACAGGCTGGTCAACAGTATTGCGCGGCCGGGGGGAAACATAACGGGAATGGCTTGCATCTCGTCAGACCTTGCGCTCAAGCGATTGCAACTTATGCAACAGGTCTTACCAGGGCTGTCGCGCTTGGCGGTGCTCTTTAACGGAGGAGTGCCCGCCAAAGTGGCGGAATTGCAGGATATCACGGCTGCGGCAAAAACGTTGGAAGTCGAAGTGCACTCCGCAGACGTGCGGGATCCGTCGGAATTCACGACGGCGTTTGCCGCCATAAAGACCGGAAACCCCGACGGGCTCCTTATCTTGGCCGACCCTCTGACAGTCATTCACGTCAAGGAGATCGCCAAATTCGCCGCGGAAAAGCGTTTGCCGTCGATGTTCGGATTCAGAGAGTTCTGCGATGCGGGCGGACTGCTGTGCTATGGCGCAAACCTCAAGTATCAATTTCGCCGGTATGGATATTTCATTGACAAGATCCTAAAGGGTACCAAGGCAGGAGACATTCCTATTGAGGAACCCACCACATTTGAACTGATTGTCAATGCCCGGACGGCAGCGTTGCTGGGCTTGTCGATCCCGAATTCCATTTTGATCAGCGCCAACGAGATGATCGAATAGTTAGACTCTGCTGCGGTGCATGAGTCCGGTATTGGCCCACGCGTCATTTCGTTGCAGAGTAGCGCTTCGGTCGCTTTCGGAGAGAAGCGGACATCAACTGGCAGGCAGGACCGGCTGGCCCCTCGCAGATGAAAATCAGCAGACGCGCGTCCTGATGGCTGTTTGGGCGTGATTGCCTAGGGGGGCCCGATGACCCAGCCACCGTAGTTGCCCATTCGAGCGATAGCCCTGTTAAGCCTGAGATACTCAATCTCGACCTTGACTTGCAGCCTGGCAATCGCGAGCTGGTTTTCAGCCTGCATGTGCTCCCAGGCACGCTGGTTTCGTGCTTGCAGATCGCCATCGTCGAGAAGCTCTCCGCTGGGACCGTAGACGTGCTCAATGTCTCCCTTGATTACCCGGACTTGCTGAGCAAAACAGGGCATCGCCACGGCCAAGCAAGCCGCAATCAAAACAGCTCTCAACATGTGCGAGAAACTCCTGCCGTCCTGCGCCCCACTAATGAGATCGGACTTGATTGGTTCCTATATCCCTGCGCGATCGACCTTCAGAAGATTTGAACGAAAACGATGAGCGGAGCCCGCCTGGCCATTCAGGCCGGGCAAAGGACCCCAACAAGAACATCTAGTCCCGCACCTAATGGAGAGGTGCGGGCCTCGGACGAAAAAGGAAAGTGAAATCAAATGCCGAAACTTGCAATGGTGGGGGAGGAAGGACTCGAACCTTCGAAGCCATGAGGCGGCTGATTTACAGTCAGTTTTTGGACGCAGACACTCCCCGACACATCAGGACATCCACATCAGTCGCCCGTCTGTAATCGCTTGTAAATTGGGCGTTTGTCTGGCATTGTCCGCGACACAGGGTAACACTCCAAGACGCCGGCTAATCGTTACCCGGCTGTTACCCTACGGGGAGACTGATTGTGACAAAAGCCCTGACCGACAGGCAACTCAAGGCATATGAAAAGGCCGCAGCACCAGCCAAACGGGAGGAGGTTCCCGACCGCCGGCTTCCTGGCCTCTATCTGATCCGCCAACCCTCCTCCAATGCGATGTCTTGGGCTGTGCGCTACCGGAGCGCCGGCAAGCCGCGCAAGGTGACGATAGGCGCTTATCCCAAGATTGACCTTAAGGCTGCGCGGGAACTTGGCGGCAAGGCCCTGCGAGCCGCAGCCGAAGGCCGTGATCCGGCCCGCGAAAAGCAGGAAGCCAAGGGCGAGGCCAAGCGGCAGGCAGCCGAAGAAAAGCGAGCCGAACGCGACCTGTTCGAGAATGTTGCCGTCGAATTCATGAAGCGACACGCGGTCAAGAACACCCGCGAAAGCAGCTTTTTGGAAACCGCGCGCATTCTCGGCCTAAAACGAACGGATGGCGGATGGGACGAAACCGGCAATGGCGTGATTGCCGATTGGAAGGGCCGCAAGGTTCAGGAAATCACGAAGCGCGACATGATCGTCCTACTCAACGGGATTGCTGATCGTGCGCCCGTCATGGCGAACCGGACGCTGGCCGCGCTGCGCAAGTTCTCCAATTGGTGTGTCGGCCAAGACATCCTCAAGGATTCTCCCTGCAACGGGATCGCGCCGCCGGCCAAGGAGGACAGCCGCAAGCGCGTTCTGACCGACGATGAACTTCGTTTGGTCTGGAATGCTGCCGATAGCGACGGCTATCCGTTCGGACCAATCGTCAAGCTAATGGCCCTGCTCGGCCAGCGCGAGAACGAGATCGCACGAATGCGACGGAACGAACTCGACCTTGACGGCAAGCTATGGACACTCCAGGCGAGCCGCACAAAGAACAATGAGCCGCATACGGTCCCCCTCCCCGACGCTGCTGTTGCGATCCTTAAGGACAAGAACCTGCCGAAGATCGAATCAAAGGAAGACTTCATTTTTGCTGGCCATCAGGGCAAGCCGCCGACGGCATTCTCGCACGCTAAGAGAAGGATGGACGAGGCAATCGCCGCCGCCAACAACAACAAGCCGATCCCGGATTGGGTTTTCCACGATCTTCGACGCACTCTAATCACCGGCATGGCGCGCCTGCGCATCGCCCTCCCCGTCATCGAAAAAGTTATCAATCATAAATCAGGGACGTTTCGCGGCATCGTGGGTGTCTACCAGCACCACGATTTCGCAGGGGAGAAGGCCGCGGCATTGGATGCTTGGTCAAAGCATGTGCTTTCGATAATCAGCGGCGATCATCGGTCCAACGTGATCGATCTTATGGGGGCGCGATGACGGACGAATCCCCTTCCCTCGAATCCGAACTGAAGATTCTCGAGGCCGAACTCCGCGCCACCCTGACCGAAAAAGAAAACGCGGTTAAACAAATCCGTGCGCTGCGAGCAATCGTGTATCATCTCACCAGAATCGGCTTTGCCGCCGAAACGCTTTCACCATTTGTCAGTGTACTCGGCGACATCCAAAAGGAATTTGAAGCGAGCAATTTTAAGCCTCTCATACAGGCCCAACGCCATGCCGCCTGCGCGGCGGCAGTGGACTATCTTCGCGACCATGCCGATGTTCCATTGAAAGAAGCCCTGTCGATGGTGTCTCGTTTAATCGATCTTGATGCGACGCAACTGGATGACCTTCGCAAGAACCTCCGGAAGAATCGGGGAAGGCCGGAGGCCCGCGCCTTCTATGACAGTTGCATGCAGCGAAACCGTGCGCTTTTCGATTCCCTCGCGCCCGCCCTGCGCAAGACAGCCGTCCTAAAATCCATCGCCAAGATTGTGGATCGGCCATCCGCCCATTTAGGGTAAAGCCCCCCGTTCTTTTACCCGGCACCCCCCGCCATCCTGTCTTTACTTTCAACGACAGGAGGCGAAATGTCCGATACTCAATCAAGTGCCCGCAAACTTCCAACTCGACTGGTCTGCGAACGCTACGGCGTTTCGAGCCGCACCATTGATAGATGGGTGCGTGACCCGGAACTCAACTTCCCGAAGCCAACGGTTATCAACGGCCGGAATTATCACGACGAAGACGCGCTGACCGAATGGGATCGCGCTCAACTGCGAGGGGCAGTGTGATGCAGATGAATCCCACAAACCCCGTGCAATTCCGGCTGCCATTCGACGAACCCAGGCGGAAGCCAAAAAACGCAAACGGTGCACGGCGTCCCGGCGCTGAATTTCCTCACGTCAGTGGTGATCAACAGGCGCAAATACCACGACGAATCGGCCTTGACTGCCTGGGATCAAGCCAGAGTGCGGGGGGCAGTGTGATGCAGACGAGTCCCACCGACCCCGTGCAACTGCCGCTGCCGTTCGACGAACCCAGGCGGAACCAATTTTTCCAACCCACCAATCTGAAAGGTCCCCTTTCTCATGACTGAACTAGAGAAAAGCCACGCCGGTAGGGAAGCGCCGTCTTCGGTGCCAGATCCTTTCGACCTGGGCAATCTGCGGTTGAGCCAGTCGTTCACCGAAACGGCCGGCGTCAAAAAACTACTGACTATTGTACCGGTGCGCAAGCCCAACCCTCAAGACTGGGTGCGTGTTCACCCTGGGTCAGAATATCGCGAAAATTTTCCGCTCATTGAGTTGAAGGACGAGCGGGAAGAGTACGTAGTCGCAGCCTCGTTAGTACCTGAACTGGTCGGAGAGTTCGTGAGTAAGACGCTCTACACCACCGTTAACCGGCAGGGTGTCGTCTCACTGTGGCCAGTCCGTCTTCCGGACCCAGACGGTCGTGAAATGGAATGGCACCGATCAGCACGCGAAGCGGCCGAGCTTGCAACGACCCGCTGGGTCCGCTGCAAAGCGAATCGTAGCTTGGGCGCATACGAGATCTTCCAGGCGGAAGCTTGTATTGCCGAGCCGACGTGGCCTGACCTGACCTTCCAGGAGGTTATCCGTATCGCGTTTCGGGATCGGCTGATCACTTCGATGGATCATCCGGTGATTAAGCGCCTACGCGGGCTGCCTTAGCATCATGTCGCTACCGGCCTCGTTTCGTGAGATCGTCGTGCTCGACTTCGAATTCGAGGTCGGCCACGGCGAACGGCCGGTGCCGGTTTGTCTGGTTGCGAAAGAGCTGCGCTCTAATCGCACCCACAGGGTCTTCCAAGGGGAGTTCGGGGCCGCGCCGCCATATGCGGCCGGCCCCGACGTTCTGTTCGTGGCGTACTATGCCAGTGCCGAACTTGGTTGTTATCGCGTACTCGGTTGGCAACTGCCTGAAAGAATACTCGACCTGTTCGTTGAATTTCGAAACCTCATAAACGGACTGTCTACTCCTGCCGGTGCTGGCCTCTTAGGTGCGCTCACATATTTCGGCCTGGACGGCATGGGCGCCACCACCAAAAAGGAACTCCAGGAAGCTATCGGTACTGGCACCTGGCTCGGCCAGTACACCGCCGACGAAATTCTCGACTACTGTGAAAGCGACGTGTTGGCGCTCGAACGGCTGCTGCCGGTGATGCTGCCCAATATCGACCTACCGCGCGCCCTACTGCGTGGCAGGTACATGGCCGCCGCCGCCGCCATTGAACACGCTGGCGTCCCTATTGACACCACTACCCTGCATAAACTGCGCGACAGGTGGGTGTCCATTCAAGACCAACTGATCGCGGGTATTGACGCCCAATACCATGTCTATGAAGGCCGAACGTTCAAGCAGGAAAGGTTCGCGCAATTTCTGCAGTCACGCGGCATTCCGTGGCCACGTCTTGTAAGCGGCGCGCTTGACCTGGGGGACGATACTTTCCGTCAAATGGCAAAAGCCTATCCGGCGATCTCGCCGTTGCGCGAGCTACGCAGCGCGCTATCGGAGCTGCGCCTTAATGATCTCGCTGTCGGCCACGACGGCCGCAACAGAACGATCTTGTCGGCATTCCGTTCCCGGTCAGGCCGGAATCAGCCGAGCAATGCGAAGTCTATATTCGGACCCAGCGTGTGGCTGCGTGGACTGATCAAGCCGCCGCCGGACTGTGCCGTGGCATATATCGATTGGTCACAGCAGGAATTCGGCATTGCTGGCGCACTGTCCGGCGACACGGCCATGCAGGAAGCCTACAGGTCCGGCGATCCGTACCTCACATTCGCCAAGCAGGCCAGAGCGGTCCCGGACAACGCTACCAAGGCTTCGCACCCCGGTCCGCGCGAATTGTTCAAACAGTGCGTGCTTGCAACCCAGTACGGAATGGAAGCGGAATCGCTGGCGGCACGTATCGGCCAGCCGCCGATCGTCGCGCGCGATCTATTGCGCATGCACCGCGAGACGTACAGCCGGTTTTGGGCATGGTCTGACGCAGCACTTGATCACGCCATGTTGCGCGGTTCGCTGTACACGGTGTTCGGTTGGCACGTACATGTTGGCCAAATTTCCAACCCGCGTTCGCTGCGAAACTTCCCTATGCAGGCTAACGGCGCCGAGATGTTGCGGCTGGCATGCTGCCTCGCCGTTGAACGGGGTGTTGAGATCTGCGCGCCGGTTCATGACGCCGTTCTGATCTGCGCGCCCGAGCAGGGTCTGGGTGCAGACGTTGAGACGATGCGCGCCGCCATGGCCGAGGCCAGTAGGATCGTTCTGGGCGGCTTTGAGCTGGGCACTGACGTGGAAATCACGCGGTGGCCGGATCGGTACATGGACAAGCGCGGCAGCGTGATGTGGGAACGGGTTATGGGACTAATCGGAAACGGCAATGACTGACGAATTTGATATCGAGAACCTGCGACTGTCGGACAACATTGCGCTGCTGGAACGGAGAGCAGTCGAACCGCGCAAGTTGGAAAAACGGCGCCAGCATTTCGTCCGGGTGCCTTGGCAGTGGGTTGAAGCCCTTTCCGGTGCCAGCGGGCAAACCTGCTTACTGGCACTGCACCTGCTCTACTTACATTGGAAAGGTAATGGCGGGCCAATCAAGCTGGCAAACGGCATGCTTGAAATGGACGGTATAGGCCGGAAAGGGAAGTCGCACGCATTAAACGAGTTGGAACGTCGTGGGTTGATTACAGTCGAACGTCGTCCCAGGAAATCGCCAATCGTTAAGCTGTTACGGGTGTAGGTATGGGTACCTCATATCTATTAAGACTACAGACTAAACATAGACATAGATAAGACTAGATATCGTATGGAGCATTTGGAAACAGTTTCCGGGAAAGTCTGTTTCCATTTGGAAACAGGACATGCGCCGTTTGGAAACAGATGATGCGCCATTTGGAAACAGACATTTCCAACATTACCAATCCGTAATTATTGCACTACCGAGTTATTTTCCTTGAGCGCAATCCGCTGCGCTGCTGATGCTGGCATCTGATGACCAGTCATATGCCCGCGTCTGTCATTGTCTTTGTGCGTCCGTATTTTAGATCGGAGCGAATGGTGTCATATTAGACGCCGGGTAACGTGCGGGTAGCGGAGCAAGCCGAGGCTTTTGAAAAAACAGTCAAAGGAATCAAACGATGCGGGGCGGCAAGCGCGAGGGCGCTGGGCGTAAGCCAGGCACACCGAACAAGATCACGATGCAGCTCAAGGAAGCCATCCTTGAGGCTGCGCATCAGGCTGGCGGTCCCGACGGGATGGTTGGCTATCTCAGGAAGCAGGCCACCGACAATTCCGCGTCGTTCATGGCGCTACTCGGGAAAATCCTGCCGCACCAGATCGCGGGCGACAGGGACAACCCGATCCAACTAGAACATACGATTGAGTCCGAGCGTGCATTTGCAAGCCTTGTCAGCGCATTGGAAGGCGTTGCCAATTCCCCAGCAGGCGACGATAACGGCGATAGCTAACTGGCTGAGCAACGCCATTTCGATCGCGAATTCAACCGGCTCGGACATTTGTCGAAAAAACCGCTATCTGACAATGAAATAGACGACCGCCTGAAAGCCGCGCGTGCGGTGCTCGGCGAAGAGCACGGTGCCACCGTGCCGGGCGAAACCGCCTTGGCGGCTGCGCGGAAGGCGCTCGAACTGTTATCCCTTGGACTGATCATGGCCGGACTTAAGCGGCCCGATCCATAGCCTCGCCACGACATCAGCGAAACGCCCTTCTCGCGTCCCGCACCCTCGCGCTCTCCGCGCTTTGCCATTGATTTTTATTGATTGTTTTTCAATGGCCCATCAGCTTCCAGCTTCGCCGCTCTTGGCGCGCGACCAGACGTCCGGATGAAATGTTTGCCGTGCGGCTGGCGCGCGCAGGACTGACCGGGCCGGCGCCGATCTTCGAAGGGAAATCCGGTGTGTTTCAGCAGATTACCGGCGCGGCTATTATCGACGTAGCGAGCTTCGGCGGGCGTGATAGGCCATTCCGGATTCATCAGTGCATCCTGAAGCCCTATCCGGCCGTTGTCTACACGCAGACCGCCATCATCGCAGCAATCGAGGTCGCCAAGGAGGTTGGCTCGCTCGATCGAATCGCGACGCTTGACATCGCGACGTCACGCCGTGGTTACGAACGCACGGGCAGCGAGCCTGAGAAATGGGACCCCAAGACTGCCAGGCGTGGATGCGCTTCTCGATAGCTCCGATCTCTGCCGCGATCGTGGCGTGTTGGCGGGCCAGAACATCAAGGCTGAACCGTGCGGCCGCGGGTATCCGGGCATCCTTCTCGTCAGCAATGATCTTGAACAGCTCGGCCGTGCCGTTGCGCCCCTTCGCCGAGATAATGCCAAGCTCGGCCAGGTG
>NZ_DATMLW010000256.1:0-27523 GCF_035570375.1 Bradyrhizobium sp. | reverse complement strand
GCTAGTAGTCGTTCGGCCGAATTTGCGTATCGCATCGGATCGCCTCGACACGATTCCAGATATTCCGCCATCGACATGTCCGTTTCGCTTCGCGCCTCGAACGATCGCGCGAAAGCGTTGAACAAAGAATCGTTGTACATGATCCCTCTCCTCATAAGGTCTGCTGCATCGCTGTAACGCGCGTCATTACTTCCACGTCGTCGAAGCGTTGCCTGTACCCGGCCCGCGAATCAGCATCTGCACATAGCTCCATTGGACACGCGACCGACTTCATGAGGCAATGCAATAGTTGTGCTAGATTTCCGCGATCGCGAAAAAATCATATGTTTTGTGTGGGATGTAGCTATCCCGCAACATTCCCTGGCACCTGTGGCGCTGGGCGAGCGACTGTTAAACCTTTGTTAATGAATCGCCTCGTCCGGCACCCGAATGGGCGAGTTTGGGGATCGAGCGCGCCAATACCGCGGCATACCGCTTCACAAATCCGGCATCGGCGCGGCGCAGTGACGCGGCATTGGAACTAGTTCATCCGCGCAATTGCTGAATGAAGCCATTTTCAGCCGCAGCGGCGACTTCCCAGGCCCTCATGCAGACGCCTGGCAGGTTCATTTTCGCGACCTCGTCGGCAGCGGCTTTGTGCGACTGCTGACAAACAAGGGCGGGAAGCCGACGCCGCGTGGCTTCTTGCTGTTCGATCACGCCGGCGGCACGGTCAAGTCGAGCATTGGCGGTGCTGAGAATGACGATCAGTTCTACTTTCGTCGATGACTTTTCGCCATTTGAGGATGCGCTCGCGGGCAGCGCATATCGAGGACAGGCGCCGCAAGCTGCTCCCCTGCCCGACCCTGTTCGCTCGCCACATTCTAACCTTCGACGCAGCTTGTCTACTCAAGGCCGAACGGCAGCGCGGTCAGGCGATGTCGCTACGTTTCGGGTGAATTGCGGCCGAGAAATCCGATAACCGGCCTCGCTTGTTGCGCGCGCGCCACCCGAGGAACCGCCGCCACGTCCCAAAACGGCCAACGAACGTCTCACGAACGCTCCCGAGCGCCCGACAGACGACCGGGCTCACAGTTGAAGCGACTGCAGAGGAAGGCTTCGCAAACCGCCTTCCTGCATGAATTCCTTACCCGAAACGCGGGCGGTCACGATGTGCGGCACGGCCCGGCCCGCGCCGCGATCGAAGCGCGCCGGTCGGATCGTGGCGACGGTTGGCAGGAGCTGCGCCTAATGTGCGCGGCGTCACAGTGCGGCGGTCGGCTTTTGATAGGTTTGACCCCGTTGAATAACTTTCCGCCCCATGGCCGCTTGGGTAAGCTATCCCGTGAGGAGTGGGGCTGCCAACGCGAAGGCAGGGGCAATGTCCGAACAAGCGCAGACGCCGGCGGCAAAGAGCCGGCCCGAGACGCCCGGTTTCAGCACCAGCGTCAGGCCCAGCCGGCGTGCGGCCCTGGTCGCCGCGGTCGGGGGCCTGCTCACGGTTGCGGCCGTTGGACTAATCTTGAAGAACGCCGACATCAACTTCGTTTCGGGCGATCCGGCGCAGCCGGCCGTGAACTTTGTTGCCCAGCGCGACCTGGGCGAAGCGGCTACCACCCTGACGCCCGCGGCGGCGGGTCCGCTGGCCGAGGATGCGCAGCGCTGCAAGATTCCGCTGGCCTCGATGACCATCGCCAAGGGTACGGCCGCGATTGGCAGCACGCTTCGCATCCGCTCGGGGAACTACGCCTCCCCCTATTTCACGGTCACTGAGAATATGCAGCGGATCGCGGTGCCTTATCCGGCGCCCTATGGCGCCGGCGCCGGCACCTTTGTGGTTGAAGGCAATGCCACCGGTGCCGTCCTGGGCCTGACGCCGACGCGCGTGCTGATCGAGCTTCCCGGCTCGCAAAGCATCCCCGTCGTCTGGCGCGCCGTGAACCCCTGTTAAAGACCTCGCGATGAGAAACCTGTTCAAGGACCAGCAGATCCTCGCCATCATCATCGGCGGCGTCGGCGCCACGATGATCACCGCCTGGATTCTCAATCCGCAGTCCGGACCGGCGGGATGGATCAAGGGGCTCTCTCCTTCGACCCAGCACATGCTCAGCGGCACGCTGATCGTGCTGGTACTCGCTGCGATCGGACTTTTGGTGTCGGTGGCGGCATCCTCCTATGCGCGAGCCGGCGCGCTGCAGCCGGCGCCGCGCGGCGGCCTGGCCGAAACCTTCCAGATGCTGTTGGCGCCCGAACGGGAAATCCCGGACTCCGCGCCCAACAAGGCAATCGAGGAGCTCGAAGCCATGGTGGGTCTGGCGCCGGTCAAGCGCGAGGTCAACGGCCTGATCGCGCGGCTGCAGGTTGAGCAGAAACGGCGCGCACAGGGCCTCACCTCGGCGCCGCTGAGCCTGCACATGGTGTTCACCGGTCCACCGGGCGTCGGCAAGACCGAGGTGGCGCGTGCGCTCGGCGACATCTATCGTGCACTCAAGGTCTTGCGGGTCGGACATCTGGTCGAGGTTCAGCGCGCCGACGTGGTGGCGGGCTATATCGGGCAGACCGCGCCCAAAATGCTGCAGAAGTGTAGCGAGGCGCTGGACGGCATTCTTTTCGTCGACGAGGCCTACACGCTGGCCGGCACGCCCGGTTCGGGCGCCGATTTCGGCAGGGAAGCGATCGAGGCGCTCCTGAAGTTCATGGAAGACCATCGCGACCGGATCATGGTGATCGTCGCGGGCTACCCCAACGAAATGCGCCGCTTCATCGACACCAATCCGGGGCTGGCCGGACGGTTCACCAAGGCCATTGACTTCCCGCGCTACAGCGCTGACGAACTTTGTGAAATCCTCCGCCGCATGGCGGCGCGGCAGCATTTCACCCTGCCTGACGGTTTTTCGGGGCGCCGTGGATCAGCGAACGCTCGCGCGCCGAGGACTGGGCCAACGCGCGGGAGATGCGCACGCTTCTGGAAAAGTCGCGCGAGGCGCAGGCGCTTCGGATCGCCACCGATCCGTCTGCCGATCTGTCGCGCATCGAAATCGTCGACCTGTTGAAGGCAACCGGGCGCGGTTGAACGGCCATGATGACCACCGCGCTGACGATCCTGTCCATTGTCGCCGCAGGCTTCAGCATGACCTTTATCGCCATGCGCCTGGTGCAGCAGCACGATCAGCCGCAGGCGAATACGGCCGATTTGGTCCGCCCCATCGCGATCACCGACGACGATGAAACGGCGGGAGTTCCTTCGACGGATGCGGCGCTCGCCAGACTTGACGCCATGGTTGGGCTTGCTCCGGTGAAGCAGGAAGTCAAGGCGCTGGTGGCGCGCATGCAGGTCGAACAGAAGCGGCGCGATATGGGTCTCGACGTTTCGGCGCTCAGCCAGCACATGGTGTTCACCGGCCCGCCCGGCGTCGGCAAGACCGAGGTCGCCCGCCTGATCGGCGAAATCTTTCGCGGACTGAAGGTGCTGCGCAAAGGCCATGTCGTGGAGACCGACCGTGCCGGTCTCGTCGCCGGTTATATCGGGCAGACCGCGATCAAGACGCTCGACAAATGCCGCGAGGCGCTCGACGGCATCCTGTTCATCGACGAGGCCTACAGCCTCGCCGCTTCCGCCGGCCTCGGCGCCGATTATGGCAAGGAGGCGATCGACACGCTGTTGAAATTCATGGAGGACAATCGCGACCGCATCGTCGTGATCGTTGCCGGCTATCGCAACGAAATGCGCCGCTTCATCGACAGCAATCCGGGCCTGAGCAGCCGCTTCTCGAAGACGGTCGATTTCCCCTCTTACGATGCGAGCGAATTGTGCGAGATCTTCCGCCGCATGGCCGCGCGCCAGCAATTCGCCCTGCCTGCAGGCTTCGAGGCCAAGCTCAGGCCATGGATCGAGGCGCGCTCGAAGGCAGATGATTGGGCGAATGGGCGGGAGATGCGCACGCTCTTGGAGAAGACGCGCGAGGCGCAGGCGGTGCGGGTGGCGAACAATCCTGCGGCCGACATTTCGGTGGTCACGATCGAGGACGTCGCTCAGGCCACAGGCCAAAAGGCTGAAGACGACCGGGGTTCGGCGGCCGCAGCGCTCGAGAAGCTCGACGCCATGGTCGGCCTTGCGCCGGTCAAACATGAGGTCAAGCGCCTCACCGCGCGGCTGGAGGTCGAACAGAAGCGGAGAGAACAGGGCCTCCCCGTCGCCGCACTTAGCCAGCACATGGTGTTCACCGGACCGCGCGGCGTCGGCAAGACCGAGGTGGCGCGCGTGATCGGCGAGGTTTTCCGCAGCCTCAAGGTTCTGCGCAGGGGACACATCGTGGAGACCGATCGCGCCGGCCTAGTTGCGGGCTATGTCGGACAGACCGCGACCAAGACCCTCGACAGGTGCCGGGAGGCGCTCGACGGCATCCTGTTCATTGATGAAGCCTATACACTGGCCGCAGGCACCGGCGCCAGCGGCCACGACTTCGGCAAGGAGGCGATCGACACGCTGCTCAAGTTCATGGAAGACAACCGCGATCGCATCGTCGTGATCGTCGCGGGCTATCCCAACGAGATGCGCCGCTTCATCGAGAGCAATCCGGGACTGGGCAGCCGCTTCACCAAGACGGTGGATTTCCCGCCCTACGGCGCCAGCGATCTCTGCGAAATCCTTCGCCGCATGGCGGCACGCCAGCATTTCTCGCTGCCTGAGGATTTCGCTGCAGCGTTGACGGCGTGGATCGAATCCCGCACCAAGGCGCCCGATTGGGGCAATGCGCGTTCGATGCGCACGCTGCTGGAAAAGGCGCGGGAGGCGCAGGCCATCCGCATCTCCACTGATGCGAATGCGGATCTGTCGCGGATCGAAACGGCTGATCTGCTGGAAGCGACGGTCAGCTGATCATGGGAAGGATGTCGGAGACCTTGTCATGATCCCGGTCCATTCGAGCTGGCTCTCAGCCCACGGCAAGCTCTGGTATGACGACAAGTGGTATCGGCTGGCGTGGATCGTCTTTCCCCAGGCGCTCGCACTTCTGGCCATGCTGTGGTTCTGGGCGACGCCCACGGCGAGCAAGAACGCGCAATGGGCAAGGCCGGTCGATCCTGCCCAGCGCGTCAGCCAGTTGCTTGCGGTGCGCGATGCGGCCAAAACCAGCAAAGTCGCGATGGATACGCTGGAGCGCGACGCGCGCGGCGGCGAGATGGTCGCCGAATTTTTCTATGGAACGCTGTTCGACCCGGATTTCAAGCTGAGCACGATCGTGCAGCCGGATGCATCCAGAGCCTATGACTGGTACGGCAAGGCTGCCGCCCAGGGCCACGAATCCTCGCTCAACAACCTTACGCTCGCCTTCTATTCGGGAAAGTTCACCCGTGTGGACCATACCAGAGCCTGCTTCTATGCCCGCAAACTCGGAACCGATTCCTTTCCCGGTGGACTTCTTGTCAAGGGCGACTGTTACGCCCGCGGTCTTGGCGGTACGCCCATCGACATGGTGCAGGCCGCCAATGCCTATGAGACCTCGTCGGCCAAAGGAAATGCGCGCGCTGAAGCGACGCTTGGCTATTTCTATGAGAACGGGCTCGGCGGCAAGCCAAGCAATGCCGAAACAGCGCTCAAGCATTATCGCGCCGCGGCCGACAAGGGCGATGCGCTCGGCCTTCACAATCTGGGCGCAGCCTACAATTCGGGCGTGCTCGGCCTGCAGCGCGACGGTTCGGAAGCCGCCCGGCTGATCACGCGGGCGCTGGAGGCGAAATACGAGGTAACGGTACAGTCGCTGACCAGCCATCCCGAACTTTGGAGCGCGGACTTCTGGCAGAACCTGCAGCGGCGCCTCGAGGAGAAGGGACTTTACTCGGGGCCGGTCGATGGCCATCCGAGCCCGGCAACCTTCGATGCCGTCAAGAAGCTTGGAAGCAGGACCTGAAGCGGCTTGGTCGAAAATCCAAGGGAGCTTTGGCTTCCGGCCCTTGTGATATGCCGGAATTCTTGGAACATTGCGGTCACGCGATACCGACGAAAGGCCGGAAGTTGACTTGAAGTTGACTTGGACAATGCGAGCCGTTCGACCCTTTGCGTTATCGTTTGCAGGGGCGATCACGACTTCTCTGATCGCAGCCGCGCCTGTTCGAGATGCGCTCGCCTCCGAGACGTTGTTGCGTCCCCTCGACGGGCTTGTCATCGCGCAGACGTCGATGAGTTCTCCCGATTCGCCGCCGCCGGCGCCAAGCCGCCCGGCACCGGCTCCCATCCCCGCGCCGCCGAAAATGGACGACGTCCCGCCGAGCCCCGTTCCCATTCCCGCACCGCTGCCGAGCCAGCCGAATGCGGCCTTAAGCGACATGCCGTGGGGCGCGGTCGGCTTCACCGCCAATGGCTCCTACTCCTCGAACTGGAAGATGGCCTCGCAAGCGGAGGCCGAGGCGAAGGCCGCCAAGGGATGCGCGCAATTCGGACGCGGAGCCTGCCAGGTCGTGAGCTTCTCCGGCCAGGAATGCGTCGCCTGGCAACTTTCATCGGATCATACCGGCGCCGGCGCTGGAACCTGTCCTTCACCGCCGGCGGCCCCACCTACCCCCAAGCCCAAAGTGCCGCGATCGGGCGCTGCAATGCGGAGGAAAGGTCGCAGGGTCGTTGTCAGCCCCGCACCGCTGGATGCGCCGATGGCCGATAGGACGACCTATTTCTCAGAACTCACCATCTCCGATTTTCATCGCCGCAAACCCTGATTGCGCTCCGGCTTGAAGGGCTGCGGCCAGGCGCTCCTGGAGTAGAAGTTGATCGCAGGCATCTGGACCGGTACTAACTCCTTCAATCCGAGGCTACCTGCTGTCGTGTTTCAGACGGCGCGCGATTTATGGCGATTACCGGCAATTTTGTGCGGGAGGATCCGATGACGAGTGCAGACGTGTCGACGGTTCTAAACCGCATCCTCGACACCGCCGCGGAAAATCTCAGGGTCGCAAAGATCCTGATCCAGCTCGGCCTTGATCCGAACAACGTCACCTGGGAGGCGATCTTCAATCGGTTCCTGGAGATCTTTCTCGCCAACATCACGCTTGCCAACCTGTTCGCGCTGATCGGCGCGATCTTCTTCGTCGCCACCTTGCTGACCCAGACCATGGTTCCCTTGCGGGTGGCCAACATGATCGGCTGCGCATTCTACGCAGGCTTCGGCGCGCTCACAGGAACCATCACGACATTTCTGCTGTATCTTCTGCTGATCCCCATCAACGCCTGGCGCCTGCGACAGATGCTTCATCTGGTGAAGATGGCGCGCACGGCCACGCAAGGCGACACTTCGATGGAATGGCTGAAGCCGTTCATGAGCGAGCGTAAATATAAAAAGGGCGATGTGCTCTTCAAAAAGGACGATGTCGCCAACGAAATGTTCATGACCATCACCGGAAAATTCCTGGTCAAGGAAATCAATGTCGAATTGCCGCCGGGAAACATAATGGGCGAGCTCGGCTTCCTGTCGCCCGACAACCGTCGCACGGCGACGGTGCAATGCCTGGAAGACGGCCAGGTGCTGACGATCACGTACGAGAAGCTGCTCGAGATTTATTTCCAGAATCCGCAATTCGGCTACTACTTTCTCGTCCTGACCAGCCAGCGCCTTCTGGAAAACATCGCCCGCCTCCAGGCCGAGGTCGCGCAGAACAAGATCGCGCTCGAGGCAGTGGCCGCCGGCGGCGAGAAATAGCAACGCGGCGCGCAGGTGGATCGGCACGCGCAGTCATTCGCGCTCGTATCTGGAACGCCGCCAGATGTGAAGTGCGGGCGGCTCATCAATTGAAGGTTACGGAGCTAGTCCGCACCATCTGGCTGCCTCCAGGGCTCGAGCTCGTCCGGACACCTCCCCGTGGCTGGTAATGAAAAATTTGCCCTTTCTGTTTTCGGAATAGCAACGCCGTTGCGGCAATATCGTCTCGAGTAAGAGCGGATGTCTTGGGGCATGATCCGGAAAAGTGGAAACCAGTTTTCCGAAAAAATCATGCTCAAACAAAGAGATGCGATTCTAGTTAATCGCATCATGATCCGGGGCAATCCGCTCTTTCAGGCCATTGAGGTTTACCCTTTCAGGAGGGGCGATGTATTTTGTAGCCGGAGCCCTGGTCGTCCTCTCGGGCCTGTTTTATGCCGCCTCCCACCACGAGATCGGCTCGTTTGGCAATACGTTGTGCAGCTATGGCGGCACGTTTTGCGACAATCCGTCCTATGTGTTCGTAGGTGCGATTCTCGCGGCGCTTTGGGGCACCTTCGTCAGCATCCGCTGAGCAACCTGATCCAAAGTATTCATTTCGCTTAAGTATCGCTGACGCTTACCGCGTCTGCGGATTTGCCGGCTGCGCCGGCCTGGGCCCTGGCGCTTCCGGTTCCAGCGCGGGCCTTGGCAAGGTCGGCTCCACAGCGGCGCCTGCGGAACGCGCGGCTTCGCCGGTCGTGTGGTGGTTGGCTAGTTCCGCGGTCTGGACGTGGGCGCGGCTCCAGGGACCGTGATCGACAATCAGCATCGCCAGAACGCCGAAGATTGCGACTGCAAGTGCGATCCAGACCGGACGCACACCTCCCTGTTTCGAATGACTTTCGGTCATCGAACCACCTCGCACTGACGTTTCCACTTCACGTCAATCGCACGGCTCGGCGAAAGGTTCCGCGGGGCAGAGGCTGCTCACCGATCCGGATCGATCGCGTTCGTCGGCGTCGGGCGGTCGGTGATTTGCTGGCCGAACAGGCTTCCGACCAATTCGACGACAGCGCGCGCGGTGCGGCCGCGCACATCGAGGAACGGATTGAGTTCCACGATGTCGACGGAGCGAACGATTCCGGAATCGTGGAGCATCTCCATGATCAGATGCGCCTCGCGATAGGTCGCCCCGCCAGGCACCGTCGTGCCGACGCCGGGAGCAACGTCGGGATCGAGAAAATCGACGTCGAAACTCAGATGCAGCACGCCGTTGCTGGCCTTCACCCTGTCGATGGCCCGCCGCATCAGGATTCCGACGCCAAACTGATCGATATGGCGCATATCGGCGACGCTGATGCGGCGCTCGCGCACCAGCTCCTTTTCCAGCTTGTCGATCGAGCGCGTACCGAACAATTCGAGCCGGCTGGAATCGATCGAGGCGCGTGGCTCGTTACCCAGAAGGCCATCAAGCCCCGGCTCGCCGCACAGAAAGGCACCGGACATGCCATGCATGTTGCCGGTGATGGTCGTCGCAGGCGTGTTGTAGTCGGCGTGCGCGTCGAGCCACATCACGAACAGGTCACGGCCGGTTTCGCGGCAATGGCGCGCCACGCCGTTCACCGACCCCATCGACAGCGAGTGATCTCCCCCGATGAAGATCGGGATCACGCCGGAATGGGCAAGCTCATAGGCGCGTGTGCTCAGCGTCCGGGTCCAACGCTGAATCTCGCGGTAATGCCTGCAGTTGTCGGGCGGAACGTCGTCGAGCTCGGGCACGCCGGCAACGGACAGATCGCCGTGATCCTCAACCGAAAAGCCAAGGCTCTCGAGCAGGGTCAACAAACCCGCCGTGCGCAGCGCCGCCGGTCCCATCAGGGTTCCGCGCTGCGACGCTCCGATCTCGATTCCGGCGCCAAGCACCGCGATCTCTCTCGGCAGTTCCGATCTGGCGACATCGTTCACAGGCAAGGTCCTTGTGAGGTGTATGCATCCTTGTGCAACGATTCCTGCCGAAGAAGAAAGCCGGAACTGTACTTGGACCCCACTTCCGCCGAGATCGCCGGCAGGTCAGGTCCTCAAAACGGGTCGCGAACGAAGAGCGAATCAGCCGATAGTGGCGGCCCAAAAATGAAATCTTTCAAATTTCATGCAAAGCCAGTCTGCAGCGAAAGAGAAGGCGACCCTCGCACCTGAACCTGCCGACGGTTGGGGTCCCCGCCTCGCACAGCAATCGCGGTTGCGCGAGCTCGACGAACTGCTGGCGCGAGCCGGCAAAGGCGAGGTCGCCATCGAAATCGAACGCGCGGCGCTACTTGGTGCATTGGACCGGCGGCAAGAGGCGCAGCTCGCTTTCATCGACATTCTCAAGCGCTGGCCTGCCAATTTCAGTGCGCTCAACGAATTCGGAACGCTTCTCGCCGCCATGGGCGCGATCGACGCCGCCTGCCGCGTCTATGCCGAGGCCATCCTCCACCATCCCGACAACCCGATGGGGCGCGTGAACCTCGCCAACCTCCTGCTTCGCGCCAACCGGCACGAGGAGGCGCGCGTGCACTACGAGGCGGCGCTGAAATCCGATCCGCATCACGCGCAGGCGCACCAGGGATTGGGCGCGGTGCTGGCCGATTTTGGCGAGTACGACCGCGCGCGCGAGCATTTCCGCAAAGGTTTTCAAGGCCACGCGATCTCGACCCTGCCCTACCGCGGCAGCCGGCCGCCGGTAACTCTCCTGCAGCTGGTATCCTCGGGCGGCGGCAACATTCCGACCGCCCCGTTTCTTGACGATCGCATTTTCTCGACTTCGGTCGCGGTGGCCGACTATCTCGATCCCGCGGCGCCCCTTCCGCCACACCAGCTCATCTTCAACGCAATCGGCGATGCCGACCTGTGCGGGGGTGCGTTGCAAGACGCCATCCAGCTGACCTCGCGCAGCGGTGCACCCCTCATCAACGATCCGCGCGCGGTGATGAGGACCGGGCGCATCGACAATGCGCGGCGGCTCGCTCACCTTGGGGGACTGGTGGTCCCGAAAATCCTGCTGACCGCTCGCGATGTTTTCACAGGTCCAAATGGTTCTGCGTGGGTTTTGAACCAGAAACTCACCTTCCCGCTGCTCTTGCGTTCTCCCGGATATCACACGGGGCGCAATTTCATCCTGGTCGAGAATGAAACCGATTTGCCCGACGCCGCCGCAAGCCTGCCGGGCAGCGAGCTTCTGATAATCGAGTATCTTGACGCCCGCGGCGAGGACGGCAGCGCGCGCAAGTATCGCGTCATGTTGATCGGCGGCAAGATCTATCCGCTGCATCTGGCGATCTCCCGAAACTGGAAAGTGCACTACTTCACCTCGGACATGGCCGAGCAGGCAGAGCATCGAGCCGAGGAATCGGCCTTCCTTGCCGATATGCGCAGCGTGATTGGCGACAAGGCCATGGCAGCGCTGTCCGCTATCGGCGACGTGCTTGGCCTCGACTATGCCGGGGTCGATTTCGGATTAAACGGTGGCGGCGACCTTTTGCTGTTCGAGGCCAACGCAACCATGGTGATCGCTTCCCCCGACGGTGACCCGCGCTGGGCCTATCGGCGCCCCGCCATCACCTCGGCGATCGATGCCGTGGTCGCGATGATCCGCGAGCGCGCGGCCGATCACGTTCCCGCAATGGAATCGGCCGATCACGCGGCGCCCGGAATATCGGCATTTCGGCTCGAGTCTTGAGTTCGAGAATTGGATTCGAGCCCCGGATTCGGCTTTTGGGTTCGAGTTTTGTGCAAATTTTGCAACGCACAATAGCGGGCCGATGCTGCGAAGCAAAAACTCTACAAAAATTAATTTGCTGCCCCCATGGGCGGAACTCGCTTCATCTGCGTTGAAACACCATCTCTTTGGAGAAGAATTCTTAGGGTGGGAACACATGAAACGGGCTTTGGCCGTCTTGGCTTGCCTCTGCCTTGTGGCCGGCGCTGCTTACGTCGCGGCCAGCAAGTGGGCCATTCGACACGAGACGCTGAATCTCTTCGATACCGATCGCGCCCGGCCGGTGTCGGTCGATCTTGCCGTGCGTCGCGATTATGAGATGAAAGCCAATGCCGGCATTTGGAAGCTTCCGGTCGCGATCATCAGCAACGGCAACACCGTCAAGAACACCGAATATTCGTTCCTCGCCAACGTGCTCGCCGCGCGAGGATATCTGGTGGCGAGCATCCAGCAAGACAATGCGACCGACCCGCCGCTGGTCACCAGGGTCGGCCTGCCCTATGTCGGCCGCCTCGAAGTCTACAAGCGAGGCGAAGCCAATATCCTGTTCGTGCTCGGCGAATTGAAAAAGCTGCAGCCGAACGCCGACTACGATCACCTGACGCTGGTCGGCCATTCCAACGGCGGCGATATTGCGATGTTCTGCGCCAAGGAGCATCCGAACTTGGTTACGAGGGTGATCACGCTCGACAATCTGCGCGTTCCCTTCGTGCTCAACGACAAGATGAAGATCCTGTCCTTCCGCTCGTCGGATCCGAACTTCAGGACCGATCCCGGCGTGCTGCCAACGCCGCAGGAGGCCAAGGCCGACAACATCGACATCGTGAAGACCCAGTTTCAGCACACCTGGATGAGCGACCGTGGTCCGGATTCGGTCAAGGAGAAGATCCAGGCGACACTCGACAAGTTTCTCGGCGATGCTACTTCGAGCGATCTGAAACCGGCGCCGACCGACAAACCGCTGATCGCGACACTCGGACCTGCGCCTTATCCATAAAACAGGGCGAAACTGTCAGAGCGACAGTTGTAGAAGCGTCGTCCCGCAAGCCTTGCGCCAGATCAATGCAAGACGCCTGCAAGGCGTCAAAACGGAGAAATGCGCAAATTGATCTTTCGCTGCACACAGACCGGCATGAACGTTCAGATTCACATGCCGGATGCTGCGCCGACAGATCATCCCGACGCTTACGAAACCGTTAACTGCCCGGCCTGCGCCCGCATCCATCTCATCAACAAGATCACCGGCAGGTTGCTGGGCGACAATGAAAAATGAAATGCCGCGGCTATTTCAGCAGGCCATTGGGACCGAACTGACGCAGATAGGCCCACAGGTTTTTGGCCTCGGTCAGATCCCTGATGCCGGAAATGGATTTTCTCGTGCCGGGAATCTTGGCCTTGGGATCGCGGATATATTCAACAAAATTGGCTTCGTTCCAGGTGAAGGCACAGTCCTTGTTGGCGTTTGAATAAACATATCCCTCGACGCTTCCGCATTTGCGCCCCTCCAGCGCGTTGAGCTGCGGTCCATTCTTGTTCTTCGCATCGACGCCAATGGAGTGGCAGCCGACACATCGCGAGAACGATATCTGGCCGGCCGCGGGGTCCTGGGCGGAAGCGACCGAGGCTGACAGGCAAAGGAAGGTCGCGGCGAGCCTGAACTGGTTGATGGCATCCTGCGGCATGATCACGCGGCGCCTCGCCCAAATTTGCGGCTGGCCATTCATGGCATCGTCGCAAATAACAGAAGCAAAATGGCGTAAATGACTCCGGCCGGCGCTGCGAGTTCCTCAAGCTCGGAGGCCGACAAGCCGCGCCGCGTCAGAACCGGGCCACCAGAAATAACCGCCGGTGCAGCGCCGCCCTTTGATCAGGATCAATGGCTTGCGGGCTAACGCGCGGCATTGCTTCCACCCGAGAGGCGTAAAACGTTTCGTTTTCGCAACCGGCAAGTCGGAGGAGAGCATCGAATGGGCGCGGATCTCGGGCATCCTTTGGTTCTTTTGATGGCTGCTGCGTTGGCCGCGACCGTTGGCGCATCAGCGTCCTCCGCAGCTGACGCCGATCATGGCGCCGACCTTGCCCGGCGATGGTGCGCTACCTGTCACGTGGTTGACGGCGACCAGAAGCAGGCAAGCGCCGACGTTCCCCCGTTCACCGCCATCGCCAAAAAATCGGATTTCAGTTCGGAGAAGATCACATCCTTCCTGCTCGAACCGCATCCCAAGATGCCGAATTTCCCGCTCAGCCGCGACGAGGCGGCCGATATTGCGGCCTATATCGGTTCGATGCGCAAATAAAGCGTGCAAAAGCGGCGCCCGGAGGAAACAATCGGGGTTTGAGCCTTTCGTACCCCGATCGAGCAGGACAGATGAACACGAGCCAACCTACCGAAAGGCTGCAAGCGATCGCAGCCGAGGCGTTCAGCGCACTCCGCAACACCCGCCAGGTCCCGCCATTCTCCGGCCGCCCTGCCGCCTTGAGTATCGAGGATGCCTACCGCATCACTCCCCTGGTCCGGCAGATGTACGAGGCCGAGGGCGCGGAAGTGGTGGGCCGCAAGATCGGTTTCACCAATCGCACGATCTGGCCGCAATACGGCGTCTATGCGCCGGTCTGGGGTTATGTGTTCGACCGCAGCGCGCGAGAACTCGATGCGCTCGAGGCGCTCCCGCTCAAGCCGTTTTCCGAACCGCGCATCGAGCCCGAGATCATGTTCGGGCTTGGCGCGTCACCTTCGGCCGAAATGGACGAGCAGGCCCTGTCAGGGTGCATCGAGTGGACCGCGCTCGGTTTTGAGATCGTGCAGTCGATCTTTCCGGGATGGAAGTTCGAGGCCAGCGACACCATCGCCGCCAACGGCGTGCACGGGGCGCTGCTGATCGGTCCGCGTCATCCCTTCGCACCGCGCGCGGCGGAGTGGCGGCGAACGCTTGCCACGTTCGAAATCGAACTTTCTTGCAACGGCCATGTGATCGATCGCGGGGCTGCGGAAAATGTGCTGGGCGGCCCGCTCACCGCACTGCGCCATCTGGTCGGCCTGCTTGCGTCCGATCCTGTCAACCCGAAGCTTGCCGCCGGCGAAATCGTCACCACCGGCACGCTGACCAAGGCCATGCCGATCGCCCCCGGCGAGACCTGGACCGCGACGCCAAAGGGAATCGGGCTCGACGCGGTGCGACTGCGCTTTGTCTGACCGCATCGACAAAAGCAAATCCCTGCCGGCAGAGCCGGCAGGGATCAGCAGAAAGGTTGACGGACGGCGGATGAAGACATCCGGTGGCCCGTCAAGGACCTGCACGGAAAATTGAAATCCAATGAAGGCTGCCCAGGCAAGATTAATTTGTGGGCAGCGATTGCACGCATTCTCATCATATCAGGCGAATGCGCTCTCGCTTTCAGGATTTGGGCCTTGCCGCATCCCTGGCCGCCGTCATCACCTCGCCCGTGATCTGGCGCATGTGCTCGCCGGCATTAGTGAACTGGCTGCGCAGGAATTCCGACTGGATTTGCATGGCCTGCTGAAGATCGGTGGCGTGAACCAGCTTGCGCGCGTGTTCGAAGGCGGCCTTCATGTTCTGCTGGGTGAACGACAACGCCTGTTTGGAAATTTCCGTCCCTGGGCCGGGGATCGACCCCACCGATTTGTTGGCGGCATCGAAGAACATACCGAAGGCCTTTTCTGCCTGATCAATGGTCTTTTCGGCCAGATCGCGCAATTCAGTCGGTACTTCCAGTTTCGGTTCGGCCATGGACGCCTTCCTCCTGTTTTTCTGTTTTCCCCGTTTTTTGTGGGTTACCACATTTCCCCCGTTGTGGCGATTCACGCCCTTCGCTGCCGGGAGTGAGCCGGCTTGGGCCACCTTGCGGCTGCCGGCCGGCTGATTTTTCCCCGCGACGCCAGAGCTTTGAGAAGACCAACGGTATTTCTGGATCAAGCCAGACCTCTGCTGCCGAGGCTCTTGTCGAAGCCGGAGGTCATGCAGCCCTGCGATCGAATGACGGCTTGGCCATCGTGGTACGCGGAAGGGGGTGTTTGCTCGAAAAGGCTCAGCGCGTTGGCGCGAATGACTTCAGAATTGCTTCGATCAAATGCGTCTTTCAATGAGCATTCGCTTTTTCGCCGGCTGCCTTGCGCGACGAACTCACGACGCCCTCATCGCGCATTGAAGTGCCCGTTGGGCACTGGCGCGGGATCGTTGGCGAGCTGCTCGACGAGATCGACCACCTCGGCGCGTTGCGAAGATGAGAGCCTGATGAAGGCTTTCAGAAGCCGCAGGCCCTGGACCGTTTCGCTGGTCGGGTATCCGAGCTTCTCGCGCAATTCGGAAGCAAATATGCGATTGGTCATCTCGCGCTCTTGAGCGGCAGTACGCAGGCGGATTTGCCAGGTTGAAATTATGCCAAGGAACAACCCCACCGGCAAGGCAAACTCCAGGGCCAACGCCTTGGCGAGGTTGCTTCACGCTTTAGTGACTCGTCGCTCTGCAATGACCGAAATAAACGATTTCGATCGCTGTTCCAGTGATAACGGTAAGGCGACTCGAGAGGCTTGTCATGCATTCAGCCGCCCTGGTTTCGCTGGCGACATCGGTGCCTGCCCATACCTTCTTGCAGAAGGACGTTCTGGCCGCCGCGTGGGATATTTTCGGCAGCCGCTTTCCCGACTATGAGAGATTCGCAAGCATCTACACCAACACCGGGATCATCAAGCGCCACGGCGTCAAGCCGTTCGACTGGTATCTCACGCCGCGGGGCTGGCCGGAACGCACCGAGGCGTTTCTTGAAGGGGCGGAAGCGCTCTACATCGAGGTGGCCGGCAAGGCGCTGGCGAGCGCCGGCATTCGCGCAGCAGACGTTGACACCGTCGTGACCGTGTGCTCCACGGGCATCGCCACTCCCAGTCTCGATGCGCGCGTCCACCGCCGCATGGGCTTTCGATCCGACGTCTCCCGCGTGCCGGTGTTCGGGCTCGGCTGCGCCGGCGGCGCTTCGGGCCTTTCGATCGCCTCGCGGCTGGCGCAGGCGCGGCCTGGTACCAACGTGCTCCTGGTGACGATCGAGCTCTGCTCGCTCGCGCTCAGGCTCGACGAGTTGACCAAGGCCAACATCATCGCCACCAGCCTGTTCGGCGACGGCGCCGCGGCGATCGTGCTGCGCGCCGGAGACGGCGGAGAGACCCAAATCGAAAGCACCGGCGAGCACCTTTGGCCGGATACACTTGACGTCATGGGCTGGAGCGTCGATCCCTTAGGGTTCGGCGTCATCCTTCGCCGCACCGTCCCCGAATTCGTCTCGTCCGAACTCAAGCCGGCTCTGGAGAAAATCCTGACGCGCATGCGCCTTTCGCTGGCCGACATCGGCAGGTTCATCTGCCATCCCGGTGGCGCCAAGGTGATCAACGCGATCGAGTCCGCGCTCGCGCTCGACCAGGGCACGCTCGATCATGAACGCGACGTGATCGCCGACTATGGCAACATGTCGGCGCCGACGGTCCTGTTCATCCTCCAACGCGCGCTGGCGAAGGGCCTGCCGGCGCGTTCGCTCCTCACGGCGCTCGGACCCGGCTTCACCGCAAGCTGCGTCGCGCTGCGGCGCGCGGTATGACACTGGCCGAAATCCTGCTTGGCCTCGTGACGGCCCAGCGCGCCGGAGAACTGGTCTTTTCCCGTCTCAACACGAAAAGGTTGAAGCAACGCGGCGCCTTCGAGGTTTCCGCGCAGCACTATCCCTTGATGGTCGCCCTGCATGCGGCCTGGCTGATCTCGCTCTGGCTGTTCGGCCATGATCGGCCGTTGAACATTTTCGCCCTGGTCGCTTATCTCGGCCTGCAAATCCTGCGCGTCTGGGTGATGCGCACGCTCGGTCAGCGCTGGACCACGCGGATTATCGTGCTGCCGGGAGCGCCGCTGGTATCGGCAGGGCCTTATCGTTATCTCTCCCATCCCAATTACGCCGTGGTCGCCGGCGAGATTGTGGTGCTGCCGCTCGTGCTCGGCCTGCCCTTTCTTGCGCTGGTGTTCACAATGCTCAACGCCGCCATGCTCTTCATCCGCATCCGCGCCGAAAATCGCGCGCTCGATGCGGCGCGAACTGCGCGTGCCCGATCATGACCGAGGCGATCATCGCAAGGCAGGAGTCGATGGCCGCGACATGGCTCGGCTTCATCCTGATGTGCCTTGGCATGTTCATGGCGATCCTCGACATCCAGGTGGTCGCCACCTCGCTTCCCGCGATCCAGCAGGCGCTCGAAATCTCGCGCGACGCGATGAGCTGGATTCAGACCGCCTATCTGATCGCCGAGATCGTTGCCATTCCATTGACTGGCTGGCTCACGCGCGTCCTGACGCTGCGCTGGATGTTCGTGGCCGCCATCGGCCTCTTCACGCTTGCCTCGATCGGCTGTGCTTCCAGCGCCAGTTTTGCCACGCTCGTGTCCTTCCGCGTGCTTCAGGGATTTGCCGGCGGCGCGCTGATCCCGGCGGTGTTCTCCGCGGTGTTCCTGCTGTTCCCGCTGCGCCTGCACCCGATCGCCACGACGCTCGGCGGCATCATGGCGGTGCTGGCGCCCACCATCGGCCCGGTGGTCGGCGGGTGGATCACCGAGACCTGGTCGTGGCATTGGCTGTTTCTGATCAACGTGGTACCGGGCCTGCTTGCGGCGCTCGCCACGCCGTTCCTGCTGCCGATCGAAAAGCCGAACTTCAACGATCTTGCTACACTCGATCTCTTCTCGCTTCTCATGATGACGGCAGCGCTCGGTTGCCTTGAGCTCGGCCTCAAACAGGCGCCGCAGCTTGGTTGGCTGTCGGCGCGTTGCATCGCGCTGTTCCTCGCAAGTGGCCTAGCCGCGGCCATCTTCGCCTCGAGGACGCTCAAGG
This sequence comes from Bradyrhizobium sp., assembly GCF_035570375.1. GTDB lineage: Bacteria > Pseudomonadota > Alphaproteobacteria > Rhizobiales > Xanthobacteraceae > Bradyrhizobium. Next base: position 9,239 of record NZ_DATMLW010000256.1, on the reverse strand, counting down.
CATCGCGTCCCGTGGTCGAACTGAAGACGCTGCGCGCCCGCGCCTTTGCCGTCAGTTGTGCCCTGAGTTTCTGCCTCGGTGTCGGCCTGTTCGGCTCGGTCTATCTGATGCCGGTCTTTCTCGCCTATGTCCGCCGCCACGATGCGTTCGAGATCGGCACCATCATGCTCGTCACCGGCATCGCGCAGCTCATCACCGCGCCGCTCGCGGGGGCGCTGGAATCGAGGTATGACCCGCGCAAGCTGTCGGCATGCGGATTCGCCCTGTTTGCGCTCGGCCTTGGCCTGAGCGCGTTCCAGAGCCGCGTTGCCGATTTCGACGAGATGTTCTTGCCCCAGGTTCTGCGCGGGATCGCGATCATGTTCTGCCTGCTGCCGCCGACGCGGCTGGCGCTCGGTACTCTCACGGCCGCGCAAGTGCCGGACGCCAGCGGGCTGTTCAACCTGATGCGCAATCTCGGCGGAGCGATCGGCATCGCCTTGATCGACACCATTCTCTACGGCCGCACGGTCGGGCATGGGCTCGCGCTGCGCGACCGGCTGATCGCAGGCGACGTCAGCGCGGCGCAGGCGATCGGGCTCGACGTGCAGCTATTTTTGCATCCCCCGCCCGACGTATCGCAGGCCACGGTCGAGGCCTATGTGCGCCCGATGGTCGAGCGGGCGGCGTTCGCAATCTCCGTCAACGAAGCCTGGGCCCTTCTCGCGCTCGTGGCGCTGATTGCCGTGTTGCTGGTGCCGCTTGCGGGCAAACTGCCGGCGAGTGGCGCTGCAAAAGCGTCGAATTCGAGGATTACCGGTCGGGCTTGAATGAATACGGCAAAAAGCAACATTTTCGCACCGAAACGAGTGACCGGAGCCGGATCAGGACATCGAACACGAAGCTGCGGCGACCGCGCCGGATCATTGTCGGGTTCGCTTTTTGTCCACAAAAAAGCGAAAATCCGCCTTCAGGGTGGACGATCCGGGCCAGTTGTCTTATTTGGCCCAGGAGCTGAGAATTCAAGCTAATCCAATTCAAACGTAACCTGTTCTGAGTCATCGTCATGACGCTTGCTGAGACAGTCCCTGATCTGACCGAGGAGCTCACCGCGCATGCGGTTGCGAGCATCGAGGCTGCCGATCATTTCTCCTCGCCCTTCCCCCATATTGTGTTCCGCAATTACTTTCCCGCGGATTTCTACCGCGACCTGGTGCGCAGTGTCCCTGCGGAAGGATTTGATCTGATCACCGGTACGGGAACCCGCACGGCGCTGCGCCTCTACGGCGAAAATGTTGAAAAAATCGAGCCTGCACTGCGACCGACATGGTCTGCTGTTTCGACGATGTTGACCTCGAAAGCGCTGGAGCGGGCGATCCGAAACAGACTTCGTGACGGGCTGGAAATTCGTGCCCGCGGTGACCGGTTGGCGAGCGTCGACGATCTGAAGCTGGTGCCGAAACCGGTGGTCTACAGGGACAGGGACGGCTACCAGATCAAGCCGCATCCGGACACGCGCAAGAAGGTCGTGACGATGCAGCTTTATTGCCCGACCGACACCAGCCAGGAAGCCTTGGGCACAACGCTTTATCGAGCATCCCTCAAGGGCCTCTTTAACGTCGGCTCCTATTGCCTGGAGCCGGTGAAGACCATCCCATTTCTGCCCAATGTCGGATACGCGTTCGTGGTCCTCAAAGCCAATCACTCGCTGACAAAGATCAGCTGGCACGGCCGCCCGGCGATCCAGACTGATCAGCCTCGCGTCTCCATCCTCAACACCTTCTACGCGAACGAGGATTTGGGCTTCTAGAGCATGATCCGGAAAAGTGGAAACCGGTTTTCCGAAAAGATCATGCTCAAACAAAAAGAGGAGATCATGACGCGATTCCACTTAATCGCATCATGATCCAAAGCGTTGGCCAGGGCGGATGTGCCCGGCGGCAGGCTTCGAACCGGTTGACGCCCTTGATAGCCGGGGACGGCCAAACGTCGACCTTTGTCGCGTAGCGATGGTCTATTTCGACTTGGCGTCCTTGGAGAGCATGGCGATCGCGTCCTGCACCGTCGTCATGAACTGGGCGGGGAAGATGATGGTGGAATTCTTCTCGATCGAGATTTCGGCCATCGTCTGCAGAGTGCGGAGCTGAAGTGCGACCGGATGCTCGGTGATGATGTCGGCCGCCTGCCCGAGCTTGACGGCCGCCTGGTATTCGCCCTCGGCGGCGACGATCTTGGCGCGGCGTTCACGCTCGGCCTCGGCCTCCTTTGCCATCGCCCGCTGCATGTTCTCCGGCAGGACGATGTCCTTGATCTCTACCGCCGTCACTTGCGTGCCCCAGGGCTCGGTGTGCTGGTCGATGACGTTCTTGATCTGATCGTTGATGCTGGCCGTGTCCGACAACAGCTGATCGAGGCTGAAGCGCCCGACCACGTTGCGCACCGTGGTCTGGCTGATCTGGTTGATCGCGTTGTAGACGTTCTCGATCGCGATCACCGCCCTTTCGGGGTTGGTGATGTGATAATAGGCCACCGCCGCGATATCGATCGAAACGTTGTCCCTGGTGATGATCTTCTGCGACGGGATCAGCATGGTGACGGTGCGCAGCGACACCCGCGTCATAGTCTGGAAAGGCACGAAGATCAGCGTCAGTCCGGGTCCGCGCACGCCGGTGAAGCGGCCGAGCAGGAAAACCACGCCGCGCTCATATTGCTTGAGGACGCGGATTGAAACGACGGCATAGATGACCGCAAGCAGAACAAGAAAGTAGATCAGTCCCATTGCGCCCTCGCTTCTCTGTTGTTCCGAAGGATGTCGCCGCTCAACGGGCGCCTTTTGAAGATTGCTTGATATCTGCGTAGTATTGCGGCGCCTCGCGCCGATCGAAACGTCCGTAATCGCGCACGATGCGCATCCTGCGGTGCCGAAGCTTGTCGAACCCCGGTATGCTGGCGGGCGACCACGCCCGGCCCCTCTCGGTGTCCTTCCAGGAGGTCAGCAGCACCAGCTTTCCCGGATTATAGATGCTCTCGAACACGTCGTGGTCGGCGACGCCATCGCTCGACAGGTCGAGCCCGAGATGAGCCGGCAGCCGATCCGGCCGCGCGAAGGTGTTGTTCTTCGCCGGCGTTGCTTCCGTAAACGTCACGAGTTTCGCGACACCGACTTCGGTCTCGTCAAAGCGCTGCTCGACCACATTTAGCCCCTTCGGCGGGTCGGTGTCGGAGGTGATTTCGCCGATGCGCAGATGATAGTCGGCAAAGATCTCGAACCTGCCCTTGCTCTGAACGAAGTAATGATCGCGCTGGGTGCGCCAGCGCACCATCGATTTCTCGTCGCGCCAGGTGGATTGCGACAATACCCAGCCTGGCCGGCGCTTGCTTTCGTAGCGCTCGACGTCGACGAACCCGTCGATCGCCTCAAGTATCGGCATGAGATTTCCGGCAAGCTCAAGGTACTCATCCTTGCGCCCCTCATTCGGGAGGACTTCAAAGATCACCGAAAACATGAGCGCCTCCTTTTCGCTGATTCCGGGCTCGGGATTGCAGACATCGTACCATGCGCCCCGATCGGGACGAACATTGATCGAGATCAAACCGGGTATCGGCATTTGTGCTCTACCTGCAAGGCCCAGGGAAAGATCACAGCCTTTGAGGAGCGCGCGAGCCTTGCGTCGACGGCTTTCGATGACCTGATCCTTTGGAGGATTTATTTCAGAAGGGCGACCACAGATGCTTCCGCGCCTTCGGGCCAGATTGCATCTGTGGTCTATTTTTCATGCCGATCGGGCGCTAGCATGACTCCGTCCCCACCCCTCGCCTGCCCGCTTGCCAAGCCCGAAAACGCCTAGCGTGGCGGTTCAGAAGTCCGCATCATTGCAGCTCGCGAGTTCGTCATGCGGACTTCTGAACCAAAGCCACACTAGAATCAATATGTTTGCTGGTGTCCTTTCGATTCCGAAGTTCGCAGACGAGGTCGCCGCAAAATGATGCGAACTTCGGAATCAGGACACTAGAACGGCGGCAAGAAAACCTACATTGTGAGCACTTATATCATCGAGAAAAGCGAGCCGAAGGCTTCGCCCGCGTGGGCCTCGGCGTCATCGCGAGGAGAGTGAAGGACGTCGGGCATTCCGCGAGGGTGCGTCAGCATCAGACCCGGAACCTCGGAATGACGAAACATGGGATCGTTGCGCTTGCGCTTCGCACGTACGGGCAGGCTGCGTCATGGCCTTGAGCCGCAGCGAAGAGGCCCGCCTCAAAAGCCGCATGGCGCGGGCTGTCTTCACTGCTGCTTTTCCCAGAACGACAACAGCCCCTGCGAGGCCGATCCGCCGATCACGCAGGGAATGCCGACCGCGATCGCGCCAAGCGCTGCCGCCGAGACGCAGCCGAGCGCAACCGCGCCGACCCCGACCTGGCCCCAGAAGTCGAGGTTGCGGCGCGCATCCGAGCCCTTCGCCTTGAGCTCTTCCACCGCGGCAAGCGCGTCCTTGCGCACTGCACCCAGCTGCACGGTGTCGGCCGCTTCCACAACCTCGGCCAGCGGCACCTTGACCGGTGCCGGCTGCACCGCCAGTTCGCTGCGAAGATATTCGCGCAGGCCCGCGTCACGAACCGCGTAGCTTGCAAGCGTGTAACGCGCCATGCTGCCGACCGTGAGCTTGTCGACGGTATCGCGACTCTTGCTCCAGGGCAGCATCTGCATGATGCGCAGGATCGGGGCGTAGGAGCCGGTCGCGAAGTAATATCCCCAGAGCGTATCGAGCAGATCCTGGTTGCCGGCGAAGGTCTGCCGCATCTTCAGCTTCTTGTCTTCCTTGGCGAACGGATTTTTGGTGAGCACGCCCTTGATCTTTTCCATCATTCCGGGCGTCGGCTCTTCCAGCGGAATCTCGGTCAGCGTCGGCAGCGAGCCCGCAAGATAGCTGTCGATCATCACCCTGCGTCCCGGCATTTTCGGCGCAACCCGGCGCAGAAGGTTGCGCCACTCGGGCAAGCCCGAGAACGCGATCGCGCGCACGATCACCCATTCGTCTTCGGGCTTGACCGGGAAGAAGCTCAACACGAGCTGCTCGGCCTTGGCCGGGTTGGAGGCGATCGCACCCGCAATGAAGCCCAGATAGATGCCGGCGTTCTCCGGCTCCCGGAAGGTCTGCGAGTGGAAAAGCACGCGCACCGCCGCAGGCACATGCGCATAATCGGGCTTGGCGCGGTAGTTATAGATCCATTGCTGAACCACGCTCAGCGAGGCGCGCGGATCGATCTCCGGCGTGACCGCACCTGCCGCGGGCTGAACCAGCACGAACAAGGCGATGACCAGGCTTACGAAACGCATGTGATGCTCCCCGACGCAAACTGCCAAAAGCGCGATGGTCCTGGATCGCCAAGCCATCGCCCCAGGCGTGGTGTCCAGGAATGATCCCCACGCAAGCGCGCGCAGGGAAAAGCCAGTTCCCACTGTGGCCAATCATGCACTATTCGCTAGGTTTTATTTGAAGCGGCTATACGACAATTCTGGGACGCGCGTTCCACGGCTGCGTCTGAATTGTGGCAAGCCAAAATTGTGGCGAACCGTTAACGCTTAAGGCGACATCTCTCCCCATCGGCGACATTCTTTCGCCCCTGTCGGCGCATTCGATCAAGGCGCAGGCGGAGGGGGATAACGGGCAAGACGTGATGAGGCGATATGGCGCCTGAGATGGCGGCGCCGGAGCGGCTGGCGTCACACCGGCGAAGCTCCCGGTCCAAAGCGGCAAGCCTACTGCTTGCCGCTGCGCTCGTGTTTTGTTGCGCGCAGGCCCGTGCGCAAGGCATCGCGAGTGAAACGACGGCCGGCCGGGTCGACGCGAAGTCGCGCGACGGCGACGCGAAGACGCGTGCGGCCATCGAGGTCGAAGGCAATCGCCGGGTCGATGCCGAGACGGTGCGGTCCTATTTCCACGCCGCGGCCGATGGGCGTTTTGACGAAGCCTCGCGCGATGCCGCTCTGAAATCGCTGGTGGCGACCGGCCTGTTCGACAAGGTCTCGATCGAGCGCGCCGGCGAGCGGTTGGTCGTGCACGTGCATGAAGCGCCGGTGCTCGATCGCGTCGCCTTCGAGGGCAACAAGCGGATCAAGGACGACGAGCTCACCAAGACCATCGAATCCAAGCCGCGCGGCACGCTGCAGCGTGCGCAGGTGCAATCCGATGTTTCGCACATCATGGAGGCCTATCGTCATCTCGGCCGCGACGAGGTCGGCGTGCGGCCCGAGATCATCGATCGCGGCAACGACCGCGTCGACCTGGTCTATGTGATCACCGAAGGCGCCAAAACGCCGGTGCGCCAGATCAATTTCGTCGGCAACAAGGCGTTCGGCAAACGGCAGCTTGCCGCCGTCATCAAGACCTCGGCCACCAACATGCTGAGTTTCCTCATCGGCGGCGACGTCTATGACCCCGACCTTGTCTCCGCCGACCGCGAAAGCCTGCGCAACTACTATCGCAGCAAAGGCTACGCGGACGTCAACGTGCCTTCGGCGGTCGCCGAATACGACCCGGCAACGCGCGGCTTCACGCTGACCTTCACGGTCGACGAAGGCCCGCTCTACCGTTTCGGCGACGTCAACGTCCTCTGCCATGTCGAGGGGCTTGATGCGGCAAAACTCCGCCGTCTCCTGCTCGTGCAACAAGGTGGCACGTTCAACGGCACCGCGCTCGACAAGACCGACGAGGCGCTCGCCATCGAACTCGCCAAGCTCGGCTATCCCTTCGCCCATGTCTCCCCCCGCATCGTCCGCGATGCTACTGCCAACCGGATCGACGTGGCGTTCGAGATTTCCCAGGGGCCGCGCGCCTATGTCGAGCGCATCGATATCCACGGCAACACCCGCACCCGCGGTTACGTGATCCGCCGCGAATTCGATATCGCCGAGGGCGATGCCTTCAACAAGGGTCTCGTCGACCGCGCCGAACGGCGGCTGAAGAACCTTGGCTACTTCAAGACCGTCAAGCTCTCGACCAGGCCCGGCTCTGTGCCGGATCGCGTCATTCTCGACGTCGAGGTGGTGGAGCAGAACACAGGCGATTTCAACATCGCCGGCGGATACTCGACCGTCGATGGCTGGCTCGCCGAGGTCAAGCTCGGGGACCGCAGCTTCATGGGCACCGGTGTGGCGCTCAGTTCCGCCTTCACCTACGGCCAATACACCCGCGGCATCGATCTTTCGGCGACCGACCCCTATTTTTTCGGTAACCGCGTTTCCGGGGGCATCGATATCTTTGCCAAGGAGAGCGTTGCCAACAGCTACCAGTCCTACGGCACCGAAAATTACGGCATGATGCTCCTGATCGGCACGCCCCTGACCGAGCAGCTGGGCGTGCAGTGGCGCTATTCGATCGCAAGGCAGGAAGTCACGCTCAATCCGGCCTCGCTCGCCCTGCCAGCGTCGATCGCGATCCAGCAGGCAGCCCTGGCCGGCCCGCAATGGGTGTCGGCGGTCGGCGAGACCGCGACTTTTTCGACCGTCGACAATCCGAAGGCTCCGACCAGCGGCTTCACTTCGACGCTCAGGCAGGATCTGGCCGGCCTCGGCGGCGACGTGAACTTCCTGCGTACCACCGAGGACTTCCGCTACTACCATCAGATCAACGACGACGTGGTGAGCCTGGCGCGCGCACAAGGCGGCTACATCACCGGCTGGGGCGGCAAGCAGGTGCCGCTGATCGACAGCTTCTTCGGCGGCCCTTCGATGGTGCGCGGATTTGCGCCCAATGGTTTCGGCCCGCGCGACCTCACGCCCGGCACCACGATGGATAATGTCGGCGGCAGCATGTACTGGGCGACGACGGCGGAGCTGCAAAGCAATATCCCGGGGGTTCCGGCGGAATACGGGCTGAAGGCGCTCGCCTTTGTCGATGCCGGCAGCGTATTCCGTTACAACGGGCCGACGACCTTTCCGGGTTCAACCCAATCGCTACAGCTTGCCAATGCCAACATCGTGCGCTCTTCGGTCGGTGGCGGCTTGAGCTGGGCCTCGCCATTCGGTGCGCTCACGGTCACCTATGCCGCGCCGCTGACGAAGGCATCCTATGACGTGGTGCAGCCGCTCGGCTTCACGGCCTCGCCGTTCTGAAACTCTCGAGCAATACGGCGGCGAACGCGATCAGCATCGCGATTTGTCGACACCGCAAAAGCCTTGTCCGGGAAAGCGTATCTTCGCTTTCGAGAAACGCCTTGATGCTACGCGGAGCCCGCGATGATCGATCCCGATCGGCTTCCATGTCCGTTTTGGTGCGCATAACGGACTCAAAGTCAGACATCGTGCCATGTCCGAAAAGTGTCACTTTCGGACTCGTACATCGCAGCAATTGCTAGCTTGGCTTTATTCGATCACCTCATCGGCTCGGAGGAGGATCGATGGCGGCACGGTGAGCCCCAGCGTTTTCGCTGTTTTGAGGTTGACCGTCAGTTCATATTTGGTCGGCCCCTGCACTGGTAGGTTAGCGGGCTTTTCTCCTTTGAGGATACGATCGATATAGCTGGCTGCACGTCGGTACTGGCCAACCGTATCGGGACCATATGAGGCGAGAGCGCCGTCAGCGGTGTAGTAGCGGTAGGGATAAGTCGCCGGTAAGTGGTTCTTGTTGACTGCGGCAATGATTGCCGCGCGGTGCGCGGAGATGCCTCCTCCCACTGTCGCGATCATTCCTCCGTTGGGAACGCTCGCGAACGCCGTTATCCGGCGCTCCATGTCAGCAACGTCGGAAGGGTTGATCGGAATGGACTCCACCCCGCGTGCGGGCGCCAGCGCCTGGATCACGGCAAACTGCGCAATCCCCGGGCCGTGCGTCGGATCGCGCAATACAGCGACCCGCGTGGTGCCCGGCGCAATCTCGAGCAGCAGGTCGAGCCACTTACCAGCGAGGCTGTATTCGAACTGTGTGAAGCCTGTGATATTACCGCCCGGCCTCGCCATGCTCTCGACATAGCCGGACCCGACTGGATCGATGGCCTGCACCATCACGATTGGAATGGTGCTCGTCGCCTTCGAAAGTGCCGCAATTGCACTGTTGCTGGACCCGAGAAGGACGTCGGGCGCGAGCGCGACCACCTCAACTGCCGTTTTTTGCGTGAGCGCCGGATCATTGGCAACCCAATGATAGTCGATCGCAATGGTGCCGCCCTTCGTCCAGCCCAATGCAGCGAGTGCCTGCTCGAATGCCGCGCTGCGCGCGACTACTTCGACGTCGTCCGGGGCGAGTCCGGCCACTACCGTGATG
>NZ_DATMLW010000255.1:0-5831 GCF_035570375.1 Bradyrhizobium sp. | reverse complement strand
GCTAGTAGTCGTTCGGCCGAATTTGCGTATCGCATCGGATCGCCTCGACACGATTCCAGATATTCCGCCATCGACATGTCCGTTTCGCTTCGCGCCTCGAACGATCGCGCGAAAGCGTTGAACAAAGAATCGTTGTACATGCCTCTCTCCGCGCGTGTGGTCGCCTCACCGTTTACTCGCTAGCAGCCGATCAAGCTAATGCTTTGGCCGCATCAACATACGAAGCATTCTCAGCCCGCCGCTGGTAGTCGTCGGCAAGGGCCTTAAGCTGACCCGCGATCGCCTCGTCGGTCATGGTTTGGGCAGCGCGGAGGTGAGATCTGGACCGTCATGAAGCGCTCGCCTGGTTCGCTGGAAGCTGGTTGAAGGCGATCTGGAGCCAGCCCACCCAATTGCGGTCATCGTTCCTGCGAGTCCTGAAGCGATCGACGCACTTCTTGGAACAAAGCGGGGTTCGCCACGAGTAGTGGCGGACAAGACCAAACTTGCCATCACAAACTGCGCATCGCGCGGCTCTGCCGGTTCTAAGACTTTCGGAGCAGTGAGGCATTGTTGTCTCCTGTTGGCTTTATTGTAGGTGTTCGTCGACCATCCTATTTTCGCCGTCGCACTTCATGAGCCTGTGCGCTTTTCTAACGGATGCAGCTAAGACGATCGTGACCGGCGGCTCAATTGAACATAGGTAATCGTTCGGCATCTAAAGATGTTACGGAACGATACAAAGGTTTATGACGCTCGCCCTTACTGGTGTGAATCGATTGGCACCTCGATCCTATGGACATTCCGAGATTCAGCCTGGCAGACCGCTCGCGCTAGCCTTCCAATAGTTCGTCCCGAGAGAGAGGATTGACGTTCAGAACAAATCCGGCGCCGCGGACGCTACGAATCATCGGCGGCTCATTCACGCCGTCTACCTTGCGCCGAAGTCGACCCATGTGAACGTCAACAAGATTTGTTTGTGAAACGAATTTGTAATTCCAGACTTCTTGCAGAAGCCTTGCTCGAGTCAGCACTTTGTCGCTACGCTCCATCATGTATCGCAGTAGCCGAAACTCTCGCGGGAGTAACTCAATCTGCCGATCGCCACGTTTGGCCGTTCGCTCGAGAAGGTTGAGCTCCAGGGGCCGACGCGCAGCACTATCTCGGTCGGCGTCGCTTGAGGTAGTGTGACTAGCTCTGCCACACTCAGGAGGAGCTCCGGCTGCGGATTCGACGAATTGGTCGAGGGCGGGTCCGCCCCACGAAACCGATCGACAATCTTCTCAAGCGCGCTCGAAAGAATTGTCTGTATGTCGGTGTATGTCGCGCCAAAGTCAGATGGCTTTTTTGTTGAACCGCCATCCGGGACAACGCGGACAACGATCGAAAAACCATCGACGTGTAGACCCGTCTCAGCTATGCCGGACGACCCGAGCGAACTCTGCGCGGAGCCAGCTGGCTGGTGATAGCCGTTGGGCAGCATTGATTCACCGCCGTCACACTTCGCTTGAGTGAGCGCGGTGGCAGTTGGGCCCGTGCAGAGAATTGCTCCACCCCGTCGTTCGTCTGTGTCGCGGACGATGTGTGGATTTCTCATACGATCGTCTTCTCTCCGCACGAGCAGGATGGCCACTTGAAACAGGCCTTTGGGACGGCTCTGCAGCGGGAAGAGCCCGTTCGTTTGGGCGATGATTTCCGCGTCCATTGCATTTGTCTCCGCAACCCAAATGGGCCAGCCATCCGGTGAATGGAACGAGACGATGGGGCGAAGCGTCGTCGCTCTTGCCAGCACGTCCTTATCGGAAACAACGTCGGTGACCAGACCCAACTCCGCGGCGCGCCCGGCATCAAAGGGAACTCCCAACAAAATCAGCTCAGCCGCACGAACATGACCGATCCGCAACGGCATGGAGCATGCTCGATCCGAATTCCGGTACGACAGCAAGATTGATGAAGGGCATCTGGAATTTCGTGCTCTCGCCCGCGTAGATGAAGTCGCAGTGCGTCAGCATGGTGGTGCCGCCACCGATGGCGGCGCCGTGAACCGCTGCGATCAATGGCTTGTCGAAATTGACCAATGCGTTCATGAGGCCGGCCTGCGGAGATTCTCCTGGACCCGGAGGGTTCTTCAGAAAATCCTCGATATCGTTACCCGCGCAGAACGAATCCCCCGCGCCGTGCCAGAGGACGACACGCGTGTTCTCGTCATTCGCCGCCTCGTTGGAAGATGCCTGCGAGAGCCACGTACATGGCTGACGCCATCGCATTTCGCTTTGTCGGCCGGTTAAACTGGACCCGCAAAACGCTTCCTGCATGTTCGGTAACAGTATCAGCCATCGTCGAAGTCCTGTTGCCTTTGGTAAATCTCGCTGCAAGTCGAGGTGTCGGGGCCACTCCTACCGCCCCCGACAGTTCGTCACGTTAAGCGGCATGTTCCTTTGTTTTCGGAATGGCACCACTTTCGTGCAAACCATCGATTTCGGCCGCGCTAAATCCGAGCTGCCGAAGAACTTCCCCGTTGTGTTCTCCAATCTTTGGGGCGCGTTTTGCGGGCACTTTGGCAACGCCATGCACCTGAAGCGGGCTGCTGATGGTGGACGTCAGCTTGCCGCCGGCACCATTGAGCGGAACGATGATGTCGTTCGCCTGGAGCTGGGGATCCTTGATCACCTCTTGCGGTCCACGCACCGCTCCGAACGTCACGTGAACGCCATTGAACACCTCGTACCAATGCGCCATCGGCTCGGCAGAGAAGATCTCGTCGAGGATCGCCGTGAGCTGCGGCATATTCGCCATCAGCTTCGCCGGATTGGAGAACCGCGGATCGGTGAGAAGATCAGGGCGGCCGATGGCCTTGGCGACGGGTGCCAGCTTGTCGGGCGTGATGATGAGAACGAACCAGGTGTCATCCTTGGTGCGCCAGACGTTCATGGCCGCATTCGCAGGATTCTTGCGATCGTGCAGCCCGAAGAATTTAGCATCGCACAGCGCGGCCTGGATCGAGACGCTGGCGGACCATACGCCTTCTGCAAGCAACGAGGTCGTGACATGCGCCCCCTCGCCGGTGCGCTCGCGACGGTACAAGGCAGTGACGATCGCCGAATAGAGCCCGACGGCGGTTGCATTGTCGCCGCTGCCGGCCACCGGCCAGGTTGGCGTCGAACCGGCATCGCGCGTCATCGACAACAGGCCGCTGCGCGCCCAGTATGAGGTGATGTCGAAGCCGGGGAGATTCGCATCAGGTCCCTTATCGCCGAAACCCGTGATGTCCGCGTAGATGAGCCGCGAATTCCACCGCACGACATCCTGATATTCGAGCTTCAATCGTGCGCGCGCGGGATGCGGCGTATTGACGATGAGTACGTCAGCCCATTTGACGAGCTTTTCGAGAACTTGCTGCGCGCTCGGGGCTTTCAGATTAAGCTCCATACCCCGCTTGTTGCGATTCGCGAGGTGCCAGGGGTAAGCGTCCTCGGAAAGCGGCTGCGGCGGCAGGTGGTTCGCAATTCGCAATAGCTCGCCGTTCGGCGGCTCGACCTTGATGACGTCGGCGCCGAAGTCCGACAGAATCACGGCAGCGCTCGGACCTGCGATAAAGCTCGCGAGATCCACCACCTTGAGTCCGGAAAAGATGTTGTCGTTCGGCATGTTTGTCTCCTTAGTGTTGAAGTTCGAGTGCGGTTGAAACGCTGTGGTCATCGTCGTTCAGTTTTTCCAGTGTCCGGGAAATCCAGCTGAGCAGGCGGGTTTGGACCTGCCGCCGGTTGATCTCGTTCAGCATCTCGTGCCGACCGCCCGGATAAAAATCGAAGGCGATATCGCTCAGCCCGGCATCGCGGTAGCGGGCAATCAGTTTGTGGCGCGCAGCTGCTGCCCGACCGGGTCTTCGCTTCCGGAGAACAAATAGATCGGCAGATCGCTGCGGACCTTGCCGAGTGCGACTCGATCGCACAATCGCGGCGCGGTGCCGAGGAAGGAAACAAGAGAGTCGGGATGAAGCTTTTCAAAGCAGAGAGGATCGGCCATGAACGCATCGACGATCGCCTGATCGCGGCACAGCCAGTCGAAGGGCGTGCGCGCCGGCTCGAATGCGGCGTTGAGCAGGTTGCTACCCGCGATTTCCTGAAGCGCGGTCCGAGCGAAGCCTTCAAGCGCTCCCGATCCCGAGAGGATCAAACCATCAATCTCGTGGCTGTGGTCGATGACGTATCCCTGCGCGGCAAAGGATCCCATGTCGTGCCCCAGGAGGAGCAGCGGCAGGTCGGGATTATCCTCTCTGGCGATCTCGCTCAGGCTGACCATGTCCTGGACGAGAAGTTCAAAGCCGCCCTTGCCTAATTCTCCCAATTGCGAGTGGGCCGAGAGGCCGTGCCCGCGATGATCGTTGGCGTAGACGATGAGGCCCGCCGCAACGAGCGCATCGACGGTATCGGCGTAGCGCCCCATGTGTTCACCCATCCCATGGGCGATCTGAACCACGGCCCGGGCCGGGCCGCGGCTGTCCCAACGGGCGCACGCGATGCACAGTCCGTCGGACTGGTCAACCGGAAGCGCTCTGTCGGAACTGGGGTGGGAGAAGGCGTTGCCATAGCAAATTTCCGGTCTCGCGCGCGCTCGATTCAGTGTCCGTGAAACTTCGGTGCACGCTTCTCGAGAAAGGCGGTGGTGCCCTCCTTCTTGTCTTCGGTAGCGGCGCAAATGCCGAAGTAGGAGGCTTCAAGGGCAAGGCCCTCGCTTTGGCTGGTTTCCAGCCCCTTGTTCGCAGCCTCCAGCGAGAACTTCACGGCGATCGGCGCGTTGGCCGCGATCTGCTTCAGAATCGCTTCGGCTCGCTCGATCAGGCTGGCCGCGGGGACGATTTCGTTGACGAGACCAATGCGGTAAGCTTCCTGCGCGGTGATCGTCTCGCCCGTGAGGATCAGTTGCAACGCCCGCCCCTTTCCCACCAACCGCGGCAAACGCTGCGTTCCGCCGCCGCCAGGCAGCAAGCCCAACTTGACTTCGGGCTGCCCAAATCTGGCATGCTCGGCCGTGATCCTCATCGTGCAGGCCATTGCCGTCTCGCAGCCACCGCCGAGCGCAAAGCCATTGATCGCCGCGATCACCGGCTTGCCGAGATTTTCGATGAGGTCCAGTACACCCTGCCCAAACCGGCTGGACTCCTCCGCCTCGTAGGCGTCGACATGCGCGAGTTCGCCGATATCGGCGCCGGCGATGAAAGCCTTATCGCCCGCGCCGGTGAGGATCACGCCGTGCACGGACTTGTCGGCCTTTGCGTCCTCGAATGCGGCCTGCAAATCGGTCCAGGTGGGCGTGTTGAGCGCGTTGAGCACCTTGGGCCGATTGACCGTCACATAGGCGGTCGAACCCTTCTTCTCGTACTTCACGTTCGCAAGCGCCAATATCGCTCTGGGCAACGAATCGGGCACGGTTGCCGGCGAAGGTGTGATTGATGCGGCTTCGGAAGCCATGGTCATATCTCCTGCATGGGGGATCGGCCGGCGTCGGAGCGCCGGCCGCCGGGATGTCACACGAAGGCGCCGCGACCGGTGATGGCTTTGCCGACGATCAGATTCTGCATCTGATATGTGCCTTCGTAGGAGTACAGCGCCTCGGCATCGGCGAAGAAGCGCGCGAGATTGTAGTCGGCGACGATGCCGTTGCCGCCCAGGACCTCGCGGCCCCATGAGACCGTCTCGCGCGATTTCGCCGTGCAGAACGCCTTCGCCAGCGCCGCATGATGGTCGTCAAGCTTGCCTTCGTCATCAAGCTGCGCCAGACGGAGCATCAGGCACTGGCACGCGGTCAGATTGGCAAGCATCTTGGCGAGCAGATCCTGAATCATCTGGAAC
>NZ_DATMLW010000254.1:0-4341 GCF_035570375.1 Bradyrhizobium sp. | reverse complement strand
ATCGAGCGCGCCGATATCGACGGCAAGAACCGCAAGGTCATCGTGCCGGTCGGAAACACTCATACTCCGAAACAGCTCATTCTCGAGAAGGCGAGCGGCAAGCTCTATTGGTGTGACCGCGAGGGCATGCGTGTCATGCGGTGCAATCTCGACGGGTCTCGGATCGAGACACTCATTGAAGCGGGATGCGGCGACGTCGACCGCCGGGATCCGACCAAGTGGTGCGTCGGGCTGACCATCGATCCGAAGCTCGGACGGATCTATTGGACTCAAAAGGGTCCCGACAATGCCGGCCTCGGCCGCATCTTCCGCGCCAACGTCGAAATTCCCAAAGGACAGACCGCAACAAATCGCTCGGATATCGAAGTCTTCTTCGATCATCTGCCCGAGCCGATCGACCTCGAACTCGACCTCAAGAATCGCGTTCTGTACTGGACCGATCGAGGTGACCCGCCGCGCGGCAACACCGTGAACCGGGCCTCGATCGATAACAAACCTGCTGAGCCAGAGATCGTGGTGAACCATCTGATGGAAGGGATCGGAATTGCGCTCGATGTACCGGGCGACCGCATGTTCGTGACCGATTTCGCCGGCTCGGTCTACTCCGCGCGGCTCAATGGATCCGGCGAGCGCAGCTTCCTCTATGGCCAGGGCAACCTCACCGGCATCGCATACGCCGAAATCCCGAAGGAGACCTGATATGTCGCAAAACAAGCCCATTCGCCGGATAGCCATTATTGGCACAGGCGTCATCGGCGCGAGCTGGACCTCGCTGTTTCTCGCCAAGGGACTGCAGGTCGTCGCGACGGACGTTGCGCCGAACGCGGAAGCCGGCTTAAGGAATTTCGTTGAGGCAGCCTGGCCGGCGCTCAAGCGATTGGGCCTCTCGCCCGCAGCGTCGCAGTCGAACCTGAAGTTCACGGCCGCGCTCGCGCAAGCGGTCGACGGCGTCGATCTCGTCCAGGAGAACGGGCCCGAGCGGATCGAGTTCAAGCAGAAGCTCTATGGACAGCTGGACGAGCTGTTGGCGCCCGACGTGATCATCGCGTCGAGCTCATCGGGGCTCACCATGAGCGAAATCCAGAAGGGCGCCGCGGCCCATCCCGAGCGCTGCGTCATCGCCCATCCGTTCAATCCGCCGCACCTGATCCCGCTGGTTGAGATCGTCGGTGGGGCAAAGACCTCGGAAGCCACAATCCAGCGCGCCGCGGAATTTTACACCTCGATTGGGCAACGGACGGTGCGCCTCAACAAGGAAATGCCAGGGCATGTCGCCAACCGTCTGCAGGCGGCGCTGGCCCGCGAGGTGTACTACCTTGTCTCGGAAGGCGTGGTGAGCGCCGCCGACGTCGACACCGCGCTGTGCTGGGGCCCGGGCCTTCGGTGGGGCGTCATGGGCAATCTGATGCTCAACCATCTCGGCGGCGGTCCGGGTGGTATCGAACACTTCTTCCAGCAGTTCACGGGTCCAATGACCGCCTGGTGGAAGACGCTCGGTTCGCCGGTGCTGACTCCGGACGTGCAAAAGACGCTCATCGACAGTGTACATGCCGAGGCCGGATCGCGCTCGATCGATCAGCTAGCGGCAGAGCGCGACGAGGTTCTGCTCGGCCTGATTGAGCTGCGTAAAAAGGCAGCCACGTCGGCTCAAACGAAATCGACGGCCGCCTAGGAGCGAGCCGCCGCCGGCAAGATCGATCAATCAAACTCACAACTTATTCCGGCTTTCGAGCCGAAGCATCAGGAGCTCCGAATGCCCACCGCACCCGCAGCAAGCAGGCCCGCGACGCCGAAGCCGTTACCGGCACCAAATAGCGACTTCTACGAGGTCTACGAGACCTTGAGTGCCAACGAACTCGCGACGGTGAAACGGGTGCGCGCTTTCATGGAAACGAAGGTCGCGCCTGTCATCACAGACTATTGGGTGAACGATGCTTTTCCGTTCGAATTGCTGCCGGCGATCAAGGAGTTGGGCATCGGTGGGCTTGCAATGCAGGGCTACGGCTGCGCAGGTGGAAGCTTGGCACTGTTGGGCTTTGTTCAGATGGAGCTCGCACGCGTCGACCCATCGGTCGCGACCTTCATTGGCGTGCATGTCGGCCTGGCGATGGGCTCCATCTACATCGACGGATCGGAAGAGCAGAAGCAGAAATGGCTGCCGCCGATGGCACGCTTCGAGAAGATCGGCTGTTTCGGCCTGACGGAGCCGCTGGTTGGCTCGGGCGCCAGCGGCGGCCTGCTGACGACGGCGAAGCGCGAGGGCGACACCTGGATCCTGAATGGCGAGAAGCGCTGGATCGGCAATGCGCCGTGGTGCGACCTCTCCATCATCTGGGCGCGCGATCTCGGCGATAATCAGGTGAAAGGCTTCATCGTCGAGAACAAATCGACGCCCGGCTTCAGTGTCGAGAAGATCGAGAACAAGATTGCGCTCAAGGTGGTCCAGAACGGCCATATCACGCTGAAGGATGTTCGCGTGCCGGAAACGAATCGTCTCCAGGGCGGCAGTTCATTCCGCGACACCGCGAAGGTACTGAAGATGACGCGCTTCGCCGTGGCGTGGATGGCGACTGGATGCGCGATGGGCGCTTATGAGACCGCGCTGAAGTATAGCCAGGAGCGCTTGCAGTTTGGCAAGCCGATCGCGTCGTTCCAGCTGGTCCAAGACCTTCTCGCCAAAATGATCGCCAATATCACGGCTTCGCAGTGCCTGATCGTGCGCCAGGCGCAACTGCATGCCGAAGGCAAGCTGACGGACGCCCATGCCGCGCTTGCCAAGGCGTTCGCTACGGCCAAATGCCGCGAGACGGTTGCCTGGGCCCGTGAGTTGATCGGCGGCAACGGAATCGTTGCCGACTACAAGGCGGCACGCTTCTTCGCGGATTGTGAAGCGCTGTACTCCTACGAAGGTACATATCAGATGCAGAATCTGATCATCGGCAAGGCTGTCACTGGCATCGGCGCCTTCGCGTGATCTCTCAACGCACCGGCGCGACCGCGCCGGCCGCCACAATCCAGGAGATATGACCATGGCGTCCGGAGCCACATCATTCACGCCTTCGCCGGCAACCGTGCCGGATTCGTTACCCAGAGCGGCATTGGTGCTTGCGAATGTCCTGTACGAGAAGAAGGGTGCGATCGCCTACGTGACGATCAACCGGCCCAAAGTGCTCAACGCGCTCAACACGCCGACCTGGACGGATCTGCGCGCCGCGTTCGAGGATGCCAGGACCGACGCGTCTGTGCGCGGCGTGATTCTCACCGGCGCTGGCGACAAGGCTTTCATCGCCGGCGCCGACATCAGCGAACTCGCAAATGTTGGTGCTTACGATGCGGAAGAGTCCAGCCGGTTTGGGCAGGGCGTGTTGGACCTTATCGAAAACCTCGGCAAGCCGGTAATCGCGGCGATCAATGGCTTTGCGCTTGGCGGCGGCTGCGAGACGGCGATGGCTTGCACGATGAGGATCGCAGCCGAGCACGCCAAGTTTGGGCAGCCCGAGGTCAAGCTCGGGCTGGTGCCAGGCGGCGGCGGAACGCAACGTTTGCCGCGGCTGGTGGGAAAGGGTCGTGCGTTACAGCTGATCCTCACGGGCGAGACAATTTCTGCGCAGGAAGCCTATCGCATCGGTCTCGTCAATGAAGTCGTGTCGGCCGCCGGCCTGATTGACCGCGCCGAGACAATTCTGAAGCAGATCGCGGCCAACGCTCCGATCGCGGTGAAGTTCTCTCTGGAGGCCGCGAACAAGGGGCTTGAGACCGGTCAAAGCGAAGGCCTCGCCCTGGAAGCATCCTACTTCGGCATTTGCGCCGCCACCGACGACAAGAAGGAAGGCACCTCCGCCTTCCTGGAAAAGCGTGCACCGAAGTTCCTCGGCCGGTGAAACAGACTGCACGCGGCGACTTGGAAAGGACAGCCATGGCTAGCGACAACATTTTTTCCGGACTGAAAGTGGTGGATCTGGCGAGCTTCATCGCCGGTCCCAGCGCGGCGGTGATCCTGTCGGACTTCGGTGCTGACGTCATCAAGGTGGAGCCGCCGAGCGGCGAATTGTGGCGGCATGCCAACCACCTGCCGCCGCAGCCGGTCGCGGAAGATGCCTATCCCTGGCATCTTGCCAATCGCAACAAGCGAGGTATGGCGCTTGATCTGAAGTCTCCAAGCGCGCAGCAGGTCCTCGAAAGGCTCGTCAAATGGGCTGATGTTCTCGTCGTCAACACGCCGCATCCGGCACGTGCCCGGTTGAAGCTTGAATATGAAGACGTGGTGAAGTGGAATCCGCGTTTGATCTATGCGGACATCTCGGGCTTCGGCGACAAGGGGCCCGACGCGGACCTTCCGGG